>NZ_JBIKPS010000005.1:0-170631 GCF_044357305.1 Flavobacterium sp.
ATTTCTTGAACAACTTGCAATTTAAAAGACATAGTATAGTCTTTTTGTGTACGCTTTACATAGCGACTTTCTTCATGTTTTTCCATAAGGATACTTTTTGTGTATCGCTATTTCAGGACAAGACATTGTATGTAGAAAATTAATCCCCTTTACGCACGTTAGATTTTTTTTTATTTACAGGTTCTTTTTTTAAATATTTTATTGTTCCGGAACGCATTATGAAGGGAACAAATACGTAGCCAGTAATATTTCCCGACTTAACTTGATAATATTTGTCATTTACTTTTTTTATTATAAGAATTTTATATCCGACGATATTTTCTAAAGAATTTCCATTTACCATATCGGGTATATTATAAATAGGAATTGTGTCACTAGTATCTATATATCCCGCGTATGTAGGCAATGAAGAAAAATCAAATTCGCCTGCTGATTTACTGGTATTACTACCACTATTACTTATATTTTTGTCATTATAGTTATAACTTTTAGCTGAACCATTCATTATAGTTAATCGATTACCATCTAATTGAATTTTACCTAATTTTTCAATAACAGATTGCCCTAGAAGTAGTGGAGCAGAAGTTTGATGAGCAATTGAAGCACTAATATTGTACAATTTTAAACCACCGAATTCAATTTCTTTTATATTCAATTTTGTTCCCTTTTCAACATCACCATTTGCTATACTAAAGTAAACACTTTCACCTAGATCTTCTTTTTTTAAATATCCATTTTTGAGCATAAACATTGCCTCAGTTAATGATATTGATACATCAGAAGCTCCAGTATCGAAAATAAATTTTAATGGTAACCCATTTACTTTACAAGGGACTTTATAAACTCCATTTTCTTTCTCCATAAGAATTGTAGTTTGTGAATATCCAAAGAATGATGTTATAAAAAATATTATCAACAGAATGCTTTTTTTCATTTTATTTATTTGTTTATTGTGCCACTTAAATTTCCTATGTTTCAAATAATAAATCATATAATTTTTATATGATAAAAAAAATTGACATAAACTCCAGTTTTAAAGATATTAAAATTGTCATAAGTCAATTATTAATGCGGTAAAAATAGAAATTTATTATAGATAATATAAGTTTAAATAAACTTTTTCATCGTCCTAGTTATGAATTTTATATATTATTTACAATAGCGATATAAAATAACTCTCCGCATATCGTTTATAAGATTTAGATTTTCATGGAAACGTTTTTCGCTTTGTTCCAAAAGCTTTAATGCTTGAACGCTTTTAACGTGTTCTTCGTGGTCTTTTATCTCTTGATTAACTTTCATTGAAAATTCCTTTCTAATGTCTTGTAAGCTCAAAAATGGGATTACTGAACCTTTAAGGAATTGATGCCAAAATTTTGTTTTCCAAAGTGCATAAGCAGTTAAATTGATGGTATCAAAATCAGATTCGTTTTCAAATAGGATAACGAAACTGTTTGTAAATGGCTCTTTTTGTGGTTTTCCGCTGTTCATCCCTTTGTTAAGTAGGAATAAATGAGGTTTAGAATAAATAGCGTCTTTTCGGTGGGTTTTAATAGAAAATTTCAGCATAACATTTGGCTTTAAAAATTGATACTATTTTTCAATTTTTCGCAGATTTTCTGTTGAATTACTGGAGTGCCTCGCGATGCTCGACTCATAAAACATTTCAAAAGAAAAAAAAGAAAAAAAGAAAGCCATTTGTTCAAGTGGAAGGTTTCAATAAAGCAAGTTTTTCAGATAAAATACTACCCGATAGGGTGGAGATTTTATCTGAAACCCGAAGGGCTTGAACTTGCTTTATTGTAAACCTGGAACTTATCTTTGCTTCCTTTTTTTTTATTTTTTTGTTTTGTTTCCGAAATTGTAAACGTGATAAAAGCATTAGAACGGAATCGGAGTGGGATTGTGTTTTTGGGTGTTGAATTGAAAGATAAACGTCTTGGGAAAGGGTGTGAATTTTTGTGGAGGGATGAAAAAACCAACTACTAAATAACACTGTTTTTCAACCCGTAACGAAATTTCACACTCTTTCCTACTGCTTGTTTTTTTGAGGATGCCTAAAGTTAATTATGAATTGCGAATTATGA
The DNA here is from genome assembly GCF_044357305.1 of Flavobacterium sp. Classification (GTDB taxonomy): domain Bacteria; phylum Bacteroidota; class Bacteroidia; order Flavobacteriales; family Flavobacteriaceae; genus Flavobacterium. Next base: position 2,088 of record NZ_JBIKPS010000005.1, read on the forward strand.
ATTACTAAAATAGTTGTTCTGAAAAGGAATGGCATCTTCAAAAAACAATGCAAACACTTGCCGAGTGCGACGGGGCAGAAGCGCGGGCAAGGGTATCTTTTTTTTATTTGCTTATTGGGGATTTCTGATTGCTTTTAGGTTTAGCGGATGCCCTGAGTGTTGTTCTGAAATTTAGGGTTCCATTTTACGATAGATTGGTATTGGAAATTTAAGGGCATCCGCTAAGGTGAAAGCAATTACTACTGTAGTTGTAGCAAATAAAAAAAGATACTCTTGCTGGGAATTTTGGTTTTGTGGGTGCCTGATACGTGTTTAGAATCGAAAGTTGAATGTATTGAAATATGGCAATTGGAAAGGTTAAGGCACGCGCAGAAGCAATGAAACTATAAATCCGATTTATGGATAAAGTTGCTAAAAACAGTTAACGGAAAAGTTCTTGAAATAACTGGTAACCGTAAAGTTTCCTATGAAATACTGAACGTTGTTGAAGGCAGTGGCGAAGGGTGGTTTTTTGAGTAGCCGGCTGGTGCGATGGAAGCTGCTCAAAAAGTTGCCCTGGAGCCACTGCCAAGCGCGTTGGCCGAGGGGCTTTTTTACATAATGTTATTATGGCTTCGCAGAACCATAATGCCACATTATGTAAAGAAGCTTGGGGAAAAAAATTACTGGCGCAAGTTGCGAAGCGTACGTGTTTTTTATAAAAACTGTGCCAGTAATTTTTTTAGGAGCGTTGGCAAAGGAGTGGCATTTGAAAATTAATTTTACACCTAGAATTATTTATAGAATAAAATATTTTTTTTTGTTAAGAGCAATATAATTCGCTAAAGATATTATTTAAGAAAAATAAATTTTTACTTTTACTAAAAATAGATTTAACTAAACTAATTAATATAAATTTATAATTATGCCAATATATAAAATATTATTTGTTAATAACAGCGAAAAATGGTCTAGTTGGGAATTTGAAAATTTTACTAATAATGATGAAATCATTGCATTTAGAAGAATTAACGAAGTTGATGGTGATAAAATAAATATTTTAGAACCAGCTGAAAGTTTAACTGAAATTTTAGCTCTAAAAATGCAAAATGATTATAATAATGTTTCCTTTTATTTTGATGAATTATGTGAAAAATTTGACCTTAATTTCATAAAAAATCAATTTCCTAATGAAATGTTTAATCGAGAATTAATAGATAAGGTTGAAGCTATTTATGATGAAATGCAAGGCGAATTAATGGCTGAATATTATGAAAGTGATGATTTTAAAAAAACAATTTATTATCCAGAAAATAGTGCTGAAATCAGTGCAGGAGAAGAAGAAATGAGAAGATGGGATGATGAGACTGATGGTTCATGGAGAAGCGCTAATGATTTCGGATAATCTACTAAAAATTATTCAGCCAATTTTTTTAATATATTATAAGGAGAAGAGTTTATTTTACTTTTTAAAATTTTTAAATAATCTTTTTTCTAAAAAAATAATCTCCACTATTTTTTAAGAAATTAGCGAAATGAAACAAACAAAGATGTGAGTTTAGGAAAACTTGGACTAAACGAGGATTTTGTGCAGATGAATGAGATAATGATTAGATAATACCTCTTTTTTCTAAGTGGTATTTTAAAGATGAAGTATTTTCGTAGTTATCATCAAAAGGTATTTGATTTTCTTGTTCTTCCAGAGATAGTGTATTGTATTTATTCAATTTGAGCATTCATTTGTTATATATATAATCGAATTTATTAATCAATTTAATACATCTATATTGTCGTTTTTATATTAAACCAATGTCCTTCCTTTATTTTCCCATTTTATATATCCGTAAAGCCTCATTATATTAAAACAGTCCATTAGTATTTCCAAATCATTTACTGCATTATGGGCTTTTACAGGTATATTATCTTTAAAAAGCAATTCATAAGCATCTGTTAATTTTAGGTATTTACCTCCAAATACCGAATTAATTTTTTTCATTAAGCAAAAAATTTGTGAACCATCTCGTAATGTATTTCTAATATATGAAAAGTTATTTTTTAATCTTATGAATTCACTATCTAATATAGAAATATCAAAATCAGCATTATAACATATTATAGGGTTTGACATTTCAACTTCACTAAAAGATAATAAAGCTTCATGTATTGGTATACCAAATTCTATTAAAAATGAATTAGTAATACCCGTTAATTGCTCGATTTCTATAGGCACTGAAAATCCATTCGGTTTTATATAATTATTAATAATAATTTTTCTGTCCCGCCAATCCAAAGAGGCTGCTATTTGAATTATTCTAGGATATTTATCATAGTCTGTTTGATCTTGTATAAGGCCTGTTGTTTCAATATCAATAAAAATAGGTGTATGGTGATAACCATTTGAATCAAAATAACCAATAAATTCGCTATTATCTATATTATTTGCATAATCTAAACTGAAGTTTGATACTTTGTGAGCTGAGATAGATTTACTACCTCCTGAAAGTTCAGTTAACTTAAAGTTAATATTATTAATAACTAAATTTTCATTATTATAACCGCAGTATTTGACTAAAAAGCAAAACAAAGTATTAGCATTTAGTCCTTGCGGTTCATTGGAAGGTATTGCATCTTCGCGAAGAAAAACAAATTCATAGGGAATACCGTTTATAACGGTAGGAGGAAGTACTGCATGGTGTGCCCATCTCATTTCAATTCTTTTAAATTTATTTTTAGAAGAATCATTCGGTAATAAAGCTAAAACACCCTCTTGTAATTCTTTATCAGTTACAAAAGGCAATGGTGCTGAAATAATATGAATATGAAAGCCATTTGGTGTTTTAACTGCCCATTCATAATCTTCAGGTAATCTTAATTCTTTTAAAAATTCATGTAAAACCGAAATGTCATTGCAATTATCTATATCAATACATCTATTTGTATAGCCTAAAACAGTCCCAATACCATTTGAAACACCCCAGGGCAGATTTTGGATTTCAGTTAATTCAGGCGTTCTTATTTGCCACCTGCGCCATGAATGACAAGGGGATTTTTCAGGATTAGTTTCATTAATATTGTATTTAGTTTTTATATATGAAATACATGTTGGTTTTAATCCTAGTTTAAAATATTCTTCGGCATGATCTTTATACATTATCGTAATTTTTAATTTAAACTAATCAAAGTCCAACAATTTCATTTGCTGATTTTGGAATACCATTACTGTTTAAATAGAAAATTTGAATTTCCATGCCCATTCTTGCTATAGCTTTAAGATTGCCAAGCCAAGGTTCGAAAATTTCAGTATCCACTTTATCAGTAAGCAAGATTATTTTTTTGTTTTTAGGGTAACAAGTTCCTACTACTTGTTGTACTAATTTTTTAAGTACGTCATCTAAAGAAATCATTTGGTCTTTCTTGAATTTTAAACCAAAAGCAGGTTTATGAAAACTTACGAACATGGCTACTTCATAGCACCCTCCCTTGTTTTCGCTTGGAAAAAAATTCATGTCGATACCACCACTAAAATTATCAAATAATTCGTCAAAGGTTATTGATTCCATTTGAGGTCTGTTATTTCTATCAATCATTTCACTTCTAAAATCAGAATTACTCCCTCTTATTAGCATATTAATAAAATCATTTACAATGTTTTCCATATTTACTTAAATTATATCAATTATTATTTTTCTTTATTTTTTTACATTAAATGATAAAACCTTTATTTTTTAAAAAAGTCTTTTCTAGATTATTTAAAACAAAATTTCTACTCTTCATTACCATTTATAGTTTCCATGATTTCTCTAAAACTATTTAAACCAGCTTCAATATTTTCAATAATCTCATTAGCTAATATGTCAGGGTCAGGTAAGTTGTCTAGGTTTGTTAAACTCTTGTCTTTTATCCAAAAGATATCTAGGCTAGTTTTGTCTTTAGTTATAATTTCATCATACTTGTATTTTCTCCATCTACCTTCTTCATTATCTTCAGACCATGTTTCGGTTCTTTTATTTCGGTTTTCTGGATTGTAAAGTTTGATAAACTCTTCCAAATGTTGCATTGTCATGGTTCGTTTCTTTGGCGTATGGTGAATATTGGTTCTGTAATCATAAAACCAAATATCTTTTGTCCATGCTTCTTTACTTGCTGGCTTATTGTCAAAAAACAACACATTTGCTTTTACTCCTGGTGCGTAAAAAATACCGGTAGGTAATCTCAAAATAGTATGTAGTTCTGTTGTTTTTAATAGTTGTTTACGTACTTCTTCACCTGCACCACCTTCAAATAGAACATTATCCGGTAAAACAACTGCTGCTTCACCATTAATTTTCAACATCGTTTTGATGTGTTGCAAAAAGTTCAACTGCTTATTCGAAGTTGTTTCCCAAAAGTCTTGACGGTTGTAACTCATGTCTTGCTTTTCCGCATCTCCTTCTTCATTGGTAATAGTCATGCTACTTTTCTTTCCAAATGGAGGATTTGCCAAAACATAATCTACTCTTAATCCATCATCTGAAATTAAAGCATCGGTTGATTTTATTGGAGTATTGCCATCTATCTCACCAATATTATGTAAGTACATGTTCATTAAACACATTCTTCTCGTATTGGCTACAATTTCATTTCCATAAAAAGTATCGTTTTTAAGAAATGCTTTTTCATCACGGTCTAGTTTGTTGTTTGATACTATCCAATCATAAGCCGCGAGAAAGAAACCTCCAGTGCCACATGCTGGATCTGCAATAGATTTCATAGGTTTTGGTTGAATACAGGCAACAATAGCTTTGATTAATGCTCTTGGAGTAAAATACTGACCTGCGCCTGAACTACCGCTACTGTCAATGGCATTCTTTTCTAATAAGCCTTCGTAAATTTTACCTTTGATATCAGTTCCCATTAAGTTCCAGTTTTCTTTATTGATTAAATCAATAACCTTTAAGAGCTTTGATGGATCTTGAATTTTATTTTGGCTTTTAGTAAAAATTTGACCTAACATTCCTTTTTCAGTAGAAAGACTTCTAAGTAATTGACTATAGAACGATTCTAATTCTGCACCTCTTTTGCTAGAAAGTGTTTCCCAGTCGCAAGTTTCAGCATCAGGAATTTCATTTCCTTCTACATCTTTTAGTTTTGGAAAATCTAATCCTTTACCATAAGGAGGTTTGTTGAGTTCATCTGCCATTTTAAGAAACAGCAAATAGGTAATTTGTTCTAGATAATCTCCATAACCAACCCCATCATCACGTAATACACTAGCAAGGTTCCAAATTTTTGATATTATACTTGAGTCTGTCATTTTATTTATTATATTTCTAATTTTAATTTAAATTCTTCTGCTAATCTATAAACACCTGATTTTGCTTCTCCACCGAAAACAACAAATTGATGTGCTTTTAATAATGCTATATCTTTTTGCATAGTTGCTCTAGCTACATCAAAAGCAAGCATAAAGTCTTTTAAGTTTTTACCATCTTCTACTATTAACAGTAGCACTTCGTTTATTAGTCTGTTAATTACAGCATCACTTGCAGCATCATTTACAGCATCATTTACAGCATCACGAACTTTCTTTTTTATTTATGTTATCCGGTAACTTCCGGTAATCATTTAAAAGAATGTCTTTTTTTGTCCGGCAATGTCTGGTAATTAATTTTAATTGAAATTACCGTAAAATGCCGTTTTCCAAATGCTTTCCGGTAACGTCCGGTAAAAAAATAGACCTCTACCTATATCACAATAGACCTTATCCGGTAATTTCCGGTAACTTCTTTTCGGTTCTTTCATACTTTGTAACTGCTCCCTGACCTGTTTTAGATAAAATACCCATTTCAATCAGTTTTGAAAGATCGTTACGAGCTGTTTTTTCTGCAATAGTACCTTTAAAATAATCTTCATAATCCTGTCTAGTGAAAATTGATTCCTCATATTGATTTATGAACTCCTTCATTCTGTCATTTAATTGAATTTCTGCAGCTTTACTAAACAAAGTCAACGTAGTATAACCACTTTGAAGAGTCCACTCTGGTTTACGGTATCCATATTCTACAAATCTATCGCTAATAAGCGTTAAACCTCTGCCTAGCTTTTCCATTTTACCACGTAAATAAAACATATGTGCAATTGTTGGATTTCTTAAAACAGCATGATGTGGTTTTATTTTTGATTTGCCTGTAATAATGCCATCAGGAATTTCTCCTGAATTTATAATCTCAATTTTATCCTTATAAATATTAATTGTTATTTCTCCTGAAATATCACCATAATCTCTATGAATCATTGCATTTACAATAGCTTCATCTAAGGCGTCGTTTGGAAATTTTAATTGGCTTTTACGATCCCAATCTTTTTCAGTAAACAAACCAATTAATGGATTGTATCTTGAGAAATAGTCTTGTACCCTATTAAAAGCTTGAAAAAGATTATTTTCTATTATTTCAGTATCCTCAATTCTACTTCCCGTTTTTCCTTCGGGTAAAACAGAAATTCTAATTCTACATTGAGACAAAAACTTAGCAGGTTCTTTTCCAAATAAAACAACAGCGCCATTTTTAATATTACCATAATCTGATAATTTAAAATAATTTAGAAATTCTTCCACTGAATTAGGTAAAACCTGACCCTTGGTCATTTTTTTAGCTTCTACAATGGTGTTGTTTATTTCATTATTATCTAAATCATTCATTGAACAATCAATCGCAGTTGTTTTTTCCCAAGTAGAATTGTATTCATTAGAAGAACGTAATAATAAACTTATTTCATCTTGATTTGCAATAATTGTAGCGTCTCCTCTAAAAACATAGTATTTATTATTCAATGTATAGGGCTGTCTAGAACCCTTTAAAACATTTATTAAAAGCACATCATTGGTTCCATCCGAATCTTTAGCAATATAAACTAACGGTTGTGGAGCAATTTGTGAATTTACTTCTTGCTTAAGATTTTCAACTAAACCATCATTTAAATCTAGATAGATTGATTCTGTGCTGTTATGCCCCACTAATATCCAACCACCATCTGTGTTGAGAAAACCACAAATATTTTGAAGAATTGTTTCTGAATCAAAATTTGTAAGAAAGATTAAGTTTAACTCACTCTTCTTTTTTAATAATTCTTGTATAAAAGTTTGTTTTTCCATTTTATTCCAAATTTGAATTATCAATTAATTTTTGAATTCTTGCTGGATATTTGAATTGACTTTCAAGATGCATTTTTAAAGCATCAAAATCATAATATTCTTGAACCCAATTTCCTGTTCTTCTAGAAGCTGGTTTTACACTGTCTTGCACTGCTTCGTTATACATACAAACACATCTTGTGTCCATAACCTTACAATTATCAAAAGAAATAGTGTCAAAGTTAATTTGTTTGGCAGTACTATCTTCAATAATATAACTGTCTTTAAATAAGCTTCTAGTAAAAGTTACTCTATAATCGGCTAACACAAAACGAGGAATATTTCTGTTCCTAGCTGTTATGAATTCCATATGTGTAATAGACATTCCGCCTCTTTCTAGAACACCTGAACCATAATCTGGTCTGATAAAACCGAGGAAAACATCACAGTCTTCAACGCCATCTGTACAAACTTGGGCATTAGACTTACTGCTATCTAATGGTATTGTTCCTTTGTGTGACATTAATACATCATATCCATAACCATCTAATAAGTTATAAATACGATCTAAATCACTTTGAAAATTATATACTGTGGAAGCCACAAATACTTTAATATGGTTACGTTCTGCTGCCATAATTTAAATTTAATTTACTTTTTATTTTTCTTCTCTGCTTTAATTTTTGCCAATAAATCTGCAGCTGGTTCATAATCTTTTTCTTGCTTGCATCTTGCTATTTCTGCAGCAGAAAGTAATTTGCCCTCAAAAGCTTTTTTGAGAATACTTTGTCTTAACGCTTTTGCTTTTTCTAAACTCTCATTAATGCTTTGTTCAACTTTTTCACAAATTGAAAGTCGAGATTCTATTTCTTTTACAACTTGTCCTTGCTCATTTTTTGAACAGTAAGGAATTAACAAATTTTCAAGTGTTGTCAAATTAATATTTTTTTGCGCTGTAGCTGGAGCGTATGCACTAATTCTTCTTTTCGCAGATTGAAAAAAGTAATCAATATATTTTATATCAATAATACTTTCATAAGGAGTATAGCCCACTATACTATCAGGAAAACAGGCATCAATTCCTAAAAAACCAGTTTCAGCTATATTAGCCGCAATAGTAATACAAAGAGTGCCCGCAGGCCAAAGTTTACTTTGCTTTAAACCAAATTCACTATAAGTTTGAGTGTATGAGCTAATAATTTCTTGGGCTTTTACCTCAGATGTTTGAAAGAAAGGATAGGGACCTCCAAAAAGTCTTTTATCATTCCTTGGACGATGCTTTGATTTTCCTCTACCAAGATCCCCAGCATAAGCTAAATAGTGATATTTCCATACCTTAGGAATAGGTATTAGTTTTTTTATATCATCTTCTTTTAAAGAATTTACTAATTTCAAACTTTTTGGTTTAATAGGTTTTAGACCTTTCTCACCGTTTTGCTCCCATACTTTAACTACTTTTTTCCAATCTTCAATTTGTTGTTTGTAGTGTTTTTCACGTTCAACTTTGATTTGCTCTATTAACTCATCAGCAGAAGGTAAATTAATTTTTTTCTCTCTCCACTCTTTGGTTAATTCACCCTCAAACGCTTTTTTCAAAACGGCTTGTCTATAAATTACCAATTGGTCTTTTGCTTTTTTGAGGTCATCAATACCTTTCTCTAAATCGCTAAAGAGTTCTTCTATTTTAGAAATAATTGCTTTTTGTTCCACTAAAGAAGGCAATAAAAACTTCTTTTTTGCATATACTGAAATCCAATATCTTTTATGAGTGTCATTCCTTATTTGATTGACTTGCATACAATAAAAAGCAAATCTCATATTTACCAATTTACTTGTAGGCACCAAGATTTTCATTGCTGATGACTTTACTTTGAATTTAAAATCAACATACTGTGATGCTGTGGTAAAATCATCAAAAATGATAGTCGGTAAATTTGCGAATATACCTTCTGTTTCATTGGTATATCCTTTTATAAATGATTTTCCTGCTGTTAGTACAGGCATTTCATAAGCATCGTTATAGTTAGTGCTATTTACTATATATTTTGTAGGTTGTTCGTAATCTAATATATCTTCGAAGCAACATTCTGTCCAATCTTCTCTCATTATGCTGCTAATACTTCATTAAGTTCGTTAATAATATCCTTCATTTGGTCTCCAAATAATTGGTGCATTTTTCCTCTACCTCCTTGGCTGTCAAATGGTGTGTAATCTAAATCGTCTAGTTCTATATGGTAACTGCTCACTACGTGGTCTTTAATCATTCGTAGCCAATCCATTTGCTCATTGGTAAAACGGTTGTGTTTACCGGCATTTTGTTTAAATATCCAGTTTTTAAAGTTTTCGTCAATGGTTTTGTCAAAACCTTTCAGTTCTTTATCTATACCACAAGCTCTGCGGATTAATGAAACTAAGGCAGTTAGTTCGTCTTTAGGTTGGTCGCTTTTTACATTTTCTAAAGCTGCATAAGCACTCCAAACATAATCTGGAGCCAGTACTGGTTTTTCTAAAGCCAATTTACTAAACACATCCTGGATCATTTTAAAAGTAATTTCTCTTCGATTATAGGGTTGATTATAGAAAATACTCAATGCTTTAATTTCGTCTTTGTGTTGCTCTAAATATTCGCTAAAATCTTTTACAATTTCTGTTGCTTTATCTATTGAGGTAGTATCCCATTCTGATTTGGTAATGGTGTCAATATTTACACTGTCGATAATTTGCTCGTGTTCACGACGGACATTGTCTAAATAGTTATTTAGTTCACCATTAAAAGTTTTAGTAGCAGCTGCGATTAATTGTTCTTGGGCTGTTTTTTTAGCTTCTTCAACTAGCGCAGGTGTTAGGTCTTGCCTTGGGATTTTGTCTATTTCAACTTTTGCCAAGCTGTCGATTTCATCTTGGTCGTAAGCTAAAATTAACTCTTTGGTAATTTGTTTTAAGTTTTTACCTCCAGAGTATTCTAATAATTTTTCTTTTTCCTTTTCTGTGATTTGTTTTTCCAATCGGATTAAACGGTTTGCCAATGATAAAAACAAATCTTCGTCTGCTATACCCATTGTTACAGCTCCTAACAAATCTTTCATAGGCACTGTAGGTTGTCTTTCTAAAGGACGGCTGTCGGTCTTTTTAGATTTGGTAGCGCCAATGGCATCTACTATCACAAAGTGCGTTTTGCTTTTGGCTGTACGAGAAACTTTCTGAAGGGAATCATTAGATATAGTTCTAGTACCTCTTCCTTTCATTTGCTCAAAGTAATTGACACTTTTCACATCACGCATAAAAAGTAACACTTCTAAAGGTTTAACATCTGTACCAGTAGCAATCATATCAACAGTTACAGCAATACGAGGATAATAGGAATTTCGAAAACGGTTCAAGACCGATTTAGAATCTTCCTCTGCTTTGTAAGTCACTTTTTTACAGAAGTCGTTTCCTTCATCAAATTCCTCTCGAATGATTTTTATAATATCATCGGCATGGCTGTCTGTTTTAGCGAAAACTAACGTTTTAGGCACTTCATAATCACCATTTTTATCTACACGATTTGGAAAAATTTCTGTTTTTAAAGCTTTTTTATATTCTCTAATAATGTTTCTAATTTGACTAGGATTGACCACTTTTTTATCCAAATCATTTCGTTTGTATTCTGTATCTTCGTCTTCTTGTTGCCAACGTTTTGCGCGAGTTAATTTATCTCTTCTATCAATAAACCAACCTGCTTTAATGGTTTCGCCATTTTGCGAAATCTCAGTTTCAATAGTATACACTTCGTAAGGCACGTTTACACCATCTGTTACTGATTCTTCGTAGGTGTATTGGCTTACCACATTTTCGTTAAAAAACCCAAATGTGCGTTTATCTGGCGTAGCTGTTAATCCAATCAAGGAGGCATCAAAATAGTCTAATACTTGTTTCCACAAATTATAAATGGAACGATGGCATTCGTCAATAACAATAAAGTCAAATTGCTCAATTGGAACTTTTGGAGTATAATCAACTGGAAGTGCTGCTTTTTTATTTATTTGCTGTTGCATCCATGAATTTTCTTCTGGATTTTCCATTTCTGCACTTTCGTCTAGTTCTTCTCCTTTTAAAATAGAATACAAACGTTGAATTGTAGATATACACACTTGACTATCAGAAGCGATGTAGCTTGAATTTAAACGTTGAACATTATAGAGTTCCGTGAATTTACGATTATCATCATTTGGCTGAAAAGTCATGAATTCTTGTTCCGCTTGTTCTCCTAAGTTTTTGGTATCTACTACAAATAAGATTCGTTTTGCATCAACATGTTTTAATAATCTGTAAACAAAAGTGGCTGCTGTAAATGTCTTACCTGCACCCGTAGCCATTTGGATTAAGGCTTTAGGGCGGTTTTTCTTAAAAGAATGTTCTAAATTTTCAACTGCTTTGATTTGCGCAGGGCGAAGCCCGGTTGGATCTAAAGCAGGTAATGATAAAAGTCTTTCTCTAAGTGATTTTCCTTTTTTAATCCATTCGGCAATTGTTTCAGGTTTATGAAACCAAAATACATTTCTTCCTCTAGGTTTAGGATCTCTGTAATCTGTAAACCTAGTTATTGTTCCAGTACTTTCATATACAAAAGGCTTTACATTATCCAAAGTATATTTACCGATTTTTATGGCATCAGTAGAGTATCTTGCTGATTGCTCCTCAACTTGCAATAATTTATAACCTAGGTCTTCTGCTTTTGCTTCAATAACACCTACTGCTTTAGAATTAACAAAAAGAATATAATCTGCAGATCCTGATTCGGTATTGGTTTCTCGAAGTGCTATTCCAATCCCAGCAGATAAATTTACTTTGTCTTTAGACTGAACAATCCATCCTGCCAAAACAAGCATTTTGTCAATTTTATCTCGAGCAATTTGTTCTGGGTTTTGGTTTCTATTGTCAGTCATTTAACTTGATTCATTACTAGTTTTAAACTACTTTTTATTTATTAAATTTTTCTTTAAAAAGAATGTATTTTATGATAGTGTGTAAAGATATAAAAAAGCAAACTAACGTAAAAGGGAGAAAATCTGAATTTGTGTGAATTTTCTTTATACTTTTTTATAGATCATTAATTTGTTTAAAATAACCAAACTTTTCATCAATCAATAATTTTCTATCTAAGAAGCTATTAAATAATTCACAGGAAGTTTCTGGTAATAATGAACAACTAAAACACGCTGATAGGTTTAGGTTTCCAACTCCTTGGCCAGTTGTATGATAACAAATTGGATCTGTTGCACAATCTTTTGCCCTAATAATAGCAGATTGAATTAGTTTACCAATTTTATTATCATCACATAATGAAGTTAAACCACCATAACTACCCTCTGAACCTGCTATTGTGTATATTAATACTCCATTCATATTCGGGTTTTCACTAACATAGATACGTTCTTGAATTGAAGTTGATGGATAACCACATAAATATTCTAATTCTTTGATAATTAAATGTGAAAAAGTATGAATCAGTATTAGCTTAGGATTAACCTCAATGTCTTTATTAAATGCTGAATCAAAATTAAGATAGTTGCTCAAAATTGGTTCAACTCTTCGGTTGATTAATTCATTTGAGCTTATCCATTTATCTAAGTTCTTATTATCAAATTCAAAAAATATTCCTTCACCAAAACTTTCAATTGCTGGTAAATATTTTGTTATTAACCCTTTATTAGAGGTGTATTTTTTTCTTATAGCATCAACATTCTCATTTTCAATATCTTCTTCTTTCAATGCTGCATCAATTGAAATAGGTTCTTGTCTCGTATAAGATGTTTGAACTGATGTGAATTTTATTTTATCCATTCTAAAAATAGATTTTATTAATTCATTTTGAAAATAATTAGAATCCACTTTATCAAATATCAATAAGTCTTTTATTTCATCATTACCTTTTTCAGTTATATATTTAAACTCATCAAAACGATATTCATTTTCACTTTTCGTTATTTCAGCATCTCTCTCTATAAAATCGTTATCAATTAACCTTTGAATAGTTTCAACTGAAATAGAAACATCCTTATTTCTTTTTAAATCTTTTGCGATTCGCGAAGGTTCATCACCATCATTATTTGATTCTTTTATATAATCAATTAAAGTTTTATTTAATTGGTCTTTTGCAGGAATGTAAATACTAGACAAAATGTTAGGATAATAGACACTATTACTAGAACGAATAACAGGTTTAAAAAGAATATCTTTTACTTTAACATTTGAAATTAATTCCTGATTTTTAATTCTTAAATTGAATAAACCTGATAATGTTGTGAAATTCAATGTTTCACCCTCTTTATTTTTTGCAATAATATTTATACCACTTAAATCATCTAACTTATCAGATGTGCGATATTCTAATACTAAATCACTTGGCACATCAATATTGGATAGTGAAATTGTTTCTTCAGTAGTATCATTTTCCTTATTTTCATTATTTGAATTGTCTTTTTTTTGTCTTTTTAACATTGACCATTTATCCCAAGGTATATCAGCAATTTCGCCATCGGGTGACGTTAAAATGAACCGTACTTGTTCTAAATCAAAGAATTTTCTTTTGCTATTGCGGTTTTTTGAATAACATTTATAACATTTTGGAGGAAAAAAATTATCTCTATGATTAATTTCAACATTATTTAACCAATTATATTTCCAATTTGAGATTTTATCAAATTTATTACAACTACTACAATAAAACCATTCGGGAAAATAAGATGCTGCAATTGTATTTTCATCACCATTTTGCAATTGAAAACCATTTTTTAAATCATTTACAGGTATTTTAACCAATCGCTCTAGATTTATAAAATATTTACTTAATCTGTTTTTGAAACGGACATCTTCAATATTATTATGGTCGAGGAAATTACCATCAATACTAATAAAGAAAGGCCATTCATCAAATGGTTTTATTATTATTGAACCATCTCTAGTTTCGATAATAGATCCAACACCACCATAAGCACTTATGGTTTTTCTTGTCTGTATTTGTTCGTATTTACCCATTTAGTTTGCTAATTTTATTATACTATTTGTGTCTATTTCTCTCATCGACATCATTAAGCTCCATTCATCTAGGTCAGCAATTTTCTGAATTAATAATTTGTACGTAAGTCCTTCTTCTTTTGTAATCCATTTATTTACGTATTCATCAAGTTTACTTATTGCATAATCACGTTGCTTTTTGTTTTTAATTCTTTCAAATAAAAATGTTTTTAACTCATCAATATTGCCATCAAAGTCTTTTGCTTGAGTGTTTAAATAAAGTCCTTTTTTATGTCTGACATAAGCAACTAAAAGACTTGCCATAACTTTATCAACCGCTATTTCTGTAAATGGAGTAACACTTAATGGTTCTACATATTTATAATAAGCATTATGGAAACTTACATAATTTTCAAAGTATGATTTATCTCTAGAACGGTTCGCATCTAAGAGGTTTATTACTATGCCCATGTCTTCACGACCAACTCTACTTGATGCTTGAATGTATTCTGCTACATTTTTTGATTGTCCATTCATTAGCATTACATTTAGTCTTTTTATATCTATACCAACAGAAAACATATTTGAAGCTAAAACTAAATCAACTGTTTGATTAACATAATCTCTTCCTTCATATCTATTTAAGCTGAATGATTGTTCTAATTGATCTAACAGTTTTTTAATTGAATTACTCTCGATACGACTAGTTAATTCTTTAGTTCTAGATGGTAATCCTTTCCAGTTAAAAGCATATTTATCTCTATTTATATTGTATCTGCTGTGAAGTAACTTTATCAAAGAAAGTATTTCTGCAGGAACTTTATTATAAATTTTACCAACATCTCTTAAACTATTGTAAAATGAAACAATTGTCCAGAAATAGTTCATTTTAATGACGCAATCTTCTTGGGATAAATTTTCATTTTCTATTAAATGTTTATACAATTCTATTCTAGCTATAAAAAGATTACCTAATATTTGAATTTGTGAATTTAGTCCTGTTTTACCTGTAGGCATGAATCCAATGTGCTTTCTTGTACTAGCATTAGATACGAAAGAAAAAAAGTTGTCGTTATAACTTAATCCCATTGGAGGAAATACGTTTAATTGCCTATTACCATATAACATTTCAACTTGATGTGCTGTATTTCTTGTTGTTGCAGTTGATGCAATAATTTTAGGCTTTCTATTTCCCTTTGTCGAAAGTAACTCTACTACAGATTCATAAATTCCAGTTATGGAACCAAGAGGACCACTGAGTAAATGCAGCTCATCCTGAATAATTAAATCGGGAGGTAGTTTGTTTTTATCAAGGGAATTAAATAATTTATGTCCTTCTTCTCTGTGAGAAATCATTGCAAATTTGTCCACTGTAGCAAAAAGTAATGTCGGTGGTGTTTGATAAATTTTATCATCTACAAAATATATAGGTAATTCAGTACTAAATGCACAAGCTTTATTTATACATTTTATTTTGAACGAATTCGCTGTTGCATGGTAGCCTTGTTCTAAGAAATTATTTTTGTTTTTTGATATAATTTTACATCCACACCAAGAACAATTTTCAATTGGAAACTTATTAGCTTTATTTATATCGTGATTTTGTTTTGAATTAGCACGAACTAAATTTTGAGAAATGTTATCATATATTTTCTTTGCGTCAGCAAATGAGTTAGGAGTTGATGAAGCTCCGACCCACATACCAATTGAAATAGGGGCATTGCCAAAATAAAACTCATCTTTATTATTAAATTGGTTCTTTAAAAAATCTAGAGATAGTATTAATTTTGTTGCACGTTCAAACTGCTGGGCAGTTAAAAGTCTTAACGTGTATCGCATTATTACAGCTACACCGTCGGCATTTTCCTCATTTAATATCCTTCTGCTAATTATAGTAAAAGCAGTTAATGCTAAATATGCCTCTGTTTTACCACCACCAGTTGGAAACCATAATAAATCAACTATATTATTTCTATCTTCAGAATCAGGGTTGATTAATGATTCAAGATTTAAAAGAAAAAACGCTAATTGAAATGGTCTATATTTAGGATTAAAAGTTGTATTGTCTTTAAAAAAATCAAGATTATTAAATTCTATATTTATATCTATTTCTGAAAGTTCAATATTTTTTTTACCAAAATGTTTTTCATTTGAAACAAACATTTGAATGAACATTGCAGTATTAGCTAACTTAAATGATTTTAATGCTTCTTCGTTGTTTTTCAGAAATGTGATATTATTGATTAGTCTATCAAATGTTCTTGATTGTTTTTCAATTATACTATTTTTTATATTTAGAAAATTATCTGCTGTTTTAATAGCTATTTGTTTATCAATCCACTTTTGATATTCTTCTACAAATAAATATAGTTGGTTAATAATTTCAGTATCACTCAAATCTGACCAAATAGATATCTTTTTTAATTCTGTAATAGATTTTAAATCTTCTGGAAAATCTTCTTTAAATTCATTACTATAACTCTTGATATCAATTTCTGGTAAGAATGTTGTTTTAAGTTCAGTAGGGAGTTTGTCATTATTCCAATGAACTGCACAGCCGTGGCCAATAGCATAAGAAAATTCTTCTCTGTATTGAAAGTTTATAGTGTTTAATTCTTCATCAAAAGGATTATTTTCAGTGAATTGTTTATATGGTAAAAAAGTTGTTCCATTCACTTTAATATGTGCTTGAAACATAGCTTTTGAATTTAATCGCTCATTACTGAATGAAAATTTCCTTTTTGAATGTTGTAATCTATTAGCAAGTAAAATTTTGATGAACTTACCATGTTTTGTTTGTAATACTTTTTTATAGAAACAAGTAATTGTTTCCTTTGTCTCTTCCTCAATTTCTAATGGAATTGGAATGGCTTCATTTGAATTTTTATCTTCAAGATTAATGGTTATTATCTTTTGTTCACCAGGCAAACGTTTCCATAATCTACCCAACAATAGTTCAACCTTTTTATATCCTATGGAGTCTATTAATTCTTTTTGCTGTTCGTGTTCTTGAAACTTCTTCTTTAGGTTTCTAACATTTATACCGCTTTTTCCAAATGTTTCTTTATTGAAAACTAAAAATCCATTTTCAAAAACTAAATTTTGTTTAATTGGATTAAAAGGATGATTTATGAATTTATCAAATTCTTGTTGACTTATTTCAACTTTTGCTTCAAGTGGTTTTAGTTGTTTGTATTTTGCATAAATAAATTCAACTGTAATTTCTTTTTGATCGTTAGGAACACAAAAAGTTAAGCCAAAATTTGTTGGAAAATATTGATTGGCTTCTGAATATTCACTATCACTATTAATTTTAGCTTTCTTTTCTGAATTATCATCTTCTACTTGAATAGAATCATTATTCTCGACTAAATAATTAGTGATTTCAGTATTATCATCTATTGTTTCCGCGTTTGCATTTGATTCATTATCAAAACCAAAGCTATCTTGAATATTGTCAATAATTCTCTCAGGGAAAACGATTCCAGAAAAATATCTGCTTAAAGGATAATCTGATATAATTTCATTTTCAGCATCACTGATTAAAATATCAGAACCTGGACCAATTAGGTTCTTTTGTATAGTATCTCTAAATATTAATCTCGGCTCTTCTTTATAATTACTCTTCATTAGAAATCTTTTTTTGTTTAATAACTTTTTCTACAATAGTCTCTATTAGCTGTTCAATCATTTCATCATTAAGTTTTTTCAAAGTATCACTTTTTTCTGTTTTATTAGAAGCTATATAATCTAATAAATCGCTTCCCAGCAATCTACCCGCCTGTTGCCTAATTGAGTGATCTTTTTTTGAATAAACCACGAATTTATCATAATCTTTAACAATCAATTCGTTTATTAAACCAATTCTTTCACAGTGATTTTTTATAGCATTCAGCACTTTAATTCTTGGAAATCTTGTGCTTGAACTTTCATCAAAATAGTTTTTAAATGTAACAATATTGATTTTATTAGAAGTATCAAATATTTTTGAGTGAAGTGTTTCGATACTATTGTATTTTAACAATAAATTTTTTAAAGTTGTTCTCCAACTTTCTGAATAACTATCAAATGATATTAATAAGCCTTCTGAATCAAAAATTTTGAGTATTTTTTTAAACACTTCTGGATTGTTGTTTTGATAAAATCTGATTTTAGCACCTACGTATATTTCGCCAATAGTTGTTTTAATTTGCTCATTATTTTCAATTAAAAATATTCCTTTTGTTGATTCAAATTTTTCAATAGTACCATCTGAAAAGACTATTTCATAAAGTATTTTATCTTTTGGCAATTCTAATTCTTCATTTGTTGTATTTGATTTGGCAAGTAAATAAAAATCTAAATCGAAAAGACTATTAAGTGGATTATGCTTTAATGGTTCTTCTTTTAAAGTGAATTTTGTTTTTATAAAAGAGTTTCTATCCTGATGAGTTATTCTTGAATTTTCATCAGCTAACTTTTTTTTAATAAGATTATTAAATCCAATTTCATCAATGCTCTCATAACATAAAATAATTGTTTTACCTTTCAATTCATATAATCTATTTAAAACATCTAAATTGTTTAAATAAGGAATTAAGAATACTTTATCTTCTGAATTAAATCCATCACTTAGACATTTATCCCAATAAATAATCTTGTTATCAATTCTTTTATCACTTACTAAAATTACATTTTTGATATGGTATTTTTGTAATTGATTTTTAATAATATCATAACTTTTCTTCTCAACCAATAAGTAGAATTTTTGCAGTTCTTTACTTTTTTGAACAATTTTTTCCCATTTTGGATTTCTTTCTTGTAAAATTGTAGAAATTGTTTTAAAATGTTTGATTATTTTTTCTTTACATTCACTTATTTGAGACGGGTTATAAATATCATTTTTATAAAAATTGTTTTTTAATTCTTCTTCAAAATTTTCATTTGAAAAATAAAATAATAATCTATCTGCATATTCTTGATAAATTCCTCTTGAAATGTTAGAGTCAACAACTATAATCTTATAAAAAAAGTTCAAATATCTTAGGACAAATGATAGATTGATATTGAATTTTGTCTTATAATCTTCTATTAAACATGAAAAATCTAATAATTCATCACGTAAGCATTCAAAATTTACAACATCCTTATAAATTTTTTTATAAGATTCATTATTTGCTATTCTAATTTCCTGATTTGACCACAGCCATTTTTTGAAAGGATGCTCTAATGAAGGCACTTCAGTACCTATAGCTATAATGTTGTTAACTTTGCCACTCCATTTACATTCTTGTAATATTTCAATAAAACATTCACGATACTTTGTATCCCCAATTACTACAATTTCATCAAAGGTATATTCACTATCAAGAAGATAGTTTTTTGCAGTATTAAAATCGTTACAACATTCGATAAGATAATTAAAAAAAGGAAGTTCATTTTTATTATTGCCTTTTTTATTTGTATAGTTTACTGGCAATGAATCATTTTCTTTAAAAAATTTTGTGTCAGCAATAACTAGCGTTCTTTTTGAAAAGTCTGTTATAAATGGAAAATTTGCACCAAAATTTTCATTTAGAAATTCTTTATAAGCATCTATGTATTTAACTGTGTTTCTGCCATTTGTAAGATTAGGATTTATTTTTGTTTGATTTTTAAAATCAATAATCATGTTTTCGGCCTTCTTTTCAATACCAACTGGAAATTTATAATTTACTCTAAGTTTTTCAGGACCTACACCCTTAATAACTAATATTCTATTTTCATTTTTAATTTTACCATAAACTAAGTCATTAGTTTGTAAAATTGGTCTATGATTATTGTGATAAAAATAATTTTGAAATAATTTAATTAATACAAGTGAATGAAAAATTGATGCAAAGAAATTTGGTCTATATTCATCCTCAGGAATACTTATGAAAAAGTCTTCTGGATCATCATTTAAAATATATTTATAAATCAAGAAAAAATTGATATAATCAAAACTTGAAAAATCTTTTAAAAAAACATTATTTAAGTTAAAATCATTTTCAATATTAGATTTTACTTCTTCTGTAATTTGATCAATAAAAGTCCTTAAATTCATTTATTAACTTTATTAAATTCTTTTAATTATTTGCATTCAAAACATCATGTTTTTTTTGAATTAGGTAAATATATAAATAAGTCTTTTACTTAAAAGGTTTGAAAACCATAAAAGTAGGAAAATAATGCAAAATAATGCAAAATAATTTAGGGTGTAGGGTGTAAGGGAAAAACGCGTAAAAGATTTTTTATTTTTCAGGATTGAAATAAAACGGATTTATTGGGAATATTGGGTGCAAACTGGGTTTTGTGGTTTATTAATTTGCAGTAGTAAGTTCTTATGTTACTCGATTTATTTTTTGAAAAAAAATAAAAAATGTTTCTGCTGAAAAGTGGTTACACCACCTTACACCCTAGAATAAAAGTAAATAGGTGCTTTTTAGTGATAAGCTATTAGTTTGTATTGTTTAGATAATTATAATAGAAAATAAAAAAAGTGGAATTTTTATGTTCCACTTTTTAGTTGTTTTTTATTCTTCGACTTCTTTGTTTTTTGCATCGACTTCTTCGTATGTAAATTCTTTAACTGCATAAACTGGTTTTCCTTGCCTCATTAATCTAATAAAATTGTGTTTTTTTAATGCTTTACCCAATTTGTTTATTGTGCCATCATTCAAGTTTAATTTTGTTCTATCGGCAATTTTAGCAGCTATTTGAGAAGCATTTAAAAATAGAGTTGCTTCTTCTTTAGGACAAGGTTCGAACCACGTTAACAATAATTCTTCTTCTGGACTATGCAACTGGTATTGTTCGTTATTGGCTGTTATGTTCTTGATTTCTTCCTGATCAAACCAAAATCTAAATCCACTTTTGAAGAGAAATAACGCTTGTGAAAAAGCCATATTGATATCTACATCGTGTTGGTATTTAATGCCTTCTAATTCAAAACAAAGAAATCTTCTGCTGCCTGTACTGTCGTTCAAAAACTGAGCTGTGTTTACACTTCCTGCAAATGATGCGCGTCTTGGCATAGTTTCGTTGTTGTGTCCGTATGCTTTTCTCATTCTGATTTGGGTTTTTGTAATGATTTCTTTGAGTGATCCAATTTCAGAACGATTTAAATTTTCTAGCTCGTCTAAATTAATTAACATACATTCAGCTAGTTGTACTAAAGTATCTTTATTATTTGGGTTTATGGTTCCGGAAAATAAATATTCTTTCAAAGGTTTGGGAACGAGTTTCTCCACCCAAGTTGTTTTACCTAATCCTTGTTTGCCACTGAATACTATTACTGTGTGATTGATTACTTTATCATCGAGCACACAACCAACCATAGCCACCAACCATTTTTTGAAACATTGTTGCCAAAGGTCTTGTTTTGTTGTGGTTATTGTGTTGGCTAATTCGGTAATGTAATCGGTCTTTTCATCATAAGAAGGTAAATTAAAAAAGTAATCTTCAAATGGGTTGAACAGCACACAAAAGTCAGAATACAATAAGTTTCGTAATGATGATAAATTGGTTTTAATTCTTCCTTTTAAACACTCCCGAAGCATTGAATTTTCTATAAAATCATTCATTACTCCCCACCCCAGCCCTCCCCGAAGGGGAGGGAGTTGCGACTTGCTTGAAGATATCGTTTTGAATTCTAATTTACCCGATACAATGTTGTGCCGAAAAACGTATTTGCTTGATAAAAACAACTCTAAACGGTCTATTTGGGTTGGTTTTGGTTTGTCTTCATCGTCATCCTCACCCCAGCCCTCTCCAAAGGAGAGGGAGCCAGAAGGTGGAATTTCCTTTTTTGTTTTTGCCACCCCGTCCTTCGGCCACCCCTTCAAGGGAGGGGAATTTTTGGCGAATTCGTGTAAGTTTCCGTAGGCGCTGTTGACTGCTTGTGTTACTTCCTTTTCATCATAGCCAAAATCATTTAAGATATAACCTAATGCCTCGTGAAGTGAAATCCCTTTTCGATTTAGGTTACAGGCTAATTGGTGTACGAATACGTTGCGACTACCATTCGCAAATTGCACTTTTTTTTCGGTGAAATTTATGCAGTGGTGATAGATGGCTTCTGAGTTGGTTCTAGGTTCTAGGTCTTGGGTTTTAGGTTCTGGTGGTCCTTCAATTAAAGACATCCCGACTGCGCCCGATGTGACAAAGGTTGTAGCGTTTTTGTTTAGATATAGATTTTCATCCCAGGAGTAAAAACACAATCGGGTTATATCCTTGCCGGATTTATCAATTTTAAGATTTAGTGCTTTTTCATAATGATACTGGATAGCTAAAAAAGTTTCTTTGTGTTGCGTTTTAGTGCTGCTTACATTTACTAAAATCTTTAATCCATTTCCTGAAGGACTAATGAAACAAGCATAAGTAAACTCGCATTGTCTTGCCAAATGATTGACTTTTGCTAATTCTTCTGGTTGTAATTTGTCGATGTCTAAAATGATGCAATTGGAATATTCAGTTAAAAACTCCATTTTTCTTCCACCAATAAATTTTCCTGAAGGTGTGAAAGCTGGAAGTGATTTCTTAGCTTTTTCGTAGGCTTCTAATTTGTTTTCAGATAATGATTTACGTAAGTAAATTATCGCGTGTTTGTATTTTCCGGTGCGGATTTCATCCAAGATTACCGGTATTGATTTATGTTCAACGACTTCGTTGAAATTCTTGAAGACTGTTATCATTTTTAAAAGTTGATTTTGTTGATTAATTTTCTTTTCTCTTTTCTTTTGTCTTGACACAAAAGAAACAAAAGGTCAAGCCTGCATTCCTCAGCTAAAAATTAATTTTAATTCGGAAATTCTCCGAACTCGCTGCGCTCAAACAGCGGATAATTTCTATCGAATTATAAATTAATTTTCTTAACGCTTCCGGAACGCTAGGGCGATTGAAAACCGTATAAAATTCTATTTACGTTTTCGATCAACACTCGCCTCCAAATCCCTAGGACAGAGAAGATCGGATTGATTAACTTTTTTGGTTTACAATCACAACTCTCACAAGTTCCGTTGCAGCTGCACATACTATCGTCCTTTGAATGATTTGTTGTAATGCTCTTGTAATAGCTTTTCAACATCGGAAAGTTTGTAGTAGATTTTACTTCCTACTTGACTGAATGAAATTTTGCCTTCGTCTCTCCAGGTTTGAGCAGTACGTTTTGAGATTTTCATTAGTAATAGAAATTCTTGATTGTCTAAAAAGGTTTCTTTCTTATTGTCACCTTTAGTGTTTAATTGGTTTTGGATTAAGTCTAATTTTGACATTAAATCGCTGAACTGGTCTTTTGTGATGATAATTGCTTCCATTTTTTTTACTATTTAAAAGTTATAGTGCAAATGGAAGAAATAAAAAAAAGTCCGATTAGTTCTATTTAGTCTTATCGGACTAAAAAGTTTGTTAGGGCTTATGAATAAAGGAAAGTAAAAAACACACTTTTGACTAAAATCTAACTTTCATATCATTATTTGGATCTTTGTCGGTGCGATTTGGTGAAAGATAGGTTTGAATTGTGGCTTGAGAAATAGGTTGTCCTTTGTCATCAATGAAGTTGTCGCTGATGAAAATAGCAATGTCTTTTATCTTATACGAAATGTAAGCGGTTCCGTTGGGTTTAACATTTACCATCATCTGTTTGAATGCATTGGTTAAAATGTTTATTGGACCGTTTATTTGAATTTTAATTTTTGGAAGAGGGTTGGATTCAGAGGTATTATTCTCAAGTTCTTTCTCTTTATCAAATTCGCTTTTCATTTTACGGATGGTTTGAAGTTTTTCGATTAGTTGCGTGCATTGTTCATCGAAATGTTGCAATTTATTATTAACTGAAATAATATCTGCTTGTTTGTATTCGAATATTTCTTCGGTTATAAAAATGATTTTTTCATTGAAATTTTGAATGTTTTCAATAGAATTTTTTACTTCTGTAAACGAAAAATGCCGGTCTTCTGCATCAGCATTTATGAAGCGTTTTGGTGTTTTGATTGCACTTTCTTTTACTCTCGAAGATTGCAGTTCGTCTCGTTTTTTATCAATGTAAAGAAACATTTTATTGTAACGACCTATGATTTTGTTTTCAAGAAACAAGTCTTCGTTAATGGTAATTAGTTTTTCTAATTTATTAATCCACTTCAATTCGTCTTTCATAAGTTCTGCTTGGAAGTCAATAAATGCAGCAAATTTTGAATGTGGCAATTCAAAAATTTTATGGACTAAAGCAATGCAATAATTCTCATTAGTTGCATTTTCATTTATTACAATATCATATAAAGGATTTTCAGATTTGGGGGTTGGCACTGAAATGAACTCAGGAAAAAGAGTTGTTTTTACTTTCATTTGTATTGAATTGAAAATTTAGGAACTTATTTTTTATTTTCTCTAATCTTTGAAATCTCTCATTGGCAATTCTTTTTTATTTATTACTAGCATCTTAAAATTTCCTTCAAATACGATTCAATTTGATTTTTTTTTGAAATTAATATCGATTTAATTTTAAATTTTCAACAAAAAAAATCCTTTTAAAAAAGGATTTTACAACAGCCTAAAGCCGTATTTTTAAAATATTGGCGTCTAATTGCTTATGTTTATAATAACGCAAATAAGCGCATATTAGTATACAGCAAATTGGGGCAATTAGTAGATGTAATTGTCTACCGCCTTGTCTAGTTCTTCGCTGATTATTTTGGCATATACCTGGGTGGTGCTAATGTCTCGGTGGTCCATAAGTTTAGAGACATGTTCTATTCGCATTCCGTTATTTAAGGCATTGGTTGCAAAACTGTGTCTTGATAAATGGAAGGAAAGGTCGAAAGGTAATTTGATTTTTTCTCCTAATTTTTTCAGATGCCAATTTGCCAATTTATTGAATTTTGCAGTTTGAAAATAACGTTTTGCTTCGCTATTCAAATAACCTTCTTTATCGACTAGAACCGGGAATATAAAATCATCGTGATTGGCATTTTCCTTTTTGTATTTTTCTAAAATATCAATCGCTACTTTTCCAATTTTGAACTGGTGTATTCTTCCGGTTTTACGAATGTGTTTGTTGATTTTATGTTCTGCTTCATTGTAATTGGAATATTGCATTTCGATAACATCACTAAAACGCAAACCTCCTGCATAGATTGAAAATAAAAATAAATCCCTCCACATGGTTGCTTTTTTGCCTTCTATGAGTATTATTTGGGATAAATCTTCAATCTGTTTTTTGTTTAGAAATAATCTTTTAGAAGAACTTATTTTGAGGGTTATTTTGCTAAAAGGAAACATTGTTTCTGGAATTACTTCTTCTTTTATGGCATCCCTGAATATGGTTCCGAGCACAATTATGGAAAGGCGTTGCGTTGTATCTCCGTTGCCTAATGTATTGCCTAAATGAAATTTATAGTCGTTTAATAATGCTACCGTAATTTCATCAAAATACACATCCTTTGTTCCCATATATTTTTCAAATTTATCAACCTGAGAGGTGTATGCTCTGTATGTGGAATATGAAACGGTGCTTTTGATTTTCTCTAATCTCTTTCTGGCATATTCAAAAAAGTTTGGCACTTCTTTTCCCTTTATGGCTTCTTTAAGTTTTTTAACAGATACGGTTTTGATTTTGCGTTCCATGTCGGCTACCTGTCCCTCGGCATCTGCAATCTTTTGAGATAATGCAGCATTCATTCGGGCACTGTTGGAATGGTTCTTTTTTACTTTCTGCTTTACTTCATCCCATTCATTCTCTTTGAGTTTTACTCCAGCAGTGATAAATTTCGTTTTTCTGTCTTTTATAATTCGGATATACAAAGGGCTGTGTCCAGTTTGATCTTTCTGATTGGTGCGAAGGATTAGTTTGATAGAAGCCATAATAATAGAGAATTTAAAATGTTATACTATATTTTTATTGCGAAGCAAAAGAGTGAAGTCGTTGATTCTATTGGGTTTTCAATCTAGTGCAACACAGTACTAAGGTACAACATTGGGTACAACAAAACAAGTATTTCGTTGCTTTTTTGTGCTTTATTCTGCTTTTACTAATTTAAAAATGTCAATGAATACGGCACTTTAAGTGCAAAACGGAGGGTTGGAAGAAAAGTTGGAGATAACTTGTATATTTGCGCTACTTTATAGTGCTATATTCATCAAATATATACATTATTTGTATAAAAAGACACCGCTTTTATTTAATTATTGCTTCTTTTTAAATTCTATTTTTACAAAAGACATAACCTATCTAGCCCTGACAGAAGTGGAAATCCTGGCATTGCGAAACTAAATAGTTGTAGGAGATTGCTTCGTTCCTCGCAAGGACAGATTGTAACGTATGGCAGGAATTACCTTTACTAAAATGCCTACTGTTTCGCTCCTAAAAAAAAAAGCAACATTCTATTTGGAATATTGCTTTTTACTTGAGGATATTTAAGTTGTTTTAAACTGAAAACCAATTGGCTACCATTTCTTTCTCTGGATTGGTGGCGTTTTTATGGATGAATTCGTTGGTTTTATTGTTGTATTGGTAGTCGATTTCCCAATCTTGATGGTGGTTTGCTAGGTCGTTAATGCTTTGGCAAACAAAGATAATTTCCTCGGTGGTGGTGGTTGGGTGGATGGACATTCGGATCCAACCTGGTTTATTTATTAAATCGCCAGAGGTAATTTGGCACACCAAATCGTTGGAGGTTTCTTGGTCTACATGGAGTAAATGATGGCCGTAGGTGCCGGCACAACTGCATCCTCCGCGGGTTTGTATTCCGAATTTGTCGTTTAGCATTTTAACGCCTAAATTAAAATGGAGGTCTTTTATATAAAATGAAATTACGCCCAATCGGTCTTGGTGTTCTTGTGCTAAAATCACCACATTTGGGTTGGTATTTAGTGCTTCAAAAACATATTCTACCAACTCGTGTTCGCGTTTTAAAATATTGGCTACGCCCATTTTTTCTTTCAACTGGATTGCCAATGCGGTTTTAATAACTTGCAGAAAACCGGGGGTTCCGCCATCTTCTCTATCTTCAATATTGTCAATGTATTTGTGCTCTCCCCAAGGGTTGGTCCAACTTACGGTACCGCCACCTGGGCAATCGGGAATGCTATTTTTGTATAGGTTTTTATTGAAAATTAATACGCCGGAAGTTCCTGGGCCACCCAGAAATTTATGTGGCGAAAAGAAAATGGCATCGAGATAACTTTCGGGGTCTTGAGGGTGCATGTTTATTGGCACGTAAGGCCCAGAACAAGCAAAATCTACAAAGCAAAGTCCGTTGTTTTGGTG
This sequence comes from Flavobacterium sp., assembly GCF_044357305.1. Taxonomy (GTDB): domain Bacteria; phylum Bacteroidota; class Bacteroidia; order Flavobacteriales; family Flavobacteriaceae; genus Flavobacterium. Next base: position 29,438 of record NZ_JBIKPS010000005.1, read on the forward strand.
CATTAATTTGGCTACTTCGTGGTAGGGCGTTTGGATTCCGGTTACGTTGGAGCACGAGGTGATGGAGGCGATCTTGAAACTTCGGTCTTGGTATTGTTCTAGTAAAATTTTTAGATTTTCTATGGAGAATAAACCGTTTTTATCGGCAGGAATTACCACTACATCTGCCGTGGTTTCTAGCCAAGAGGTTTGGTTGGAATGGTGCTCCATATGGGAAATAAAAACAATCGGTTTTAATTCTTTGGGGATGTTGGTGTACTGCTTTAGATTTTCGGGGATTTTTAATCCTAAAATACGTTGGAATTTATTGACAACGCCGGTCATTCCGGTTCCGGTGTTGATTAAAATATCGTCTTGGGTAGCGTTAACGTGTTTTTTTATGATGTGTTTTGCTTCGTGGTAGGCCATAGTCATGGCGGTTCCAGAAACGGTGGTTTCGGTATGGGTATTGGCAACAAAAGGTCCGAATTGGTTGATCATTTTTTCTTCAATTGGACGGTACAAACGACCACTGGCAGTCCAATCGGTATAGATGATTTTCTTCTTTCCAAAAGGGGATTCAAATTCTTGGTCAATTCCGATGATGTTCTTTCGGAATTGTTGGAAATACAGTTCTAATTCGGTGGTAGTTTGGGTGGTATTCATTGCTTAAAATTTGTTTTCAAATATAAGAATATTAAAGAGTATATTGAGTTGTTTTGAGAGAAAGTTCTATTAGTCTATAATTAGTAATTTAACCACATAGAAACATAAGAAATAAAGAATTGCATAGCCCAATTCTTGGGTCACATAACTCCGGAAAGGAAATTCAATTAGTTTACAACTAATAATTTAACCACACAGAAACATAAGAAAAAAGAGTTGCATAGCCCAATTGCTTCGCCTGTTTGCTATCGCTCGGGTACTTGGATTCACATGACTATGATTTTCTTAAATAAAGTGAAACGTCTTTAAAAAATTTTATAATCTATGATTCTATGTGGTTAAAAAAATAAATAATATTAGACAATTATTGTATGTTTTTAGAAGTGCACTCTTTTAGTATCCAATCCATTTCGGGGTCTTTGTTTTCTAATCGGTCGGCAAGGGTTGGGATGATTTCTTTATCGGGGTAAATTCCGTGGCCAACCACTTCAGTTTGGTTGGTAGTTCGTACATCCATTAACCCAATACGCAAAGGCAATTTGGAATTTGGAAGTGTTAAAACGGGCAACAATCCTGCTACGGTAGTGTTGAATCCGCCACCAGTTTCTTCTCCTACAACTGTAACCTTTGGATTTGATTTTAAACTGGAAGCCAACAAACACGAAGCCGAAAAACTGCCACCATTGATAAGGACATAGACTTTGCCAGAAAAATGGTTGGGTTGGAATTTTCTTTTTTTGGAACCAACTAAAGAATAAGTATATATTCCTTGTTGGTTTTTCTTGGTTCGTAAGGTGGAAAATCCCATATAAAACGGGTAAAATGCTGCTGCAAATGGGTAAGCAACCATCGGTATTTTATTAAACAAACCAAGTTTCCAGAGGCTTGTTTTGGAGGATACGATGGCGCTTTGTAGCATTACAAAATCTTTATCGGTTAGGTAAGAATACAATTCTACTGCTTCTGCAACTCGGCCACCGGGGTTGTTTCTTAAATCAACAATTAGGGTTTTGGTTTGTTTTTGCTGTAAAGTAGCAAATATCTCTTTGTAGCCTTTTCGGAAATTTCCTTTGGAGAAATCTTTTACTTTCAAAACGGCAATACTGCTGTCTTTGGCAACAAAACTTAAGTTTTTGCTGTAGGTTTTAGTAGTGGCATCGTAACCGTAAATACGTTGTTTCTTTTTGTCTGCAACAATTGGTTTTGGTTTATTTTCTGCAGAAACTGTAGTTTTTACTTTTGCCTTTTTCTCTAGAATTTGGCGGTGGATTACACAACTTATTAGCGAATCATTTTGTTTGAAAACATAGGCTAAACTATCGTTAATTCCCATTTCGTTAGTAAAATAAGTAACGAATCTTTTGGTAAATCCACGAGGAATATAGGTTGTATTATACCCATCCGACGAATAGGTATTTCGGTATTTGTTGTAAATATTTTGGGGTGGAACTTGGTTGATGCTAATGACTTCGGCACCTGCAGAAATTGCTTTTAGGTTAGATTTATTTTTGGCTACGTATAATTTGTAATTTATCCATTCCAAATCAAATTGCGATAAGGGACCTGCACCTAATTTGGTAAGTCGGGATAGTTCTTTTTTTTCTGTCTTTTTAAAAGGAGGGGATAAAACCATGTGCCCTTGTCTAACCGAAGCAATTACCGGACTTAACAAAAAGAAAAACTCTTTGCTGGTTAAAGGTTTGTCGATTGCCCTACGAACACTATCGAATTTGAAATTTAATGCTTCTTTAGAAATATAAGTATATAAACTTGGATGTAGTTTTTCTAGTTTATGCTGCACATAATCTACATCTGCAAGTAATTTTTGATTAGTTATGGTTCTGTCCAACTTTTGATTATACTCTGCTGCGGATGTACAACCCACTAAGTAAAACAATACAAAAAGTAAAAGAAGAGTAGACTTAATAACCGTTATTTTTGGTGTGATTTTCAAATGCTCTTGGTGTTATTTCTAAATTTCAAATATAGTATTTAATAGAAATTAACAATCCAACTATAAGATTATATTAACATTCTGCGGTACTATTCCGAAATATTTCTTTACATTTGATAGTAATCCTATAAAAAACACAATGCAATTACAGTTAGAAAATAAGTTTACTAGCCTATTACCAGCAGATACTAATGAAACCAATGAAACTCGCCAAGTTTTAAATGCTTGTTTTTCGTATGTTTCACCAAGAATACCGTCCAATCCTACATTAATTCATGCAACCGAGGAAGTTGCAGAACTCGTTGGAATTTCTAAAGAAGAGGTAGAGAGCGAAGATTTTGTAAATTATTTTTCTGGCAAAAAAGCAATTCCAAATTCAAGACCTTACGCTATGAATTATGCCGGACATCAATTTGGGAATTGGGCAGGTCAATTGGGAGATGGTAGAGCAATTGTATTATCGGAAATAAAATATAAAGACCAAGTTTTTACTTTACAACTTAAAGGCGCAGGTAGCACACCTTATTCCCGTAGAGCGGATGGATTGGCGGTATTACGATCCTCTATCAGAGAACATTTGTGCAGTGAGGCTATGTTTCATTTGGGCATCCCCACTACCCGATCGTTATCTTTAATTCTTACGGGCGATTCCGTTTTAAGGGATGTTATGTATAACGGAAATCCTAATTATGAAAAAGGCGCTGTGGTTTGTAGAGTGGCTCCATCGTTTATTCGATTTGGGAGTTTTGAATTGTTTTCTTCGCAAAATGACATTCCAACTTTACAACTACTTACCGATTTTACTATAAAACACTACTTTCCAGAAATTACTTCTTCGGGAAAAGAGAAATATTTAGATTTTTTTAAATCGGTTGCCAATAAAACCCGAGAAATGATAGTGCATTGGCAACGAGTGGGTTTTGTTCATGGGGTTATGAATACCGATAATATGTCTATTCTAGGATTAACAATTGATTATGGCCCTTATGGTTGGTTGGAAGATTATAATTATAATTGGACGCCAAATACCACCGATAGTGAATACAGAAGGTACCGATTTGAAAACCAACCCAATGTTGCCCAATGGAATTTATACCAGTTGGCAAATGCTTTGTATCCCTTAATTGAAGAAGCCAAACCATTGGAATTACTATTAAAAGAATTTCAACAAATGTACCATTCGGATTATATAGAAATGATGCGATCTAAATTAGGCTTAAAAAAAATAGATGCCGACGATGGTAAACTTATTGCCAAATTGGAAAAAGTCTTGCAACTTTCGGAAACCGATATGACTATCTTTTTTAGAGAATTGAGTTCTGTAAAGAAAAACACTTCTCCTGGAAGTGGTATTGCAACTATAAACGATGCTTTTTATAAACCTGAAGAAATAAAAAAAGAAATTTTAAAATCTTGGGGAAGATGGTTTGAAAAATACCTTAACCGACTGAGCATTGAAGATGTATCAGACGAAGATCGAAAAATAGCAATGGATTTAGTTAATCCAAAATATGTTTTACGAAATTATATGGCGCAATTGGCCATAGAAAGTGCTGAAAAAGAAGATTATTCTATTTTAAAAGAGTTGCATGAGCTACTAAAAAAACCTTATGATGAGCAAGACGAATATGCTAAATGGTATGCTAAAAGACCCGATTGGGCTAGAGACAAAATAGGCAGTTCGATGCTATCTTGCAGTTCTTAATTAAAAAAGGTTATTGAAAATATTTTCAATAACCTTTTTAGTATTCTGTTTAATTGTACCCAATGGCAATTTAAATCTGGATTATTTAATCCTTATATTCCAGCAATAACTTTTATTTCATTAATAATTTTTACCGCTAAGTCGTCAGCTGCTGCTTGGGTTGGAGCTTCCGTATAGATTCGAATTATTGGTTCGGTATTGGATTTTCTTAAGTGAACCCATTCGGTAGCAAAATCAATTTTTACGCCATCAATAGTGGTACTATCTTCGTTTTTGTATTTTTCGGTCATGGCAACTAAAATAGCATCCACATCAATTTGAGGCGTTAATTCTATTTTGTTTTTACTCATATAATATTGTGGATAACTTGCTCTTAATTCGGCAACAGTCATGTCTAAACTTGCTAAATGCGTTAAGAACAAAGCAACTCCTACTAAACTATCTCTACCGTAATGGGATTCTGGATAAATAATTCCACCATTACCTTCACCACCAATTATGGCATTGGTAGACTTCATCAATTCCACTACATTCACCTCTCCAACAGCACTTGCCTGGTAATTGCCATTATGTTTGTTGGTAATATCGCGCAAAGCACGAGAAGACGACATATTAGAAACCGTATTTCCTGGAGTTTTGCTCAATACATAATCAGCACAAGCCACCAACGTATATTCTTCGCCAAACATTTCACCATCGTTAGAAATGAAAGCCAAACGATCTACATCTGGATCTACCACAATTCCGAAATCGGCTTTTTCTTCCAAAACTAATTTACAAATATCTCCCAAATGTTCTTTTAAAGGTTCTGGATTGTGCGGAAATTGACCGTTAGGTTCGCAATATAATTTTACGCACTCTACTCCCATCAATTCCAACAACTTCGGTATAATAATTCCACCCGAAGAATTCACACCATCAACAACTACTTTAAATTTTCTTTTGGCAACTGCTTCTGCATCAACCAAAGGCAAATCTAAAACTTCATCAATATGAATGTCCATGTAAGCATCGTTAACGGTGATTTCTCCTAAAGAATCTACATCAACAAAATCAAAAGCTTCGGATTCGGCAATTTCCAAAATCAATTCCCCTTCTTTTCCACTAAGAAATTCGCCTTTAGCATTCAATAATTTCAAGGCATTCCATTGTTTCGGATTGTGGGATGCTGTTAATATAATTCCACCATCGGCTTGCTCCATAGGAACTGCAATTTCAACCGTTGGTGTTGTTGAAAGACCTAAATCAATTACATCAATACCCAATCCTAACAATGTGTTCATCACCAAATTATGTATCATTGGCCCAGAAATTCTAGCATCACGACCGATAACTACTTTTAGTTTTCTTCCGTCTTCCAATTTCCCGCTTCCTTCTTTTAGAAAAGTACCGTAAGCCGAAGCAAATTTCACGGCATCTACCGGAGTTAAATTATCGCCAACTTTACCGCCAATAGTACCACGAATTCCAGATATTGATTTTATTAAAGTCATTATTTTTAGTTTAGAAGGTTATGTGCTTATAGAGTTTAGTAAGCCCTGAATATTATTGGCAAATATAGTTATTCTTCTAATTTATTAAAAAGTAAATTATCTATATTTACAAAACCTTAAACTCGGAACCCGAAACTTTAAACCAATAAAATGAATTTCCTAGCCCATATTTATCTTTCTGGCGATAATGAAATGCTTAAAATTGGGAATTTCATGGCTGATAGTGTTCGTGGCAATCGGTATTTAGAATATTCCGATGACTTGCGAAGAGGAATTTTATTGCACCGGTATATTGATACTTTCACGGATGCGCATCCTATTTATAGAAAGAGCAAACACCGTTTTCACGAAAAATACGGTCATTATGCTGGGGTGATTATGGATATTGTTTACGATCATTTTTTGGCAAAAAACTGGAACTCTTATTTTGATGAAAATTTAGAAATTTATGCCGCTAATTTTTATTCCTTATTAAATGAGAATTACGACATTCTAACTCCTAAAACACAAAACCTTTTACCTTATATGATCGATCAAAATTGGTTGGTGCAATATGCTAGTTTAGAGGGTTTAGAGATAATTTTATTTCAAATGGATTACCGAACCAAACATCGAGTAAATATGCAGGAAGCCATTGTAGAAGTTAGGATTTTTTATACCGAATTAGAAACAGAATTCACATTGTTTTTTGAAGAACTACAATTACATTGCCAACAAAAATTAATAGAATTAGCATGACATTTATTACCTATTTAGAAGCGGAATTGCGGAAGAATTCCAATGCCGAATTAGCAATTCCGATGGCGAATTACATGAAAAATAAGTTTTCCTTTTTAGGAATTCAAGCCGACAACCGAAGAACTATTTTAAAAAGCAATTGGAACCAGCATAAAGAGGAAGTTCAAACTAATTTCAGAAGTATTTGTTGGGAACTTTTCAATAAAAAAGAACGAGAATTTCACCAATGCGCCATTGATATTTTAGTGAAAGAAATCAAGAAAAAATATGTTTTAGAAGATATTAATCTGATAGAAAAATTATTAGTAACCAATTCCTGGTGGGATTCTGTAGATACTATCGCCAAATTTATTTTAGGTGGCTATTTGCAACAATTCCCAAAGGAAACTGAGAAGGTTATTGAACATTTCTCTAACTCCGAAAACATGTGGCTAAATAGGTCGGCTATTCTTTTTCAATTGAGTTATAAAGAAAAAACTGACTTTAATTTGCTTAAAGCAGAATGTGAAAAACATAAAGAATCTAAGGAGTTTTTTATTCAAAAAGCCATTGGTTGGGCATTACGGGATTATAGCAGATTCAATCCAAATGGCGTAACTGCTTATGTAAATGCCGCTAATTTAAAACCTTTAAGTAAAAGAGAGGCGTTGCGAAATATAAAATAACCTATATTTGTTTTCCTAAGAAATTTTATAAAATGCCAAATCGCAAAACAGTCTCTGTTCAATTATTTTTCCGACGAATTGCTCGACGGTTGGAGGCGGTATTTTTCTTAGCCAAAACCATACTATCCGAGCGGAATTTTATTTATTTATCTAGTGTTGCCGTTGCAATATCTTGCGCTTTGGCAGTAATAATTTTAAAGAGTTTTGCGCACAACGTTTTTAAGTTTGCTAATTATGCCAATGGGTATTTGAAATTACCTTATGCCAATAGTATTTTTCCAATTATCGGAATTCTATTAACCGTTTTCGTGGTTAAGAAATTTCTAGATGGTTCTATTGAAAAAGGAAGTTCCCAAATTTTATTTGCTGTTGCTAAAAAAGGAGGTATACTTCCTAAAAAGCAAATGTATGCTCAAATTATTACAAGTTCGCTTACTGTAGGACTTGGTGGATCGGCAGGATTAGAAAGTCCAATTACCATAACAGGAGCAGCGTTTGGATCTAATTTTGCTCAAAAATACAAATTATCACAAAAAGATAGAATTTTACTTTTGGCATGTGGGGTTGCTGCCGGAATTGGCGCTGCTTTTAACGCCCCAATTGCAGGAGTACTTTTTGCTATAGAAGTAGTTCTTACCGATGTTAGCATTTCTGCGTTCATTCCAATTATAATTTCTGCAGCAACGGGTGCTTTGGTTTCAGAAATCCTTTTGAGTCAGGATGTTTTGTTGAGTTTCAAACAAGAACTTACTTTTAATTTTCACAATACGCCTTATTATATTCTTTTAGGAATTTTAGCAGGATTTGTGTCGGTATACCATGCTAGAAATTTCAGAAAAGTAGAACATTTTTTTAGCCGATTTAAAAATAATACGTATAAAAAAGCACTCTTTGGAGCCAGTATTTTAGCAGTACTAATTTTCTTTTTTCCAACCCTTTTTGGAGAAGGTTATGAAAGCATCAAAACTTTATCTACAGCACATCCGGAAGCACTCTTAAATAATACATTGCTGGAAAACTACAAAAGCAAACAATGGATTTTATTGGCTTTTGTAGGAATTATCGTTTTACTAAAATCCTTCGCAACCGGACTAACTTTGGGCTCTGGAGGTAATGGAGGAAATTTTGCTCCAGCATTATTTGTAGGATCTTATTTAGGTTTTTTTGTTGCAAAAGCAATCCACCTTTTAGGTTTATCCAATACTTTACCAATTGCCAATTTCACGATTGTAGGAATGGCGGGAATATTAAGCGGATTATTTCATGCCCCTCTAACTGCAATTTTCTTGATTGGTGAGATTACAGGTGGATATGAGTTAATGGTTCCGTTAATGATTGTTTCCTCCATTAGTTACGCAGTTTCTAAACAATTTGAATACCATTCAATGGATGTAAAATCCTTAGCAGATCGTGGCGAAGTTTTTACTAGTGATAAAGATAAAAATATCCTACAAAGTATTGACTTTTTAAAACTAGTACAAACCGATGTAAAAACTATCACCTTAGAAAAATCCTTAGAAAACCTTGTAGAGTATTTGTCAACAGGAAATCAGACCATAATTCCGGTTTTAGATGAAAAAAATAAACTCTTAGGGATTGTAGATTTTGAAGAAATTCGACCTATAATTTTTAATTCCTTTAGAATAAAATTCACATTGATTAAGGAAATACTTACACAACCTAAAGAAACCATAAATCACGATGACGGAATGGAGAGTGTCATGGAGAAGTTTGAGTCTTGTAATCAAGCACTGCTTCCTGTTATTAAAAACGGAAAATTCTTCGGGCTAATTTCTAAAGTGGAAATTCTAGAGGCTTACAGAGATAAATTAAAAGAAATGATTATTGAGTAGTTCATTTGTTTCAATAATTGCAATATCACCAAATACAAGCTGATCTGATAATTCGCTTTACCATTAATTTAAAATTTCTAGACATTAATTCCCAAATCTCCATAATAAAATTTGTAAGTTTGCAGAGTTCTATAACCTATTATGACAACAAGTATCACTGATAAAAACTATAAAAAACTAGCTATTCAAGTTTCCTTGGATGGGATGTCGTTTTGCGTTTTTGATACAATAAGTAACAACCCATTATTATTACAGAAACTGCCTTATACTAATATGCAACGCAGTACTAAGATGGAGGATTTATTGGAATCCGTTTATCTTGAAAATCCAGAATTGAAACATAACTACGATGAAATTCTTGTAATTCACAGTAATAATCTTTCCACGTTTGTGCCTATAGCACTATTTGACGAGGAGTTTTTAGGAAGTTATTTGCAATACAACACTAAAGTTTTTGAAACTGATTTCTTCACTTTTGATGCTTTAGAAAAATACGAAATTAACCATGTTTATATTCCATATGTAAACATGAATAATTTTTTTATAGACCAATATGGCACATTTGATTATAAACATGCCAATACCATTTTGGTTTCTAAATTATTAGATTTATCTAAAAACAAAGAAGAACGCAAAATGTTTGTTCATGTAAATGAAAGTCATTTTGAGATAGTGGTGGTTCAAAATCAGAAGTTACTCTTATTCAATTCATTTGAATATAAAACTCCCGAAGATTTTATTTATTATGTGCTTTTTACTGCCGAACAATTGCAATTGAATCCTGAGAATTTTAGATTGGAATTTCTTGGTGCTATTTCTGAAAGTGATGTTTTTTATCAAATAGCTTACAAATATATTCGGAACATTTCCTTATTGGATGTTTCAGAAATTAAAAATACGTTGACCGAACAAGAAAACCGGGAACACTTTATACTACTAAACTCGTGAGAATTATTTCCGGAAAATACAAAGGCAGAAGAATTACCGCTCCAAAAAACCTTCCCGTTCGACCTACAACCGATATGAGCAAGGAAGCCTTGTTTAATGTACTGAACAACCATTACCATTTTGCGGAATTGAAAGTCTTGGATTTATTTTCTGGAACTGGAAATATAAGTTACGAATTTGGTTCTCGTGGTTGTGAAAACATAACCAGTATTGATGGCGATGTTGGTTGCATAAATTTCATCAAGAAAACTGCTAAAGAATTCGACTTGAACATTACCGCAATAAAAAATGATGTTTTTAAATTTCTAGAAAAACACAAAGCCACTTACGATATTATTTTTGCTGATCCTCCTTATGGAATCGAACAAAAACAATTTGAAAAACTTATCGAATTGGTATTTGAAAAAGAACTTTTAGGTCCTAACGGAATGTTGGTTGTTGAACATTCTAAACGAACCAAACTCGACCATATGATGCACTTTTCTTTTGAAAAAAATTATGGCGGTTCTGTTTTTACTTTTTATGAATTGGAAGGTGATGATGAAGATAATGAAGACGAAGAAGATACATATTAGAATGTTGTTATAATATCATTTTCAAAAATCAAAGTCTCTGGTTTGGCACCCAAATCAATCAAATTTCTAATAATATCTTTCACTAAATTATCGGGACCACACACATAAAAGTTCTGACTAAAATCTACAATATTTTCAATTAAAAAATTTCGGTCAATACGTTTCCCAATATAACCTACAATGCCTTGCCGAGTTAAAACGTTAACAAAATCTTTTTGGAACATTCGCAACAATTCTTCCCCAACAATAATATCATCGGCGGTTTGATTGGTATAAATAAGACGATTCCCTCTTAGTTTGTTTTTTTGATATAAATCCCGAAAAATTGCAATAAAAGGAGTGATTCCGGTTCCTCCTGCAATAAAAACTCCTGGTTTATCATATTTTATAGCGCCAAAAACATCATGGAGAATTAGTTCGTCACCTGCATTTATCCGTCCTAAAATTTTGGTAACCCCACTATGATCCTCATAGATTTTAATCATGAATTCAAGAAACTTAGCATCTCTTAAACAGGTAAATGTAAAAGGACGTAATTGCTCTTTCCATTCGGGTAAGTTAATTGAAATATTTATAGCTTGCCCAGGAATGAAATCAAAACCATCTGGTTTTTCGACTACAAAACGCTTTACATTATGGGTGATATATCTGGCTTCTAAAACTTTAACTAGGATACTCATTTAAGATAATTTGAATATCAAATATAATGAAAAAAAATAATTTTTAAAAAAATGCAGACCTATAAGCCGGATTCTGTCACCAATAAATTGATGCCTTATCATTTATCTAGCCTTGCAATTACTCACAAGATCCATCTTTCTACCCTTCGACAACGGACGAGTAATCCTTAAATGTCGATATACTTGAAATTTCACCGCATAGAGTTTACCTGGTTTCACTACAGCATTACCTGTACCTGCTTTCTGTTGCACTTGTCCTAATCCAATTTCTTGAACCGACGGATGTTATCCGCTATGCTACTCTTTGGTGTCCGGACTTTCCTCTCTTCATTTATGAACAGCGATAAGGCGGTCTGCACTGCAAAGGTAAATTAATAGATATGAATAAAAGGTAAATGCTATTTATTTTAACCCTAAAGCATAGAAAAAACTACGTTTTCTGTTTTTTCTTCTTTGCAGCAGGAAATAATACGTTGTTTAATATTAATCTAAATCCTGGAGAATTTGGATGTAAATCTAAAACAGTTGGTGCGTCCCCTACTCTATGTTGGTAGTCTTCGGGATCGTGACCTCCATAAAAGGTGAAAAATCCTTTTCCTTTTTGCCCATGAATATATCGAGCTTCCCCATTTAATTCATTTTGGCCCAGAATTAATACATTCGATTTGATTAATTCTCCATCAAATGCAGTGGTTTGTCCCATAAAGCCTTTCACTAAAGAAGTGTGATTTTGGCATAACATACTCGGAATAACATCCCATTTCGCAGAGAAATCCATTAAAGAAAAATAATCTTTTTCCATTATGATATTTCGTTTTTCCGTCATATCAATATTCGAAAATTCATAATGCTCTGGTTTTCTATCTAAAATAAAATTTTTGAATGCAAATGTTTTAGTGTAATCTATTTGCGCTTGGTAGTTGGGAGAACTGTCGTCGCCATCAAACATTGGCTCGCAAATATCAACTCCTTCGGCCGAAAGTGCAATATCAAAACTATCGGTTGCCGAACACATGGCAAACATAAAGCCACCACCAATTACAAAATCACGTATTTTTTTGGCTACAGCCAATTTATCTTCGGATACTTTAGCATATCCAAGTTTGGTTGCCAGGGCTTCTGCATCTTTCTTTTGATCAATATACCAAGGTGCATTTCTATAAGCTCCATAAAATTTTCCGTATTGACCCGAGAAATCTTCATGGTGCAAATGCAACCAATCGTATAAAATCAATTGATCGGAAAGTACTTCTTCATCGTAAATTGGAGTAAACGGAATTTCGGCATAGGTTAAAACCATTGTAACGGCATCGTCCCAAGGTTGTTTTCCTTTGGGTGTATAGACTGCAATTTTGGGTGCTTTTTCTAAAACAACCGTTTCCATATTTTGTGAAGGAGAAGAAATTTCTGCTAAAATAGACTCTTCCTCGGCATCGGATAAAATTTCAAAACTAACTCCTCTAATTTGACATTCTTTACGAATTTCGGCAGCATCAGGCAATAAAAAAGAGCCTCCGCGGTAGTTTAGCAACCAACTGGCTTTGTATTTTTTATCCAAACACCAATAGGTAATTCCGTAGGCTTTTAGGTGGTTTTTTTGAGTAGTTTCATCCATTGGAAGCAAAATGAAATTTGCTTTAATAGAAAAGGAAACTAATAATATAATAAGTGTGATGGACTTTTGAAATTGCATGTATTGGATATTATTTTTCTAAAAATATTAAATGTAATTCTTTTATATTTTTAAAATCTGCATCGGAAGTTAAAAAATGGATATATGTATTAAAAAATTAGTGTCTACTAAAAAATCAATCCCTTTCATTTCTTAACATTTTTTGATAAGAAACTGGATCTAAACCTCCAGTATCAATAAAATTAAGTCCAAAAAATTTTCTTAAACCTTTTTTACCTGGGTTTTTCATTTTTTTTAGAATTTTCTCAACCTCTTCCTTAGTTGCATTCTTTTTTATAATTACTGTCATACTAATTATTTTTATCAAATTTAATCAAAAAATAGATTCAAAAAAAGATTTAACAAAATTTCAACACGTTTTACTTAAAAAGGAACATCGCTATCATCTTCGTTAGAATTGATATTACTTCCAAAAGCTTCATGAGCCGTTGGTAAACCTTTAGTTAAAAAAGGATTATCATCATGATTCATTTTAGAAGGTAAATCGTCAAACCCGCCGCCATATTCTTCTAAATTATCAAATTTACCCAGATTTCCTATAAATTTCAATCGGATATTTTCTAACGAACCATTACGGTGTTTAGCAATGATAAATTCCGCTTGACCCGCAGTTGGCGATTGCTCTTCGTCATCCCATTCTTCAATTTTGTAGTATTCTGGACGGTAAATAAAGGAAACAATATCGGCATCTTGCTCAATCGCTCCCGATTCCCGTAAGTCGGAAAGTAATGGTCGTTTACTAGATCCACGGGTTTCCACCGCACGCGATAACTGGGATAGTGCAATAACTGGAACTTCCAATTCTTTGGCTAAAGCTTTTAAGTTTCTAGAAATAGTTGAAATTTCTTGTTCTCTATTTCCGCCGCCTTTACCATTTCCACCGGCTGTCATTAATTGAAGGTAATCAACAATAATAAGCTTAATTCCGTGTTGGGATGCTAAACGTCTGGCTTTGGCACGTAAATCGAAAATAGAAAGCGAAGGCGAATCATCAATAAATAAAGGTGCTTTTTCAAGATCTTTTACCTTAACGGAAAGTTGTTCCCATTCGTGTTTTTCTAATTTTCCGGTACGAAGTTTCTCGGAAGACAAACCAGTTTCCGATGAAATTAAACGCGTAATCAACTGAACGGAAGACATTTCTAGTGAAAATAATGCTACAGGATGTCCAAAATCTATCGCGATATTTCGAGCCATGGAAAGTACAAACGCAGTTTTCCCCATCCCCGGCCTAGCCGCAATAATCACTAAATCAGATGGTTGCCAACCTGAAGTAATTTTATCTAATTTATCAAAACCAGTTGCAATTCCAGATAATCCTTCTTTATTAGCAATTTCTTCAATTCGCTTTTTTGCCTGAATTACTAAACTTTGCGCCGTTTCGGAACTTCGTTTAATATTTCCTTGTGTAACTTCGTAGAGTTTAGTTTCCGCTTTATCCAATAAATCGAAAACATCGGTAGTTTCATCGTAGGATTCTTCAATAATTTCAGAAGATATTCGAATTAAACTTCGCTGGATGTATTTTTGTAAGATAATTCTGGAGTGGAATTCAATATGTGCCGACGAAGCTATCTTTTGCGTAAGCTGAATTAAATAAAAATCACCACCAGCTAACTCTAGCTTGGCATTCTTTTTTAATTGAGATGATACTGTTAATAAGTCGATAGGTTGCGAATCGGTGAATAACTGAAAAATGGCTTCAAAAATATGTTTGTGGGCATCTTTATAAAATGCATCCGACTGTAAAATATCAATAACCTCATCTACCCCTTTTTTATCAATCATCATGGCACCCAAAACTGCCTCCTCAAGATCGAGTGCTTGTGGTGGGAGTTTTCCTTTTTCTAGATTGATAATAGTAGTTTTATCTACTCTTACGGGGTTTATATTTTTGAGATTTTCCATGTAGCGAAAGTAACCAATTCTTTATTTTAATTAAAGTTTAGTTATTACAAAATATTGTTAATAAGTATCTGTTTTTTGTTAACAAGCCAAAAAAAATCCGAAACCATAGGGCTTCGGATTTTAATGATATTGTAGGAATTTACTCCTTATATTCGCCCATTTTACTGTATTTATCCATCCTTTGCTCTAATAGCTTGGATGTTGATAAATCTTTTAACTCGTTAAAGGACTTGGTAATGTATTGTTGCACCGTTTTAAAAGTAGTATCTCTATCATAATGCGCCCCACCAAGTGGTTCTGGAATGATATCATCCACTAATTTTTGTTTTTTCATATCGGCAGAAGTCAGTTTTAGTGCTTCGGCTGCTTGTTCTTTATATTCCCAACTTTTCCAAAGGATAGAAGAGCAAGATTCCGGAGAAATAACAGAATACCAAGTATTTTCCATCATTAAAACTTTATCTCCAACGCCTATTCCTAATGCACCTCCAGATGCACCTTCACCAACAATTACACAAATAATTGGAACTTTAAGTCGACACATTTCTAGAATATTTCTAGCAATAGCTTCTCCTTGACCTCTTTCTTCTGCTTCTAAACCTGGGTAAGCCCCTGGAGTATCAATAAAAGTTAGAACTGGTATTCCAAATTTTTCGGCCATTTTCATCAAACGCAACGCTTTTCGATACCCTTCAGGATTTGCCATTCCGAAATTACGATACTGACGCGTTTTGGTATTGTATCCTTTTTGTTGACCAACAATCATAAACGATTGTCCGTCAATTTTACCTAATCCACCAATCATTGCTTTGTCGTCTTTAAAACCTCTGTCGCCAAAAAGTTCTAAAAAGGAATCGCCACAAATAGCATTAATATAATCTAAAGTATAGGGTCTATTAGGATGACGAGATAATTGTACTCGTTGCCAAGCGGTTAGATTCTTGTATATTTTACGTTTAGTTTCTTCTAATTTCTTCTCTATTTGTTTGCAGGTGTTAGTAACATCTACATCTGATTCTAAACCAATAATTTCACATTTGTCTAATTGGTCTTCTAATTCTTTTATAGGAAGCTCAAAATCTAAGTATTCCATAGTTTTGGTGCAATTTAATTAAAATTCGAGCTACAAATATAAAATTTTAAATGTTCTTTAAAAGGAATTTTATGTTATAAGTTGTAAAAATAAAGCTAACTTGCTTTATGTCTTGATTTTATAATTCCGTTTACAATTACAGTAATTAAGATAACTGCAGCACCAACATAAAATGCTGGACTCATTTGTTCTTTATCTTTAAATATTAAAACGGCTAATAAAATTCCGTAAATAGGCTCTAAATTGATGGTAAGCATCACCGTATAAGGACTTAAAAATTTCATTACTGCCGTAGATGCGATAAAAGCATAAGCGGTACAAACTGAACTTAATATCATCAAATACATAAAATCGTGAGACGTAAGTTGGAAAAACTTTGTATCAAAACCAGAAGTACCTAATATAAAAATAGAGAAGAAAAGAACGCCTCCAACCAACTCATAATAGGAAATAATTGTTGGTTCGTAGTCTTTTACAAACTTACTGTTTATCACTGCAAAAGAGGCAGAAAGAAAGGCAGAAGTCAGCGCCAGAATTATTCCTTCCATGTATTTTCCTTCAACATTGAAGATAATCGTCAATCCGAAAACGACAACTAAGCCGAATAAAATTTCATACCAAACGACCTTTTTATTAAAAAAAATGGGTTCAATTATTGAGGTAAAAAAAGCACCGGTAGACAAGCATGCTAAAGTTATTGATACATTAGAAACTTTGATGGCTCTAAAAAAAGTGAACCAATGCAGCGCTATTACTAAGCCTGCCACTAAAAATTTCAAAAGGACTTTTTTAGGAAGTTTTAAGGGAACTTTCTTTATTTTGATATAAATAAAAATAAAACCAACTGCAAATAGCATTCGAAACCAAACTAAAGGCAGGGCATCTAAAGTAATTAAGCGTCCTAAAACTGCGGTAAATCCCCAGATGAAGACTATCCAATGAAGATGTAAGTAACTTTTGGTATTATCGTTTAGCATTTCGGAGTAGAAATATAGCTAAGATACCAAAAACAATATTTGGAAACCAAACTGCAATTATTGGTGGATAGGTTGATTTTTCAGCCAATACCCCAAACACTTTATCTAAGAAAACATAAGCAAAGGCTAATAAAATTCCGATAGCAAGATTAATTCCCATTCCGCCACGACGTTTCATAGAAGAAACTGCAACCGCAATTATTGTTAAAATAAATGCCGAAATTGGAATGGAATATTTTTTATATAAAACCACCAAATAAACATTGATATTGGTAGAGCCTCTTTGGCGTTCTTTTTCGATGAATCGAAGTAATTTGTTATAAGGTAATGTCTCTGCAATATAAACTACCGGGGTTAAATCTTCTAAATCAAATTTAAAAACAGTATCTTTCTTTTGACTGGTTTCAATAATATCTCCTAAGGG
The DNA here is from genome assembly GCF_044357305.1 of Flavobacterium sp. GTDB lineage: Bacteria > Bacteroidota > Bacteroidia > Flavobacteriales > Flavobacteriaceae > Flavobacterium. The sequence continues at coordinate 46,789 of NZ_JBIKPS010000005.1, forward strand.
ACCCACTTTTCTTTTGGTATAATTATTTAAGGTATAACTGCTGTCTTTGGGGTTCCATTTTATACTATTGGCAGTTACTTTGTATTTCAATTTGTCATTTTCAAATTTTTCCATAGAAAAATTGAAACCCATTTTAGATGCTGAATTGTAATTACTTACGTAAATATATTCGTCTTTATTAATTTGACGGTAGACATCTGAATTGTCCCGCATCTCGTTTTGACCATTACCAATAAGATACATATACCTAAAGTTTTTAAATCCGTCACTTGCTTTTGGCACTAAGAAAAAACCCATTAACAAAGCAAAAATTGAAACAAAGGTTGCTCCTATAATATAAGGACGTAAAAATCTTGTAAAGGATATTCCAGAACTTAAAATGGCAATAATTTCTGTTTTATTAGCAAGTTGTGAAGTAAACCAGATAATGGATAAAAACAAGAAAATAGGAAAAAGTAGATTCGCAAAATAAATGGTGAAATCTAAATAATACTGAGCAATTGCAGAAAAAGGCACCTTATTTTCAATCATTTTATTCACTTTTTCAGAAATATCAATAGTTATTCCGATGGGAATAAACATCAATATCATCACTGTAAAAGTGCTTAAATATCGCTTTAATATGTACTTATCTAAAATTGTCAGCATTAATAAAGGTTTAGGGTTTAGGGTTTAGCGTTTAGGGTTTAGGAATTAATTAGTAACTCCAAACAATAAACTATAAACCACAAACTATTAACTGTTAAAGTCTTTGACTCATTTGTTTGACCATCATTTCTTTCCAAACTCTAAAATCTCCTGCTAAGATATGTTTTCTAGCTTCACGAACCAACCACATATAAAACCCAAGGTTATGAATGGTTGCAATTTGTTTTCCAAGATATTCATTGGCAGCAAATAAATGTCGAAGATAGGCTTTAGTATATTCAGTATCTACAAAGGTAATTCCCATTGCATCAATTGGAGAAAAATCGTCTTCCCATTTTTTATTTTTGATATTAATGGTTCCGTGGGCCGTAAATAACATTCCGTTTCGGGCGTTACGAGTTGGCATCACACAATCGAACATATCCACGCCAAGTGCAATATTTTCAAGTATATTAATTGGAGTTCCAACTCCCATTAAATATCTAGGCTTTTCTTCTGGCAAGATATCACAAACAATTTCGGTCATGGCATACATCTCCTCAGCAGGCTCCCCTACGGATAGGCCGCCAATAGCATTTCCCTGTTGACCGGAATTGGCAATATATTCTGCCGATTGCATTCGCAAATCTTTATACGTACTTCCTTGAACAATTGGGAAAAAAGTTTGGTCGTAACCATATTTAGTCGGCACTTTTTCCAAATGATTGATACAACGATCCAACCAACGGTGCGTCATTTTCATAGAACGTTGCGCATAGCGATAATCACATGGATATGGCGTACATTCGTCAAACGCCATGATGATGTCGGCACCAATAGTACGTTGAATTTCCATCACATTTTCGGGTGTAAAAAAGTGATACGAGCCGTCAATATGCGATTTAAATTTTACGCCTTCTTCTTTAATTTTTCTATTTGCCGAAAGGGAATATACTTGGTATCCTCCAGAATCGGTTAGGATATTTCGATCCCAATTCATAAACTTGTGCAATCCACCTGCTTTTTCAAGAATTTGTGTTTGCGGACGAAGGTATAAATGATAGGTATTTCCGAGAATAATATCGGGATTAATTTCTTCTTTCAACTCGCGTTGGTGCACTCCTTTTACAGAAGCAACAGTTCCAACAGGCATGAATATAGGGGTTTCAATAACGCCGTGATCGGTAGTTATTTTTCCGGCTCTGGCTTTAGAATTTGGGTCTTTTTGTAATAATTCGAATATCATATTGGCATTTTCAGTTGGCAAATATAATTTATTTAGGTTTTAGGTTTCGGGTTTTAAACTTTAATTTAACAGATACTATTAAAAAGTAGGCTTCCATAAATTAAACATACTTAAGAATAGATTAAATATATCTTAATTTAAAATAAGGTATTTAATAATTGAGTAAATTTGCTAATAACAAAGTATATAGAAAATCAATAAATATGAAAAGGATTATCGCCTTAACATTTTTATCCTTATATCTAATTTCAACAACTGAATTGCATCAGTTATTGAAATTTCCTGCTTTGGTAGAACATTTTTCGGAACACCAACAAAAAGACAAGACTATTACGCTTTGGAAATTTCTATGCATTCACTATGCTAATGGTTCTGTTAAAGATGCAGATTATGATAAGGACTCTAAATTACCTTTCAAAACATTAGATAATTGTAATAATTCCAATCACATCATCCTTTTACCCGAACAAAAATTTTGTTTTACTACTATTTCGCTTCCTTCTGAAAAGAAAGTTATTAGCAAATATTACCCTCGTTTTACCAATGCTACTTTTCTAAAATCTATTTGGCAACCACCTAAATTTAGTTAATTTTTTCATTTAAATAATCGCTTCAAATACTTGATTATTTGTGCCTTTATATGTTTAAAGATTTCAAAAATTAATTAATATTGATATGCTAAATAAAATAATTGAGTTTTCTATTAAGAACAAACTCATAGTTGGATTGTTTACCCTTGTTTTGCTTTTTTATGGCATCTACCAAGTTACAAAATTACCTATTGATGCCGTTCCGGATATTACCAACAATCAAGTTCAGGTCATTACTATTGCTCCTTCTTTTGGTGCAACCGATATTGAACGATTGGTTACTTTTCCGATAGAACAAGCCAATAACAACATTTCTGGATTAAAAGAAATTAGAAGTTTTTCTCGTTTCGGATTGTCCTTAGTTACCATCGTTTTTGATGACGAAACCGATATTTATTGGGCTCGACAACAAGTTGCAGAACGATTGCAAAAAGTGCAAACCCAAATCCCACAAGGAATTGGCACTCCTGAACTTGGACCAGTTTCTACCGGTCTTGGAGAAATCTACCAATATGTGGTTCGACCTGAAAAAGGGTATGAAAAACAATACAACGAAACCGAATTACGAACCATTCAAGATTGGATTGTAAGAAGACAATTACTTGGCGTTAAAGGAGTTGCCGAAGTAAGCAGTTTTGGTGGGAAATTGAAACAATATGAAATCGCAATAAATCCTAACAAACTACAATCGTATGGATTAACCATCAGCGACGTATTTACAGCAGTAGAAAAAAACAACCAAAATACCGGTGGATCGTATATTGAAAAAGGAGCAACTTCTTTATTTATTAGAAGTGAAGGCCTTATTGGTAAAATTGAAGATATCGAAAATATCGCTATAAAATCTACTGCAAGCGGAACGCCTCTTTTTATTAGAGATGTTGCAGAAGTTAAAATTGGTTTCGCAACCCGTTATGGTGCAATGACTTATAATGATCAAGGCGAAGTTTCTGGTGCCGTGGTAATGATGCTAAAAGGTGCCAACAGTAGCGATGTTATTAAAAATGTAAAAGAACGAGTGGCTCAAATTCAGAAAACATTACCCAAAGGTGTTGTTATTGAACCCTTTCTGGATCGCACTAAAATGGTGAATAACGCCATCGGAACTGTAGAAAAAAACTTATTGGAAGGTGCCTTAATCGTAATTTTCGTTTTAGTTGTTTTCCTTGGAAATTTCAGAGCCGGATTATTAGTGGCTTCGGTAATTCCGTTAGCAATGTTATTTGCAATTATTCTGATGAATACATTTGGTGTAAGCGGAAACCTTATGAGTTTAGGAGCACTTGATTTTGGATTAATTGTAGATGGTGCCGTTATTATTGTAGAAGCGGTAATGCACCAATTAAGCCACAGTAAAAAACTCAAAAACGAAAGTGAGTTATCGCAAAAGAAAATGGATAAAGAAGTGCAAACTTCTTCTAGCAAAATGATGAATAGTGCTGTTTTTGGTCAAATTATAATCTTAATTGTGTACCTTCCCATCTTCACGCTGCAAGGAATTGAGGGAAAAATGTTTAAACCAATGGCGCAAACGGTTGCTTTTGCATTATTAGGTGCTTTTATTTTATCGCTAACTTACATCCCAATGATGAGTGCATTATTTTTGAGTAAAAAAGTAAAACACGAGCCAAATCTTTCGGATAAAATAATGATAAAAATAGAAATGAGATACCAACATTTGCTTCAAAAAATATTAAATTATCCTAAAATAGTAATCTCTTCAGTGGTTACCTTGTTTATTCTTGCAGTAATTACCCTTACAACTTTGGGAGGTGAATTCATTCCTGCTTTAGAAGAAGGCGATTTTGCTGTAGACACCAGAGTGCTCACCGGAAGTAATTTGAACACCACTATTGAAAGTACCCAAAAAGCGGCACACATATTAAAAACTCAATTTCCAGAAGTTGAAAAAGTAGTCACCAAAATAGGTAGCGGGGAAGTTCCAACCGATCCAATGGCGATGGATGCCAGCGATATGATTGTGGTGATGAAAGACAAAAAAGAATGGACATCGGCAAAAACTTTTGATGAAATGGCAGCAAAAATGGGAAAAGCGCTAGAAAACGTTCCCGGAATTACAACTGGATTTCAATATCCGGTTCAGATGCGTTTTAACGAATTGATGACGGGTGCCAGACAAGATGTTGTTTGCAAAATATTTGGTGAAAATCTAGATACTTTGGCAGTATACGCTCAAAAATTAGGGAAAATTGTAAACACTGTTGAAGGTACGCAAAACCTCTATATTGAGCCCGTTACCGGAATGCCTCAAGTGGTTATTGAATACAACCGAAACATTATTGCGCAATACCATCTTACTATTGATGATATTAACAAAGTGATAAATACGGCTTTTGCAGGTCAAAGTACTGGGTTGGTTTTTGAAGGCGAAAAACGTTTTGATTTAGTGGTTCGTCTTAACAATAACCAACGAAAAGATATTGAAGACGTTCAGAATTTACTAATTCCGACGCCACAAGGAACTCAAATTCCGCTATCGCAATTGGCAAATGTTGAAATTAAAAACGGTCCCAATCAAATACAACGAGAAGATGCTAAACGCAGAATTGTTGTTGGTTTTAATGTGAGAGGTCGCGATGTGCAAAGCATTGTAAACGAATTACAACAAAAAGCCGACAAACAAATCAAATATCCTTCTGGGTATTACACTACTTATGGCGGTGCATTTGAAAATTTAAACAAAGCAAAAGATCGGTTAATGATTGCCGTTCCGGTATCGTTATTTCTAATATTTTTATTACTGTTTTTTGCTTTTAATTCGGTGAAACATGGATTGCTAATTTATTCTGCAATTCCGCTTTCAGCCATTGGAGGAATATTCTTTTTGGCCTTGCGCGGAATGCCTTTTAGCATTAGTGCGGGAGTTGGATTTATAGCCTTATTTGGAGTCGCCGTTTTGAACGGAATTGTATTAATTTCGGAGTTTAACCAATTAAAATCGGAAGGAATGACTGATTTACATCGAATTGTTTTAATGGGAACCAAAGTACGTTTACGCCCCGTATTAATGACTGCTTTTGTAGCATCTTTAGGATTTTTACCAATGGCGGTTAGTAATGGCGCAGGTGCCGAAGTGCAACGACCATTAGCAACGGTGGTAATTGGAGGCTTGATGATAGCAACATTTTTAACGCTATTCGTGCTCCCTATATTATATGTTACTTTTGAAAAAGGATTTAGTAAAAAATAATTTAGACATTTAAAATAATCCCGCAGAGTTCCCATAAACTCACAGAAAAATTAAAGTCTGCGAAAATCTGTGAACTCTGCGGGAGAAAAAAAATATATTTGATATAAAAAAAAGCCCATAGAGTTCGCAGAAACTCACAGAAAAATTAAACTCTGCGAAAATCTGTGAACTCTGCGGGAGAAAAAAAATATATTAGATAAAAAAATCCCGCAGAATTCGCAGAAAAGCGCAGAAAAATTAAACTCTGCGAAAATCTGTGAACTCTGCGGGAGATAAAACAAAAATATATTTGTTAAAAAAAAATCCCGCAGAATTCGCAGAAACTCGCAGAAAAATTTAAGGTTTGCGATATTCTGTGTATTCTGCGGGAGGAAAAAGTAAAAAGTAAACAATTATGAAAGAAAACGAAATTTCATATACAATTAGAGGTGCCATTTTCAAAGTATATAGAGAACTTGGACCGGGTTTATTAGAATCGGTTTATGAAGCAGCACTTTTATACCAATTAAAAAAAGATGGTTTAGAAGCCAAATCTCAAGTTCCTATTCCTGTAATTTATGACGGACAAGAGCTAAACATTGGTTTTCGAATAGATATTTTAGTTGAAAATAAAGTTATCGTAGAAATTAAGTCGGTGGAAGAATTATCTCGTATGCATCACAAACAAGTATTAACTTATTTAAAATTAACAAAACTAAAACTCGGAATTTTAGTGAACTTTAATTCCGATAATGTAATAAATTCCATTTTTAGAAAAGTAAACAATTTATGAAAAATAAAAAAAAAAATTTAATTTCGGCGTTTCTATTTGTATTCTGCGGAATATTAAATGCTCAAACGCCTTATACTATACAAACAGCAATAGAAACCGCATTGAAAAATAATTCAAGCATTAAAAGTGAACGATTGAAAGCAGATTATCAGCAAAAATTAATTAAATCGGCAACAAATATTCCAGCAACAAATATCGTTGCGGATTATGGTCAAATTAATAGTTTTTACAATGACAATCGCTTTGGGATTTCGCAATCGTTTAACTTTCCAACGGTGTATAGCCGACAAAAAAAACTGTTTAAAGAAGAATGGCAAACGGCTACCTTAAACGTTTCTATGAAAGAAGCGGAACTTAAAAAAGCAGTTTCACAAAGTTTTTACACCTTAGTTTATTTGTATGAAAAAGAGAAACTTTTGCAAAAGAGTGATACTATATTTTCGGAATTTTTAAAAAAATCGAATTTAAGATTTCAAAAAGGAGAAAGTAATATTTTGGAGAAAACTACTGCCGAAACCCAACGTGGCAACATTCAGTTGCAATTAATTCAGTTGCAACAAGAAAAAGAAGTTGTGAAGAGTCAGTTTCAATTGCTTTTAAATTCGGATACCGATTTTATTCCTAAAGCGGAAAATTTGAAATTAATTTTAGATACAACTATCGATAGCACTTTGGTGGCGCAACATCCAAATCTTAAAGTTTTAGAGCAACAAAAGAAAGCAAGTTTGGCTTCGACTAAATTAGAAAAATCGAAATTATTACCCAGTTTTACTCTTGGCTACAACAATACTTCTATAACTGGAACTGGGGCTAATGATGTGGTTTATGATAAATCGGTAAGATTTCAATCGGCTCAAGTTGGACTTGGCATTCCGATTTTTGGAGGATCTCAAAAAGCAAAAATAGCGGCTTCCAAAATAGGAGAAAGTATTTCTGAAAATGAATTCCAAAGAGAAAAATTGTTGCTACAGATGCAATTTCAAAATGCACTTTCGCAACACCAAAGTAACTTAGAAAAATTAGATTATTTTGAAAAAACAGCACTTCCAAATGCTAAAATAATTATTGAAACTGCTAATAAACAATTTTATAACGGTGACATTAATTATCTGGATTGGGTACTACTTGCCAACCAAAGCATTACTATTAAAAGTAATTATATTGATGCTGTCATACAACATAATGAAATAATTATCCAACTTAATTACCTTACTTCAAAACAATAATAATGAAAAATATATTAATAATTTCAAGTCTAATGTTACTTCTTATGGGGTGTAATTCCAAGAAAGAAGAACAAACTGTGGATGCTAATGCCAATACAAATTTAGTTTCCATCACTGAGGCACAATTAAAAAATGCTACGATCGAAATTGGAAAACTAGAAAAAAAGAGCATTTCATCTCTCTTAAAAGTAACCGGGAAAATAGATGTTCCCCCACAAAATATGGTTTCGGTGAGTATGCCTCTTGGTGGTTATTTAACCTCAACAAAATTATTGCCTGGCTTGCATATTGCAAAAGGAGAAATCATTGCAACTATGGAAGACCAACAATACGTTCAATTGCAACAGGATTATTTGACTACAAAATCGAAATTATATTTTGCAGAAAAAGAATACCAACGTCAAAAAGAACTGAATCAAAGTCAGGCAAGTAGCGATAAAGTTTTCCAACAAGCCGATGCCGAATACAAAACCTTAAGAATTACGTTAAGTGCTTTGGCAGAAAAACTGCGTTTGATTAGTGTTAATCCGAATTCGCTTTCGGAAAAAAATATTTCTAAAAGCGTCAATATTTATGCGCCTATAAATGGTTTTGTATCGAAAGTAAATATCAATATTGGAAAATATGTAAATCCGTCCGACGTTTTATTTGAATTAATTAATCCATCCGATATTCATTTGAATTTAAAAATATTTGAAAAAGACATCACAAAATTAGCAATTGGTCAAAAATTGATGGCTTATACCAACAACCAGCCGGATAAAAAACATGCTTGTGAAATTCTTTTAATTAGTAAGGATTTATCAATTGACGAACATTCGGCAGATGTACATTGTCATTTTGAAAATTACGACAAAACATTATTGCCTGGAATGTATATGAATGCAGAGATAAATGTGAAAAGTGAGAATGTTTTAACACTTCCAAAAGACGCAGTAGTGAATTTTGAAGGAAAAGAATATATTTTTGTTGTTTTAAACAAAAATCAGTTTCAAATGACCGAGGTAAAAACCGGTAATTCAGAAAACGGATTTATTGAAATTTTAGATAATGACCAATTAACTGAAAATTCCATTGTTACCAATGGAGCCTATACACTATTAATGAAATTAAAAAATAAAGCCGATGAGTAATTACTAAATATTTCAAAAGATATTTTGAGTTTTTTAAATTATTATACTATAAAAAAAGCACGATAAGAATAGCCCTAAAAAAAACCTTAATCAAAGTTGTAATACTTTGATAAAGGTTTTTAATTTTTACAGATTATTTACATTTTTGTAATAATAAACTCACTTCTTCTGTTCAATTGATGCTCGGTTTCGGTACATTTCACACCATCGCTGCAGCCATTTACCAATTGGGTTTCGCCATAACCTTTATAGGTTAATCTATAAGCATTGATTCCGTTTTTAACCAACCAATCAAAGGTAGATTTTGCTCTTCTCTCAGACAATACTTGATTGTATTTATGAGAATGACGACAATCGGTATGAGATCGAATATCTACTTGAATTGTGGCATATTTTCTTAAGTAAGTAGCAATTTTTTCTAATTCCAAAGCTGCATCTGGACGAATATAATATTTATCCAAATCAAAATAAATTGTATTAAGTTCTAGTTTTATTGCTAAATCATCGCCTTTTACTACTATTTTATCCAATGCTATATCTAAGGTTGTTTTTCCATTTTTAGAAGGAATTGTAACTGGTTCTTCCTTTGTGTTATAACCTTCTTTTTCAGCTTTAACATAATAGGTTTTTCCACAATTTACATCAAAAGAATAAGCCCCATTTGCATCCGTTTGTATTTCTTTTATTTTAACAAAATGATCGTCACTTAAAGTTATTTTTGAGTTAGCAATATTTTTATAAGTATCGGCATCAGTAACGACACCAGTTAAACTTTGCTCACAAATTAATCGTTTCGTTTCCACAAAATTGTAAATATCATCTAAGCCTTTTCCTCCAGGTCTATTGGAACTCAAGTACCCTTTTCTAGTAGTAGTATCAATTATATAAGCAAAATCATCATCACTAGAATTTGCGGGAGCACCAATATTAATTGGCTCCTGAAATATATTGTATTTGTTTAATTTAGAAACAAAAATATCATAACCTCCCAACCCTAATAGTCCATCGGAAGCAAAATAAAGTTCGTTTTCATTGGTAAATGTTGGGAACGATTCACGCCCTTCGGTATTTATTTTAGGCCCTAAATTTTCAGGGGCACCAAAACTTCCATCGTCATTGATGTTCACTTTCCAAATATCCAATTGCCCATAAGTTCCTGGCATATCTGATGCAAAATACATTGTTTTTCCATCCTCACTTAATGCAGGATGTTCGGTGGAATAATTATTATCATTAAAAGGTAACTCTTTAACATCTTGCCAAGTACTATCAATAAATTTGGCTTGGTAAATTTTTAACAAAGTAATTTTATTATCGCTTTTACCTCTTTTACCATCTACATAATTATTTCTAGTAAAAAACATTGTTTTTCCATCATTAGTGAAAACTGGTGTGGATTCATGAAATCTGGAATTCAAACTTTTTGCATATTTAGTTACCTTAATTTTGCCTGATTTATCTGGAATTAAATTAGAAGAATATAAACCTGTAAAATATTGATGCGACCATTCGTGTTTTCGTTGTGCAAAATTTCCAGTATCTCTTGCTGAAGTAAAAACTATTTTATCACCTACAATTGCAGTTCCATAATCGACATATTTTGAATTAATTCCAGCATCTTCAATAATATACCTTCCAGAATTAGATTTTATTATATCTAAATAATTAGATTTATTTATGAAATTTTTACCCCTACTATCAGCTTTTGATTTTTTATGGAAAAGTAATAGCATTTCGTTTGCCTTATCATAGTTACCAATACTTTTTAGACATTGAGAATATCTAAAATAATATTCTGGTTCTACTGCTACATTTAGTGCAAAAAGTTCATTGTACCATTTAGCCGCGCTTTCTAAATTTGCATTAAAATAATAGGTATTTCCTAATTTTTTAAATAAATCAGGTGATCGATACCCTTTATTATATGCCTTTTCATATGCTTTTGCAGCATCCATATAGGAGTATTTATCGTATAATTTATTGGATTTTTTCATTAATCTGCTTTCTGCAACATTGGCATAGACGTTAAGAATCTCTTCCTTAAACTCTGAAGATAGGGTATCTAAAGTTTTATTCTCTTCCAATTGAGAATATCCATTAAAGGATAAAAAACTCAAACCTACTAAATAGATTTTTATTAAATTTTTCATGATTTTGTAGTTTTAAAAGAACAATCTTGGTGAAGTAACTTTGTTTTTATTATCAAATAATTCAAATCGCAAAAAAACTTCGTGCGAACCTGAATTGTATTTTCTCAATTTAGTAGTTTCTAAATCATAGGCATAGCCAATATACAAACCATCACTAACTTGAAATCCTGCCATGACAGAAACGGATGCATCCCATCGATATGAAGCTCCCATTACAAATTTATCATTGAACATAAAAGTTGCTGAAGCATCAACCTGCAAAGGAGTTCCTCGTTCAATCTTGGTTAATAAAGCTGGTTTAAATTTTATTTCTGGATTCAATTGATAAATATGACCTGCGATGAAATAGTAAGTTATGCTTTGAGTAAATATTTTCAAATCATTATTATTAAACCTTTTGGTGTCAATAAACTGAGGAATTGAAAACCCCAAATAGGTTTTATTGGAATGAAAATAAACTCCGGCTCCAACATTAGGATAAAATTTACTAAAATTTTGAAATTGAGGATCATTTTGATCGGTCGGATTCAACTGAGAGGCATCTAAATTCATAAAACTTCCTCTTCCTTTTACTCCAAAGGACAATTTATAGGTTTCTGAAGTTGGAATAGTATAGGAAGCATCCACCGAAATTGAATTTTCTATAGTTGGTCCAATTCTATCGTTTAAAAAAGATGCTCCTATCCCTACCCTACTATTATCAATTGGAGTATGCATAGAAAAAGCATTGGTAACGGGCGCTCCATCTATTCCAACCCATTGCGTTCGGTGTAACCCGAACAAACTTAAAACTCCCCTAGACCCAGCATAAGCAGGATTTACAGTAATAGTATTATACATGTACTGTGAATATTGTGCATCTTGTTGTGCAAACGATACAAAACTTGTAATTAAAACGAAAAACCGTATAATAGTTTTCATAAGTAGTTATTTTTAATTATTTATAGATTTTTTTATTTTAACCCAGTAATTTTAATTACTGGGTTTTTATATAGCAACTTATTTTGAAAGATAGACGTATCCTTTTTTATTTAAATATTCACCTTCACTTGTAGTATAATTTAATATATAATAATAGGTTCCTGTTGGTAATTCCATGGCTCTATCTATTGTAACTCTTCCTTCAGAAATACCTTTAAAAACTCTTGAATTATTATCGTATTGATCGGTTTCATAAACAAGTACTCCCCATCTATTATATATTTCAACCCTATTAGATGGAAAACAAATTGTGTTTTCAATATTTTCAATGTTAAAAAACTCGTTTAATCCATCATTATTTGGTGAGAATGCGTTATGAACAATAAGATCCTCTTGAGTTACAGCTACATTTTGGTTGACCGTAATACTATTTCCATGGCCATCATCAAAAGTCCAATGAACAATATAATTACCGTGTAAAGAATACGTTAACGGATCAGTAGTAGTACCTGTCAATAGCTCAGCACAATTATCGGTTGTAGTTGGTATATCAACTGTTACAGAACAAATGCCTGATATATTTGCCAACATTAGTGTCACTGGAGGCGTTGTGTCGCTTATAATCACACTTTGATTCACCGTTATAATGTTACCATTTCCATCGTTAAATGTCCAATGAATTATGTGAGTTCCTTGCGTGGTATATGTCAACGGATCAGTTGTAGTTCCGTTTATGGTTCCTGCACAATTATCTGTGGTGGTTGGTGTTACTGCCGTTGCCGAACACTGACCCGTTACATCCACTAACATTGGTGTCAATGGGTTAGTGTTATCCTGAACAATCACATTTTGATTTACATTGATACTATTTCCGTTACCATCACTAAAGGTCCAATGAATAATATGGGTTCCTTGCGTGGTATAAGTTAAAGGATCGGTTGTGGTTCCATTTATGGTTCCTGCACAATTATCGGTTGTTGTTGGAGTCGTTGCAGTTGCAGAACATTGCCCTGTAACATTGGCTAAAGTTGGTGTTACAGGATTAATCGTATCGTGTACAATCACATTTTGGTTTATAGAAATACTATTGCCATTGCCATCACTAAAAGTCCAATGAATTATGTGGGTTCCTTGCGTGGTATAAGTTAACGGATCGGTAGTAGTTCCGTTTATAGTTCCAGCACAATTATCGGTAGTTGTTGGAGTTGTTGCCGTTGCAGAACATTGTCCCGTTAGATCCACTAACATCGGGGTTATTGGATTAATAGTATCGTGTACAATCATATTCTGATTTACAGAGATACTATTGCCATTGCCATCACTAAAAGTCCAATGAATTATGTGAGTTCCTTGGGTGTTATATGTTAACGGATCGGTTGTAGTTCCATTTATTGTCCCTGCGCAATTATCCATAGTCGATGGAACTGTTGCAGTCGCAGAACATTGACCTGTAACATCGGCCAGTTCTGGTGTTTCAGGATTGATTGTGTCATCCACAATCACATTTTGATTTACTTGGATACTATTACCGTTGCCATCATTAAATGTCCAATGGATGACATGAGTTCCTTGGGTGTTATATGTTAACGGATCGGTTGTGGTTCCATTTATTGTCCCAGCACAATTATCCATAGTCGATGGAACTGTTGCAGTCGCAGAACATTGACCTGTAACATCCGCCAATTCTAGTATTTCTGGATTAGTTGTATCATCAACAATCACATTCTGATTTACTTGGATACTGTTACCGTTACCATCACTAAAAGTCCAATGGATAATATGAGTTCCTTGGGTGTTATAAGTTAACGGATCGTTGGTAGTTCCTAAAATTGGCATTATTGACATTTCAGAACAATTATCGTATGTAGAAGGAACTGGAGCTGTAGCAGAGCATTGTCCTATAACATCTTCTAATACTGGTGCCATCGGAGGTGTAGTATCGTGTATAATCACATTCTGATCTACTAGAATTATATTTCCATTACCATCATTAAAAAGCCAATGGATTACAAAATTTCCTTGCATATTGTAAGTTAATGGATCTGTGGTTGTTCCAACAATAGGTAATTGAGAACAATTATCGGTTGTTGTTGGAGCAGTAGCTGTTGCATAGCATTGACTTATAATATCATTAAGTATTGGTGTGTCTGGATTGGTAGTGTCATCTACAATCACATTTTGAGTTACAGTGATGCTATTACCATTTCCATCATTAAAATGCCAATGAATTATAAATGTCCCTTGTGTAGTATAGGTTAATGGATCATTTGTGGTTCCGGAAATTGTTCCTGCGCAATTATCGGTTGTGGTTGGAACTGTAGCTGTTGCAGAACATTGTCCCGTTACATTGGCTAGCATTGGTGTTATTGGATTGGTAGTATCATCTACAATCACATTTTGATTTACAGTGATGCTATTGCCATTGCCATCGTTAAAATTCCAATGAATTACATGTGTTCCTTGCGTAGTATACGTCAATAGATCATTTGTGGTTCCGTTTATAGTTCCTGCGCAATTATCTGTGGTCGTTGGAACGGTTGCTGTTGCAGAACATTGACCCGTTACATTGGCTAACATTGGCGTTACTGGATTGGTAGTATCATCTACAATCACATTCTGATTCACAGTTATGCTATTGCCATTGCCATCACTAAAAGTCCAATGGATAATGTGTGTTCCTTGCGTAGTATACGTCAATGGATCGGTTGTAGTTCCGTTAATTGTTCCTGCGCAATTATCAGTTGTGGTTGGAACGGTTGCTGTTGCAGAACATTGACCCGTTACATTGGTTAACATTGGCGTTACTGGATTGGTAGTATCATCTACAATCACATTCTGATTCACAGTGATGCTATTGCCATTGCCATCACTAAAAGTCCAATGGATAATATGAGTTCCTTGTGTAGTATACGTCAATGGATCATTTGTGGTTCCAGAAATTGTTCCTGCACAATTATCGGTTGTGGTTGGAACGGTTGCTGTTGCAGAACATTGACCCGTTACATTAGCTAACATTGGCGTTACTGGATTGGTTGTATCGTGAACAATCACATTCTGATTCACAGTTATACTATTGCCATTGCCATCACTAAAAGTCCAATGGATAATATGAGTTCCTTGTGTAATATAAGTCAACGGATCATTTGTGGTTACAGAAATTGTTCCTGCACAATTATCGGTTGTTGTTGGTGTCGTTGCTGTTGCAGAACATTGACCCGTTACATTAGCTAACATTGGTGTTATTGGATTTGTAGTATCGTGAACAATCACATTCTGATTTACAGAGATACTATTGCCATTGCCATCGTTAAAAGTCCAATGGATAATGTGTGTTCCTTGCGTAGTATACGTCAATGGATCATTTGTGGTTCCAGAAATTGTTCCTGCGCAATTATCTGTGGTCGTTGGAACGGTTGCCGTTGCTGAACATTGACCTGTTACATTGGCTAACATTGGTGTTATTGGATTAATCGTATCGTGAACAATCACATTCTGATTCACAGTGATGCTATTTCCATTGCCGTCACTAAAAGTCCAATGAATTACATGTGTTCCTTGTGTAGTATACGTCAACGGATCGGTTGTAGTTCCGTTAATTGTTCCTGCGCAATTATCGGTTGTTGTTGGTGTCGTTGCTGTTGCAGAACATTGACCCGTTACATTGGCTAACATTGGCGTTACTGGATTGGTAGTATCATCTACAATCACATTCTGATTCACAGTTATGCTATTGCCATTGCCATCACTAAAAGTCCAATGGATAATGTGTGTTCCTTGCGTAGTATACGTCAATGGATCATTTGTGGTTCCAGAAATTGTTCCTGCACAATTATCGGTTGTTGTTGGTGTCGTTGCTGTTGCAGAACATTGACCCGTTACATTAGCTAACATTGGCGTTACTGGATTGGTTGTATCGTGAACAATCACATTCTGATTCACAGTTATACTATTGCCATTGCCATCACTAAAAGTCCAATGGATAATATGAGTTCCTTGTGTAATATAAGTCAACGGATCATTTGTGGTTCCAGAAATTGTTCCTGCACAATTATCGGTTGTTGTTGGTGTCGTTGCTGTTGCAGAACATTGACCCGTTACATTAGCTAACATTGGTGTTACTGGATTGGTATTATCGTGAACAATCACATTCTGATTCACAGTGATGCTATTGCCATTGCCATCGTTAAAATTCCAATGAATTACATGTGTTCCTTGCGTAGTATACGTCAATGGATCATTTGTGGTTCCAGAAATTGTTCCTGCACAATTATCGGTTGTGGTTGGAACGGTTGCTGTTGCAGAACATTGTCCCGTTACATTGGCTAACATTGGTGTTATTGGATTAATAGTATCGTGAACAATCACATTCTGATTTACAGTAATACTATTGCCATTGCCATCACTAAAAGTCCAATGGATAATGTGTGTTCCTTGCGTAGTATACGTCAATGGATCATTTGTGGTTCCAGAAATTGTTCCTGTACAATTATCGGTTGTTGTTGGTGTCGTTGCTGTTGCAGAACATTGTCCCGTTACATTGGCTAACATTGGCGTTACTGGATTGGTAGTATCATCTACAATCACATTTTGATTTACAGTTATACTATTGCCATTGCCATCACTAAAAGTCCAATGGATAATATGAGTGCCTTGCGTAGTATACGTCAATGGATCATTTGTGGTTCCGGAAATTGTTCCAGCGCAATTATCGGTTGTATTTGGAACGGTTGCTGTTGCAGAACATTGTCCCGTTACATTGGCTAACATTGGCGTTACTGGATTGGTAGTATCATCTACAATCACATTTTGATTTACAGTGATGCTATTGCCATTGCCATCGTTAAAATTCCAATGAATTACATGTGTTCCTTGCGTAGTATACGTCAATGGATCATTTGTGGTTCCAGAAATTGTTCCTGTACAATTATCGGTTGTTGTTGGTGTCGTTGCAGTTGCTGAACATTGTCCCGTTACATTGGCTAACATTGGCGTTACTGGATTGGTAGTATCATCTACAATCACATTTTGATTTACAGTTATACTATTGCCATGACCATCATTAAAAGTCCAATGAATGATATGAGTGCCTTGGGTATTGTAGGATAAAGAATCAGTTGTTGAACCAGTTATTGTACCAGAACAATTATCTGAAGTGGTTGGAGTAGTTGCCGTTGCCGTACATTGACCTGTTACATTGGCTAACATTGGAACAACTGGAGGTGTTGTATCATGAACTTTCACATTCTGATTAACTTGTGTACTATTTCCATGGCCATCGACAAAAGTCCAGTGAATTATAAAATCTCCCTGGGAATTATAAGTTAAGGAATCTGAAGTAGTTCCTGCAATAGGTGTTTGTGAACAATTATCCGTTGTAGAAGGGACTGTGGCCGTTGCAGAACATTGCCCAATTACATCCGTTAATATTGGTGCTTCGGGAGGAGTCGTATCATGAATAATCACATTCTGATTCACTTGAGTGCTATTACCATGGCCATCATCAAAGTTCCAATGAATAGTAAAAATTCCTTGAGTGAAATACGTTAATGAATCAGTAGTAGTACCAGTGATCAGTGTTTGAGAACAATTATCTGTGGTAGTTGGAGTTGTTGCTGTCGCAAAACACTGACCTGTAACATCCGAAAGCATTGGCGCAACTGGAGGTGTCGTATCAAAACTTCTAATTAAATTTTGAGTAACATTAATCGTATTCAAACAAGCATCGGTTACACTATAAGTTCTAATTCTAGTTTCGGTGCATCCGTTTACTATTGGACTACCTTCGCTCACAAAGGCTACCGTTGGTGTTGAACAAGTGTCGGCTTCATCGGTTACTACATTTATATCTGGTGATGGAAAAGTTCCGTTATATCCAGTTAAAACTATAGAAGTAGGATTGCTTGCCGTTGGCAATGTAATATCTTGAATAGTAATAACTTGATTGTCACTTCCAACATTGTTGCATATATCTTTTACTCTAAAGGTTCTTGTAACCAAAATAGGACAGGAACCCGAAGTTACATCCTGATACGTTATACTCGATAGTGCAGAAGCATCAGTATAAGAACCTCCCATTTGATTAAAAACTGCTAAAGAAATAGTAGTTTCTGTTGTTGAAAATGCGGGTAAACTATTTGTAGCTATAGTTGCTGTATCACAACCTTCATAAATAGCATTAGCAGGCGCAACAACTTGAGGATTATCCGAATCCCCATTGCCAATAGTTTCACTTAGAGTTTTTTGGCAGTTATTAAAATCGGTTACAGTAACAGTATAATTACCCGCAGTTAATCCTGAAATATCTTGAGTAGTCGCTCCATTATTCCAAGCATAACTATAAGGAGGTGTTCCACCTACAACACTTAAATCTATAGAACCTGAAGCATTTCCATCACAACCTACATTAGTAGCAACTGCCGAAAGAATTAATTCTGTCGGAAGAATAATATTCTGTGTTTGAGTATTCGATAATAACTGTGCATCGGATGCTGTTAGTATTGCAGTATTTCCTGATCCAGAATAAATATGAGTTGGGTTTGCAAGAGTAGAATCGGTAATTCCATCATTATTAAAATCCCAAGCAAAAACATAAGGCGCAACTCCACCAAGAGTTGTAGAGGTAAAATGTACTGTGGTGGAAGTTCCTACTGTACATGCTTTATAAGTAAACTGAACAGCAAATGGCTTTTTTATAGCAGTATTAGGACTAAAATCACATTGCGCAGCGCTATAATCATCACACGTATAATTCTCTCCTGGATCATTATTTTCGTTCGTTTTCCAAGCAATAATAGTATTAGCGAGTGCCAGTTCCTGTCCACAAACATAATTAAATGGTCCATAAATTTGAACTTGTCCTCCACCTGGAGCAACAGTTCCTAAATCAACATTTATAAAATGATGTACCCCATTAATTATTAAATCCGCATTTAATCGAACAAAATGAATTTCAGCAGAAGAATTGGAAGTGTAATCTAACATAATATAGGCCGTACTAGTCGTTCCAGGAGTACAAGTAGTATTAGAAAGTGGTACAGAACCCGGAGTATTTGTAGCACTTAAAAATACATCATCCAAAGTAAAATTATTTGAAGTGCAATGATAATTACAATCGAATAAATTTACTTGAGAAAAAGAATGGCTTACACAAAACATAAAAATAAATACAAACGCTGTTCGTACCATTTTTGGAATTGGGAATGGATGGGTAATTTTTTTCATAATTTTTATTTTTTAAAATTTATTAAACAATAATAATTTGATAGTACGTATAATCCAACAATGCTTGAATACTTGTTATTTATCAAATAATTACTAGATTAAAGTTATTAAAGAATTATTATCAGTTTGTTATACAAAAACTTAAAAATTTAACAAGATTCTATAGAAAATAGGATTTCAAATACTAAAAATGCTATTAGTCAAAATCAGATTTAAATTTTTAATTAATCTAAAACCTTAATAACTTTTGAAAAGTCTCGTATCTATTAACCTACCATCTATTATCTAAAAATCTTATCTTTGACGCATTATAATTTTTAACTACACAAAATGTCTGACATTAAACAACTACAAGATTTCACAACGCAAGTACGAAGAGACATCCTTCGAATGGTTCACGCAGTAAATTCAGGTCACCCAGGTGGTTCTTTAGGCTGTGCCGAGTTTTTAGTAGCTTTGTACCAAAACATCCTTACCCGTAAAGAAGGTTTTGATATGGACGGAGTTGGAGAAGATTTATTTTTCCTTTCTAATGGTCATATTTCTCCTGTTTTTTATAGCGTTTTAGCTAGAAGCGGATACTTTCCGATAGCAGAATTGGCTACTTTTAGAAAACTTAACACGCGTTTGCAAGGGCATCCAACTACCCACGAAGGTCTTCCAGGCATTAGAATTGCTTCTGGATCTTTAGGTCAAGGTTTATCGGTTGCGATTGGTGCTGCTCAAGCAAAAAAACTAAACAACGACACTAATTTAATTTATGCACTTACTGGCGATGGCGAATTGCAAGAAGGTCAAAATTGGGAAGCCATCATGTATGCTGCCGCAAAAAAAATAGATACTTTAATTGCTACAGTAGATTTAAACGGAAAACAAATTGATGGATCTACCGATGAAGTATTGAATATGGGAAGCGTTCGTGCTAAATTTGAAGCATTCGGTTGGGACGTTTTAGAAATAAAGGAAGGAAACAACCTAGAAGCAATACTTGTTGGAATGAGTGAAGCCAAAGCAAGAACAGGTAACGGAAAACCAGTTTGTGTTTTATTACATACCGAAATGGGGAATGGCGTGGATTACATGATGCATACCCATGCTTGGCACGGTAAAGCACCTAACGACGAGCAATTAGCAAAAGCATTAGAACAAAACCCAGAAACTTTAGGAGATTATTAAATGCGATAAGCTATAAGCCGTATGCTTTATGCCTACTGCCTATAGCCTAAAGCCTACAGCTATTAAAAATGAAAAAATATACAAACACAGGAAGTAAAGATACCCGTTCGGGATTTGGTGCAGGAATGACCGAATTAGGACAAAAAAATGAAAACGTTGTTGCTTTATGCGCCGATTTAATAGGCTCATTAAAATTTGACGATTTCAAAAAAAATCACCCAGAACGTTTTTTCCAAATTGGAATTGCAGAAGCCAACATGATTGGAATTGCTGCCGGATTAACTATTGGAGGAAAAATTCCTTTTACAGGAACCTTTGCTAACTTTTCTACTGGAAGAGTTTACGATCAAATTCGCCAATCAGTTGCTTATTCCGATAAAAATGTAAAAATTTGTGCTTCGCATGCAGGTTTAACCCTTGGTGAAGATGGCGCAACCCACCAAATATTAGAAGATATCGGTTTAATGAAAATGCTTCCAGGAATGACGGTAATCAATACTTGTGATTACAACCAAACCAAAGCGGCTACATTAGCCATTGCAGACCACCACGGACCTGTTTACTTGCGTTTTGGAAGACCTGTAGTGCCAAACTTTATGCCATCTGATGAACCTTTCGTAATTGGGAAAGCAATCTTGCTAAACGAAGGTACCGATGTAACGATAATTGCTACCGGCCATTTAGTTTGGGAAGCATTAATTGCCGCAGAAGCATTGGAAGCAAAAGGAATATCTGCCGAAGTAATCAACATACATACTATTAAACCGTTGGATGAAGAAGAGATATTAAAATCGGTTGCTAAAACAGGTTGTGTAGTTACTGCCGAAGAACACAATATCCTTGGCGGATTAGGAGAAAGCGTTGCAAGAACCTTAGCATTAAACAATCCAAGACCACAAGAATTTGTTGCGGTTCAAGATTCATTTGGCGAAAGCGGAACTCCAGAACAATTGATGGAGAAATACAAGTTAAACAATCAAGCCATTGTAGAAGCTGTAGAACGAGTGATTAAGAGAAAGTAATTCTTTCATTCAATTATAAAACAATAAAATCCCGAAATATTTCGGGATTTTATTGTTTTCAATGCAATTGGATTTTATTCGTTATGCAAAAATGCTTTTCTATTTAAAAGCGTTTCTTCGCTTTCTACATGACTGTCATCTGGAATACAACAATCTACAGGGCATACTGCGGCACATTGTGGCTCTTCATGAAATCCTTTACATTCAGTACATTTACCAGGAACAATGTAATAAACATCATCGGAAACCGGAGTTTGGGCCGCATCCGAATCGACTTCAGTTCCATCCGGCAAAATAACTTTCCCTTTTAGTTTAGTACCGTCCTTGTAACGCCAATCGTCTGCACCTTCATATATTGCCGTATTAGGACATTCTGGCTCACAAGCGCCACAATTAATACATTCGTCTGTTATAATTATTGCCATTTTTAAATTTTAGATATTAAAATTTAGATATTAGATTTAAAAAATCTATTTTCCTAAATGATTTGTTTAATTTTGTGCAAAATTACAATCAAAACCATTCATAAACAAGTTACAAATGTTACAAATCGAAAAAAAAAACTGCTTTATTGCATTAGGGAAGTTTTTAAGCCAATTTTCATTAGATAATTCTGCTAAAAACCCTTCCGTTGTAAACAATGATTTGTTTTATGAGGATTTCTTAAAGTTAATTGATTTATCGCAATCCCACAACGGATGGTTTACTCCCAATCAAGTTCATTTTGCTATAGAATCCTGGGCAGAAGCACTTACCGAAGAAAACATAAATCTTTGGTTGTCTAAATACGATTTCAGTACCGTGCAACCCAAAACCATTGCATTAATTTTAGCAGGAAATATTCCGCTAGTAGGTTTTCATGATTTTTTATCGGTTATAATTTCCGGACATAAAGTATTGGTAAAAACATCTTCTAACGATCAAAAACTGTTGCCTTTTTTAGCCAAATATCTTATTTCAATACATCCTGAATTAGAAAACTACATTACCTTCACCGAAGGAAAAATGGAAGGTTTTGATGCCGTTATTGCCACTGGAAGCAACAATACAGCACGTTATTTTGAATATTATTTTAAAGACAAACCGAGTATTATTCGAAAAAGCAGAAATTCGGTTGCAATATTAACTGGAAACGAAACCTCTGACGATTTAGCAAATTTAGGTGAGGATATTTTTAGATATTTTGGCTTGGGATGCCGAAATGTTTCCAAGCTATTTGTTCCAAAAGGCTATAATTTTGATGCTTTTTTTCAAGCAATTTACGAACAAAAGGATGTTATTTATTACGAAAAATATGCCAACAATTACGACTACAATAAAGCAGTTTTCTTGATGAGTAATTTCAAATTATTAGATAATGAGTTCTTGACAATTAAGGAAGATACGAGTTACGCCTCTCCTATTTCCTCCGTGTTTTATGAATATTACGAAGATGTAAACGAAATCAAAAATCGTTTAGAAATGGATGCTGAGCAAATTCAATGCATTGTTTCTAATGGGATTACAGAAAATAGCATACCTTTTGGGCAAACCCAAAAACCAAACCTTTGGGATTATGCGGACAATGTAGATACTTTGGAGTTTTTGTTGGGAATTTAGGTAACTTCAAATTTCACGTTATCGTAAATATCGGATAATCTTAATTTAATTTCAAGTGCTTCAATTTCGAAACTATCTTGAATCGATTTATATTCCGTCATCAACCAACTTTGGTCTTGATTTCTGTAATATTTAATAACATTCAATTGTTCACTATCTATTAAAATATATTCTTTTAAGGTTTCAATTTGTCTATACAATTCAAATTTTTGACCTAAATCATAACTTCTAGTTGTTTTAGATAATATTTCAAAAATTACAATAGGATTTATTGCAGTATCGGTCTCGTTGTTTAAAGTTTCTGCTTCGTTACAATATACACTAATATCAGGATAAGTATATAAGGTGTTTTCGGGGATATTTACTCTTAAATCACTTCCATAAGGACGGCAAGGTTTTCCTTTTAATTTATGTTTTAATTCATAAATACAATTGGCCGATATTTCATTATGGACTTTAGATGCTCCACTTATAGCAACTATTTCCCCTTTTGTATCTTCATATCTATGTAAAGGAAAAACTTCCCCTTTGTAATATTCATGTTTATTTAATGCCAATCGCTCAGCATCAAGATACTCTTGTTCAGTGATGTAATGTATCTGTGGAATTCCCATTGCAAACCTTTTGAAATACAAATATACTATTTATTTTAATTTTTAATAATTAAATTTTAATTGAAATATAGACAAAACAGGTTATAAACTATTACGTTATCGTTAATAAAACAGGCCAATTATTGCCAAATTCTAACCCCTATTTCCAACACTATTTCCGAAATTTGCACCTTTAGAAATTGGAAACTACACCATGAAAAAACACAACTACAGCGCAGGACCTTGTATCTTACCACAAGAAGTATTCGAAAAATCGGCACAAGCCATTTTAAATTTTAATAATTCCGATTTATCTTTATTGGAAATTTCACACCGTAGCAAAGATTTTGTTGCCGTAATGGACCAAGCAAGAGCCTTAGTTTTAGAACTTTTAGGATTAGAAGGTAAAGGATACCAAGCCTTATTTTTGGCAGGTGGAGCAAGTTTAGAGTTTCTTATGGTTCCTTATAACTTAATGAAAACCGATGGAAAAGCGGCTTATTTAGACACGGGAACTTGGGCAAACAATGCCATTAAAGAAGCTAAACATTTTGGAGAAACCCTTGTAGTTGCATCCTCAAAAGAAGAAAATTACAACCACATTCCAAAAGTATATTCTATTCCTACCGATGCTTCTTATTTTCACTGTACCAGTAACAACACGATTTTTGGAACCCAAATGAAATCGTTTCCAGAAACAGATCTTCCAGTGGTTTGCGATATGAGTTCGGATATTTTTTCTAGAACATTAGACTTTTCTAAATTCGATTTAATTTACGCTGGAGCACAAAAAAACATGGGTCCTGCAGGAACTACTTTGGTAGTTGTTAAAGAAGAAATATTAGGAAAATCAGGTCGTTATATTCCGAGTATGTTGGATTATGAAAAACATATTAAGGCTGAGAGTATGTACAACACGCCACCAGTTTTCCCAATTTATGCATCACTTTTAACGCTAGAATGGTTGAAAAACCTTGGCGGAATTGCAGCAATAGAAAAAATTAATGAGGCTAAAGCAGCATTACTTTATTCAGAAATTGACAGAAATCCTTTATTTAAAGGGGCTGCCGCTGTAGAAGACAGAAGTATTATGAACGCAACTTTCTTATTAAACGATGAAAGCCACGCTCCTACCTTTGACAAAATGTGGAAAGATGCTGGGATTTCTGGATTGCCAGGACACCGTTCGGTTGGTGGATACCGCGCTTCTATGTATAATGCGTTACCATTGGAAAGCGTTCAGGTATTGGTAGATGTGATGCAAGCGTTGGAAAAAAGTATTTAATTTTTTCAGTATATTTGAAGTCTAAAAATAATGAATGATGAAATACAACATATCATTTCAAGAGAGAGCCAAATTGGGCAAGGAATTGTTATCAAAACAATTACCGATTTCCTTGCAAGATGCCAAGAAGCAAGTGGAATGGCTAAAACAGATAAGCTCTTCAAAGAAAAAGAAACAAAGAATTTAATTAAGTTTATTGAAATTGAGAAACTTTGGTATTCCTCTATTAACATTAATGATTATATTGCGGAAGGTGCCGAACAAAAAGTTTACATTAAAAATGACAAAAGCGTATTAAAACTTAATGATTCTATTTATTATCTTTCTTGGATAGATTATTTTCAAAATTTACTACTTCATAATTATTTTTTCCCTGACACTTCCTACGATTTATTAGGTTTTCATCTACATGAAGAAATATTATATGCTGTTGTACAACAACCATTTGTAAAAGCAACTAAAAAAACTGATTTAGATTTAGTAAAACTTTTTTTAACCAATAATGGATTTCAAAACACAAGAAATAATGATTATTTTAATCCAGAATTAGGATTAATTTTAGAAGATTTACACGATGAAAATGTGCTTACTCAAAATGGAATATTGTATTTTATAGACACCGTTTTTTATATTACAGATTGATAATGACTTTCAACTTTAAAGAAAAATATATTTTAGAAAATGAAGTTGTAAGGTTGGAGCCTTTATCTATGAATCATTTTGATGCATTAGTACAATTTTCAATTAACGAACCCGAGCTTTGGAGTTTTAATGCAAATGGTCCTGATAGCCCAGAAGATTTAAAGAAGTATATTGAAAAAGCGTTGTCTCAAAAGGAAAAACTGGTAGAATATCCATTTATTGTTTTTGATAAAATTAAAAATAAAATTGCAGGAAGTACCCGTTTTTATAATATAAGTCTGGAAACTAAAAATTTAGAAATAGGATTTACTTGGTACGGAAAAGAATTTCAAGGAACTTTGCTAAACAAAAATTGTAAGTATTTACTTTTGGAATTTGCATTTGAAAAAATGAATTTAGAAAGAGTTGGTTTTAGAGCCAATAATTTAAACAAAAAAAGTATCAATGCTATGAAAAGCATTGGATGTATAGAAGAAGGTATATTAAGAAATTTCAGTACCGATGCCAAAGGAGATAGAATTGATGCTATTATTTTAAGCATTATAAAAAATGAATGGTTTAATGGTACGAAAGAAAATTTGAAAAATAAAACATAAATAATCAACTGAGTCTAAACTTTTAAACTCTTAAACTCATAAACATAAAAAATGAAAGTATTAGCTAACGACGGAATTTCTAAAAGCGGAATTAAAGCCTTAGAAAAAGGAGGTTTTGAAGTAATCACCACTAAAGTGGCACAAGAACAAGTTGCCAATTTCATCAACAATAATGATGTATCGGTACTTTTGGTAAGAAGTGCAACCAAAGTGCGTCAGGATATTATTGATGCTTGCCCAGGCCTAAAAGTTATTGGTCGTGGAGGTGTTGGTATGGATAATATTGATGTAGAATATGCTCGTGCCAACGGAAAACAAGTAATTAATACTCCTGCTTCTTCCTCGGAAAGTGTGGCCGAATTAGTATTTGCTCATTTATTTACAGGAGTTCGTTTCTTGCACGATTCTAACAGAACCATGCCTCTTGAAGGAGATACCAACTTTGATGGTTTGAAAAAAGCCTACGCTAACGGAATTGAATTGCGTGGTAAAACTCTAGGAATTATTGGTTTTGGCCGCATTGGTCAAGCGGTTGCAAAAATGGCTCTCGGACTAGGAATGAAAGTTATCGCTGCCGATAAATTTGTAAGTAAAGCCGAAATTAGAGTTGATTTTTACACAGGGCAGTTTATTAATGTAGATATTATCACCGAACCATTGGAAGATTTATTCAAGCATTCGGATTTTATTACATTACACGTTCCTGCGCAGGAAGGTTATGTTATTGATAAAGAAGAATTGGCACAAATGAAAGACAATGTGGGTATTGTAAATTGTGCTCGTGGTGGAGTCATCAATGAAGTTGCGCTTATAGAAGCATTGGACAACAACAAAGTTTTATTTGCTGGATTGGATGTTTTTGAAAACGAACCAACTCCAGAAATTCAAATACTAATGCATCCAAGAATTTCGTTAACTCCCCATATTGGTGCTGCTACATTAGAAGCCCAAGATAGAATTGGAACCGAACTTGCAGAGCAAATTATTGGTATATTAAAAAAATAATTTTTCTGTTTTGAATTATAAATCCAAATTTTAAACCTTTAAAATTTGGATTTTTTTTTTGCTTTTTTGTTATAAAATATTTTGGATTTTTTTTAACTTTGTTTAAACTAAAAACTTAATGCCTATGTTTGATCAATTATCAGAATTAGTAAAACAGTTTGGTGGAGAAGCAGTTGTAAACAATCCTGCTGTTCCAAACGAACAAAATGAAGCCGTTCTTAATGAAGCCGGTAGCTCTATTTTGGATAGCCTAAAAGGAATGGTTGCCAACGGAAATATTTCTGATTTGACAAGCTTATTTCAGGGTGCTAATGCATCCGACAGCTCCAATACAGCAGTACAACAAATTACAGAAAAACTATCTGGAACCTTGGGAGAAAAATTCGGATTAAGTTCGGAAGCAGCTTCTGGAGTAGCTGGAAGTTTAATTCCAAAAGTATTGGGTTCTTTAGTTAACAAGGCAAAAGACCCTAACGACTCCAGTTTTCAAATATCGGATATTGTGGGGGCTTTAACCAATGGTGATAGCACCGCTGGTAGTGGTATTATGGATACTATTTCTAAATATGGAAGCCAATTTGGTTTAGATCAAGATGGTGATGGAAAAGTTGGCGTCAGTGACGCTATGGCTGCAATAGAAAAAAAGGGGGGCATTGGTAGTTTAATAGGAAAACTATTTGGCAAATAACAATCTATTTATTACAATAGGAAATCACGCTAATTGGCGTGATTTTTTTTGCTTATTTAATAAAAAAATATGGGATTTATGTAAATCTAATAGTTCATTATATAACATAAATCACTTAGTTTTTATCAAATTTGGTAGAGCAAATATTCCTGAAAAACCTCTTATAGGAATTAAATACTTCAACTTAAAATTTTAAAATCATGGAAGCAATTAAGAAAAAACTTGGAATTTGGATGGATCATTCTAGTGCGCATTTAATCGAATTTTCTTCAGAAGCTGTAGACACCAAAACTATTACTTCTGATTTTTCGAATGAAGATAAAGTAGAAACTTTAAAACGTAGCGAAAGTGAAATGCACCATAAAGAAAATCAGAAA
This sequence comes from Flavobacterium sp., assembly GCF_044357305.1. Taxonomy (GTDB): domain Bacteria; phylum Bacteroidota; class Bacteroidia; order Flavobacteriales; family Flavobacteriaceae; genus Flavobacterium. The sequence goes on from NZ_JBIKPS010000005.1 coordinate 74,869, forward strand.
CTAACCACTTATTACAAAAATTTAGCAGAGATAATAGGAAATTTTGATGAAGTCCTTCTGTTTGGCCCAACGGATGCCAAATTAGAATTGTTCAATTTTTTAAAAGAAAATCACAAATACGACAACATCAAGATTGAAGTGAAAAATAGTGATAAAATGAGTGATGTGGAGCAACATCATTTCGTTAGAGATTATTTTAAACGATTTGACTTAAAAAAAACAAACTAAACTTATCCAAGAAAACTAACAGAATTTGTTGGAAGTCTATAAATTTACTAGATTTGCAAGAGACTCTATTATGGGAAATTTTAAACAACGTTGGAACCTTACTACTAACTGGCAAATTTTTGTCATCCTTTTAGTATTTGCTATTACAGGTTCTTCTGCAGCAATATTATCCAAACCCATTTTATATTGGTTTGGGATTTCGAAAGAAACGCATCACATTGCTTTGTATTCACTGCTTTATATTTTATTTATTTTTCCAATTTACCAAATACTGTTAGTAGCAATCGGGTTTCTTTTTGGACAATTCAAATTCTTTTGGGCATTTGAAAAAAAAATGCTTCGGAGTATGAAACTAGGGTTCGTAATTGATTTATTAGAAAAGAAAAAAGGAACCAAATAGGCTCCTTTTTTCTTTTCTAATTAATTAATAAATTACTTATCTGTTTTTATCAAATTAAAAAAGTCGTTTCTATTTTCTTTTTCGTCAAATATACCGCCGTACTGAATGGTTGAAGTATAACTAGATTCGTCTTTAATACCGCGACTGGAAACACAAAGATGGGTGGCTTCCATTACAACAATTACATTATCGGTTTCTAAAACGGTTTTCAATTCATTGAAAATTTGCATAATCAATCGCTCTTGCACTTGAGGACGACGCGAATAATAATCTACAATTCGGTTTAATTTAGACAATCCAATTACTTTTCCACTAGAAACATAGCCAATATGCGCTTTACCAACTATTGGTAAAAAATGATGCTCACAAGTAGAATTAAAACTAATATTGGCTTCCACCAACATTTTATCGTAATTATAACTGTTATCAAAAACAGATATTTTAGGTTTGTTCGCAGGATTTAAACCAGAAAATATTTCTTGAATAAACATCTTTGCTACTCTGTGAGGCGTACCTTGTAGACTATCGTCCGTCATATCCATTCCCATTTCTTCCATAATTATATGGAAATGTTTTTCAATGGTAGCCATCTTTTCGGCATCCGATTTATCAAAAGCATCCGCTCTTAAAGGAGTTTCTGCAGACGTCATTTGATGGTTATCGCCAATCAATTCGTAAATTTCTTTTTCAATTAATGTGTTCAAGGCTTTTTTTTGTTTAGATTTATTTTGTTTAACAAATGTACATATATATTAAACAAAAATACTTATTTAACTTTAATTTAAATGTTATTCAACTATAAAAAAAATCTATATTTCCTATTTTTAATAAAATACTTTGTTACTTTGTGAAAAATTGAAGCATGATTACAGCCAAAAATATTCATAAATATTACGATAGTTTACATGTGTTGAATGGGGTTGACCTTCATATTGAAAAAGGTGAAATTGTATCTATAGTAGGTGCTTCTGGTGCCGGGAAAACAACACTTTTGCAAATACTAGGAACGTTAGACAAACCAACTATCGAAAACGGAACCTTATTGACCATCAACAATCAAGACATATTGAATATGAATGACAAAACGTTATCCAAATTTAGAAACCATCATTTGGGATTCATTTTTCAATTTCACCAATTATTACCCGAATTTACTGCTTTAGAAAACGTATGTATTCCTGCTTATATTGCAGGAAAAGAAAAAGCAGCAACCGAAACAGAAGCCAAACGATTGTTAGATTACTTAGGTCTTTCACACAGAATTGACCACAAACCCAATGCGCTTTCTGGCGGAGAACAACAACGCGTTGCAGTTGCTAGAGCATTAATAAACAAACCTTCTGTTATTTTTGCAGATGAACCTTCGGGTAATTTAGATACCGCTTCTGCCGAAAATTTGCACCAGTTATTTTTTAAACTCCGAGAAGAATTCGGGCAAACCTTTGTAATTGTCACACATAACGAAGAACTTGCTAATATGGCCGATAGAAAATTGGTTATGGTGGATGGATTGATTAGCAACTAAAGTTGGAAGATGGGAGTTGGAAGATGGGAGATGGGAGATGGAAGATGGAAGATTAAAAAATTGAACCTTTTATAAAATGCTACTAATAATTTTATCTTGGATTTACATTCTCATTACTACCATTCATCTAGGATATGGATTAGATAAATGTCTTAGTTTAAACAACAAAAACTTTGTAATAACTTCGGTATTAGGATTGTTTTCTGCAACAATTCTAGGAAGTATATGGGCAATTTTTGGAAGAATCAATATTGAATTTCATGTTTTTTTATTAGCATTAAATGCCTTTATTTTTTTTCGATATAAATCGAATATTTTAGAAATTTATAAAACATTTATTTTTGATTTTAAAGAATTAAACTACAGTTTAAAACTCTATTTAGTAGGAATCCTTGTACTAATTATTGCCCAATGCGCAGCCAAACCGTATGTTATTGATAACGAAAGTTACTACATCCAAACCATTAAATGGATTAACGAATACGGCTTTGTAAAAGGATTGGCAAATCTGCATATTTTCTTTGGGCAAACCAGTGGATGGCATATTGCACAAAGTGTTTTTAATTTTTCATTTTTGTATCCCAACTTCAATGATTTAAGTGGTTTTTGCCTAATGCTGGGAACTATTTTTACAATTTTTAAACTGAATTCTTACTTTGAAAATGGTATAAAAATCTATCTTATTATTGGTTTATTACCCATTGCCAATGTATTGTTATTCCAGTTCATTAGTGCACCTTCGCCAGATTTACCTGTTTATGTTTTTTCGTTTATGCTGTTCTTTTATTTTGTTACCTATTTCAACAAACCTTCCCAACAAAAATTCAATCTATTAGTAATTTTAGCATTATTTGTAGTTTTCATAAAACCAACAGCCATTGCAATGCTTTTAATTCCGTTGCTGTTTTTTATTACAAATTTCAAATTGCTAAAATCCAAACTTACAACTAGTTTAGTCATAGGCGTTTTGGTTTTAGCGCTTTTTCTGATTAAAAATACAATAATAACAGGGTATCCCCTCTACCCTACGCAATTATTCAGCAATGCCAACTTTGATTTTAAAGTTCCTAAAGTGTTGATTTCATTTTATTTTGATGAAACTAAATTATATGGTTTTTATAGTACCCGAGCGGAATTTCAATCCATGAACCAAATTCAAATTTTCATTAAATGGCTAACTATTTACAACATAAACTCTATTTTCAATATATTAAATGTGCTCTTAGTTTTTATTAGTTCCTATTTTATTTATAAATATTACAACCATAAAAAATATTGGTTACTCTATTTTATAATGGTTTTTCAATTTGGTTTGTTGCTAATTACCTCACCTCAATTCCGTTTTTTTATTCATTTCTTACTCTTTTTTAGTTTTCTGATTTTAGTTTGTTTTCTAAATTCCAAAAGACCTATAATTATTTTACTTTACGTAAGTTCACTTATGGTAGCATTATTGGTGTTGATTCCGTTAAATTACTCTGCAATAACTACCAATAAATTACTATCCGAAAATAGCCATTTTAGTATTTCCGAAATTGTATATCCGCATCCTAATTCCAAATTAAAAACCCATTTTTACAAACATAAAATTGGAAATCTAGAATACATTTCTCCGGATAAAAATTCCTATTTTTGGACAAATGGCAGTGGGAAATTACCCTGCGTTAATCTACAACAGATCAATTACTTCATAGTTAATTACCACTATATCCCACAAATGAGAACCAAAGATTTAAAAGACGGTTTTTATTCTAAAAAAGTTTCTACCAATGAATAAATCCGAACTAAAATCCTTTCTAGACGAAAAAGTCTTGCAATACAATACGTTAGATTTTATCGAAAGTGACCCGGTTCAAATTCCGCATTTGTTTTCTCAAAAAGAAGACATTGAAATTGCAGGATTTCTATCGGCAACTATAGCTTGGGGAAACCGAAAAATGATTATACAAAACTCCCATAAAATGATGGATCTATTAGGTAATTCTCCTTATGATTTTGTACTAAACCACCGAGATCACCATCTGGAAAAACTTGAAAATTTTGTACATAGAACTTTCAATGGGCAAGATTTTATAAGTTTTATTAAAAGTTTGCAAAACATCTATACCAACCATGGCGGACTAGAAGCCATTTTTACCAAACACCAAGAACCCGATTCCCTTCAAAATGCCATAACCGAATTTAAGAAAGTGTTTTTCGAAATAAACCACCAAAACCGAACCGAAAAACACGTTTCTGACCCAAGTAAAAATTCTTCTAGTAAAAGAATCAATATGTGGCTTCGTTGGAACTGCCGCCAAGATACCAAAGGCGTTGATTTAGGAATTTGGAAAAACATTTCTCCCTCCAAACTCAGTTGCCCTTTAGATGTACATTCGGGCAATGTAGCACGAAAACTAGGCTTACTTTCTAGAAGTCAAAATGATGCCAAAGCAGTAGCCGAACTCGATGCCAACTTGCGTTTGTTAGACCCCAACGATCCCGTGAAATACGATTTTGCTTTATTCGGTTTGGGAGTTTTTGAAAAGTTTTAAATTAATCTTTTGTAGTTCTCATTTTTTTAAACTCAACATTCTTAACCATTAAAAAATCCATAACCATTAATGTATTTAAGTTTACTACAATATCCTTGGATTTACTATCCTTCGCACAAAATTCAATAAAAAGAGGAATTTCATATTGCTCTAACTTTAATGTTTTAGCATAAAATTCAGCATCTATGTTCGTTTCAATAAATTTTTTAAACTCAATTGGTTTAGGCATTTTCACAGGTTCCGAATCTTTTTTAAAAACCTTTTTTAAAATATTAAAAAAATCACCCCCCATTCTAATAAAATCCATTCCATTCTCTATGGTTCCGTCATAAACCCCTATTACTTTAGGAGTTACTTGCTGTTTTGCTAATTTCAGTTCATCCGAAAATGCTTGATTAGAATAAATATGAGGTAAATAAGATTTAGTAATTTTAACTTCTTCAAGTTCAATAGGCTTTTTTTCTAGTTTAATTTGTAAATTATTAATCTCAAAATCGCTATTAATTAAAGTAATTTTTTTGTCTAAATAATCTTTTTCAATGATAAGAAAAACATCTCCAACATTGGCATAAATACTAAACTCTCCTTTACTATCTGTTCTTGCAACTTTTTTAGTACTATAATTTATAACATCAATTCCAGCAATTGGCAGATTCAAATTCATGACTTTTCCACTTATCAACTTTTCATTTTGAGAATAACAAAATTGAAAGGAAACTAACAAAAAAAAGAAATAGTATTTTACCTTCATATAGAATAATTTAATTTGATAAAAGTATCGGAATCCTTCAAAATAAAAACTTAAGTAAAAAATAATCTTATGTTAAATACTAAAATAACATTTATTATTTCACAAACTATATATCTATTAATTCGTAATTATTAATTCCTAATTTCCAATTTTTATTCTATTTTTGTAAAAACCAAAACACTAAACACAAACATGCTAATTATAGGAATCGCTGGCGGAACAGGATCAGGTAAAACTACTGTTGTTCACCAAATTATGAACGAATTACCAGAAACCGAAGTTGGGATTATCTCCCAAGATTCTTATTACAAGCAAAACGTTGGCATGAGTTACGAAGAACGAAGCAACATCAACTTTGACCATCCACGTGCCATCGATTTTGAACTTTTAGTACAACAACTTAAAGATTTAAAAGCCGGTAAAACCATCGACCAACCCGTGTATTCCTTTGTCACTCACAATAGAACCGACGATACGATTAGCACCCATCCAAGAAAAGTAATGATTGTAGAAGGAATTTTAATCCTTACCAATCCCGAACTTCGCGACATGTTTGACATCAAGGTATATGTCCATGCCGATTCTGACGAGCGATTAATTCGCCGCCTAAAAAGAGACATTGCCGAACGTGGTCGCGATATGGAAGAGGTGCTTAACCGCTACCAAACTACACTAAAACCAATGCACCAACAGTTCATCGAACCAACCAAAGCATTTGCCGATATCATCATTCCCAACGACAAATACAACACCGTGGCAATCGACGTGGTTCGCGCAGTAATCAACCAACGATTAACTTAATTTGTAACTTTATCAAATGAAAAATTGGTACCAAAATCTTATCCTAAACTATCCCTACCTAAAATTTTTAGGAAGTCGATACACCTTGGTACTCCTGTTTTTCATCGTATGGATGCTCTTCCTAGACAACCAATCGTATCTAGATCAAAGAATTCTGAACAAACAAATTGATGAATTAGAAGACAACAAAACCTACTATAAAGAAGAAATTGCCAAAGACCAACAAAGCATAAAAAACTTAAAAAATCCCGGGCAAACCGAACGATACGCTCGAGAAAAGTACTACATGAAACGCGACAGCGAAGATATTTACATCATTGATATTGAAGATGATAAAATAAAAGATAGTTTAGAAGAAGCGAAACAGTAGGCATTTCTACAATTGCAATTCCTGCCATCCGTTACAATCTGTCATTGCGAGGAACGAAGCAATCTAATAACATTATTCCTTTATCGCAATGCCAGGATTTCCACTTCTGTCAGGGCTATACAGCCAACTCTAAACAAGATTTCCCATTCCAAAAGAACTTTCGTTTCTAAATAAGAAAATACCACAAAATAAAAATTTCCTATAGAGAATTCTTAGTTTCCAGCATTACAAATTGAGTTATGTTTAAGACATATACCTAATTTGCAAAAAATTCTATTTATTTCCCCAAAAAACATTTTTTTTACCCTAAATTTGAAGTACTAAAAAGCACTATAATTGTGAGCACAAATAACCCACTTTTTTCAGAATTTGAAAACGTTAGTTCCCAAAAATGGAAACAACAAATTCAGTACGAACTTAAAGGAGCCGATTACAATGACACCCTTGTTTGGGAAAGCCCAGAAGGAATCAAAGTAAAACCCTTTTACCACAACGACGAGTTGGAAACAAAATTCCAATCTATAACTCCCAAAAATGCCTTTGCCATCGTACAAAACATCTTCGTTCACGATGTTAAACTATCCAACCAAAGAGCCTTAGATACCCTAAACCGCGGTGCCGAAAGCATCCGATTTACCATAGAAAACGAATCGATTTCTATAGAAGATTTAATGCAAAATCTGCCAACAGAAAAAGCAACCTATTCTTTTAATTTGCCATTTCTCTCTGTCGATTATGCAACTAAAATTCAAGATTATGCTTCCAAAAACAAGGTAAATTGCACCATTTTATTAGATCCAATTGGGCAACTAACCAAAGACGGAAATTGGTTTGAATCCTTAGATAAAGATTTTGAAAAACTAAATACTATAGTTAACTATTCCCCTCCTCTGGAGGGGTGCCCGAAGGGCGGGGTGGTTTCTATCAACGCTAGCATTTACCAAAATGCAGGAGCAACAATGGTGCAACAATTAGCCTATACTCTTGCTCATGTAAATGAATATTTCAACCGATTAACTTGTATACCACAACCCATTACCATAGAAGTATCCGTTGGAACCAATTATTTTTTTGAAATTGCAAAACTTCGTGCTTTGCGAACTTTATTTGCAATCTTGGCTAAAGAATACAACCACAATTTCGATTGTGTTATTGTAGCAACTCCTACCAAACGCAACAAAACTATTTACGATTACAATGTAAATATGTTACGAACTACCACCGAATGCATGAGTGCAATTCTAGGTGGAGCCAATGCTGTGGCTAATTTACCTTATGATGCTTTGTACCATAAAGACAATGAATTTGGCGACCGAATTGCCAGAAATCAACTATTGGTTTTAAAACACGAGAGTTTCTTTGATAAAGTAAACAATCCGGCTGATGGTGCTTATTATATAGAATCCCTAACCGAACAATTAGCAGAAAAAGCCCTTACTTTATTTAAAGAAATAGAAGCAAATGGCGGATTCATAACACAATTAATTGAAGGTAATATCCAAAGAAAAATTAGCGAAAGCGCACAAAAAGAACAAGATTTAATGGATAGCGGCAAAGAAGTTTTATTAGGAACCAATAAATACCCTAACAAAAACGACCGCATGAAAAATGATTTGGAATTATATCCGTTTTTAAAACAAAATCCGCGTAAAACGTTAATCACTCCAATCATTGAAAAACGATTGGCAGAGAAATTAGAACAAGAACGATTGGCAACAGAATAATTTTATACCTTTATTAAAAATAAAACTATGGAAGCAATAAGACAAACTGTAAAAGTTAAAGATCATAAAATAAGTATCACTCTTCCAGATGATTTTAATGCAGAAGAAGTAGATGTAATCATTTTACCATCCAAAAATGAGGAATATGTTATTCCTCAATGGCAAATGAATGTTGTTAACGAAAGAACAGAAAAATACTTAAAAAATCCAATAGCGATAACCGATTTTGATGATACAATGAAGGAATTGGATACCGATTTTATTTTAACCGATGAACAAATGAAAATTTTAGACGAAAGAGCAAAAGAAGATAGGTCTACATTTATAACTGCTGAAGAGTCATTGTTACAGATTAAAAAGAGGTATGAATTATAAAATTATTGTTTCTAAAAGGGCGCAATTTGAAATTTTAGATATTACTGATTATTATTTTCAAATTAACTTAGAACTAGTATATAAATTTTATTTAAAATTAGAAGAAACTTATGATTATTTAAGAATGTACCCCTATTTTCAAAAAAGATATAAAGAATTTAGAATAATTAGTATAAAAAAATTCCCTTATATTCTTGTTTTTGAAATTGATGAAAATAACAAATCTGTTTCTATTTTGTCGTGCTTTCATACATCTCAAAATCCTGAAAAGTATCCTTTAAAAAATTAAATTAAAAGTGAGAAAAAACATACAACATATAACATTAGAAAATTCCAAAAAAGAAATTCTAAATACCACTAACTCGGAACTCGAAACTTTCCGAACTGCTGAAAACATTGAACTAAAACCCATCTATACCAAAGAAGACACGAAAGGATTAGAACATTTAGGTTTTGGGGCAGGATTTTCACCTTATTTAAGAGGTCCTTATGCAACGATGTACGTTCGTCGCCCATGGACGATTCGCCAATATGCAGGATTTTCAACAGCCCAAGAAAGCAATGCTTTCTATAGAAGAAACCTTGCTGCTGGACAAAAAGGACTTTCCGTTGCCTTCGATTTAGCCACTCATAGAGGGTATGATTCCGATCACGAACGCGTTTTTGGAGATGTTGGAAAAGCGGGTGTTGCCATCGATTCGGTAGAAGATATGAAAATATTATTCGACCAAATTCCACTGGACGAAATGTCGGTTTCCATGACTATGAACGGTGCCGTTTTACCTATTATGGCATTCTATATTGTTGCTGCCGAAGAACAAGGCGTTGCTCCTGAATTACTTTCGGGAACCATCCAAAACGATATTTTAAAGGAATTCATGGTGCGAAATACCTATATCTATCCGCCTACTCCTTCCATGAAAATCATTGCCGATATATTTGAATATTCAAGTAAGAATATGCCGAAATTCAACTCTATTTCTATCTCGGGTTACCACATGCAAGAAGCCGGTGCCACTGCCGATATTGAATTGGCCTATACTCTAGCAGATGGTTTAGAATACATCCGAACTGGTTTAGCAACTGGTATGAAAATTGACGAATTTGCTCCGCGATTATCCTTTTTCTGGGCCATTGGAATGAACCATTTTATGGAAATTGCTAAGATGCGTGCCGGAAGAATGTTGTGGGCAAAATTGCTAAAACAATTTAATCCAAAAGACGAAAAATCATTGGCATTGCGAACCCATTGTCAAACTTCAGGTTGGAGTTTAACCGAGCAAGATCCGTTTAATAATGTGGCACGAACTGCTATTGAAGCATCGGCAGCAGCATTTGGAGGAACACAATCGTTACACACCAATGCATTAGACGAAGCCATTGCATTACCAACCGATTTCTCGGCACGAATTGCTAGAAATACCCAAATATTTTTACAAGAAGAAACCAAAATTTGTAAAACCGTCGACCCTTGGGCAGGAAGTTATTATGTAGAAACGTTAACCAAAGAAATTGCGGATAAAGCCTGGGCGTTAATTGAAGAGGTAGAAGAATTGGGGGGCATGACCAAAGCCATCGAATCGGGAATTCCTAAATTACGAATTGAAGAAGCAGCTGCGAGAAAACAAGCACGTATAGATAGTAGCCAAGATATTATTGTTGGAATCAATAAATACCGTTTAGAAAAAGAAGATCCACTTCAGATTTTAGATGTAGATAACGACATGGTGCGCAACCAACAAATAGAACGTTTGCATCAAATAAAAGCCACTCGAGATACTGCTAAAGTAAAAGAGTGTTTGGCAAAATTAACCAATGCTGCTAAAAATTCTAACGGAAATTTATTATCTTTAGCCGTAGAAGCAGCAAGAAACAGAGCCACATTAGGTGAAATTAGTGATGCTCTCGAAGAAGTTTTTGGAAGATATAAAGCACAAATTAGATCCTTTAGCGGCGTGTATAGTAAAGAGATAAAAGACGATAAAAGTTTTGAAAAAGCAAAACAATTAGCCGATGCCTTCGCTAAAAAAGAAGGACGTCGCCCAAGAATTATGATTGCCAAAATGGGACAAGACGGTCACGACCGTGGTGCCAAAGTAGTAGCCACAGGTTATGCCGATGTAGGTTTTGATGTAGACATTGGTCCTTTGTTTCAAACCCCTGCCGAAGCCGCTAAACAAGCCGTTGAAAACGACGTACATATATTAGGTGTTTCTTCGCTTGCAGCCGGACATAAAACTTTAGTACCACAAGTTATTGAAGAACTTAAAAAATACGGACGCGAAGATATTATGGTTATCGTTGGAGGAGTTATCCCAGCGCAAGATTACCAATTTCTTTTTGATGCTGGAGCCGTTGCTGTTTTTGGTCCTGGAACTAAAATTAGTGAAGCCGCAATTAGTATTTTAGAAGTTTTATTGAAGGATTAGAAACAATCAAGTCATTACGAGGAACGAAGCAATCTCATAAAAAACATTAAACACCATCTGAAAGTTGGTGTTTTTTTTATTATGATTTATTAAAAACTTTGAGATTTAATAAAATTAGAAGTTTTGAAATAAATTTAACACCTTGAAACAGTAAGATTCTAATTTAATTAAGGGTTTAATATCTTCATAATTATCTTTAATAAAAGAAAAAAAATCTACTTAAATCTTTTATTTTTCGTCACAATACCCTTTATTTTCCGAGGTCCTATTTTGTTTCCCTCATTATTAAGTATTGCAGCTGCTTTCTTATTTATCCTTTTAACTTATACTACATTTCAAAAAAAAGCCCTTCTCAATCGAGAAGGGCTTTAACCAATTAATAACAAACAAACTATCGTTTTATAACACGTATAACTTTAGTATTTTCTCCTTGGGTTAGAATTAAATTATAAACTCCAGTAGGAAAAGTATTACCTATTTCAAGTGTGTTAACAGTAGATGGTTCCACTTCATTAACCTCTATTAATCTTCCAGTCATATCATATAGACTTATCTTAATTAATTCTGTATTTGAAGTTTTTAAATCTAATCTAAAAGAATTAACAAATGGATTAGGATATGCTTTAACATCTAACAATGTATTATCCGCTAATTCTACTTTACTAGTAGTTGGTGCTACAATAGCACAATTTTTAGCATATACTTTAACTCCAACGGCACTAGTTTGAGTTGTTGAGCAAGGTGAACTTGTCAACCTAACCTTAAAGTACTTAACAGCAGTTGAACTAGGGAAATAATCATAGGTAGATCCTGTTGCTCCTGGAATAACTGTATAAGTTCCGTTTAATGTATTAGCAATAAGCCATTCTATAGTTCCTACATAACCAGCTGATAAAGTTAATGTTTGGGATGCACCCACACAAACTGGTGTTGTTACAGTATTAAATCCAGTAATAGCAGTAGCCTTAGCTGCTGGATTTACTGTTATTACTATTGGTAGTGAAGAAGATGTTGCACAAACTCCATTTGATACTATTACTTTATAAGCTGTTTTAGCAGTTAAGTTTCCTGTTGTTAATGTTGTAGTGTTTCCAGTAACAGTTGTAAACGTTCCTGTTACTCCATTAGTAACTGTAGCTTTTTGCCAAGCAATAGTTCCAACAGCGGAACTTAATGTTATTGTAGTTGGTGTTCCTGTACAAACAGTTGAGTACAATGCGCTTAATGTTCCAACAGCTGTTGGTTGACTAACCGTAACTGCAACTGCAGCACTTGTTGCTGAGGAACAGGCACCACTACTCGCAACTATTCTATACCATGAAGTAACGTTTGGACTTACTGCTAAAGAAACTGGATTAGTAGCACCATCGATGTTAGCAAAATCTGTTGCTGTAGCCGATGTAGTTGAAGATTGCCACTGGATTGCACCAACTGAACCGGCAACTAAAGTAAGTGTTTTTGATGTTCCTCTACAAATAGCGCCTGCACCACTAATGGTTTTGGCAACAGATAATGGACTTACAGTTATTATTGTAGTTTGTGAAGTTGATGTAGAACAAGCACCACTAGATACTATAACTCTATAAGCAGTCGAAGTAGTTAAGTTTCCTGTTGCTAATGATGTGCTGGTGTTTCCTGCAACAGTAGTAAACGATCCTGTTAATCCATTGGTAACTGTAGCTTTTTGCCAAGCTATAGTACCTATAGCGTCACTTAACGTTATAGTAGTTCCTGTTCCTTTACATAAAGTTGCGTTCAATGCACTTAGTGTTCCTACAGCAGTTGGTTGGCTAACCGTTACTGCTACTGCAGCACTAGTTGCCGGTGCACAAGTACCACTAGATGCAACTACTCTATACCATGTAGTAACGTTTGGACTTACTGTTAAAGAAACTGGATTAGTAGCACCATCGATAGTAGCAAAATCTGTTGCTGTTGCCGATGTAGTTGATGATTGCCATTGGATTATACCAACAGAACCCGTACCTAAGGTAAGTGTTTTTGACATACCATTACAAATAGCTCCTGCACCACTAATGGTTTTAGCCACCGCTTTTGGACTTACTGTTATTATAGTTTGTGTGCTAGAAGAAGCACAAGCACCACTAGATACAATCACTTTATAAGCAGTTGAAGTAGTTAAGTTTCCTGTTGCTAATGAGGTACTAGTGTTTCCAGTAACAGTTGTAAACGATCCTGTTACGCCATTTGTAACTGTAGCTTTTTGCCATGCTATGGTTCCTGTAGCGGCACTTAATGTAATATTCGTTCCTGTAGCAGTACAAATAGAGGGACTTAATGCACTTAATGTTCCCACAGCAGTTGGTTGGCTAACTGTTACTGCTACTATAGAACTAGTTGCTGACGGACAAGTACCAAAGCTTGCATAGGCTCTATACCATGTGGTAACAGCTGGAGTTACAGTTAATAAAACTGGATTGGTAGCGCCACTTATGTTTGTAAAATCAGTAGCCGTAGCCGATGTAGTTGACGATTGCCATTGGATGGAACCAAAAGTACCTGAAGCTAAAGTAAGTGTTTTGGATGTTCCATTACAAATAGCTCCTGCTCCACTAATTGAAGTAATTTTTGGTTGACTTCCTGTCACAACCCAACTACATAAAGAGGTATTGAAAGTTGCTGTTTGGTAACATAGTAATGACGTAGGGGCTGCAGGTTGTGTTCCTATAATATCATATTGGCACGAATCAGAATTCCAAGAAGCCGTTTCATAACAAGCTAATGTTGGTACTAAAGGTTGTGTACCTGTTACAACCCATGAACAAGATAAAGTATCAAATGTAGCTGTTTGGTAACAAGCTACTACTGGTTGTACAGGTTGCGTTCCCGTAATATCCCAAACACATGTAGTCCCATTCCAAGTAGCCGTTTCATAACAAGCAACTGCTGGTTCTGAAGGTTTTTCACCAGCAATATCATAGTTACATGTAGAGGCATTCCAAATAGCTCTTTGGTAACATAATAAAGTTGGTTCTTCTGGTAAATTACCAGTAATATCATATTGACAAGAAGTAGCGTTCCAAGTAGCAGTTTCGTAGCAATTAACTACTGGCTCGTCAGGCATAGAACCTGTTACAACATAATCACATATAGATTCATTCCAGGCAACTGTTTGATAACAATCAACTTGTGGAGCTGAAGGAAGATCTCTAATTACGTCCCATTCACAAGTAGCAGCATTCCAAGTAGCTGTTTCGTAACAAGATAAACTTGGTTGCGCTGGTTGTGTCCCTGTAATATCGTAAAGGCAAGTATCATAATTCCAAACCGCTGATTGATAACAAGCAGTTGATGGAATAGCTGGAATAGTAGTTACAATATCATATTCACAAGTAGTAGCATTCCAAGTTGCAGTTTGAGAACAACTAAGTAGTGGCGCATCAGGTTGTGTTCCTGAAATTATCCAAGAGCAAGTTGTATCATCCCATTCTGTTGATTGATAACAATTAACAGTTGGAGCTACCGGCAAATCAGCAAAAATTTCATAATCACTAATTTCCTGGTTCCATACAGCTACTTCAAAACAAGATAAACCTGTTGGTGGAGCTGGTTGTGCTAAAATTGTCAAGTTTAAATTCTTAGTTTCACATTCTGTTACTAAACTATAGGTGCCATTGGTGGTATAAGTCTGACCATTAACTGACCAGGTATAAGTATTATAAGCTGTTATAGTAGTTGTATTTACCGTTGGATTAGCGCAATTAATAGGCGCAAAATATCTCCAAATATCTGCAGCACGATAAGCAGCAAGACTTGTATTAGGAACTATTAAACCACGACCTGCATAACTTGTTGCCCAAAAAGCATCGTGGTTAACTGTTGGTGGTGTAATTGCATTGCAAAAAATAGTAATTAAACTTTCAAGTCTAGTAAAGGCAGTTGCACCAATACTCGTTACCGAATTAGGAATAGTAATATATTGTAAATTTCTACAATAATTAAAAACACCAGTGTTAATTCTCGTTATTTGGTTTGGAATTACCACAGAAGTTAAACCTGACCATTGAAAAGCATAATCTCCAATGCTAGTTAGCGAATTTGGAAGAGTTACCGTAGACAAGTTATTACAATATTCAAAAACATTTTTGCCAATGCTCGTTACCGAGTTTGGAACCACAAAAGAAGTTAAATTGGAATTATTAGAAAAAGCACCTTCATCAATTCTAGTTATCGAGTTTGGAAGAGTTACCGATGTTAAACCAGAACAACCATAAAAAGTCCATACATTAATGGTCGTTACAGAGTTTGGAATAGTTACCGATGTTAAACTAGAACAATTTTTGAAAGCCCCTTCAACAATGCTTGTTATCGAATTTGGAAGATTAATTGAAGTTAAACTAGAACAATCTCTAAAAGCTCTATTACCAATGCTAGTTATTGAATTTGGAAGAGTAACTGAAGTAATACTAGTATATTCAAAAGCATATTCACTGATACCCGTTACTGCATAAGTACCACAACTATTAGTTACAGAAGCGGGAATTACAACAGCCCCAGTTGCACTTGCATTTCTACCAACAGATAAAGTGGTTGGCGAAGTAAGTTCATAATTAATACCACCACTGGTTATTGGAATTGATAGAACTAAAATCTCTGTAAGACATCCTGTATAATATTTGTAAGTTCCAGATTTTAAATAAGTTTGACCGTTTACAGACCATGTATAACTGCCACAAGTAGTAACTGTAGTAGTATTTTCCGTTTGATTTACACATAAAACTAAAAAACTGTTCCAAGTATTCGCCGCTCGATAAGCCGCAATAGATGCATCAGGAACTGTTAAAGTACAATTATCACTATACCCACTACCGTTAAAAACCATCCAATTAATAGGAGGAGGTATACTACTATTACAAATAATCGAAGATATAAGACTCCACTGAGTTGCAAAAGCAAAATTACCAATGCTCGTTACCGAAGTTCCTATAGTAACCGAGGTTAAACTAGAACAATCTTTAAAAGCGTAATAACCGATGCTCGTTACCGAATTTCCTATAGTAACCGATGTTAACCTTGGACAAGGATAAAAAGCATAATCACTAATACTCGTTACCGAATAAGTTCCACATGCAGTAGTAACAGAATCTGGAATAACAACAGCACCAATTGAATTACCACCTACTACAGATACAGTAGTTGGCGATGTAACAACATAATTAATACCACCACTACTAAAATTGGTTGGTGGAGCTGTAATTGTTAAATTTAAATTTTCTGTTACGCAATTTACCGTTAAACCTGAATAAAGACCAGAAGATGTGTAGGTTTGGTTATTATTTGCCCACGTATAGCTGCAGGAAGCCGAAGCTGTAGTTGTATTAGAAGTGCTTGGAGTAATTGTTAGAACTAAAGTCTCTGTATTACAACCTGTAACTTTAGTATAAGTTCCAGAGGTAGAATAGGTTTGATCGTTTACTGACCAAGTATAACTACCACAAGCCGAAGCTGTAGTTGTATTAAAAGTGCTTGGAGTAATTGTTAGAACTAAAGTCTCTGTATTACAACCTATAACATTAGTATAAGTTCCAGAGGTAGAATAGGTTTGATCGTTTACTGACCAAGTATAATTATCACATGCAGAAGCTGTAGTTGTATTAGAAGTATTTGGAGTAATTGTTAGAACTAAAGTCTCTGTATTACAACCTGTAATATTAGTATAAGTTCCAGAGGTAGAATAGGTTTGATCGTTTACTGACCAAGTATAACTACCACAAGCCGAAGCTGTAGTTGTATTAGAAGTATTTGGAGTAATTGTTAGAACCAAAGTCTCAGTATTACAACCTGTAACATTAGTATAAGTTCCAGAGATAGAATAGGTTTGATCGTTTACTGACCAAATATAATTATCACATGCAGAAGCTGTAGTTGTATTAGAAGTGCTTGGAGTAATTGTTAGAACTAAAGTCTCTGTATTACAACCTGTAACATTAGTATAAGTTCCAGAGGTAGAATAGGTTTGATCGTTTACTGACCAAGTATAACTATCACATGCAGTAACGCTAGTAGTATTTACCGTTGAATTATTACAAGTAATTGGAGCAAAATTTTGCCAAACAGCCGCCGCTTGATAAGCAGCAACACTTGCATTAGGCACTGTTAAACTACAAGCACTTTGGCTTACACCCGTAAAAACATTGTTAGGAATAGATATAGGGGTAATTGCGTTGCAAATAATTGAGGTTAAACCGGAACAACCTTCAAAAGCATTCCCATTAATGAAAGTAACCGAGTTCGGAATAATAAACGAAGTTAAACTTGTACAACCCCTAAAAGTAGCATAAGGAATGTCCGTTAACGTATTTGGAATTGTAACCGAACTTAAATTAGTACAGCCATCAAAAACAAGATTACCCCAGCTCGTCACCGTATTTGGAATAGTAAACGAAGTTAAACTACTACAACCACTAAAAACAGAAAAACCAATACTTGTTATCGAACTTGGAATAGTAAACGAGGTTAAACTAGAACAATTAAAAAAAGTATACCATGGAATACTCGTTAACGAATTTGAAATTGTAGCTGAAGTTAAATTAGTACAAGCATAAAAAACTTGCTCACCCATGCTAGTAACGGAGTTTGGAACAGTAATAGATGTTAAACCTGAGCTTTGAAAAACAGATGGACCAATGCTCGTTACCGAGTTAGGAATAGTTATCGAGGTTAAAGCACTACAACCCATAAAAGCGCCGTAATTAATGGTCGTTAAAGAGTTTGAAAGAGTAATAGAACTTAAACTATAACAAGCTGCAAACGCCTCGTTACCTATGCTCGTTACCGAATCCCCCATAATAACCGTAGTCAAATTATTACTACAAATGAAAAAAGCTTGATTACCAATGCTTGTTACCGAGTTGGGTATAGTAACCGAGGTCAAACCATTACACGCAAAAAAAGCTCTTTCGTCAATGAGCGTTACCGAATAGACATTACCATCATTTGTAACTTGTGAAGGAATAGTAATAACTCCACTTGGATTCTCATTAGTATTACGAACTACCTTTACGGTGTTTGGCGATGTAATACTATAAAATAATGGACCACTTGTGAATGTTTGCGCTAGTGCGCACTGCCATCCTACAAGTATAAAAAACAAAAAAAATAAATTTCTTTTCATAATTAAATTAGATTTTAAAATATTTGGCAATACTACTACACAAAAGTAAAAGAGAAAAGACATGACAAATAGACTTGCCGTTTTTTTAAATAAATAGTAAGAATTTACAATTTTTAGTAACAAAAAAAAAACTTAAATTATTTTAATTTGTATAATTTAGCATTTACTAAAAATCGAAAAATAAAGCTTTTATCTACTAAATAAAATTAAAAAGTAATTAATAAAACCATGCCCCCTATGACTTCTAACATTATACTAATATTCTCGGCTTTTCTGAGTTATATCGTTATTTTTTTAGCCCTTAAAAATTATAAAAACAATAGAATATTAAACTTTTTCTTATTGTTTATATTTCTTATTTCAAGCACCAGATTGATGATAGGTGGCATTGCAGAAATTTACAATATTGCTGATTTAAAAACTTTTTCTTTAAAAATTAATATTTATATTTCTTTACTTTTACCGTCTTTTTATATATATTTTAAATATTTAATTAAGGATCATAAACATATTTTTTTTAAAGATTTACTACATATTATATTTCTTTTTTTAGCAATAATCGAACGAGAATATTTAATATTCGACAGTATATTTAAATATAAATTGAACTATTACTTTAGTCAATTTTTTGCTATTTACTCTCTCGTTTATATTCTATTAATTTTTTTATTACTTAAAAAAAATGTGTGGAATAAAAAAGCAACTTTAAGTTTTATAATAACCCAAAATGATTTAATCAAGAAATGGACAATTGTATTATTTATTGTTATAAATGCGTTTTTGTTGCGATTCTTTCTTTTATATTATAAGCAATATTTATTTTATGAACCTGTAGTTATTGATGAAATAAAGTTTCTTTGGATTACTGCATTAGTTTGGATTGTGTTATATATAATAATTTTATCTAATCCAGAAATACTTTTCGGATATTCTTATTTACAGGTAGAATCCACTAAAACTAATTCCGATTTAAAAAGAAATAATTATTGGAATATACATTCAAAAATTAAAATAAATAATAACCAAGACCAATTGTTAAAAGAAAAAATGGGGACTAAAATTGAATCATACCTATATGAATTAAACGCTCTTCTATTTAACAATAGTTATTTTACAAATCCGGAATTTTCTATGAAAGACTTAGCTCAAGTACTAAACATTCCTGTTAGTCATTTGAAATATATTTTAAAGTACCATTCTAAACTATCCTTCTCAGATTTTAAGAAAATATCAAGAATTCAAAATTCATTAACTTTAATTAATAATAATTATTTAGCTACAAACACTCTGGAATCACTATCAAAAGATGTAGGATTTAGCTCATATAATCCATTCTTTACCTGTTTTAAAGATGTTGTAGGGAAGTCGCCACATCAATACATTTCATCCATAAATAGTAATTAAAATAATTAGTGATCAATAGTAATAAGTCCCTATCAACGATTTTACATCAAAAAGCATACAAAAAATATAATTTTTTATATTTACAATAATATCAGATAATACATATCGCAATGTGAAATATAATTTCATAAAATATTGGTTTTAATTAGTATTGCAAATCATTGTTGTCCGATAAAACTAACTATTTGCTTTATTAAGTCTTACAAATAGTACGAAATTTTAGACTCAACTTAATTTTTAATATATTCTCGCTAAGATACAAAGTCGCAAAGAACTCAGATATAAACTGCGACTTCGCGCCTTTGCGAGAAAAAACATATAATGTTTTTAGCAATAAATATTTTAATCGGACAATAATGATTGCAAATACTAATTCACCAGTTTAGCGGTTTTTTATTTTATAGTATTAAGTATTGCAGCTGCTTCCCTATTTATCGTTTTTTAAAATCCTAATCAAAAAATAATATTTACCTATTTAGTTATACTTTTTAACAATTAAAATATAATTTTTGCTGTATTACATTTTATTTATGACGATTTAAAAATAATTTATGCTAATTTTAAAATAAATTTTACTTAATTTAATATATATTTTAATTAAATTAAAATAGTTTTTGATGATTTTAAAATATTTTTTGATGATTTTAAAATAGTTTTTGATGATTTTAATAGCATTTATACCATTTATAATATTGTTTTTGCCTTATTATTATAAAATTTTTATAGGATACTATTTTAAAACCTAAAAATGATTTATTAATTTTACTTAATACATAATCTAAAAACTAAGAAGATATGCTTTACTTAAACCTAAAATCTGTATTAGAAGCGCGCCAAATAGAAAAACCACACTCTTTTTTGGTGAGAATTGGTATTAATCCACATACTGCTCATAAAATTTTAAACAATAATACCCACGTTATGCGTTTAGATAACCTCACCCTAATATGCAAAGCTCTATATTGCCAACCCAACGACCTCTTACTGTTCAAGGAAGACCCTAATCATCCGATAGAAAAAAACCATCCATTATCTAAACTAATCCCAACAATAGAAGACAACAGTTGGCAAAAACAATTAAAAACAATGCCTTTGGATAAACTAAAACAATTCAGTAAAATGCTGGATGCCGCTGAAAATCCAGAATAATATCTAATTAAGCCGTTATGAATAAAATACTTTATTTAAAGGAAGTCCCATTTGCAAAGAAATTATTCGGATTTGTCCTTCTAATTTTAGGGTTATATTTTTTCATCTATAACATAATTATGGGATCCATTTTTATTGCTATTGGGTTGAATTTAATTTCTACAGAAGGTTCTGAAATTAATTTAGAAAATAATACTTATCGAAATCTTAAATCTATTTTCGGAATTCATTTTGGCAAATGGAAACCTTGCCCACAATTTGAATACGTATCCGTATTTAAAACTAAGGAAAACCAAACCATCAATGTAATTAGTGCTACAACTACTATAACTAGTGACATTATTTATTTGAATTTATTCTACAATAAAAACAAACACCTCACATTTTATAAAACCGAAGATAAAGAAGATGCCTTTAAAGTGGCAAAAAAAATACAATCAAAATTAGGAATTGACGTATTGGACGCTACCGAAAAAGAGAGTAAGTGGATCGAAGAGTAATAAATTGAATAATACTCCTTATTAAGTAATAAAGTTACCTGCTTAAAATACAGCATCCTGCGAGACATAGTGCAAACTTCTGATTCTATTCTCTTTTTTAGGAAAAACAAGTAACTATTTATAAAAGAAAAAAAAATTATATTTCTTCACAATATCCTTTATTATCCAAGGTACTATTTTGTTTGCCCCACTGGTACATACTGTCAATAATTGGTAATAAAGGACTTCCGTAAGGCGTAATCTTGTATTCAACTCTTGGCGGAATTTCAGCATAAATAATTCGTTCTAGAATTCCATCTGCCTCTAATTCTCGTAACTGATTGGTTAATGTTTGTTTACTAATTTCTGTGATGTTTTTCAATAAAATACTATATCTATTTCTATCCGTTCGTATCATGTGAATAATACTTGGCTTCCATTTTCCTCCAATAATATTCATACAATATACTACAGGACAATTGCCTGGATTGAAATCTTTTGTCTTCCTTACTTTAGTATTTTCCATTAGTCTAATATTTTAGTCTATATCAATGATTGTTGCCTATATTGATTATTTAGACAGAAATAATAATTTTGCTAATTATAAATTTAAAATCATCTAAAAAATGAAAAGAATAGCAGTAATTACGATTAAAATAACAGCCAATCACCAAGGGGTAGATTTTGAAGCATTAAAGAAAAAAGAGATGCCTTTTATTCAGAAATGGAAGGAAGAAGAAGTATTAGAAAATTTCTACATAAATTCAGATACTAATGGGGCAGTTCTTATTTTTAAAAATTTAGAAATGGAACAGGTTATTAAAAATATGGAAGGACTACCCTTCTTTCCGTATTTAGAAAAATTGGAGTATATAGAAATTAATAAAATATTTTAATCCCAAAAGGATGTGCAAGAGGATTTATATCCTCTTTTTTTTGTTGCTACAATTTCAGAAATTTAGTCTTGCAAAATTGGCTTCAACCAAATATTGGTATTCATTTGAATTATAAAATTATAATAATACTATGCGCGCCTACCATTTATTTTTAGTATATTTGAAAAACAAATTATACGAATTATGGATTTTTCAGCAAAAATGCTTCGCGATGATGCCCTTAAAGGGAAAGTAATTGTAGTAACTGGTGGTGGAAGTGGATTGGGTAAAGCCATGACTAAATATTTCTTAGAATTGGGAGCCAATGTTGCCATTACTTCTAGAGATCTTGAAAAACTAAAAGCAACTGCATCCGAATTGGAAACTGCAACTAGTGGAAAATGTTTGCCATTGCAATGCGATGTTCGGCATTACGACCAAGTAGAAGCAATGCTTGCAGAAGTCCTTAACGTTTTTGGTAAAGTAGATATTTTATTAAATAACGCTGCCGGAAATTTTATTTCTCCTACCGAACGCCTTTCGGCAAATGCTTTTGACACTATTATTGACATCGTTCTAAAAGGTTCTAAAAACTGTACTTTGGCTTTTGGAAAACATTGGATTGCCCAAAAACAAACCAATTGCAACGTATTAAATATTGTTACTACTTATGCCTGGACCGGTTCTGGATATGTAGTTCCGAGTGCTACTGCCAAGGCTGGAGTACTTGCCATGACTAGAAGTTTAGCCGTAGAATGGGCAAAATACGGCATCCGAATGAATGCCATTGCACCGGGTCCATTTCCTACCAAAGGAGCATGGGATAGATTACTTCCTGGTGACTTAGCAGAAAAATTTGACATGGCTAAAAAAGTCCCTTTGCGAAGAGTTGGCGATCACCAAGAATTAGCAAATCTTGCTGCATATTTAGTTTCTGATTTTTCTGCATATATTAACGGAGAGGTTGTAACCATAGATGGAGGCGAATGGCTGCAAGGTGCAGGTCAATTCAATATCTTAGAAAAAATACCCCAAGAAATGTGGGATATGTTAGAGGTTATGATAAAAAATAAAGGAAGTAAATAAAAAAGTTTTGGGTTTAAAGTTTCAAACTCAAAACTTTAAACCCGAAACTTTAAACTTTAAACTATTGTTAACAAATAACACTTTTATAAACCATAAAAAATTGTATTTTTACCACTCAAAATTTGAATAGTATAAATGGGTAAAATCATTGCAATAGCCAACCAAAAAGGTGGTGTAGGAAAAACGACTACTTCGGTTAATTTAGCCGCATCACTCGGTGTTTTAGAGAAAAAAGTATTATTAATTGATGCCGACCCGCAAGCCAATGCGAGTTCGGGATTGGGCATTGATGTAGATAGTGTAGAGATTGGAACGTACCAAATTCTAGAGCACAGTAACATCCCAGAAGATGCGATTATTAAATCGTCTTCACCTAATGTTGATGTCATTCCAGCACATATTGACCTTGTTGCCATCGAAATTGAATTGGTAGACAAGGAAAATAGAGAGTATATGCTTAAACAAGCATTAGAAAAAATTAAAGACCAATACGATTACATCTTAATTGATTGTGCTCCATCTTTAGGATTACTTACACTAAACGCTTTAACCGCTGCCGATAGTGTGATTATCCCTATTCAATGCGAATATTTTGCCTTAGAAGGATTGGGTAAATTATTGAATACAATCAAAAGTGTTCAAAAAATTCACAACCCTGATTTAGATATTGAAGGACTTCTTTTAACCATGTACGATTCGCGTTTACGTCTTTCCAACCAAGTGGTAGAAGAGGTTCAAAAGCATTTTAATGATATGGTTTTCAAAACTATCATCCAAAGAAATGTAAAATTGAGTGAGGCTCCAAGTTTTGGAGAAAGTATAATTGCATTCGATGCTACAAGTAAAGGAGCCACCAACTACTTAAACCTTGCAGAAGAGGTTATTCAAAAAAATAGCAAATAATTTATGGCAAAAGCAATAAAAAAACAAGCCTTAGGTCGCGGTTTATCGGCGCTTTTAAAAGATCCAGATAACGACATTAAATCCGTAGACGATAAAAATGCAGATAAGGTTGTAGGAAATATCCTTGAAGTGGATATCGACACGATTGAAATAAATCCGTTTCAGCCAAGAACCAATTTTAATGAAGAGTCTTTGAAAGAATTAGCCTCTTCCATTAAGGAACTTGGGGTTATTCAGCCAATTACCGTTAGAAAATTAGAATTCAACAAATACCAATTGATATCTGGAGAACGTCGTTTGCGTGCTTCAAAATTAGTTGGATTTACAACAATTCCGGCTTACATTCGTATTGCAAATGACAACGAATCGTTAGTAATGGCGTTGGTAGAAAACATACAACGACACGATTTAGATCCTATTGAAATTGCGCTTTCGTACCAACGATTAATTGAAGAAATTCAACTTACACAAGAGCAAATGAGCGAACGTGTAGGAAAAAAACGTTCTACGATTACCAATTATTTACGTCTATTAAAATTAGATCCAATAATTCAAACTGGTATTCGAGATGGCTTCATCAGTATGGGGCACGGACGTGCTATGATTACTATTGAAGACCAAGATATTCAGACGGATATTTACCAAAAAATTGTTAGTCAAAATCTTTCAGTTCGAGATACCGAGGCTTTGGTTAAAAAACACCAAGATGGTTTAAAACCTGCTCCTGCAATAGCCAAACCAAGCGCATCATTTACTATTGAAGAAACCCAAAAGAAAGCGTTTACCAATTTCTTTGGTGCTAAAGTAGAAGTAAAAGTTGCTGGAAATGGCAAGGGAAAAATTGCAATTCCATTCCACTCTGAAGAAGATTTTAATCGAATCATAAAACTAATCAACGGTTAGTGGCTCGGTTTTTTTACATACTCCTTTTTACCTTCCTTTTAGGCAACACTACCCTATTGGCACAAACCGAATTAGGGGAAGATTTACGCGTTACGGATACTGTAAAAAAAACCAAAATCAATATGCTTGCTCCATCTAAGGCTGCTTTTTATTCGGCAGTTTTTCCTGGTCTTGGTCAAGTTTATAATAAAAAATATTGGAAATTACCTTTAGTTTATGGTGCCTTAGGGACTACCATTTATTTCTACATGAGTAACAATAAAAAGTACCATTTGTATAGAGATGCTTACAAGCGAAGACTAGAGGGCTTTACTGATGATGATTATACTTATCTGGATAATGCCCGACTGATTTCGGCTCAAAAATTCTACCAAAAAAATAGAGATTTATCGGCTTTACTTACTGGATTATTTTATGTTTTAAATATTGTAGATGCCAATGTAGACGCGCATTTAATGCAATTTAATGTAAACGATAATCTTACATTTAAACCCGATTTATACCGAAACGAATTCACAACAAAACCAGATTTAGGAATTTGTGTAACTTGGAAATTGTAAAGTTTTCTTAATATTTGTTACAAACCAAACTACACACCAACTAACCTTTAATGAAAATAGCACTACTAGGATACGGAAAAATGGGAAAAGTAATTGAAAAAATTGCTTTAGAACGTGGACATGAAATTGTACTCCGAAAATCTAGCGACACTACTTATTCTGGATTAGAAAATGCCGATGTTGCTATCGATTTTAGCGTTCCTACTTCTGCTGTTGCAAATATTTCAGAGTGTTTAAATTCTGGTATTCCAGTAGTTTCTGGAACAACTGGTTGGCTAGAAGAATATTCAAAAATGGTAGCACTTTGTGAGAACAAAAATGGTTCTTTTATTTATGGTTCTAATTTTAGTTTGGGTGTGAATTTATTTTTTGAATTGAATACTTATTTGGCAAAAATGATGTCGAAATTCAAAAATTATTCTGCTACTATGGAGGAAATTCACCATACCCAAAAATTGGATGCACCAAGCGGAACGGCAATTACATTAGCAAAAGGAATTATCGAAAATTCCGATTATACAAATTGGACTTTGGATAAAAATGCCAAGGATAATGAAATTTACATTGATGCACAACGTATTGAAAATGTACCAGGAACGCATAGTATTTTTTATACTTCGGAAGTGGATACTATAGAAATAAAACATACAGCACATAGTCGTGACGGATTTGCCCTAGGTTCCATCATTGCAGCTGAATGGCTGGTTGGTAAAAAAGGAGTTTTCACGATGAAAGACGTATTAGGAATAGAGAATAGAATATAGAGAAGAGAATATAGAGAATAGAATATAGAGAAGAGAATATAGAGAAGAAAATATAGATTAAAATTATAAACTATGGGATCTAATAGACGTCATAATTATAAGAATTTAAAAATCTGGCAATTAGGAATTGAAATTGCAAACGATGTTTCGGATATATTAGTTGATTTTCCTAAACATGAAAGATATGATTTAAGTTCTCAAATAAGTCGATGTTCTGTTTCAATGCCAAGTAATATAGCCGAAGGATCTTCAAGAACAGATAAATCTTTTAGTCATTTTTTAGATATTTCATTAGGATCCTCATTTGAATTAACAACTCAATTAATCGTTGCAAAACATAGAAAATATATAACAGAAATAATATATCAAAAATTAGAAATAAAAATAGAAGAAATTCAAAGAATGACTATGTCATTCCAAAACGGACTTAATTAGGTCTATTTTCTTTTCTCTATTTTCTATTTTCTTTAACCACAAAAACTAAAAAACTATGAACATTTATCAATGGTTTATCTTTTTTCTTGGAGTTCAACTAATTCATTATTTAGGAACTTGGAAATTATACGAAAAAGCAGGTAGAAAATCCTGGGAGGCAGGAATTCCAATTTACAACTCTATTGTTTTGATGAAAATCATCAATCGCCCAACTTGGTGGACTTTCTTGTTATTTATTCCTATTATTAATTTAATCATGTTTCCTGTAATTTGGGTAGAAATTTTACGCAGTTTTGGTAGAAGATCTACGTTAGATACGTTTTTAGGTATAGTAACTTGTGGACTTTACATTTACTACGTTAATTACACACAAGAAGTCATTTATTCAACTGAAAGAGATACCACCGCTGCAAGTAAAACCGGCGACACGGTTAGTTCGCTTTTGTTTGCAATAATTGTTGCAACTTTTGTACACACGTATTTTATTCAACCCTTTACTATCCCTACGGCATCGTTAGAAAAATCGTTGTTGATTGGCGATTTTCTTTTTGTAAGCAAAATGAATTATGGCGCTAGAGTACCTATGACAACCGTTGCTGCACCGATGGTTCACGATACCTTGCCATTAATTCATACCAAGTCGTATCTTAAATTGCCACAATTGCCTTACTTTAGATTTCCAGGTATTGAAAAAATTAAAAATAACGATATTGTAGTTTTCAACTGGCCAGTAGATACAGTGGAAAAATTCTTCGATACCTCTGGTAGAAAAGCAGATAAACCTGTAGATAAAAAATCGAATTACGTAAAACGATGTGTAGGTATTGCTGGGGATTCCCTAACAATTAAAGATGGAATTATTTTTGTAAATGGCAAGAAACTAATAATTCCTGAAAGAGCAAAACCTCAGTTTTCTTACAAAATGGCAATTGACCCAGCAGTTTCTATTGACTTCGAATCGTTGTTTAAAGAATTGGATATTACCGATAGATATGGAATCAACAATACTAAAGACACCATCTATTTTAGTGCTTTACCAGCGACTAGTGTAGAGCGTTTTAAAAATGTTCCTGGAATTAAATCGGTTACCAGAATCATTCATAAAGAAATAGATAAATCCATTTTCCCACATACAGAAAATTGGAATGTAGATAATTTTGGTCCAATTTATATTCCTCAAGCAGGAAAAACGGTGGCATTAAATTTGGAAACTTTACCTTTTTATAGCAGAATTATTACCGAATACGAAAAAAATAAATTAGAGATAAAAGGTTCCGACATTTATATTAATGGTGCTAAAGCCAATTCGTATACCTTCCAACAAAACTATTATTGGATGATGGGAGACAACCGTCATAACTCGGAAGACAGCCGTTTTTGGGGATATGTTCCAGAAGATCACATTGTAGGAAAACCAATTTTTATTTGGATGAGTTGGGATACAAATGGAGTTGGAATCCTAAATAAAATCCGATGGAACAGATTGTTTACTACAGTAAGTGGTGAAGGGCAGCCACAATCTTACTTTAAATTTTTCTTAGGTTTATTGGCATTGTATTTTGTAGGAGAATATTTCTGGAAAAAACGCAAAGCAGATAAAAAAGTTTAAACGTTTAGGAAGTACTTCTTTAAACAAATTAAACCTTGCATTAATGAACAATATCATAATTCACCCAAGTTATTTTCCTTCTATAAGTCACTATGTTGCTTTAGCAAATGCCGACACAGTGACTTTAGAAATGGAAGATAATTTTCAGAAACAAACCAATCGCAACCGAATGTACATTTATAGTCCGAATGGCATTCAGTTATTGAATATTCCTATAAAACATTCTGATAATGCGCATCAAAAAATACAAGATGTAAAATTGGAAACTGCATTCGATTGGCAAAAACAACATTTCAAATCGCTTGAAGCAGCCTATAGAACTTCTCCTTTTTTCGAATATTTTGAGGATGATTTACGTCCGATTTTCACTAAAAAGCATACTTTTTTAATGGATTTGAATTTACAAACAATGGAACTTGTTTCTAAATGTTTGGGGATGGATTTTACACCTGAAAAAACTACAGAATATTTTCACGAAATAAAGGACAAAACCGATTATCGGAATTTAATTAACGGTAAAAAAGACACTACACAATTAGAGTCGTACAACCAAGTATTTGGCGATAAACATGGTTTTATCAATAACCTTAGTATCTTGGATTTGTTGTTTAACGAAGGACGTTATGCTAAGGATTATTTGAAGAATCAAGTTTCCTTTAAATAGTTAAATAAACACTACTTTATTCTAATTATCTTATCAAAATTCAATTCTGAAAAGTTGCTAATAATCATATCTGCTATAGAATAATCTTGAAGTTTAGTATTGGCACTATCATAACCAATGCAATAAATCCCAGCGGCTTTAGCAGCAAGTATTCCATTAGTACTATCTTCGATAACAATACAATTTGCAATTGGAGTACCGGATAATTTAGCAGCATGCTCAAAAATTGCAGGATGTGGTTTAGAGTTAGGGAAATCTTCACCCGAAACTAAATAAGTGAAATATTGATGTAATCCAAATCGAGTGAAAACTCTATCAATCGTAACGTTAGCCGATGAAGATGCTAAAACAAGTTGCATTCCTTTGCTGTGTAATTCTTTTATTAAATCTTCTACTCCGTCAATTAAACAAAGGTCTTCTTTACAGTCAAAAGCATCGTTAAACAAATTGCGTTTAGTTTCAACCAATGTAGCAACATCTTCTGAAATATCAAAATTTACTTTAAGTTTTTCAAAGGTGTTTTTAGTGGAATTTCCTGTAAAAGAAGCATATAGTTCTGGAGAAACTTCGATGTTCAATTGTTTGAAATGTTGGTTATAGGCATAATGGTGCACTGGTTCGGTGTCTACAATTACCCCATCCATGTCAAAAATTACAGTTTGTATCATGTTTTGTTAAATTATCTAAATTTAATTGAAGATTGAAATAAATAAATTTAAAAAAAACTCCAATTTCTTGGAGTTTTAAAGTATTATTTTTTAACTACTAATCTAAATCCTTCACCATGGATGTTTAGAATTTCTACGTTTGGATCTTCTTTAAGATACTTGCGCAGTTTGGCAATATACACGTCCATACTTCTGGAAGTGAAATAATTATCATCTCTCCATATTTTAGTAAGAGCCAATTCTCTTGGCATTAAATCTTCTACATAAACAGCTAACATTTTTAACAATTCATTTTCTTTAGGAGATAATTTAATTGGTTCATTTCCAGGAAAATCAAGAAAACGAAGTTTAGAGTTCAAATGAAATTTTCCTATTTGAAATTCGAATTGCACATTTTCAGGCTTTACTTCAGAGGATTTTCTAAGCATGATAGCTCTTATTTTCATTAATAAAACTTCTGAATCAAAAGGTTTATTAAGATAATCATCGGCTCCAACTTTGTATCCCTTAAGCACATCTTCTTTCATGGTTTTAGCAGTTAAGAAAACAATAGGCACTTCTTTATTTTTATCACGAATTTCTTTTGCTAATGTGTAGCCATCTTTGTAAGGCATCATAACATCTAAAATACACAAATCGTAAGTGTCTTTTTTAAATTTTTCAAAACCCTCCATACCGTTTTTAGCTAAAGTAACATCAAAGTCGTTTAGCATAAGGTAGTCTTTAAGAATTGCACCAAAATTTTGGTCGTCTTCTACTAATAGTATTTTTTTGTTTTCTGCTTCCATAATCTTTTAATTTATCAATGGTAATTTTATTATAAATATACTTCCTTTTCCTTTTTCGCTTTCAACGAAAATTTGACCGTTATGGTCTTCAACTATTCTTTTTACATACGCCAAACCTAATCCGTGACCTTTAACGTTATGTAAATCACCAGTATGCTCCCGATAGAATTTTTCAAAAATTCTTTTTTGAGCTGCTTTATTCATTCCGGAGCCTTGATCTTTAATTTTAATGAGAATAAAATCATTTACATTCTCGGTGTATATATCAATAACTGGATTTTCGGGTGAATATTTTATTGCGTTGTCTAAAATATTGACTAATACATTGGTAAAATGAACATCATTTAATAAAACGGAAGTTCTATTAGCATTAAAATGTGTTGTTATTTCACCTTGTCGGTCTTCAATAATTAGATGAACGTGCTCTATGGCATCTTCTATTACTTGTTGTACGTCAAGCGATTCTTTAGCGATGTCCAATTCTTTTTTCTCTAGTTTGGATATTCTAAGAACGTTCTCAACTTGGGCATGCATTCTTTTATTTTCGTCTCGAATCATTTGTAGATAACGTAAGACTTTTTCTTTATCGTCAATTACCTTTGGATTTTTAATGGCGTCTAATGCTAAATTGATTGTTGCAATAGGAGTTTTAAACTCGTGGGTCATATTGTTGATGAAATCGGTTTTAATTTCTGAAATTTGACGTTGTTTTATTAATTGATGCAAAGCATTAGCGTATGCAATAATAATAATTAATGTAAAGATTATAGATAATAGTGTAATTCCTAAAATTTCAGAGAACAAAAACTTCTTTTTTTGTGGAAATGTAACCAACAACATATATTTGTTATTTCCATCGTTATCAATAAAAACAGGAATAGAATAAGTTGAATATTTATCATAATAAAAATGTTCTGATTTTATTTTAGTTGCTAATCCATTACTATAGATATCAAATTCAAAAGGGGTTTTGACACCATACTCTATTAATTCATTTTCAAGCAACTTTTGAATCATCTCCTTAGAAACACGATCTTGAATGGAATAATTGGCAGCAATATCTTTGTAGGCAATTTCAAATTGTGCACTTTCTAATAATTCTAAACTACCTGATTTTTCAATTGTTACATCTGGTGTTAATTTATTTTGTATTCCTAAATTATCCAAAGAATTGTTGTTAAAAATCTCTGTTTTTCGTTTTGCTGTAAAATTTTTAATTTTTACACTGTCTGTTTTTTTATCAAAGAACGTCGAAAAAATATCGTAATCTTCGGATATTATGCTATTGGAATAAATTATTGTTTCGTTAGTTTTAGCATTTCGTTGGTAATAACCATATTCCAATAAATCGTTTTTTAGTGGTGCTTTACCCGTGCTATCTTTTAACTTTTTATATTTATTATAAAAAGTGTATTCTTCTTGTTTTTGTAACTTTTGGGATACATTTCCTAAAACTTGTTTAACATGAAATCTAAACTGTTCTTCGTTGTTTTCTAAAGAAGTATTGAACCAATAAACTTGAACAAAAATTATCCCCAATAAAGACAAGCTCATTAATAAAACCAATAACCTAAAAACAAACTTATTCATAATAACAAATTTAGCATTTTAACATTTAACCTGTTAATGTATTAACCAAACATTAACATTGGTTTATTTTTTTATATATCTTTCAATAAATTCAAAATATTGTCCATCTGAATTTTAGTTTGATCAAAATTTTCATTTGTGATTACATATTGGCTTTTAGCAATCCTTTCATCATCCGAAATTTGGTTATTAATACGCTGAAGAACTTTTTCTCTTGTAGATGCATCCCTTTCTAAAACTCTATTAATTCTAGTTTCCATGGGAGCACAGACAGTAATGATTGCATCGCAATCTTTATAACTTCCACTTTCAAAAAGGATAGCAGCCTCCTTAACAAGGTAAGGAAAATTTTTATTATTCCCTACCCATTGTTCAAAATGTTTTTTTACAGCTGGGTGAACTATAGAATTGAGCTGCTTTAATTTATCTGGATTATTAAACACAATAGAAGCTAATTTATCTCTATTTAAAGTATCGTTTTCTCCTAAAATATCGGCTCCAAAAATAGCTACAATTTGACTTATAATTTCTGGAGATGCCATTACTTTTTTTGCTTCTACGTCCGAAATATAAACTGGAATTCCTTTAGATTGAAAATAATTAGCAACAGTTGTTTTTCCGCTTCCTATTCCTCCTGTCAAGCCAATTATCTTTGGTTTGTTAAGATTTTTAAAATCTTCATCAACAATAAAAGGTGACTTTGAAATAGGTGAGGAAATTTGTTTTATTTCTGGAATAATCGGAGAAGTAATTGTACTATCTACATTGGAGTTAATTTTAAAAAACAATTCTGGAAATGCAACTTGAGGTTCTTTTTTAAGAATACTAATTTTAAAAAAAGACTTCAAAAAACCAAAACCGTAGCCAAAAAATTGTTTCCAAACTGCTACAACGGATAGAATTCCTATTAACGGGTTTCTATTTTGGATGGAAGAAACAGTAAAAATTAAGACAAAATAGGCAAAATAAAATTTTAATGCCCAATCAAAAAGTGCGAAAAGCAAAACAAAAGACACAAGGAATCCCAATACAAATAAGGAAGGAAACCAATAGGTTATTTTGCTGTATTCAGGATACCATGAGTTTAATATAGGTCTGGCTTTACCAAATTTAGAAACTTGAATACTGAATTTGTCCCAGTCAATTCTTCGTTTATGATAAACATAAGCAGAAGTGAATAATCGAGTATCATACCCTAATTTCCATAATCGGATGGATAAATCTGGGTCTTCGCCTGGGTGGATGTTTCCGAAACCTTTAGAATCTAGAAATGCTTTTTGGGAAATTCCCATATTGAAACTTCTCGGCTGGAATTTATTTATTTTTTCAGATCCACCTCTAATTCCTCCTGTAGTTAAAAAGGATGTCATAGCAAAATTTATTGCCTTTTGTATATTAGAAAAGGATTTTAATGCTTTATCAGGCCCGCCAAAACAATCTACATAATTGGATTTTAGTTCCTTTTCTACTTCATTTAAATATTGGCTTGGAATGATACAATCCGAATCGAAAATAATAAAATAATCTCCATTCGCTTTTTGCATTCCAAAATTTCTAGAATCTCCAGGTCCTGAATTTTTTTTAAAATAATAAGAAATATTTAAACTGTTGGAATATTTTGCAACAACCTCTTCACAAGTAATAGTCGATCCATCTTCTACAATTACAATCTCATAATCATTTGTATAGGTAGATTGAAGCAAACTTTCTAGTAGTTCTTTTATTTCGTCGGGTCGGTTATAGACAGGTATAATAATTGAAAAATACATTCTGAAAAATTTTAACAAATATACTCTTTCTTAAAAAAAAAGTCCTGCCGAAGCAGGACTTTTAATAAAAAAAATAAATATTTTTTTTATTATTCTTTAATCACTTTGATAGTTTTAACTTGATCTTCAGAAGTTACTTTTACTAAATAAGTTCCAGTAGAAAGAGGTGACATATCTATTTGACCTTGAGTATCATTCATTGTTTTAACAATCATTTCTTGTCCTAATAAATTAATTACCTGAACTTTAGAGATGTTTTGTGAGTACGATAAATTTAATTCATCTTTAACAGGATTTGGATAGTAAGTAAAAGTTTTAGTATCAAAATTAGTATTAGCTAACGAAGCATCGTAAGCTGACAATTGAAAATTGCCATCGACACCAAATGTAGAATTGTATGTCCAAACCCCAATGTACAAAGTAGTTCCCGGTGTCAATGCTGACAAAACAACTTTAGAGAAATTACCATTTCCTGAATCATCATCACATCCAACTTCCATTAAAGAACCACATGTTCCACTAAATACGGATAATACTGAATCCGTCATTGTTGTTCCATCTGTAGTATCCGTTTCAACAGTTAATGTTCCTGAAGCAGGAACAACTACTGTATACCAAACATCATTTTTTCTATTTGTTTGACATGCAAAAGTCAAACCATTCATTGTCAAACCACCAATTGTAGTTCCTATAACAGGAGAATCAGTAAAAACAGATCCTGCAGTTATTGAGATTGCATTCATACAATTGTCATTAGAAGGTGGAGTTGCAAGAGTTGTAAATGAAACAGTTAACCATGCACTATTTGAAGTGGATGAACATTTTGCTCTAACGTGAAAATAATAAGTCGTTAAAGGATTTAATGCTGTAGCACTAAAGCTTATTGAAGTAGTCAATACACCAGCAACAGTTGGATCTGTAGCTATTTCATCTAAAACATATTCGTATCCAGATGGATTGGAAACAGAAGCAGTCCAAGATAAATCGGCACTAGTATCTGTAACTCCAGAAACTGCTAATGGACTTGGTTCAACACAACTTGGAAGTGGCTCCCAAATTACATCATCAATTAATACACTATTTGAAGGAACACCTGTATGTCTAAATGCTAATACTTGATTTGCACCAGGAGTAGTTCCTAAAATTGCAGAAAAATAATCAAATGTATTTGTTGATGTTGTTGTAAAAGTTTGTAATCCAACAAAAGTTGTAGCATCAAAAGGGTCGGTTAAATATCCAACTTCTATAACACCTCCAACTGTGAAATTACTTCTTGCTCTAAAACGAAGTCTATGAGTACCATCACCTGCATTAGAAACAGGTATCATAGAAACTATACCTAAATCGGTAGCGCTCCAGCTAGCAAAATATAAATTATTAGGTTGAGAAGTTGTTGTTCCAGAAGTTTGAACATAGGCACTTCCTCCAGTTCCGACTTTTGCCCAACAAACTGGTAAATCAAGAGAATCATCAAAACTTTCAGAAAAATCGGTTACAGGATTACACAAAGTTGGAAAGCTTACTACTGAACTCCATCCAGAGGTATCTGTTGCACTACAGATTGATCGAACCCAAACATAATAGACTGTTGCAGGTGTTAAAAATGTTAAACTAGTTGTTGTAACTCCAGGAGCCTCGCCTGCAGTTGCAGGGTCTGTTGGAAGTGGAGTAGTGCTAGAGGTTGATAAATAATATTCATATCCAAAAGCTGGATCTGTTACTGAAGTAGTCCAAGAAACAGTAGCTGATGTAGTAGTAATATTAGAAGAAACTAAATTAGTTGGAGCTATACATGTTGGTGGGATACCACAAATTACATATCGTGTTCTACAAGTATTTTGTGAACCACAAGCTCCATCATCTAAACTAGTATAAAACCATATATCACCAGTAACTGTGGCAACCCAGGAAACACTTCCGGTTCCGAAAGTTTCGGCAGTAGCGCCTGAATCCGTACTTATTGTAACAATATCAGTTGTAGCAGAACTTCCAAAAGTATAAGTCTCTCCTTCTACAACAGTTACTACGGAATATTCACTAGCGTAGCCACAAGTTGTAACATTATTTTGAGTTAAACCATCACAAATATCAATTGAATAAATATTTAATGGATACTGACCATTAACGGAAGTTAAACATTGCGCAGACATTAAGGAAGAAAATCCTAACATCAGCAATAAAAAAGTAATTTTTTTCATATGTGTTTGGGTTTTAAAATTAGTATAAGCAAACTTACAAAAAAAAACCCAAAATATTAATTTTGAGCTTAATTTTTGTAATAAAATAAGGGTTTTTTTAATTTCAATTAAACATTTGTTAAAAATCTAACCTATACTCGGTATAGTAACCATTTCATTAGTATCCGCTTCATAATCTACTCCCTCAAATCCAAATCCAAATAAATTTAAGAAATCTTGTTTATAGCCTGCTAGATCCCCTATTTCTGGTAAAGTTTCAGTGGTAGCTTTGGTCCATAAATCCGCAACTTTTTCTTGGACATCGTCACGCATTTCCCAATCGTCTATTCTAATTCTTCCGTTAGCATCCGTTGGAACTTCTTTACCTGAGTATAATCTTTGGCTGTACAAACGTTGGATTTGCTCAATGCAACCTTCGTGAATTCCGTCGGCTTTCATAATTTTATACAATAAAGAAATATACAAAGGAATAACTGGAATAGCGGAACTTGCTTGAGTAACTAAAGCCTTATTAACAGAAACATAGGCTTTTCCGTTAAGATCTTTTAAAGCATCTGTAATAGTAAATGCAGTTGCTTCTAAGTGGTCTTTAGCTCTTCCGATGGTACCTTTTCTATAAACTGCTTCGGTAACCGATGGCCCTATGTAAGAATAAGCTAAAGTAGTTGCTCCAGGAGCCAACAAATTAGCGTCTTTTAAATCATGCATCCACATAGCCCAATCTTCACCGCCCATAACTACAACGGTGTTATCGATATCTTCTTGATTAGCAGGTTCTATAGAAACTTGCGTTACATTACCAGTATGAAAATCAACGGTTTTATTTGTAAAAGTAGATCCAATAGGTTTTAAAGTGGAACGGTGCAAAACACCTGTTTCTGGGTGCATTCGCACTGGAGAAGCCAAACTATAAATAACTAAATCTATCTGACCCAAATCGGCTTTAATAGTGTCTATAACTTGTTGTTTTACTTCTTTTGAAAATGCGTCTCCATTAACACTTTTAGCATACAAACCAGCTTTTTTTGCTTCATTTTCAAATGCTGCCGAATTGTACCATCCAGGAGAAGCAGTTTTACCTTCTGTTGGTGTCTTTTCAAAGAAAACGCCAATAGTAGCAGCGCCACAGCCAAAAGCACTAGAAATTCTAGAAGCTAATCCAAATCCTGTAGATGCGCCAATAACCAAAACTCGTTTGGCACCAGCAATAGGTCCTTTGGATTGTACATATTTTATTTGATTTTTTACGTTTTGCTCGCAACCTTTTGGATGTGCTGTTAAACAAATAAAGCCGCGCATTCTTGGTTCTATAATCATAATTTGAAAATTTCGTGTTTAATAATTACTGCTTTTTTGGGTTCTAAAAACAGCAAACAAATATAAATCTATTTTTTAGTTAAGCAATTCCTTTGCGTGATTTAATGCCGATTCGGATATAGTAGATCCCGAAAGCATTTGTGCAATCTCTATAACTCGCTCATCTTTAGTAAGTAATTTCAATTCGGATTGCGTTTGATTTTCTTTAACCACTTTAAAAACTTTAAAGTGATCTTTTCCTTTT
Source organism: Flavobacterium sp. (assembly GCF_044357305.1). Lineage (GTDB taxonomy): Bacteria > Bacteroidota > Bacteroidia > Flavobacteriales > Flavobacteriaceae > Flavobacterium. Next base: position 112,546 of record NZ_JBIKPS010000005.1, read on the forward strand.
CCTGCTATTTGTGGCAAATGGGTAATGGCAAAAACTTGCATATTGACACTCATTTGTTTCAATATTTCACCCATTTTATGGGCTATTTCACCAGAAACTCCGGTATCAATTTCATCAAAAATTATGGTTGGAAGTTTTGAATATTGCGATAATACCGATTTTACAGCCAACATAATTCGAGACATTTCGCCACCAGATGCTACTTTTTTCAACAAACCAAAATCAGATCCTTTATTGGCTGAAAACAAAAATTGAATTTCGTCTTTTCCATTTGTGAAATAGACTTCCTTAGTAGTTAATTGTATGTCAAATCTTGCATTTACCATACCAAGTGGCTCTAAAATTAGAGCTAATTTATTGGTTAAAATAGGTATTGCTTTTAGTCTATTACTATGAATTTTAACTGCTAAATCATTCAATATTTGTTCAGAAGAAGTAATTTGATTTTCAATAGAACTAATTTCCGATTCTAAAGTGACTACCGAAACTACTTTGGCATCCAAGTTATTTTGAATTTCTAATAATTCTTCCACCGTAATTACTTGGTGCTTTTTTTGAAGTGAATAAATTATTTGCAACTTATCATTGGTTGCTTCTAATTCCTCTGGACTTGAAAACACACTTTCCGATAATTGGTTTAATTCTTTTTCAATATCATCAAACTCAATTAAAACACTTGAAACTCGCTCGTTTAAAGCATTAAATTCAGCTGAAAATGGAGCGATTTTTTGAATAGAAAGTTTAATTTCTTTTAAATTTTGAAGCACTCCAAATTGTTCTTCATTTGCAATAGAAAGTGATTTAAGCAGATTTTCTTTTATAAATTCTACATTATTAAGTTTTTCATACAGTGCTTCTAGTTCTTCTTGTTCTCCCGATTTTAAATTGGCGGCAAGCAATTCCTCCAATAAAAAAGCATTGTAATCTTGCTCTTTTACAACAGATTGCAGCAATTCTTTTTTAGATTTTAATTCGGAATTTAATTTTTTATATTCTTTTAAATTGGAAGTATATTGGGCAATAACTTCCCAATTGGATGCAACCGAATCAATAATTTGAAACTGTACCGCGTCATCCGAAAGTTCTTGAGTTTGGTGTTGCGAATGAATATCAATTAAGTAATTGCTCAATTCCTGCAATTCATTTAAGTTTACTGGAGTATCGTTTATAAAAGCTCTTGATTTTCCGGAAGGAAGAATTTCTCTACGAATGATAGTTTCTTCATCATAATCTAAATCATTAGCTTCAAAAAAAGATTTTAGATTGTAATTTTTTATTTGAAAATGTGCTTCAATAATACACTTTTCTTCTTTATTTTTTAATGAGGATAAGTCGGCACGTTTTCCTAAAACCAAACCTAAAGCACCTAAAAGAATCGACTTTCCAGCACCTGTCTCTCCCGTAATAACTGAAAATCCATCAGAAAATCTAACAGACAATTTTTCAATTAAAGCAAAATTTTCGATGGATAAAGATACAATCATAAAGGGATTACTATTTAATATTAACCCATTTAGAAGAGTTAGTAGGGGAAATTCGAGATAATTTATCTACCAATCCATCTAAAGAAACGCTTGGACCTCCTGTGAATATAGAAACAATTTCGTCTGCTTTAGCATCAAAAAATATTCTTGTTAAATAGGCATTTGGACGAATTTCGTGCAAAGCAACTAAAGTATTTATAGAGTTAATAATAGCTTCTTTAGAGCCTTTTAAATCTTTACTCATGTTGTCCATTCCATTAAAATGGTATTGAAACATAGCCTCACGAAAAGGTTTAAATGTTGCAGACAAAAGATTATTAACTAAATAATATCTATTTTGAATTTTATCGGTTTGTGACCAACCTGCTCCTCCTGAAGGCGCAGCTAAGCTAACAATTTGTTGTGCTGATTGAAAATAATCGGTACCACTATCTAAATCAAAACTTTCTGCATCTACCCCTAAAATAATGTAACTATAAAAAGCTATAGTTGAAATTAAATTGGATTCGTAACTATTTGGACTGTAGAATAAATTTTGAAATTCAGTATATTGAAATGAAAAATCTTTATCATTAATATTTAATAATGGAGTTGTGAAACTAGAATTATAAATTGGTCTAGAACATTGCACTTGGATGTTTGCCTCAAAATTAGTAGCATCGTACGAGTTTAAAGTAATAAACATAGTACAATTAATTTTCTCGGCGGCTTTATAGGTTTTTTCGGTCCAAGCGGTTTTATTTACAAAATCATTCAAAGAAGACTCCAATGTCTTGAATATTTGATTGTTAGTATTTGTTATTTTATCGTAATTAACAATTACTTTGCAATTAAGTTCTTGTCCTTGCACGCTTGCAAAAAAACAAATAATAAGGATACTGAAAATTTTACGCATGATAATGATTTATTACTTTATTTAAAATATCTACTGCTACTGCTTCTTTCAACTTCAATTCCATAGGTTCAATATGGAAATTCTTATCGATAAAAGTTACTTTATTGGTTGGTTTTCCAAATCCTGCTCCGACATCTTGAAGTGAATTTAAAACAATCAAATCTAAGTTTTTTTTCTGAATTTTCAACTTTGCATTTTCAATTTCATTTTCAGTTTCTAAAGCAAATCCAATTAAAAATTGATTTTTCTTTGCTTTTCCTAAAGCTGCCAATATATCTTTGGTTTTTTCTAATTCAATTGAAAAAGACTCTTCTGTTTTTTTTATCTTTTGATTTGCAACAAATTTTGGCTTATAGTCGGCAACTGCTGCTGCTGCAATTACTACATCCATAGCTTCGTAATGCTCTAAACATTTGTCATACATTTCTTCGGCAGAAACTACTTTAATTAATTGAATTAAATTGTTTTTTACCGTAATACTATTTGGACCTGAAACTAAAATAACTTCGGCACCAAGATTTACAGCAGCTTCTGCTATGTCATAACCCATTTTTCCAGAGGAATGATTACCTATAAAACGCACGGGATCTATTGCTTCGTATGTGGGACCTGCAGTAATTAGTATTTTTTTTCCTTTTAGAGGCAATTTACTAGATAAATCGGCCTCTAAGAAAGCAATAATATTTTCTGGTTCAGCCATTCTGCCCTCTCCAGTAAGACCACTTGCCAATTCTCCAGTTTCTGCTGGAATAAGAATATTTCCAAATTTATGCAATCTATTAAATGATGCAATTGTGGAAGGATGTTTGTACATATCCAAATCCATTGCAGGAGCAAAATAAACTGGGCATTTTGCCGATAGATACGTGGCAATTAATAAATTATCGCAATTGCCATTTACCATTTTAGATAGTGTATTGGCTGTTGCTGGCGCAATAATCATAATTTCTCCCCAAAGTCCTAACTCCACATGATTATTCCATTTAGAACCTTCTTCCTCATTATAAAATTTGGAATATACCGGATTTTTGGATAAAGTAGAAAGCGTTAAGGGGGTAATAAAATCTAAAGAAGCAGGTGTCATTATCACTTGGACATGAGCACCTGCTTTTATAAATAACCGAACCAAGGCTGCTGTTTTATAAGCGGCAATACCACCAGAAATTCCCAGTATTATTTTCTTACCACTTAAAACAGACATAGTTCTTTATTATTTGTTAGTCTATTTATAAAAAATCTTCCCGTCTAACCATTCTTGCACTGCAAGAGCATGAGGTTTTGGAAGTTTTTCATAAAATTTAGACACTTCAATTTGTTCTTTGTTTTCAAATACTTCTTCTAAACTATCGTTATAAGTAGCAAATTCTTCTAATTTTTCAATCAATTCTTTTTTAATTTCCGAATTAATTTGATTTGCTCTTTTAGCAATAATAGTTATCGCCTCATAAACATTACCGGTTGGCTCTTCAATAATATTTTTATTATACGTTATTGTGTTTACTGGTGCAGTGGTCTTCTTTAAATCCATGGACATTTTTATTTAGAAAATTGTTGTAAATCTTTATCAATATTAGCTAACATTTCATCAGCTTTTGTTTTAAATTTTGAATCTGCTTTAAATTTTGTCAAACTAGTATAAGCTAATTTTGCGCTTCTTAATCGATCTTCCATTTTAGATGGAATACTATTTATAGCTAATTTATAAGCTGAATCGAACTTATAGTATAATGCTTCTTCTTTAAACGGAGTTCCTGGAAAATCAGAAATAAAATTATCAAAAGCTATTTGTGCAGCTTTAAAATCGGAAATAGTATTATATTGTTTAGCATTTTCAAATGCTTTCTTTTCAATTTTATAACGCAACCCTTTCACTAAAGCATTTGCTTCCGGTAAATAAGTTGAGTTTGGATAGGTGTCAATAAAATTTTGCAATTTATCCACGGCTTTATCTGTATCGGTTTGATCTAAGCTATATACAGGCGATAGTTTGGTATAACATTGTGCTCCCAGAAAAAGAGCTTCTTCTTGTTTTTCACTTTTTGGATAACTAGAAGCAAAACTTTCAAATTGGTAGCCAGCTAGGTAATATTGTTTGGTTTTGTAATAGGCTTGCGAATACATATAAAACAATTTCTCCGCTTGTGGTTTTCCTTTATAGGAAGGAGCTATTTGCTCAAACAATCGAATCGCTTTTTCGTGTTTTCCTTTTTCGTACAATTTAACAGAAACAGTGTATTTTTCAGCAATATCTTCTGATTTTAATGCTTTTTGATATTCGCTACACGACGAAAATAAAACAACTAATACTATAAGTGAAACAATTTTTTTCATTTTTATTTTTATGAATGCAGTTTTAATTCAGAATTATTAGTCCTTAAAAAACGAACTGCAAAATTAGTTAATAATTAGATACTATGAAAGATTTTTTTTTATTGTTTTTAATTAGCAAAAACTACAATGATTTTACAAAATTTGAAATTCTATTTGCTAAATCTTCATTGACATTTACTAGAGGTAATCGCACTGTATTTTCAGATAACCCTAGTGTTTTATGGATTTCTTTGATACCCGCAGGATTTCCTTGTTCAAAAATCATATCAATAACATCGGCTAATTGATAATGAATTTTATAAGCCTCATCTACCTTTCGTTCTAAACCTAAACGAACCATGTCGGAAAACTGTCTTGGAAAACCTTCTCCTATCACCGAAATAACACCACTTCCACCAGCTAAAACCATTGGCAAAGTAACCATATCATCGCCAGAAATTACTAAAAAGCCTTCGGGCTTTCCTTGAATTAATTTCATAGCTTGCACTATATCTCCAGCGGCTTCTTTTATAGCTACAATATTTTTAAAATCAGTAGCCAAACGAATTACCGTTGCTGGAAGCATATTACTTGCAGTTCTACCAGGAACATTATACAAAATAACTGGTACTGGAGAAGCTTCGGCAATAGCTTTAAAATGGTGATAAATACCTTCTTGAGTAGGTTTATTGTAATAAGGAGAAACCGAAAGAATTGCAACAAAATCAGAGAAATCTCTGGTTTTCAGTTCTTCTACAAGTTGTAGGGTATTATTACCACCTACGCCAAGCACTAAAGGCAGTCTTTTTTGGTTTGCCGATAGTATTGTTTGAATCACTAATTCCTTTTCTTCTTGACTTAAAGTAGCGTTTTCAGCTGTAGTTCCTAAAACTACAAGATAATCAATTCCATTTTCAATTTGAAAATTTACAATTCTGGTTAACGCTTCTGTATCTACAGAAAAGTCTTTTTTGAATGGGGTTACAAGTGCAACTCCAGTTCCTATTAATGATTGCATAGTTATAGTTTGTTAAGTATTTTTAAATATTTAAATAATTCGGAAACAAAAACTTTATAATTTTCGGCATTAGTATCCACCATAAAATGGTTTAATCGTTTATCTATGGAAGTAAAACCAACTTTAAATTTTGCTTTAGAAAGATGGGTAACTAGCAACAATGCAGATTTTTCAATATCGTAATAGCTAATTAACAAATCTAAATCTTGCTGAATAAATTCAGAAACTTCCTTTTTATCAATTGTGGCAATCCAACTTAAGTTTTTGTAAGAAAAAAAAGGACTATCAAAAGTTTCATTTTTCTTAACCACATTTTTAAAAACTAGTGTAGTAATATTCTCTTTTAAAATTCCATTCGTTATTAGTTCTTCTATTAGCGCTTCTTTTTCATAAAAATAGGTTTCATCAAAAACAATTCCGACTTTTTTAATAGGAGAATTACTTGCCAAATGCTTTACATTTAGTAACTTTTTCTTAACAATTTTTTTTGTCCAAAATTCCTTAATTTTATTCCAAAACATAGTACTTTTACAAGATTACAAATTTAACTGATTTTAGTCGTATAATAATGGTAAAACTAAAAAACTATACCGTTGTAATGAAACATTTTGTTTTATTATTAACATTTATTTTCCTAACAGCTTGCTCAAGTCATCCGTTTTATGTTTCTAAAATTGAGGGAAAGAAAATTAGCATTAGCGACAAGCAAACTGGAGTTTCTGAAATTGAAAACTACATCAAACCATACAGAGAACACATTGACAAGGATTTAAGCGAAGTTTTAGCTTATTGCCCAGAAACCTTAGAAAAATCAAACGGAAAATGGCAAACCAATATTGGTTGTTTTCTTGCCGATATTACTCTTGAAAAAAGCAATCCTATTTTCTTACAAAGAGAGCATAAATCAATTGATGTCTCTTTTTTAAATCATGGCGGAATTAGAACTATTATCCCAAAAGGAAATGTTACTGCTAGAAATGCCTACGAAGTGATGCCTTTTGAAAATAGTGCTGTAGTAGTTGGTTTAAAACAAGAACAAATTTTAGAAATTGCCAATTATATTATTTCCGAAAAGAAACCGCATCCGTTAGCAGGAATGACATTTACAATATCTAAAGACAACCAACCTATTAACATTTTGGTGCAAGGTAAACCTCTTGAAAAAGACAAGATTTATTATGTAGTTACTTCCGATTATTTATCCAATGGTGGCGACAATATGAACTTCTTTAAAAATAATGTGGAAAGACACGATTTAGACTACAAGCTACGCAACATTATGATTGATTATTTTAAAGATGTGGATACCTTGAAAATTAATAACGATATAAGAATCACTAAAGAATAGCACTATGAAAAGAAGAGATTTTATTCAAAAAACAGCTGCGAGTTCTGCTTTTTTAGGCTTAACGGGTTTTTCATTAAGTAGTTTTAAAAGTGAAAAAGTAAAACATATCACCATCCTTCATACGAACGATGTACACAGTTATATTGATGCCTTTCCGGCAGACCATCCTAGAAATCCTGGAATGGGTGGTGTGGCTAAAAGAGCTGCCATCATTGAAACCATCCGAAAAGAAAACAAAAATGTTCTTTTATTAGATGCTGGAGATATTTTTCAAGGAACACCTTATTTTAATTATTATGGCGGAGAATTGGAATTCAAATTAATGAATATGATGGGTTATGACATTGTAACCCTTGGAAATCATGATTTTGATAATGGAATTGAAGGTTTGCTTTCGCAAATGCCAAATGCTAAATTTGATTTTGTGTCCAATTATGGTTTTAAAAATACCGTCTTGGATGGCCATGTAAAACCTTACAAAATAACGCATGTAGATGGTGTTAAAATTGGAGTTTTTGGATTAGGCATTGAATTACAAGGCCTAGTAGACAAGAAAAACTGCAAAGAAACGGTTTACAACGACCCTATTGAATCGGCTACGGATATGGCACGAATTCTTAAACACGAAAATAACTGCGATTTAGTTATTTGCTTATCGCATATTGGGTATAACTATAAAGAGGATCCGAATAAAGTTTGCGATCTTATTCTTGCCAAAAAAACTAAAAATATTGATTTGATAATTGGAGGGCATACCCATACATTTTTAGACAAACCGGTAATTGAAAAAAATCTAGACGGAAAAGAGGTACTAATTAACCAAGTAGGTTGTTACGGATTGAATTTAGGGCGTATTGATTTTTATCTTACTTCCGATAAAGAAATTGCAAGCCAAGGAAAATCTATTTTGGTGTAAACATTGATTTATTTAAACAATACAAGGGTAATGCAATTTATGCGTTACCCTTTACCATTTCTACAAAATCCTTTTCGGAAATTATTGGAATTCCTAGTTGGTTGGCTTTTTCCAATTTAGCAGGACCCATATTATCGCCTGCAATAACAAAATCGGTTTTGGCAGATATCGAACTCGCCACTTTACCACCATTGTCTTCAATAGCTTTCTTTAATTCGTCTCTGGAAAATAGTTCAAAGACTCCCGAAACCACGAAGATTTTTCCAACTAATTTATCCGTCGCATTGGGATTGAATTTTTCCACTAATTCCAATTGAACCCCAAAGTTTTTTAGGCGATCAATAATTTCACAATTTGTTTTGTTTTCAAAAAACTCTATAACGCTTTGGGCAATGCGTTCGCCAATTTCATCTACTAGAATCAAATCCATAAGCGATGCTTGACGTAAGGCTTCAATAGATTTATAATGTTTGGCTAATTTCTTAGCAACGGTTTCTCCAACATAACGAATTCCGAGAGCAAACAAAACCCGTTCAAACGGAATTTCTTTCGATTTTTCGATGCCATTAACTAAATTCTCAGCACTTTTTTGGGCCATTCGTTCCAATGGAATTACTTGATCTACAGTCAATTCATACAAATCGGAATAGTCTTTAACCAATCCATTTGCATAAAGCAAAGCAACTGTTTCACCTCCCAAACCTTCTATATCCATGGCTTTTCTGGAAATATAATGCTGTATTCTACCTATAATTTGTGGCGGACATCCATAAAAATTAGGACAAAAATGATTGGCTTCTCCTTCTTTTCGAGTTAGTTCGGAATGGCATTCTGGGCAATGGGTAATGTATTTTGTTGGTTCTGCTTGAGAACCTCTTTGAGCAACTCCAATTATTTTCGGGATAATCTCACCTCCTTTTTCTACAAAAACAGTATCCCCTACTCTAATGTCCAGTTTTTCAATTTGGTCTGCATTGTGCAACGAAGCACGTTTAACGATAGTTCCTGCTAGCTGCACCGGCTCTAAATTAGCAACTGGAGTTATTGCACCTGTTCTTCCAACTTGGTACGAAATAGAATTCAAAACGGTAGTGACTTGTTCCGATTTAAATTTATATGCAATAGCCCATCGAGGGGACTTAGCAGTGTAACCCAATTCATTTTGCAAATTAAAATCATCTACTTTTATTACTACACCATCCGTTTCATAAGGCAAATCGTGACGGTGTACATCCCAATAATTAATGAATTCAAAAACTTCTTCCAGATTTTTTGCCAATTTAGATTGGGTAGGAACTTTAAATCCCCAATTTCTAGCAACTTCCAAGCCTGTATGTTGTGTAGAAAAAGGTAAATTGTTTCCAATAATAAAATACAACAAGCAATCTAATGGTCGTTTGGCAACCTCGGCACTATCTTGTAATTTCAAACTTCCTGAAGCCGTGTTTCTAGGGTTGGAATAAGGTAGTTCACCAATATCCAATAATTCCTGATTCATTTTTTCAAATCCTTCTAAAGGCAAAATAATTTCTCCACGAATATCAAATTTAGGAGGATAATTTCCGGTAAGCTGCAACGGAATAGACTTTATCGTTTTAATATTATTCGTAACATCATCCCCTTGAAATCCATCGCCACGGGTAACTGCTTTTAATAGTTTACCGTCTTGGTAAGTGATGGATATGGATGCACCGTCATATTTTAGTTCGCAGGTATATTGCAAAGGAACGTTTCCTAAAACCTTTTGAATTTTAATTTCCCAATCTTGCAAATCTTCTTTAGAGTACGAATTGTCCAACGAATACATTCGATTTTCGTGCACTACGGTTTGAAAATTTTTAGTAATGGTTCCTCCAACACGTTGCGAAGGAGAATTAGCATCAAAATATTCAGGATGTTTTGCTTCTAAATCTTGTAATTGTTTTAGTTTTTGATCAAATTCAAAATCGGAAATTGTAGGCTTATCCAACACATAGTAGTTGTGGTTGTGCAGGTTAAGCTCCTCTCGTAACTCTTGAATTTTTTGTAGAATTTCCATAAAAAAATAATGGCTAAATTAGTTCGTTTCGCGTACTAAAATAGCCATTTATTTTGAATTTAAAAGAAAAAAAATTATTGAATAATCGTACTTATTTGAACATACAATTGGCCATCGCTTAAAATAGCACCTTCGGTTATTAAATTAAAAATAGCAGCATTGCGTTCTTCTTGGTATTCTTTTTTACCCAAATGCATTTCTACCGTTTCCGTAAATAAATTATCGCTCAACCAAACCATACCTTCTTTAGCCATAAAATCTACATCGGTAACTAAGGATTTTATCACCATCGATTCAATTAATTTCTCTTGACAATGGAAAAGAAAAATATGATTTTTAGAAAAATGTTCTAAATATTGTGCGTTGGTTAAGACATTATCCCAAATTAAATCGGAGAAAACATCCAGCTGCTGTTCGGCAACTTCTGGAGTATTGGTTTTTATGGTATCCCATTCTTTTTTATCAATAGACTGGGTTGCTAAGAAGGTTGCAAATTCCTGATGCAGTTCTTCAAATTGTTCTTTGGTTAATCTTTTGTATTTCATAATTGAGTTTATGAGTTTAGAAGTTTATGAGCTTAGAAGTTTAACATACTTCTAAAATACATTTTTATGCTTGGATTAGAATACATTGTTCTTCGAAAATAATTAAAAAAAAATCCCGATTTGCATCGAGATTTTTAATTTAGTATAATGAGATATTAAACCTCAGCTACAATTTCGTAAGGTAATTCAACTACTACATCTCTGTGTAATCTTACAGAAGCTGTGTATTTACCAGTACGTTTAACAGTACCGCTAGTGATGAATTTTCTTTCGATAGTTTGTCCTGCTTTTTCTAAAGCTGCAGCGATATCGATATTGGTAATAGAACCAAATAATTTTTCACCACCTGCTTTTGAAGTAATTTTAATATCTAAAGCTCTTAATGCATCTGCAATTTTGTTGGCATCTGCAACTACTTTAGCTTCTTTATGTGCTTTTTGCTTCAAGTTTTCAGCTAATACTTTCTTTGCAGAAGGTGTTGCTAATTGAGCAAATCCTTGTGGAATTAAGAAATTACGACCGTAACCAGCTTTTACTGATACGATATCGTCTTTAAATCCTACGTTTTGAACGTCTTGTTTTAATATAAGTTCCATGTTGTTGTCCTTATTATAGAAGTTAGGTTCCCTTTTACGAGAAACCAACAACTGTTGATTTTAAATTATTTTAATAAATCGGCTACATACGGCATTAAAGCTAAGTGACGCGCTCTTTTTACAGCAACGGACACTTTTCTTTGATACTTCAATGAAGTTCCTGTTAAACGACGAGGAAGAATTTTTCCTTGTTCGTTAACGAATTTTAATAAGAAATCTGCATCTTTATAATCAATATATTTGATTCCAGATTTTTTGAAACGACAATACTTTTTAGTTTTGTTAGTCTCTATGTTCAAAGGCGTTAAATATCTAATATCTCCGTCTTTTTTTCCTGAAGCTGATTGTTGTAATGTTGCCATGATTAAGCTTTTGCTACTTTAAGTTTTTCTCTTCTTCTTTCTGCCCAAGATATTGCATGTTTATCAAGACTTACAGTCAAGAAACGCATAACTCTTTCGTCACGTCTAAATTCAGTTTCAAAAGCAATTAATACTTCTGGTGACACTTGGAATTCAAATAAATGGTAAAAACCACTTTTTTTGTTTTGGATTTCGTAAGCTAATTTTTTTAAGCCCCAATCCTCTTTGGATACCATCTTTGCTCCTCTACTTGTAAGAAAATCTTCAAATTTGCTTACTGTTTCCTTTACCTGAACTTCAGATAAAACGGGATTTAAGATGAAAACAGTTTCGTAATGATTCATAATAAATATGTTTTTAATTATATAAAATTGGGTGCAAAAGTAACAATAAATTATTAATAAACAAGCGAAAACCAATATTAATCGCTAAAGGACTAAAAAAATCTACAAACATTAGGTAGAACTAAAAAAAAAAAATACTTTAGCGTATCAATATCAAAAAGTTGTATAAATAATGAAATTAAACTGTGTAGTTGTTGACGACAGTTCTTTACAGAGAATAGTCATTACAAAATTGGTTAACAATCATCCAAATTTACATTTAGTAGGTGATTTTTCAAATGCCATCGAAGCAAAAAATTGCATTACCGTAAATTCTGTAGATTTAGTTTTACTAGATATAGAGATGCCCATAATTAATGGGTTTGATTTTATTGATGGATTAAAATTAAAACCTCAAATTATCTTCATTACTTCCAAAGCGGAATATGCATTAAAAGCATTTGATTACAACGCTACCGATTACCTTCAAAAACCTCTTTTATTAGAACGTTTTAATGCTTCTATAAAAAGAGCGATGGATCTTTATTTAATGAAACGGGAAAGTATTGAAGAAGAAGGAGATCATATTTTCATAAAAAGTAATCTGAAAAAACTTAAAATATTCACTAATAAAATTAAATGGATTGAAGCTTATGGCGATTATGTAAAAGTAGTTACCGAAGAAGACACAAACCTTGTCTTATCAACTATGAAGTCTTTTGAAAAAGATTTGCCTTCCGAAAAATTTATAAGAGTTCATAAATCCTACATCATCAACATAGGAAAGGTGGAGCGCTTTAATAGCAAGTTTGCAGAAATTGGCAAGACCAAAATTCCGCTGAGCAGAAATAAAAAAGAAGGCTTGATTAAAGCCTTAGCAATAGATCAATAATAATCTACGTTTGCAACAACTTTTATAACTCTATATTGAGCAATAGCTTCAAAACTATTTAGAATTTTCTGAATAGTTTTTTTTGTATTTAACAAAGAACCGTTTTGCGGAATTTTTATCATAATAGTTCTAATATATTCATTGCGGATTCTATTAATTCCTGGTTCTTCTGGACCAAGCACAGGCATTTGCAAATTTTGCTGCACTACTTGGTACAACCACATAGATCCTTCTTTTAATTTATCGAAATCCTTGTGTTTTAAAGTAAGTTTTATCAAACGAAAATACGGCGGATACCTGTAAATAAGTCTTTCATAGAGTTGTTCTTTATACATTCCTTCGTAATCATTATGAGTAACCTGCTGGATTACATTATGATTAACATTATACGTCTGGATAATAACTTTCCCACGTTTATCTGCTCTTCCTGCCCTACCCGCTACTTGAGTCATCATTTGGAAACTTCGCTCAAAAGCTCTAAAATCAGGATGGTACAGCATCGTATCGGCATTCATAATTCCAACCAAAGTAACGTTGTCAAAATCCAATCCTTTGGCAAGCATTTGGGTTCCAACCAAAATATCTATTTCTCTATTTTTAAAACTATCAATTAATTTTTCAAAACTATATTTCCCGCGAGTGGTATCTTGATCCATTCGTTTGATGTTTTTGGTGGGAAATAATTCTGCTAATTCCAATTCAATTTGCTCGGTACCAAAACCTTTTGCCGAAATATCAACACTAGAACAGGCATGGCAATTGGTAGGTTTTGCAATAGAATAGCCACAATAATGGCATCGCAATTGGTTTTTGAATTTATGATAGGTCAAACTCACATTGCAACTGGTACATTGCGGAATATGTCCACAGGTAGTACATTCCAAAACAGGAGAAAAACCACGTCGATTTTGAAAAAGAATAACTTGTTCCCCCAAACTTAAAGTGTCGGTAATTGCCTCAATTAAAGTAAGACTAAAATGTCCTTTCATTCTTTTTTTGAAGTAATTTTCTTTTAAATCTACCAATTCTACTTCGGGCAAAGGCGCTTTACCAAAACGTTCTTTAATGGAAATCATTCCAAATTTTCCAGATTGGGCATTAAAATACGTTTCAATACTTGGTGTTGCCGAACCTAATAAAACTTTTGCTTTTTGGGCTTGCGCCAAAACTATTGCCGCATCTCTTGCGTGGTATCGTGGTGCCGGATCTTGCTGTTTAAAGGTTTGCTCGTGTTCTTCATCAATTATAATCAAACCTAAATTGGAAAAAGGCAAAAATAAAGCCGACCTCGCTCCTATTACAATTTTTGCTTTATCCGATTTTTCTAGAACTTGGTTCCAAACTTCCACCCTTTCGTTATTGGAATATTTCGAATGAAAAACAGCAACTTCATTTCCAAAATGCTGCGTTAATCGAGAGACCAATTGGGTAGTAAGTGCAATTTCGGGTAACAAATACAATACTTGTTTGCCTTGCGCCAAATAATCTTCAATAAGTTTGGTGTAAATTTCGGTCTTTCCGGAAGAAGTTACTCCATGCAAAAGCGAAACTTCTTTAGTTTTAAAACTTTCTCCAATTTCAATATAAGCCTGCTGTTGCGCCTCACTTAAAACTAGATTTGTCTCTGTTTTATTTCTATCAAAATTTACTCGGTCTTGTTGTAAATGGTATTCTTCAAAAATATTTTTATCAATTAATGCTTTAATTACCGCTGACGATGCTTGAGAAACTTCCGTTAATTGTTTTACCGAAATTGGCTTTTTTTGCTTCGCCAGTTCGCTTACGCTTGTGCCTTTAGCATTCAACTGAAAATAATGCATCAGTAAATCCTTTTGTTTGGCTCCTTTTAAAGAATCCAATAATGCCATCAAATTCGCATCGGAAGTATAATCCTCATGCAAACGGATGTATCGAATTAACTTTGGTTTGTATTCTTCCTGCATTTCTTCTTGCAAGGAAAGTATGTTTTTGTTGAGCAGTTTTTGAACAATAGGAAAAATATTTTTCTTGTTCAGAATTGCCATAATATCTTGCACTTTCAACGAACTTTGCTGTTGAAGTGCTTCGTAAATCAAGAATTCATCATCGGATAATTCGTTGACTTCAATAACAGCATCTTTACTAGGTGAGATTATAGTTTCGCTTTCTAAAATAAAAGCCGATGGCATTGCACCTCGATACACATCTCCAATCGAACACATATAATAAGAAGAAATCCATTGCCAATGGGCTATTTGAAATTCATTTACAATGGGTTTTTCGTCTAATATCTGATGGATTTCTTTGGCTTCGTATAATGTAGGCGGCACCTGATGGAGGTCAATTACCAAGGCCGTATATATTTTGCTTTTGCCGAAAGACACCGCAACACGCATTCCTTTTTGAATATAATTATACTCGGCTTCCGAAACTCTGTAGGTGAAAGTTTTTGGTAATGAAAGCGGTAAAAGTACTTCGATGAAATGCATTTTAAGTTTTGGGTTTATTGTATATTGTTTATTGTTTGTTGTTTGTTGTTTGTTGTTTGGAGTTTATTGTTTGGAGTTTTCAGTTTTCAGTTTTCAGTTTTCTACATACTAATTACTGCTTATTGTTTCCAATTCTCTTTCGTGTTTTTGCTTTAATCGATTGATGGTAGCATTTAGTTCAAATCCTAAAAGCAGAATCATACTGTTAATCCATATAAAAAACATTACAATTAATAAGGTTCCAATAGAGCCGTAGAGTTCATTGTATTTGGAAAATTTAAGAACCCATATTCCGAAAAAATAAGAGGTTACAATGGTTAAAAGGGTAGTGAATACCGAGCCTATCGAAATAAAAGAGCGTTTTCTGTCTTGTTTGGTTCCGAATTTAAACAATAAGGAAGTGGTAATAAGAATCATTAAAACCACAAAGGCATACCTTCCCATTTCTATTAACGGGATATTATCGGACAACACATCTTGAATTTTTGTTTTTTGAATGAAAACTTCAAATATTACTATGGCTGCAACAGTTATTATCAAAATTAATGAAAGTATGATTGACAATCCCAAAGAGATGAAATATTGTCGGAAATATTTACGTTTTAAGGTTACGTGATGCGAACTTTCAAAACCTCCTAAAATAGCATTAACGCCATTTGCCATAAGGAAAATAGCCATAAAAAAACCTGTAGATAATAAGCCCGAATGGCTGTTGTGTAAGATATCGTTTAATATTTTAGATACGGCATCAAAGGTGGTTGGAGGCAAACTTTGATGTACAAAATTCATGAAATCTTCTTGAAACCCTACTATCGGTATGTAGGGAATTAAGTTTAAAATAAATAAAGCAAACGGAAACAGCGCCATAAAAAAACTGAAAGCAATGGCGGTAGCACGATAGGAAACCGCACCTTCTACAATTCCGATAATGTAAAGCTCCAATAAATCATAAAGCGATAAGCCGTGTAACCAAGGTAATTTTATAGATTTACCTAGCAGGACTAATTGCCTCACTATCGGAATTTTCATTAATTTATCTTCAATTTCTATACTCATATTTTTATTTCCAAAAAGATACTTGCATTTTGATTAAATTGCTTTCAAACTCAAATCCATGTTGTAAACCGAATGGGTTAAAGCACCTGAGGAAATATAATTTACTCCGCATTCAGCATATTCACGAATAGTTTTTTCATTAATATTTCCGGAGGATTCTGTAAGACATTGGCTACCTATTAAAGCAACTGCAGTTTTAGTATCTTCAAAATTAAAGTTATCAATCAGTATTCTATAAACACCATCGTTTTGTAGGATTTCTTTTATTTCATCTAGATTTCTAGCTTCTACAATTATTTTTAAATCCTTGTTATTGGATTTCAAATATTCTTTGGTTTTGGTAATTGCATTGGTTATTCCACCTGCAAAATCAATATGGTTGTCCTTTAGCATAATCATATCGTACAAAGCAAAACGATGGTTTTCGCCACCACCAATAGTCACTGCCCATTTTTCGCAAGCACGAAATCCTGGAGTTGTTTTTCTAGTATCTAAAATTTTGGTGTTTGTACCTTGTAGAATATCCACATACTTCTTGGTTTTAGTAGCAATAGCACTCATTCGTTGCATCGAATTAAGAACCAAACGCTCCGCTTTCAGTATGGATTGGGAACTTCCGGAAACATAAAAAACCACTTCACCATGTGTAACCGAAGCACCATCTTGAATAAGAGTTTCTACCTTTAAATTAGCATCCACAAAATTAAAAATCATTTTTGCAAATGCTACTCCAGCAATAATTCCGGCATCTTTCACTAATAGTTTGGCTTTTCCTTCTGCCGAAGCAGGAATACAAGACAAGGAAGAATGATCGCCATCGCCTACGTCTTCGCGAATAGCATTTTGGATTATTAATTGGAGTTCGTTTTGAAATTGTATTTCAGAAATCATAATCGTAATTTGAAATGCTAAAATAATTAAAAATCTTGATTAAAAAGTAGATAAAAAGGTAAATTGATTTAAAGTTTCTAAAATTAAAAATACACCTCCAATCAAAAAAAAATATACATGTTATAGGATTTTTTAAAAAAAATATTTATATTTACCTATTAGCAATTTATAAAAATACTAACCATGGCAAAAAGTCAAGACGCAAAGAAAACAGAAAAAAAAGAACCTCTTAAAACTGCAAAAGAGAAGAAGGAAGAAAAAAGAATTAAGAAAAATACTCCTAAAAGAGATTAAAACAGTACTCCTCAATTGTATTTCAGTTGGGGAGTTTTTTTATTTCAAAAAACCAAGTAACAATTTCCATCCTTTCTCGTCTTATTTTAAAATAATATTCCTTGGAAACAATACTATCAATAAAAAATCTGCACAAGCGTTACGGCAAAGTACATGCTGTGAATAACGTATCATTTGAAATACTAAAAGGAAATGTCTATGGCATACTTGGCTCTAATGGCAGCGGAAAATCGACGACTTTAGGAATTGTATTGAATGTTGTCAATAAAACCTCGGGAGAATATTCTTGGTTTGATGGCGCTATGCAAACGCACGAAGCCTTGAAAAAAGTTGGCGCTATTATTGAACGACCAAATTTTTACCCCTACATGACGGCAGAGGAAAATTTGAAATTAGTTTGCAAAATTAAAGGCATCGATTACTCTAAAGTTACCGAAAAACTAGAAGTTGTTGGTTTGCTAGAGCGAAAAGACAGCAAGTTTAACACCTTTTCTTTAGGGATGAAGCAACGATTGGCAATAGCATCGGCATTGTTAAACGATCCTGAAATATTGATTTTAGACGAACCTACTAATGGTTTAGATCCGCAAGGAATTCATCAAATTAGAGATATTATCAAGCACATTGCAAGTCTAGGAACTACTATTTTATTAGCATCGCATTTATTGGATGAAGTAGAAAAAGTATGTACTCACGTTGTGGTATTACGTAAAGGAGAAATCTTATATTCTGGAAATGTAGCAGGAATGGCGTCTGGCAATGGCTACATTGAAGTGCAAGCAGCAAATACAAAAGCATTAATTGCAGCACTAGAAACTTACCCACTCATTGACCGTATTACCGAAGCTAATGGAAAAGTAGAAATATATTCGAAAACCGATATCGATACTGCGCTTTTAAACCATTTTTTGGTAGATAAATCTATTTACCTCAACCATTTAGTGCAACGTAAAAATAGTTTGGAAGATCATTTTTTACAATTAACTGGTAAATAAAAGCAAAAGAACTCTTTATTCTAAAACAAAAAAAATGAAACGATTACTCTCTATAGAATTACAAAAAATATGGAAAAACAGAGCCGGCAGGGTATTAACTATTACTTACTTTGGGTTACTTAGTTTAATTGCTTTGGTGGCTTCCATAAAATTTGATGTTGGTCCGATTCACATTGACATTGCCGATCAAGGCGTTTTCAACTTTCCTTTTATATGGCATTTCAACTCGTTTATTGCTGTGTTTGCCAAAGTATTTTTTGCAATAATTATTGTGTCGATGATGTCTAACGAATACAGTTATGGCACTTTGAAACAAAACTTAATTGATGGCATGAGCAAACAGGAATTTATTGCATCTAAATTCATTACAGTGGTAGCATTTTCGTTAGTTTCTACCATTTTTGTGTTTCTGATATCCTTAATTTTAGGTTTGGTTTTTTCATCTTATACCGAAGTGGGAATCATTTTCTCAAGGATGGAATATTTAGTAGCCTATTTTGTAAATCTGGTTGGTTTTTTTTCCTTTTGTTTATTTATAGGAATACTAATAAAGCGTTCGGCTTTTGCTCTAGGATTTCTATTTATTTGGTTTCTAATGGAGTGTTTCCTGGTCTATACGAAATTTGGATGGAGGCATTCTTTCAATAGATTCTTACCATTAGAATCCATGTCACAACTATTAATTGAACCCTTTACCAAACTATCGGCAATAAAAAACATCAATTCCCAAATTGGAATAATAAATGTAAAAAATTATGATGTTCATTTCACAACCATCCTAATTGTTTTAACATGGACTGCTATTTTCGTTTATTCCTCTTATTTACTTTTGAAAAAAAGAGATTTGTAGCATTTTAAATACCTAATAAACTGCATTTTTTTTCTAGTATTTTAAAAGTAAGACCTATTAAACCCTAAACCGTTTTTTAGGTCTTACTTTTTTAAAAATTGTTTAATTACAAATAGAAACAAATGTTAAAGGAAAAATTTCTATTAAAAAATATTTAAAAAAAATAGTACTTTTATGCCCATGAAAAAGACCCTACTTCTATCTATTATAATTACTGCATTATTTTCAATAAATTGTTACTCGCAATTTAGTAAAACGCATTATATACCACCTTTATCCAATTCGGATAATCAAGAGCCTCAGGGTCAGTATATTTATATTTCCTGTCCAAGCGTAACGCCTGTAAGTTTTATTATTCAAGAAATTGGAGGTACTATTATTTCTGGAACTGTAAGTAGAGATACTCCATATATATATAATATCGGTTCAGATTTTGACACACAATTATTAATTTCAAGAAGCGATGTAAACTCTATAAAAAATAATAAAGGATACATCATTAATGCTCAAGACTTAATCTACGCCAATGTAAGATTAACTTCTACAACTCAAAACTATCAGGCTGGAGGCTTAGTTTCAAAAGGTGGTGCAGCACTAGGAACTCATTTTAGAATAGGTGGGTTTATTAATACAGGAGCGCCCTCAACAACATCCAATCATTATACTTTTGCTACAATATTAGCAACAGAAAATAATACTACCATTTCATTTGCCGATATAAAACCTGGAGTGCAACTTATTAATAATACGGCTGCAGGAAGCAATCCTTCCAATATTACATTAAATGCAGGACAAAGTTTTGCCATAGCTGTAGAGGGTCCGAATGTTGCAAATAAAGACGGCTTAATTGGAGCTTCTATTACTTCAAACAAACCAATAGCAGTAAATTGTGGCTCTTTTGCAGGTAGTAATGGTTCAACATCCAATCTAGATTTAGGAATGGATCAAATTGTGTCTGCAGAAAGGACTGGAATGGAATATATCTTTGTAAAAGGTTCTGGAGTAGATGTAACCGAAAGACCTTTATTGATAGCCGATCAAGATACTACCGAAATTTACCTAAACGGAAGCACAACTCCCATTATAACTTTAAATTCGGGTCAATATTTGGCGCTGAGCGGATCCGATTTCTCTGCCGATGGTAATCTGTATGTAAGAAGTTCCAAAAATATTTTTGCCTATCAAGGAATTGGTGGTTCTAATAGCCAAGCCAATCAAAACATGTGTTTTGTTCCTCCGTTAAGTTGTCAAACGCCTAAATCAATAAACAACATACCACTTATTAATGAAGTTGGTGATTTAACAGATTTTTTAGGAACCGTTTGTATAGTAACTAAAACGGGGGCAACTTTAACTTTTATTATCGATGGGGTAAATTATTCTTTTGCTACATTACCATCAAGCCTTAACATAAATGGTCCTTTGAATGTTACCGGGAACCCTGATTTTGTGACTTACAGTATTGAAGGATTGACCGGGAATGTTTCGGTTTTTTCTACTGAACAAGTATATGTTTCTTATTATGGAACGAGTGGTGCCGCTACTTATGGTGGTTATTATTCTGGTTTTACTTTTAAACCAGAAATTGTATTCCAACCTACGGTCACTAACCTATCAGATTGTATCCCTAATATAAATCTTAATGTAAATTCAATTAGTAACTTTGATGTTTACCAATGGTATTTTAATGGAAACCCTATTTCAGGAGCAACTTCTAATAACTATATTCCTACTCAGCCAGGATATTATAAGATTAAAGCATCACTAACTGCCTGCGGAATTGATTTTTATTCCGATGAAATTCCGGTAAGTTCTTGTGCATTTGACACCGATAATGATAGTGTAAATGACAATATTGATATTGATCTCGACAATGATGGTATTACAAATTGCAACGAATCACTAGGAGATCAAGTTATATCTCTAGCAAATACAACTACAGGAACTATAAATGTAGGTACCTATTCCAATACTTTTAATGGAATTATAACCACCTCAACAGCAACAAGTACAACGCCATTCACTGGAAGTTCTGATGGAAGTTTTATTTCCGATGTTCCTATAGGGAAAACCAGTTTTGTAAAATACACCATGAGTTTTACACAACCTATTTCATTGGCTATGGAATATGTTACCACTGCAAACTCAACTGATTTATTAGATTCCAATGGTGATTTTATCTTGAATTCTCCTATTAATAAAACCATAACGGTATTAAATCCAGACAATCAATTATTGATTGATACTAATTATGATGGAATTTATGAAAGTGGTGTCACCCAATATTCCTCTTTTGAAATTCGCTTCCGACTTAATAGCACGGTTCCATTAGCAGCAGGAACAGGAACTTTCCAATTTTTGACTAATAATTCTAGTACCCTAATTTTTACACATAAAAATCTTTCAGAAACCATTGGTGACAAAGCAACTTTCAAATTAATTGTTACTTGCCTAGCTAAAGATTCCGATGGAGATGGTGTTCCAGACCATGTCGATTTAGATACTGATAATGATGGGATTTTAGATCCTATAGAAGCACAAGGCGCAATTTATACCTCTATTTCTAACGTGGATACAAATCATGATGGAATGGACGATGCATTTGGAACCGGAATAACTCCAGTAGATTCGGACGCCGATGGAGTTGCAGATTATTTAGATTTAGATTCCGATAACGACGGAATTTACGATATAAACGAATCGGGTTCAACAGCATTAGATGCTAATTTGAATGGTGTTATAGACGGAAGTGCTTTTGGAATTAACGGTTTAGCAGATGCAGTTGAAACCTCACCAGATAACGGAGTTTTAAATTACACCCTTGCCAATACAGATTCTGATGGACTTAACAATTATTTGGATAACGACAGTGATGCTGATGGATGTTTAGATGTTATTGAAGCTGGATACACACTATTTAATGCAACCTTTGGCACATTAGGTCTTACAGCTCCGCCAACAGTAAACGCAAACGGAATTGTAACTAGTGGCCCCGCTTACTTAGTTGCAAGTCAAGATTATGTTATTGGAGCTCCAATAACCATTACTGTACAACCCCAAGCTATGGTAACCTGTGAAAATCAAAGTGCTACTTTTACTATTACTTCCAATACTGTTACTTCCTACCAATGGCAAGTATTTAACGGAACCACATGGGCAAATGTGGTTAATAATGCTATTTATTCTGGAGCAACTACTAACACAGTATCAATTTCAAATGTTAGTCCATCCATGAGTGGTTACCAATATAAAGTTATTTTAAATAAAAACGGAAATAAATGCGGAAGTGAATCTATCCCAGCTGCACTAACAACATATGCTTTGCCGGTAGTAACAAGTCCTATTACCTTAAAACAATGTGATGATGATATTGATGGAATATCCGATTTTAATTTAACCGTAAATAACTCTCAAATATCAACCAATTTTGCCAGCGAAACGTTCACTTATTTCACAACACTAGCCGGAGCAAACACTAATGATCCCTTGGTTAAAATACCTAATCCTATAGTTTACAACAGCGGAAGCGGAACCGTTTGGGTGCGAGTAGAAAATATACACGGCTGTTTTAGTGTGGCGCAAATAAATTTAATAGTTTCGGTTACCCAAATAAACGCTGCAACTTTTCATAGATATTTCACTCTTTGCGATGATGCTGTTACCGGAATTTCAACAGATACGGATGGAACTTCCTTATTTAATTTTAGTAGCGTAACTAATGACATCAATGCTATTTTGCCGATACCAAGTACCAATTATACTATAAAATATTATGCAAATAATGCCGATGCTTTAGCGCAAATTAATGCAATTAACCCAAGTGCGTATAGAAACACCACTATAAACCAACAATTAATTTATGTAAGAATTGATAGTAATAATTACCAAGGATGTTTCGGATTAGGCCCTTTTATAACTTTAACAGCAGAAGCACTTCCTATTGCAACCCCTATTAATGCTACCAATACCATAAGACATTGTGATGACGATCAAGATGGCGTTTATATTTTTGACACTTCTACGCTTCAAGCAGCAATTTTAAATGGTCAAACCAACAAAACAGTAACTTATTACGATGCAACTGGAACTGTAATAAGCCCTATTACAACCTTCACAGTAAATACTACCCAAACTATAACTGTTAGAGTTACTAATAACCTTACTCAAGCAACCGATGGACCTTGTTATGACGAAGAAAACATAACTTTTATTGTTGATAAATTACCTCAAATTTTCACTGTTCCTCCAGCTCAATTAAACAAATGTGATGATGAATCCGATCCGGCTTTACAAAACGGAAGCTATCCATTTGACACCACTAGCTTTGAAAGTATTCTTTTAGGAGCACAAACTGGGATGAACATTACATTTACTTTACAAAATGGGCAAGTACTTCCGCACCTTCCAACAACATTCAATACTGCAACACAAAATGTAGTAGTAACTATTACCAATCCAATAAATCCGAGTTGTCCTGCAACTGCTACTTTAAATTTTGTGGTTAATCCAATTCCAAATATTGATTTAAATCAAAATGGTTGGGCAAACCAATTAGTGTGTACTAACCTTCCAACCTTTACCGTAACTATAAATGCGGGAGTTCTTAGCGGAACACCTATTAGCAATTACACCTACCAATGGTATTTAAATACTGTTTTAATTCCTGCAGCAACCAATTATTCTTTAACCGTTAATGCTGGAGGTACCTACTCTGTAATAGTTACAAATGCAACAGGCTGTACCGAAACTAGAACTATTGAAGTAACTACCTCAGTAATTGCCTCTATAGACCACATTAATATTGTAGATTTATCTGATTTAGATACTGTAGAAGTTATAGTTACCGGAAATGGAAATTATGTGTACAGCATTCAGGATCCTTATGGACCCTACCAATTTTCTAATTTTTTCGAAAATGTTCCTATGGGAATCCATACCGTTTACATAAAAGATTTAAATGGATGTGGTATTGCACAACAAACTATTTCCGTCCTTGGTGTACCAAAATACTTCACTCCAAATGGTGACGGGTTTAACGATACTTGGAATATCAAAGGCGCTAGCTATAAATTTTATTCCAATTCGATAATTCAAATTTTTGATCGCTACGGAAAATTTATCAAACAAATTTCCCCAGTAGGAAGTGGATGGGATGGTCTTTACAATGGTGCATTAGCTCCAGCAGATGATTATTGGTATAATATCCAATTAGACGATGGCAGAACCACTAAAGGACATTTTAGTTTAAAACGATAATGAATATGCAACTAGTTTTTAAATTTATTGCCCAATTAAACAAACTCTTATTACCAAGTTTCACCAAAAAACAACTGGATATCACCAACGCCAAAAAATGGCAAATGGCTCTTATTGGCTGGCGGTATTATGTAACTAAAAGAGCATTAGGAAATTAAATAATACAATAATAATTAAGCAATAAGTAATATTTAATTTTCTTCAAATGATTTGCAGATAACATAATAATCCCTATATTTGCACCCACAAAAAAGGCCTCGTGGCGCAACTGAATAGCGCACTTGATTACGGCTCAAGAGGTTACTGGTTTGAATCCAGTCGAGGTCACTAAGAAAATCCTTAAACGCACTGATTTCAGTGGTTTAAGGATTTTTAATATTAATAAATGTACGATTTTTGTATTGTTAGATAAATAATACTTGTATAATCATTACTAATATTTAAAAAATACTCAAAATTTCAATTTGACCTACTTATTTAATTAAAAAAGACTTTGAATTCATTACTTTTGATGCAAATTAAAACTCCTAATGTACAAGTCTAAAGAAAATTTTGAAATTCAAAAAAAACTAACTTTCATTATAGTATTTTTGTTTTTAATCAAATTAACCGCTTGGTATTTTACTAATTCTGTTGCTATATTAACCGATACTTTAGAATATACCATCAATGTCATTAGTGGTTTTATTGGACTATACAGCTTGTACCTTTCTGCCAAACCAAAAGATAAAAACCATCCTTATGGCCACGGAAAAGTAGAGTTTCTATCGGCAACTATTGAAGGAACCCTAATGATAGTTTCAAGTTTTGTAATTATCTACGAAGCTATAAACAATTTAAAACATCCACACGAACTAAAACAACTTGATTTCGGGATATATTTAGTAGGGTTAACAGGAATTATCAATTACATAGTTGGTCATTTTTCTATAAAAAAAGGCAAGAAAAATAATTCCTTAGCACTAATTGCAACAGGAAAACACATGCAATCCGACACCTACGCAACCCTAGGCATTGTAATTGGTTTAATTCTAATTTATTTCACGCATTATACCTGGATAGATAGTGTTGTAGCATTTGTTTTTGCTGTCATCATAATTGTTGCTGGATATAAAATATTACGCACCTCTATTGCTGGAATCATGGACGAGGCCGACGATGAATTGTTAGAAAAAATGGTAGGTTATTGCCAATCTAAACGTCGCGAAAATTGGATTGATTTGCACAATTTAAGATTTATAAAGTATGGAGGAACACTACATCTAGATTGCCATCTTACCATTCCGTGGTATTTCAATATTCACGAAGGGCATTTGGAGGTTGATGAATTAGAGAAAATTGTAAAAAACAACTTTGGCGACAGTGTGGAACTGATGGTGCATACCGATGGTTGTTTGGAGTTTTCTTGTGAAATTTGCAGCAAAAAAGAATGCCATGTGCGTAAACACGAATTTGTTAGAACCATTGAGTGGACTATTGAAAACATTTCGTTAGACAACAAACACCGAATAGATAATTAATCCTCCGTTTTTCTTATTCTAGTCGTTTCATATTTTTTAATTATTTTTTTTCTATATTTATATCAGAAATTAATTCTATTCTTTGCTTATGGAAACCAAATTAGACTTAAAACTTGCAGTATTAATTGATGCCGACAACGTTCCTTATGCTAACGTAAAAGAAATGTTTGAAGAAATTGCTAAATACGGCACACCAACTTTCAAACGTATTTATGCCGACTGGACCAAGCCTACCGTTTCTGGATGGAAAAATGTTCTTTTAGAAAATGCCATCACTCCTATTCAACAATACAGCTACTCCACTGGGAAAAACGCAAGTGATAGCGCATTAATAATAGACGCCATGGATATTTTATATACTGGAAAAGTGGATGGCTTTTGCATTGTTTCTAGTGATTCTGATTTTACCAGATTAGCAACCCGCCTTAGAGAAGCCGGCATGAAAGTAATTGGAATTGGTGAGAAGAAAACCCTTACACCATTCATTACCGCTTGTGATAAATTTATTTATATTGAAATTTTAAAGAAGCAAACTTTTGAAACACCAACAGGCACTAAAAATACAAAACCTTCCAGAAGCTCTAAAACACAAAGCAACAATGCTATAAGCAAAATTGATCCTAAAATAATTCAATTATTTTCAGATAGTATTGACGATTTAGAAGATGAAAATGGATGGGCATTTCTTGGAGAATTAGGCAATTTAATGCTTAAAAAGAAACCCGATTTTGATCCAAGAAATTATGGCTTTCCTAAAATGTTAGCGCTTATTAAAAGCATGAACCAATTTGTAATTGACGAACGGGAAAGTGGAAAAAATAACATCAAGCACATTTATGTTAGAAGAAAATAAGTAACCCACCTAGTAACTTAATGAGTCTTTATAAAATAATTCGATTTACGATTAGAAATCTCCAATAAATTATTAGAACTTTGCACACTTTTTTATCGTAAAACACAACAACTTACGATTAAGAGATTCCCAACAAATGAAAAAGAAAATAGAAATACTTGCTCCTGCTAAAGATTTAATTCAAGGAATGGCAGCCATTAATAGTGGTGCCGATGCAGTTTATATAGGGGCTCCACAATTTGGAGCACGTTCCAACGCTACCAATTCTATTGAAGATGTGGCCGAATTAGTAAAATATGCCCATTTGTTTTACGCTCAAGTTTTTGTTGTTATCAATACCATTCTGTATGATAACGAACTAGAAACCTGTAGCAAGATGATTTGGGAGTTATACAATATAGGTGTCGATGCCCTTATTGTGCAAGACATGGCAATCATGGAAATGGATTTACCTCCAATTATTTTACACGCTAGTACGCAAGCCAATAATCGAGATCCAAAAAAAATAAAATTCTTGAAAGAGGCAGGAATGAAACGTGTGGTTTTGGCTCGTGAATTAAATTTGCATCAAATAAAAGAAATCAGCGATACGACAGATGTAGAATTGGAATTTTTTGTGACGGGTGCCTTGTGCGTGTCCTTCAGCGGAAATTGTTATATGAGTGTTGCCAATGGTGAACGGTCTGCTAACCGCGGATCGTGTGCACAAAATTGCCGTTTGCCTTACAATTTAATTGATGGAAATGGCGATACTTTAATAAAAAATAGTCACCTTCTTTCTATAAAAGATTTTGATGTTTCCGATCAAATTCCGAATTTAATTGAAGCCGGAATTTGTTCGTTCAAAATTGAAGGTCGATTAAAAGATATTGTTTATGTAAAAAATAACGTTTCTTATTTGAGACAAAAATTAGATAGTTTTTTAGAAGGTAATTCCGATAAATATACCAAAGCATCTTCTGGAAAATGCACTTTTACTTTTGATTCTTCATTAGATAAAAGTTTCAATCGTGGGTACACCGATTATTTTGTAAACGAACGATACCAGTCTATCGGATCTTGGGAAAGCCCAAAATCAAAAGGACAATACATTGGAAAACTAATTCAAACTGTTGGAAATTCCTACCAAATTGAGAATGGTGAATTGTTAAACAATGGCGATGGTCTTTGTTTCATCAATGAAAATAACGAAGCCGACGGAATATATGTTAACCGCGCCGAGAATGGCTTTGTGTTTCCAAATGTATTGAAAGAAATTAAAGACGGCACTTTTATTTATAGAAATAATGATGCCGCTTTTATTAAAGTTGTGGAGCGGGAAGATAGTGCTGTTCGAAAAATTAGCATCTCCTTATTATTATTTGAAAATGAAAATGGTTTCGAATTAACTGCCACCGATGAAGACGGAAACGTAAGTTCAGCAACTTTAGTACATCCAAAAGAGGCAACCAAAAACAACGAATCAATTGAAGAAAACTTCAAAATTAATTTGGCTAAAACAGGTTTTACTCCTTATATAGTAGATGAAATTACAATTCAATTTTCTGGAAATTGGTTTCTTCCTATTTCCAAAATAAATGAAATGCGAAGAACAGTATTAGAACAACTATCTGAAACTCGTTTGGCAAATTACCATAGAGAAGAACAACCCATCGTAAAAACATCGCATCCTTATCCCGAAGAAAAATTGGACTTCATGTATAATGTTGCCAACAAATTGGCACGCAAATTTTACGAACGCCATGGCGTAACCGAAATTGAAAAAGCATTCGAATTGCAATGGGATCCAGGAAAATCTCGGGTAATGACTACCAAATATTGCATCAAATACGAATTAGAAAAATGTCCAAAATACCACAAAGATACTTTAGGCGTTAAAGTTAAAGAGCCTTTGGTATTAAAACAAGGCGAATTGGAATACAAATTGAAATTCAATTGCAAACCTTGCGAAATGGAAATTTGGGAAAAAGATGCCGAATTTGAAATTGAAGAAGATTAGTTTTAAAAATAACTTAAATAAGTACTTTTTTAAGTTATTTTTTATTAATTTTGAGAAAAACAAGTACTTATGAAAGTAATAAATTATACTGACTTACGTCTTAACTTAAAAAAATGGATGGACAGTGTTACCGACGATAGCGAAGAGATTATCGTAAAACGAAAAGATAATAAAGATTTAGTTTTAATTTCGCTTGATGAATACAACTCTTTAAACGAAACCAACTATTTACTGTCAGGAAAAAATAGAGACATTTTATTGAATTCTGTTAAAGATGTTAGAGAAAATAAGGGATTAATTCAAAATGAATTAATTGAATTATGATACTTTCATGGCAAAATCAGGCATGGGAAGATTATCTATATTGGCAAAAAACAGATAAATCAAAACTCAAAAGAATAAATGAATTAATAAAATCTTGCCTAAGAACCCCTTTAGAGGGTATTGGAAATACTGAGAGTTTAAAACACGATTTACAAGGATTTTGGTCAAGAAGAATAGATTCTGAACATAGGCTAGTTTACACTTTTCAAAATAAAAATATTATCATCGTATCTTGCAGATACCACTACTAAATAAAATCATGACTAAAAAAATCATAGCATTCTTAAGTTTATTTATTGTGCTTTCAACACAAGCACAAGTAAAGAAAATCACTCTTGAAGAGGGAGTTTTGCAACAAGGAAGAAAATTTGGAGCTGATAAACTAACTGGTTTTCAATGGATTCCAAACACAACTAAGTACGTTTATTATACCGATGCTTGGTCAAAAATGGTTACTGCTTCTACTGCTGATGCAAAAGCTACAGAACTAATTACTTTGGCAGAAATCAATTCGGTATTAGGAACCAAACTGAAAAATTTCTTTGGAACACAATGGATAGATGCTACTACCCTTTTAATTTCAGAAAACGGGAAGTATTACTCTTATTCCTTGATTTCAAAAAATGGAAAAAATATTCAGGAAACTTCTGAAAAATCAGATAATCTAACTTTTGATTCTAAAAAGGAGAATTTAGCATTCACAGAAGATAACAATTTATATTTCTTCAACAAAAACAAAGAAAAAGTTGCTGTCACATCTAATTCAGATAAGAATATTGTATCTGGTCAAACTATTTCTAGAAGTGAATTTGGAATTTCGGGAGGAATTTTTTGGTCGCCAAACTCAAATTATTTAGCATTTTACCAAAAAGACGAAACCGAAGTTGCCGATTATCCATTACTGGACATTACTGAGACTCCTGGTAAATTAGTGAATCTTAAATACCCAATGATTGGACAAAAATCAGAAAAACCAAGAGTTGGAATTTATAATCTAACAACGGGGAAAACTGTGTTTATTTCTCCTAAAAGTGGTGATGTAAATGATTATGTAACCAATCTTTCGTGGTCACCTGATGAAAAATATATTTTGATTGCCGAATTAAATCGGGGTCAAAACGACATGAGTTTGAATGTGTATGATGCAAATACCGGTAATTTTGTAAGAACTATTTTGAATGAAAAAAATAATGCGTGGGTAGAACCAGAGCATGACGCCTATTTTCCGAATGCTAAATCTAATAATTTTGTGTGGTTTAGTGAAAAAGAAGGATTTCAAAATCTGTACTACTATTCTATTGAAGGAAAATTAATCAAACAATTAACCAATAATAAATTTCCTGCAAGAGAAATTATAGGATCTAATCCAGCTGGAACTGAACTATATTTTAAAGCCACAGGCGAAAACGGAACCAACATGTTGGTGTATAAAGTTGATTTAAATGGCAAACAAACATTAATCACTAAAGATTTAGGAGTTCATAATGTAGCGATTTCAACGGATGGAAATTGGTTTTTTGATGAATATTCCAATCATGCAACACCATCGAAATCAATTTTATATAATAAAAACTTAAAAGCTACTACTTTATTAGAAAGTAAAAATAAATACGAAGGTTATGAAATGGGAACTTCCGAAATCAAAACCATCAAAGCAGCCGATGGCACAACCGATTTATATACACGATTAATCAAACCAAGTAACTTTGATCCTTCCAAAAAATATCCAGTAATGGTTTATGTTTATGGTGGTCCGCATGCTCAAATGATTACCAATTCGTTTTTGGATGGTGCTAATCTTTGGATGTATTGGATGGCAGAACAGGGTTATTTAGTTTTTACAGTAGATAATAGAGGTTCTGATAATAGAGGATTTGCTTTTGAAAGTGTAATTCATGGAAGATGTGGAACAAACGAAATTGAAGACCAGATTAAAGGAGTGGATTACTTAAAAACATTACCATACGTAGATGAAAATCGTTTGGCAGTGCACGGATGGAGTTATGGAGGATTTATGACAACTTCGTTAATGTTAAGAAAACCAGACGCTTTTAAAGTTGGAGTTGCCGGTGGACCAGTAACCGATTGGAAATGGTATGAAGTTATGTATGGCGAACGATATATGGACACACCTGCAGAAAATCAAAAAGGATTTGATGAAGCAAGTACACTTAATTATGTAAATAATTTAAAAGGGAAATTGCTTTTAATTCACGGAACCAGTGACGATACGGTAGTGATGCAGCACAATTTTGCTTTAGTGAAAAAATTTGTGGAAGCAGGTAAGCAAATAGATTTCTTTCCCTATCCAATGGCGAAACACAATGTGCAAGGGAAAGACCGTGTGCATTTAATGACTAAAGTTTTGAATTATATTATTGAGAATAATAAGTAATTCAAATCCAATTAATTTTTAAAGGTTTATCGGACGGTAGAGCAATAATCCATTTGCTGAAAAATAGGGAAGAGCATATTGCAGTGGTTTGTCAAAAACATTTTTGGGTATTTTAGAGAATTCATCTTTAAAAATATTTTTTAATTCAAGATGATAATCTAAACTTAATGAAGAATAACAGAAAACTTCTGCTACGGTATGAAAAACAATTATTTTAAAATCTGAGTCATGAGTGATAGTTATGATTTTGCAATATTCTAATAATTCATTAGCATATTCTTCAATTTCTTTTTTTGTTTTATTAGTAATTTCTAAAAACCATAATTTATAGGCTTTGAATCTAATAGTTGGAAAAATAAAAATTTTCTCTAAATCTTCCTGATTAATAGTTGTTGAAACAAAGGTTTTTTTTCCTATTATTAGTGCTTCCGGAATATTTTTTGAAATAAAATAATACCGAAATAATACCGATTGGGAAAACACAAAATCTTGTAAGGACTCTAAGGAGTCGTTCTTTTTTATTTCGTTCGGATATAATTTATAAGCATATTCATAATTTTTAATTCGGAAAGCTGGATCAAAGGCATCTTCTAAAACATATTCTTTAACAAATTTATTTTGGATGAATTCTTCAAAAAAAAGTTCCGGTTTTTTTGTTTTCAACAAACTATCATAAACATCTAAAGCTACATTTACTTTATAGGAATGCTCTTTATTTTGAATACTATTAAAGAAATCCCATAATGGCTTATAGCTTTCATTTTCAATACAATGAAATAATAAAGAATCGTTTTCTTGATTTCTTTTTTTCATTATAATTCCATCATTATAAGAGTTAGATTCTACAGTATCTATAAAATTTTCCCAAGAATCATATCCGATAAAACGTGCCAATACCGTTAAAGTATTTTTGTAAGGAACAGCACCATTATAATTAATAAATAAACGGTATAATGTTGTCACTGAAATACTTCCAAAGCCTTCTTTTAAAAGAATTTCGCTTAGCTTTTGGCAATCTGACTTATTAGAAACTACAAAAAAAAGCTTAAGTGCAAGCTGGCTTTTTAGTTCTAATAGAGTATAAGTATTTAAAGTGAATCTTGTTTTAGACATGTGTAAAAAATTTCATACAAACTTAACTATTTTTGATGAGTTGATAAACAATATTTTTTTTGCTCAAAATTTTAATACTTATCTTTGTTACATAAATTATTACTAATTGTTAATTTATAATAAATTTAAACAGAACTTTTTATAAAAATTTGAAAAAAAAGACACGAAATTCTTTGAAGTTTTCAACTCATTTATTTTATTCTAAAAATGAATCATGGTGGTTGATAGGCTTTTCAATGTTACTTGCAGGTGGGATAATTGTAGAACCTCAGTTAATTTGTTCTGCATTAATTAAAGGCCAATTGTCGGACATGTGGCTGTATTGGAGTGCCGCAATCGGTTCGGCCTTTAGCGTTTCCTTTTTCGCTCATTTATGGCAAAAAATCCCTGTAAAAACTGAAAATGAATTTTTGCTTTTTCGTTTCTCAGGATTAGGAGCTAAAGTTCTACACCAATTTAGAAGCTTGTATTTAGGTGTTGTGGTAATTCCACTTATTATAAGTTTTAACGTGTTAGCTTTTAGTAAAATTTTAGGGTCTATTTTAAATTTAGAACTTCATCAAGCCATTTTAGTATTAATGCTTTTATTAATTATTCTAACCTTTTTTAATAGCTTGAGAACTCGACTTCGAATGGATTTTATATTGTGTATAATTTTCATTATTCTATTCACTATTATAATATTAAATCTATTCTATTTAACCGGAGGATTAACTAATTTATCCAACACTGTTAGGTCTTCTAAAATTAATTTTACAATCATTCCTTCTATAGGATCTAAAACCTTTAATGCTTTCCTAGTTTTTATTTCTGTTCAATGGTGGTCTGCAAATTTATTAGATTATCCCGATATGAATGGGCAAAAATTAATGGCTAGTAAAAACAGTGAAAACATTGTTAGAAGCATCTTCTTGCCCTCTTTATCCATTGTGCTTTTTAGGGTATTGTTATTTACTTTGCCTTTTATGGCAGTAGTTTATGGATATACTAATAACTGTAGCGATAGCGAATTGGCATTTACTTCACTCTTTACAAAAACATTACCATCTTGGATGCTATTATTTGTTTTGATACTTTTTATGATCCCCTTTTTATCCATCGTACAAAATCTGCAAAATTGGGGCGGATCCTTATTAGTAGAAAATTTCTATAAGCAATTTATAAACCCAATTGCAGATGAAAAAAAACTTAACAAATTAGGGGTGTTAGCGATGAATTATTTAATAATTTCTGCTAGTAGTATTGCATTTTATTCAAATTCGTTAGTAGAAATAACTAAATATTTACTTGCAATTACTGCTGGAGTTGGACCTGTTTTTATGTTACGATGGTATTGGTGGCGTATTAATGCCTGGTCGCAATTATCTGCAATGCTTGCTGCACTAATCTATCCTCCTCTTTTAGATTGGTTAGTAGACAATAATAGTACTACACATTTACTATTAATCCACTTAGAAAGTAAATTAGGGATGGAGTATTATCCTATTAAACTAATTGTATTAACAATTATAGTTTGTAGTACTTGGCTGACAGTTACTTTTCTTACAAAACCAACGGACAGATTGGTATTGGAAAATTTTGCCAACACCATTAAACCTGGTGGTTTCTGGAAGGGTTTTGGCAGTAAAAGTAAAAGTTTTTCTAAAGCAAGAATATTGGCATGGCTATTACAAAGTGCCAATAGTTTTATTGTATATTTTATGTTTTGGAACTTTCTAATCGGAAATTATAATGTTTTTATAATATTATTATTAATTTTCTGTTTAAGTTTTTTTATAGCATACAAATTAATTCAGAAAGCTAATAATCTTTATGAAATGGAATTACTAAAATAAATACTAATCAATTAATTTTAATAACCATACAGCTCCTACTTTATTACAAAAGGATTTTAAGTTTTTTTTCATTATTTTTTTATTATCCCCTGTCGCAAAAATTGAGGCAGTAGCTAATTCTATTGCAATTTTCTCATTACTATCGTTTTCAAATAAAGCATATGATATTCTAAAAGGAGTATATATTATTTTATTTTTAAAATATTTCGATTTATAAATCCAATACAGCTGAATTACATATAAAGACATGTAATGGTTATCTTTTTTCTGATTAATCATCAATAAATCAATATAATCATTAAATTCTTTATGTATCAAAATCTCATTTTTTAGATCAAACAACAATAATGCTTTAAGCGATCTAGAAATAATCCAGCAACTTTCATTATGGCAGTATATTTTAGATTTATTTAATACTCTATTTAAATGTTCTTCCCAAGTGTTTTGTAAATTTCCGTTAAAGCCATCTATTAGAATTAAACATTCTAACCACCTAGATAATTCATGAAAATGACATTTGTTTTTATCTAGAGAAACAATCAATTCCTCAAACAAAGGAATGGAATTGCTTGGCTTTAGTTGTTTATTTGCTTTTTGACTAATATCGAAACAATAAACATATAACTTTTTATAATCATCTGTAATTTGAGGTAAATAATAACGAATTAACGCATTTGAAAAATAGTTGTTTAAATTATTTTCATCCACAAAACATTCATAAAAATACAACTGCCCAACACCGATTTTAGATAAGATATCAAGTAATTCATTTTGTTTATTGCTTGATCGAACATAATTCCCTATAATTTCAGCTGCAGTAAACAATGTTGTTGTATCCGTTGATCCCTTAGATTTTTCAAGAATAATTTTTAAAGAATCAAAATCTTCATTAATCAAAATTAATTGCAATATAGATAAGGAAAACCCATCTGTTGCTTCAGTTAAAAAATAATTGGGATCAAAAGGAATATTAGTTTGACTAATACAAAAATCCTCCCAATTGGAATAATTTACAAATTGTGACAATAAATTTAATGTACTTTTATAAGGAGACCTATAGGGCTTTATTAATCCGAATAATCGTGAAATTGTATGAGAAGATATTTTTATTTTATTTTCTTCTAAAATTACACAACATTTTTTCGAGTCGGAAATATGATTTATCTTAAAGTTTAACTGCTGCTCAATTTGACTACATAAAGAGATAAGATAAGGGTTAGTCAAGTTCATTGAAAAATATAGGTTATAGGAATATTAAAAATTCTTAATTATGAATTGAATAATTTGGGCATTTTTTTATTAGTTTAAACATTTATGTGTAAAATTTAAATAAATTTATCTAATTTGTTTAACATAAAATATGAAATAAAAAAATATTCGTGTTAATTATACAATAAATTAGTAACTTGCAGCAAGTTAAACTAGATATTGAAAAATAAACAAACAAATTATGTAATTAATCGGGATGATTATTACTATTAATCGTATTATTAATATTGGGTTATTATTTCCATTAATAAATTAATATTGAGTTTGTTTTTTAATGAAACAAAATTATAGTACTTATTTACAATGAAAAGCAGAAGGAAAACTAAACATAAAAACAAAAATAAAAAGACGAAGTTTGTATTTGGCATTTTATTAATTACTGGTTTTATTATAGCCGTACTATATTTATTGATAGAATTGTATACACAATTCATGTTTACTAAATAATTTTAAATAATATTATATACATTATTTTTTAAACAACTTTATTCTAAAAATCACGAATACATCTCTTTGATTGCTATTATCCCATCCATCATAAGTGGTTTTGCAAAATAATTAGTAACAAAATTATTGTTTTTAGCTTTCTCTACATCTTCTGGATTAATTGAAGAACTTAGTATAAATATTTTAACTTCAAACTTTATTAATTCATTTATTTTTTTAAACTTTTCTAAAAAAGCCCAACCATCAACATCAGGCATATTTATATCTAAAAAAACATATACCATATCACTTTCAGAATGGGTGTCCTCAAGCTTAATCATACCCTCTAAAGCAGCATTGCTATTACTAAAAGTAAATACATTTCCACCTAATTCAAGTTTTAAAAACAAACTCTTGTGAAAATAATTTATTGCTAAATCATCATCAATTAAAACTACGCTTTTTATATTATTTTTCATTTTTTAATATATATATTGAAATGGTAAAATTAAATTTCCTACCAAATCATAAAAAATTGCTCCAAAATTTTCAGATTCAATACTTAGTAATAGTACTTAATTTTAATTCCGGAAGCAATAAATTTATTGGGTGTAAAGAAAAATTATTTTCAGAAAATTCTAGAAATTGCAATCCAATTTCATTAATAAATGCAATTAGATTTTCTTTAATTACCATGATTTTTGGTAGTGAAATAAGGACGAAAAAATCTAACATAATTAAAAGTTTAATTAATTGAACAAACAAGAAATTAAATTTAAAATTACAAATTGAATAATCTAATTCAAATCGTTGAAAGAATTAATTTTTAAGTTGAAAATACATTAAGTATCGATTAATAAAAAATAGCTTTGGTTAAAACTGCATTTTTCCTAATGCTTCCATTACATAATTATGCATTACTTCTTTATAATCTAAGTGGGTTACAAT
This sequence comes from Flavobacterium sp., assembly GCF_044357305.1. Classification (GTDB taxonomy): domain Bacteria; phylum Bacteroidota; class Bacteroidia; order Flavobacteriales; family Flavobacteriaceae; genus Flavobacterium. The sequence continues at coordinate 149,765 of NZ_JBIKPS010000005.1, forward strand.
TCTTAGCTTACCAAGTCCCATGGAACTAATAAATATGTTTTTTTGTTGTAATTTTTCAATTACCCATTTTTCTTCTAATGAAGGACGAACTGAAAATATTAAAATATTGGTTTCTACAGGCTCTACCTTTTCTACCCAATTCAAAGTACTCAATAATTCACCCAATTCTTTTGCTCTGCGATGATCTTCTTCAAGTCTTAAAATATTATGCTGTAGGGCATACATTCCTGCAGCAGCCAAATAACCCGCTTGACGCATTCCTCCACCAAATATTTTACGGATGCGCAAAGCTCGTTTCATATCGGCTTTACTTCCCAATAACACAGAACCTATTGGTGCTCCAAGTCCTTTAGATAAACATACCGAAATGGTGTCAAACAATTCTCCGAATTGCTTAGGATGTTGTTTTTTAGCAACCATGGCATTCCATAATCGAGCTCCATCTAGATGGTATTTTAGATTATTATCTATACAAACTTGTTTGATTTTTTTTAATTCCAAAATATCATAACAAGCTCCTCCCCCTTTATTGGTAGTATTTTCAATACTAACTAAAGAAGTTAAGGGTGCATGATAAAATTCGGGATCGTTTATGGCATTTTTCACCAATTCGGCAGTGACCATTCCGCGGCTTCCATCTACCAAACAACAAGATACGCCACTATTAAAAGAAGCTCCACCACCTTCATAATGATAAATATGCGAATATTTATCACAAATTACTTGTTCTCCTGGGTTGGTATGAAGTTTGATTGCCGTTTGATTTGCCATAGTTCCAGAAGGAAAAAACAAAGCAGCTTCCATTCCAAATAATTGGGCAACAGCAGTCTCCAATTCATTTACCGTTGGATCTTGTTTATAAACATCATCTCCAACTTTGGCATTAAACATGAACTGCAACATTTCGTTGCTAGGTTTTGTTACTGTATCGCTGATTAAATTTATTTCCATATCAAATTTTGAAGCATTATATTTGCGTTTACAAATTTACATAATTTATGACAAATACCGAACAAATAAAAGGTATTGTAGAGCGTCTTGGTGCGTTGAGGAGGTATCTTTGACATTGATGCCAAGCTTATCGAAATAACCAATGAAGAAGAAAAGACCTTTGCACCCGACTTTTGGAACAATGCCAAAGAAGCAGAAATACTAATAAAAAACTTACGCCAAAAGAAAAAATGGGTGGAAGATTTTGAAAAAGGTATAGCATTGGCAGAAGAACTTCAAATTACTTACGAATTTTTTAAAGAAGGAGATGTTTCGGAAGATGAACTAGATGCGCAATATGATTTGACTAACACTCATATTGAAGATTTAGAATTTAGAAACATGCTTTCGGAGGAAGGTGACAATATGAGTGCCGTGCTTCAAATTACAGCAGGTGCTGGAGGAACAGAAAGTTGTGACTGGGCATCGATGCTAATGCGTATGTACATGATGTGGGCAGAAAAACAAAAGTATAAAATTAAAGAATTGAACTTTCAAGAAGGAGAAGTTGCCGGAATTAAAACGGTAACACTAGAAATTGAAGGGGATTTTGCTTTTGGCTATTTAAAAGGTGAAAATGGCGTACATCGATTGGTACGAATTTCTCCTTTTGATAGTAATGCCAAACGTCATACCTCTTTTGCATCGGTTTATGTGTATCCTTTGGTAGATGATACTATTGAAATCGACATAAACCCAGCGGATATAGAAATCATTACTTCTAGATCAAGTGGTGCTGGCGGACAAAATGTGAACAAAGTAGAAACTAAAGTACAATTATTTCACAAGCCAACAGGAATTCAAATTCAGTGTTCAGAAACCCGCTCGCAACAAGATAACCGGCAACGAGCTATGCAAATGTTGAAATCGCAATTGTATGAAATTGAATTGAAAAAACAATTGGCACAACGTGCAGATATTGAAGCTGGAAAAATGAAAATTGAATGGGGATCTCAAATTCGAAATTACGTAATGCAACCATATAAACTAGTGAAGGACGTTCGTTCTGGATATGAAACTAGCGATGTAGATGGCGTTATGAACGGTAATATTGATGAATTTTTGAAAGCCTATTTAATGATGATGGGGCAAAAGGAAGAATAGTTTCCAAATAAATAAATTTTAGAATTCTTAATTCAAGTTATACCTAAACTAAATAGCCGACTTTACAGGTCGGCTATTTAATGAAGTATTAATTTAATAGATTAGTTTTCAGCTTTTAAAGCTTTTACTTTATCTGTCAATTCAAGGTAATTATATACAGATTTTAAATTACTTTTAACCAAATCATCTTTAGGGTTTAACTCGTGAGCTTTCTCATATAGAGGCATTGCTTTAGTAAATAATTTTTGTCTTTCTGCTTTTAATACATTATAACGTTTTAATTCACTATCACTTGTTCCCTTAATTTTATTCATATCTTCCACAAGCTTAGCATCTGGTTTTAAGACAATATCGGCTAAGTTTAAATAAGCATCTATAAAATCTGGTTTTAATTCGATGGCCTTTCTATAATATTTTTCAGCATCTTGAAATTGGTTAGAGTTGGCGCTAGTAACTCCTAAATTAAAAAACAAAACCTCATCGTTAGGACTTTTTACAAGAGCCTCAGAAATTAATCTTTTATAATTTGCAGTATCATTTAATTTAAGATAAATATTAGCCTCACTAACAATTAATCCGGCATCTTCTGGATTTTCTTTTCTTGCCTCTTGTAGTGCAACTTTAGCTTCTTCAATTTTTCCTTGATCGATCAATATTAAAGCAATATTTCTAACTATTTCTCCTTTTCTTGAAGGAATAATTTCATCTCTTGGAGAAATATGCGTTCCTAATTTAACAAAATTATCTCTTACATTCTTGGAAGGATAATTTTCTTCGATTCCCGAAGCTTTATTTTTAGCATAATACAAAGTTCCTTCTCCAGTATAATTTAATGTTTTTAATTCTTGGTAATATTGTAAAGCTTTAGCATAATCATTACCGTTAGTAGCATAATTAGCAGCATAATATAATGTTTGTTGGTCTTTTTTATCTAACTGGTATATAGAATATAAAACATCTGCAGATTCTTTGAAATTCTTATTATCACCTAATTTAATTGCGAAATTTATAAGCTCTGGTTTAAATGAAGTTATTGTTTCGTTTATATCATCCGTTTGGATTTTTTTACCAGTCTTTTTTTCATAATCTAATGTAGCGTTTAATCCAGAAGCTAAATCGGAAATAGATTTAGGATTAACAAACTTCAACAAAGCCATTTGAATTTGTGAAGGAGCCATCGTTTTATCAATAGCATTATATTCCAATACAGGAATCATGCATTTGTAAAAATTAGCATAAACTTTATCTGCTTCTTCAACAGCTAATGGTTGCACTTTATCTGCAAGCGATTTAAATTCAGCCAAATCATCTCCTTTTATAACCTCTTTGTTATAAATCTTTTTTAATGCTTTTAATTCGTCTTTCTGAGCGAAAGAGGTAACAGAAACTAATAATGCCCCTGCAATTACTATTTGTTTAATTTTCATAACGGAAGTTTTAATTGATTTTACAAATTAATAAAAAAGCCATGCTATCTAAAATAGTATTAGTTTCATGGCTTTTTTTTATCTCATTTTAATAATTTATTTATTTATTCTTCAGAATCGTCTTCGTCTGCAGCTTCATCTTCTACTTCATCTACTTCTTCGTCTTCCGAATCGTCTTCAATTATTGCATTAGGATCTATTTCTAGTTCTTCTCCGTCAGCAGCAATTGCTTCCTCTTCTTCATCTTTCATAACCTTAGTTACGGCAGCGATAGAATCGTTTCCTTTGATATTTATCAAACGAACACCTTGAGTTGCTCTACCCATAACACGAAGCGTAGAAACATCCATTCGTATGGTTAAACCCGATTTGTTGATGATCATTAAATCATCGGCATCGGTAACGGAATTAATAGAAACTAATGCTCCTGTTTTTTCGGTTATGTTTAATGTTTTCACACCTTTTCCTCCACGATTGGTTATTCGATAAACTGCTTCCCCTTCGTCTTCTAGTTTGGTTCTTTTTCCATAACCATTTTCAGTAACAACTAATAATTGCGTTTCATTAATGTTATTTTCATCCACAGAAACCATCCCAATCACTTCATCCTGATCGTCTCTTAAAGTAATTCCTCTAACTCCAGAGGCAGTCCTACCCATTGGACGAGTTTTAGCTTCTTCAAAACGAACTAACTTACCGGATTTAACAGCTATCAAAATTTGACTATTTCCATTTGTTAACTCTGCCGCTAACAATTCATCACCATCTTTAATGGTAATTGCAGCAACACCGTTTACTCTAGGTTTAGCATATTTCTCTAAAGAAGTTTTCTTAACTTGACCTTTTTTAGTCGCCATAATTACATAATGGTTCTTAATATAGTCTTGGTCTTTTAAGTCTTGCGCGCAAATAAATGCTTTTACTTTATCATCACTTTCAATATTGATAAGGTTTTGTAATGCTCTACCTTTACTTGCTTTGGTTCCTTCTGGAATTTCGTACACACGCATCCAATAACATTTACCTTTTTGGGTGAAAATTAATAGATAGTTGTGGTTGGTTGCAACAAATAAATGCTCTAAGAAATCTTGATCTCTTGTAGCAGCCGATTTTTGTCCCACTCCTCCTCTATTTTGTGTTTTATATTCGGTTAACGAAGTACGTTTAATGTAACCTGCATGCGAAATTGTAATTACTACGTTTTCATCGGCAATTAAATCTTCAATACTTACATCACCACCAGAATATTCAATAACAGAACGACGTTCATCGCCATATTTATCGCGGATTTCAATTAATTCTTCTTTAATTAATGCCATTCTAAGTTCTTTACTAGCAAGTAAATCTTTTAAATGGTTGATTAACTTCATTATTTCTTCATATTCTGCACGCAATTTATCTTGTTCCAGACCTGTTAATTGTCTTAAACGCATTTCAACAATAGCACGCGCTTGAATTTCCGATAATTGGAAACGTTCAATTAATTTCCCTCTTGCTTCTTCTCCATCTTTAGAAGAACGAATTAAAGCAATAACTTCATCAATATTATCGGAAGCAATAATTAAACCTTCTAATATATGCGCTCTTTCTTCTGCTTTTCTTAATTCGTACTGCGTTCTTCTGATAACAACATCGTGACGGTGTTCTACGAAGTAATGGATCAAATCTTTTACGTTTAACATTTGTGGTCTTCCTTTTACCAAGGCAATGTTATTAACACTAAAAGAAGATTGAAGTTGGGTATATTTATATAAAGTATTCAAAACTACATTCGGAACTGCATCGCGTTTTAATTCATAAACGATACGCATCCCAGTTCTATCCGATTCATCCCGGATGTTTGAAATACCTTCAATTTTTTTATCATTAATTAAATCGGCAGTTTTTTTAATCATGTCTGCCTTATTCACTTGGTAGGGAATTTCGGTTACAATGATTGCTTCTTTACCGTGAATTTCTTCAAAATTAACTTTGGCACGAATAACGATTCTTCCACGACCTGTTTTAAAAGCTTCGCGAACTCCTTCGTAACCATAAATAATACCTCCAGTTGGAAAATCGGGAGCTTTAATATGCGTGATTAACTCATCAATTTCAATGTCGTTATTATCTATATAAGCAAGAGTACCATCAATAACTTCTGTAATATTATGAGGCGCCATGTTAGTCGCCATACCTACTGCAATTCCAGATGCTCCGTTTATTAACAAATTAGGAACACGAGTTGGCATTACGGTTGGCTCGTACAAAGTATCGTCAAAATTCAATTTGAAATCTACTGTTTCTTTGTCAATATCTGCCATTATGTCTTCTGACATCTTTTTCATTCTAGCCTCAGTATAACGCATTGCTGCAGGGCTATCTCCATCTACCGAACCAAAGTTACCTTGACCGTCTACTAATAAATAACGCAAACTCCATTCTTGAGCCATACGAACCATGGCATCATAAACTGAAGTATCTCCGTGTGGGTGGTACTTTCCTAATACTTCTCCAACAATTCTGGCAGATTTTTTATGGGCAGATTTGGAAGTTACTCCTAGGTCATACATTCCGTACAACACCCTTCTATGAACTGGCTTTAAACCATCGCGAACATCGGGCAGTGCTCTAGATACAATAACCGACATCGAATAATCGATGTAAGCTGATTTCATTTCGTCTTCAATGTTAATAGGAATTAACTTTTCTCCGTCAGACATATTTATAAATTTTAAAGTATATTAATTTTCAATTCAATCGTGCAAGTTACATTTTTTTAATTCTTTTAAAAGTGTTTTCAAATACTTATTTCAATGATTTATTAACAAATTAGCAACCCTAAATGGTTAATAAATTACCAAGTTGGGAGCGTCATATATAATTATTTTTTTGTCAATTTACTGACAAGTGTTTTTCTTAGGAATAGTATTTGTGTTAACGACAGTAATTCACTAAATTTACAATTATAATAATAAAACAATGATGGATGATAATTTTTCTCCTAGAGTAAAAGATGTTATAACCTACAGCAAAGAAGAAGCTTTGCGTTTAGGACACGATTTTATTGGCACAGAACATCTTATGCTTGGTATTTTGAGAGATGGTCATGGCAAAGCTATATCTATTTTAAATAACCTTTCGGTAGATTTAGAACATTTAAGAAAGAAAGTGGAAATACTAAGTCCACCGAATCCAAATACCGAATTGAGTTTAGAAAAGAAAAACTTACACCTTACCCGTCAAGCAGAACGGGCGCTGAAGACAACTTTTTTAGAAGCAAAAGTTTTTCAAAGCACTTCAATTAGTACGGCACATTTATTGCTTTGTATTTTGAGAAATGAAAATGATCCAACAACTAAGTTACTCAATAAACTTAAAATAGATTATGAAGTAGCTAAAGAACAATATTTAGATATGACACCAAAAGAAGAAAATTTTTTAGAAAATTTGCCAAAAAACGAATCTTTTAATGAGGATTCAGGGCATGATGAAGGTTTAAAAGGAGAAAGTTTTAACAATCCTGCTAATAAATCCAGTAAGAAATCTAAAACTCCAGTCCTAGATAATTTTGGTCGCGATTTAACCGAAATGGCCGAAGAAGGAAAACTAGACCCTGTTGTAGGTCGTGAAAAAGAAATTGAACGCGTTTCCCAAATTTTAAGTCGAAGAAAGAAAAACAATCCATTGTTAATTGGAGAACCAGGTGTTGGTAAATCTGCCATTGCTGAAGGTTTGGCCTTGCGTATTATCCAAAAGAAAGTATCTCGAATTTTGTTTAACAAAAGAGTCGTTACTTTAGATTTGGCTAGTTTAGTTGCGGGTACCAAATACCGCGGACAGTTTGAAGAACGCATGAAAGCCGTGATGAACGAGTTGGAGAAAAACGACGACATTATTTTGTTTATAGATGAAATTCATACTATTGTAGGTGCTGGTGGCGCTACGGGCTCGTTAGACGCGTCAAACATGCTTAAACCTGCTTTATCCAGAGGAGAAATCCAATGTATTGGCGCAACAACTTTAGATGAATACCGCCAATACATCGAAAAAGATGGCGCATTAGAACGTCGTTTTCAAAAGGTAATTGTTGAGCCAACTTCGGTTCCAGAGACTATTTTGATATTAAATAATATAAAAAACAAATACGAAGACCACCACAATGTAACTTACACACAAGAAGCAATTGAGGCATGTGTTAAATTAACCGATCGATATATGTCGGAACGATTTTTACCAGACAAAGCTATTGATGCTTTGGATGAGGCTGGTTCTAGAGTTCATATCACCAACATTGATGTTCCTAAACAAATTTTAGATTTAGAGCGCCAGTTGGAAGAAGTTCGGGAACTTAAAAATTCGGTGGTAAAAAGACAGAAATACGAAGAAGCTGCAAAACTTCGCGACGACGAAAAGAAACTTGAAAAAGAACTTGCCATAGCACAAGAACAATGGGAAGAAGATTCTAAAAACAATCGTATAGAAGTTACAGAAGATAACGTTGCCGATGTAGTTTCAATGATGACTGGAATTCCGGTAAATCGTATTGCACAAACGGAAAGTAACAAATTAGCTAGACTACCCGAGTTACTTCAAGGCAAAGTAATTGGACAAAATGAAGCGGTAATGAAAATTGCGCGTTCCATTCAAAGAAATCGTGCTGGATTGAAAGATCCAAATCGACCAATTGGTTCGTTTATTTTCTTAGGACAAACAGGTGTAGGTAAAACCCAATTAGCGAAAGTTTTGGCAAAAGAATTATTCGATTCTGAAGATGCTTTGGTTCGAATTGACATGAGTGAATACATGGAGAAATTTGCAATTTCCAGATTAGTTGGAGCGCCTCCGGGATACGTTGGTTATGAAGAAGGTGGTCAATTAACCGAGAAAGTTAGAAGAAAACCCTATTGCGTAGTGCTTTTGGACGAGATTGAAAAGGCCCATCCCGATGTATTTAATATGATGTTGCAAGTTTTAGATGATGGGTATTTAACCGATAGTTTAGGACGTAAAATAGATTTTAAAAATACGATTATCATCATGACCTCTAACGTTGGTGCACGCCAATTGAAAGACTTCGGACAAGGAGTTGGATTTGGTACTGCTGCCAAAGTAGCACAAGCGGATGATAATTCAAAAAGTATTATTGAAAATGCTTTAAAGAAAACTTTTGCTCCCGAATTCTTGAACAGAATTGATGATGTAATTGTATTTAATGCGTTAGAAAAACACGATATAGACCAAATCATCGAATTGGAATTGGAAAAATTGTATGCCCGAATTAAAGAATTAGGGTACACTTTAAACCTTTCCGATAAAGCAAAAGCATTCATTGCTGAAAAAGGTTTCGACAAACAATTTGGTGCGCGTCCTTTAAAAAGAGCGATACAAAAGTATGTGGAAGATTCTTTGGCAGAAGAAATTATCACTTCTAAAATTGGTAGTGGCGATGAAATCTTTATGGATATTGAAGAAGGTGCTAGCGAATTAACCGTAAAAGTGCAGAAAAAAGAAGAGCCTACTAGTTAATTTTTATTTGAGTCGAAAATTATTTAACGAAGAAATATGGAAAGCATAAGTTTTAAAGAAATTAAGAAAATGTTTCCTGATGAATGGGTTTTATTAGGAAATCCAATAATGGATGAAAGTAAAGTTTCAATTCTATCTGGAATTCCTGTATTTCATAGTAAAGACAAAAAAGAAGTTTGCTATTTGGGAAGAGACTTAACTAATGACTATAAAACGGTAACCATAGTTTTTGCAGGAGATTTCAAAAAGATCAGACGAAATGGAATTTTAAGACGTTTATGAAAAAGTTTGGTTTTGAATTAATTTCTGAAGAAGATGTCATTATTGTTAATGCAAGTATTTCAGATCATTTTAAATTTAGACTAGCCCTTGATACGGCTGCTACACATTGTACGATTGATAGTAATGTTTTATATTTTGCTGGTTATGATTTAAAAAACAGCAAAGGAGAATATGAAGTAGAAACTGCAAATGGAATAATACGAGTAGAACGTTTTGAGGTTGAAAAATTAGAATGTTTAGGAATTATTAAAAATAATTTTGAAGTACAAGTTTATGATTTCCTTGCTCACGGGATAATATCAGAATACGATGGAGTAATTGGTTTAAACTTTTTAAAGAATAATAAATTTTGTATCGATATTCCCAATAAAGAAATAAGTATAGATTTAAAATAATAATACACATTTAACCACGAAATATTGGAATTTCTATAAAAAATTCCTGTAATTCGTGGTTTTAAATTTACATAAAATGCCTCAAGACAAAATCATATTAGGATCAGAAGAGTGGTGTTCCTTTCCAGAACTTGGAATCCCAGCAATCAAAGCACGTGTAGATTCGGGTGCCAAAACATCGGCTTTGCATGCTATCAACATAGCTCCATTTGTAAAAGAAGGAATCAATTGGGTGAAATTTGATATTAACCCGATTCAGAATAATCTAAAAACGGTTATTCATTGCGAAGCCTTGTTAATAGACAAACGCGTGGTTAAGAGTTCTAGTGGTTTTCGGGAGCAACGCTATGTTATTCAATCCAAAATAAATATTGGAGGTGATCTGTGGGCAATTGAAATGACACTTACCAATCGTGATTCCATGGGTTTTCGAATGCTTTTAGGGCGCGAAGCTATGAGTGGCAGAATTTTGGTAGATCCACAACAGCAGTATTTATTAGGACAAAACACTACCGAGAATCTAAAAGATTTATACGTAAATGCTATTCCTAACAAGTCGGGGTTGCGCATTGGTCTGTTAGCCAGTAATCCCGAATTGTACAGTAATAAACGAATTATGGAAGCGGGTGAAATGCGAGGTCACGAAATGCACTTTCTAAACATCAAAGAATGTTATATGAAATTGGATGCCGATAAACCCGAAATTCATTATCGAGGCGGAAAAGTTTTAGATAATTTTGATGCAGTTATTCCTAGAATTCGTCCGAGCATTACGTTTTATGGTTGCGCATTGACACGACAATTTGAAGCAATGAAAGTCTATTGCTTGAATTCGGCCGCAGCCATAACCCAATCTCGAGATAAATTATTTTCCTTACAATTATTGTTACGAAATGGAGTGGATATTCCAACCACGGGATTTGCCAATTCTCCTTTAGATACGGACGATTTAATTAAAATGGTAGGCGGTTCTCCCTTAATTGTAAAACTACTAGAAGGAACACAAGGAAAAGGAGTCGTTTTGGCAGAAACGAAAAAGGCTGCCGAATCGGTAATTAATGCTTTTAAAAGCTTAAATGCCAATATATTAGTGCAAGAATTCATAAAAGAAGCTAACGGAAAAGACTTACGATTATTTGTAGTTGACGGAAAAGTAGTTGCAGCAATCCAACGAGAAGCAGCACCAGGAGAATTTAGAGCCAACATCCACATGGGCGGTACGGCATCTATTGTAAAACCTACAACAGATGAAAAAAGAATTGCCATTAAAGCTGCAAAAGCAATGGATTTAAGAGTTGCAGGTGTCGATATTATTCGTTCTGCAAAAGGGCCTCTTTTATTAGAAGTAAATTCATCGCCTGGCTTAGAAGGTATTGAAGGTGCTACCAACAAAGATATTGCAGGAGAAATGATTAAAGCAATTGAGAGTAATATTAAGAAGAAGTAGTAATTAGTTATCTAATACAACAATAATAAATGAACCCCTACCTAGACATAATTATTCGAAGTGTTTCCGTATATCTCTTTATGATAATTGCTTTACGGATTTTTGGTAAAAAGGAATTATCCCAATTGAATACTGCCGATGTAATTTTAATTTTACTTATTAGTAACTCGGTTCAAAACGCAATGGTAGGGAGCAATACCTCTCTTTTAGGGGGGATTGTAGCGGCTTTTGCTTTGTTTATTATCAACATTATTTTTAAGAAAACGATGTTGCATTCTAAATTTATTAAAGAAATGCTACAAGACAAGCCTGAAATCCTAATTCATAATGGCAAAATTGAATTTAAAACCATCGCTCATTTAGGGATAACTAATGACGAATTACAAGAAGCAATGCGGGAACACGGGGTTGAATATTATAAACAAGTAAAACTAGCCATGTTTGAAATTGATGGAAGCATCAGTATTATTTCGGGAGATAAAAATTTGAGACAAACCCATCACAAACGAAAAATACATAAAACATTGGGAACTTTAAATAGTTAAGAATATGACTAAAAACAGATTAGAAGCCTTTAGCGATGGCGTTTTAGCTATTATAATCACCATAATGGTATTAGAATTTAAAACTCCACAAGGTAGTACTTGGGAAGATTTAAAACCTCTACTTCCTAAATTTTTAAGTTATGCTTTGAGTTTTATTTATGTTGGAATTTATTGGAACAACCACCACCACATGCTTCATACAGTTAAGAAAGTTAATGGGAAAATTCTTTGGGCAAACTTACATTTATTGTTTTGGCTTTCCCTAATTCCATTTATCACTGGTTGGATTGGAGAAAATCATTTAGCCAAACTTCCAATGATGCTTTATGGAGTGGTTTTATTCATGAGTGGCCTTGCCTACTCTATTCTTCAAAAAATTATTATTAAATCGGAAGGAAAAAATTCAATATTATCCAAAGCTATTGGCAATAGTTATAAAGAAAAAATATCCATTTTCTGTTACCTCACCTCCATAGGATTTGCTTATTTTTTCCCTATAGTTTCTTTAGCAATATATATTTTAGTTTCCTTCATGTGGTTCATTCCAGACAAACGAATTGAACGTTTTTTAGAGGAGGAAAACAAGAATAACTAACTAATTTTTCATTTGATATTGTTTTTTTATTTGGTAAATAAAAGCTCAAACAAATAACAATAAATGTAATACTTTTACAAAAAAATTATATTTTCATGAAAATCAAAAAAATACTGTTTTTTTCTGTGATTTTTACCTCCAATCTACTAATAGCACAAAATTCTATAACTGCTTCAGGAGGAAATAAAGTAGAAACTAATGGAGCCATCAGCTATTCTGTTGGAGAGCAAGTATACGTTACTAATTTTGCGTCAAACGGTTCGGTTTCACAAGGGGTTCAACAACCTTATGAAATTTCTACAGTTTTAAGTACAAATGCAGCTCAGGGAATAAATTTACTCTTGAGTATTTTACCTAATCCAACTTCAGATTTTATAACTTTAAAAGTAGAAAATTATGATTTTGAATCGTTAAACTTTCAATTAGTCGATTTAAATGGAAAGCTTTTCTTTGATGGAAAAACTATAATCAAGGAAACAAAAATAGAAATTGGAAATCTCCCATCTTCAATATATTTTTTAAAGGTTACAGACGGTACTAAAGAATTAAAAACATTCAAAATTTTAAAAACTAATTAATGAATTCAAAATTTACATTTAAAGTTAAAACTGCTTTATTAATAGCTTTTTTCTTTTCTTTACAGTCTATTTATGCACAAGTTCCTCAAAAAATGAGTTACCAAGCAGTTATTAGAAATAGTAATAGCGAACTAATTCTCTCTTCTCCAATTGGAGTGAAAATTAATATTTTACAAGGATCTGATTCTGGTCCAAGCGTTTATTCGGAAACACACAACACAACAACAAATGCTAATGGTTTAGTGAGTTTACAAATAGGAACTGGGTCAGTAGTTTCAGGTACTTTCGCGTCAATAAATTGGAGTACTGGAAATTATTTTATCAAAACAGAAACCGATATAACTGGTGGAAGTAATTATACTATTGTTGCTTCAAGTGAGTTATTGAGTGTGCCTTATGCATTTTATTCTGCAAATGGTTCAACTAGCAGCACTCTTCAAGGAACAAATATTGGTGATATGCAATATTGGGATGGGACTAATTGGGTAATAATTCCTATTGGCCAACCAGGACAAACATTAAAAGTTACTCCAAATAATATTCCTCAATGGTATCAAAGTACACCATCAACAGTAACAACGGATACTGTTATTGATGTACTAGCTTTACAAGCAACATTTACTGGAACAGTTACAAATGCTGGAACAGAATTAGTTTTAAGCCGAGGTTTTTGCTATTCAACTAATCCTAGTCCAACCGTTTCGAATTCTATTATCACATCTGGTGGTGGTTTAGGAACTTTCACGGAATCTCCAATAAATTTATTGCCTAATACAACTTATCATGTAAGAGCATTTTCTACAACAATTGCAGGTACCTCTTATGGTGACGAATTTACATTTACAACATTAAGTGGTATTGCTAGTGTTTCAACAACCGCAGCAACTAACATTGCAGATTGTCAAGCAACTTCTGGTGGAACAATTAATACAGATGGTGGAGCAGGAATTTTAAGTCTTGGTGTATGCTATGGAACTAGTTCCAATCCGACAATTGCCAATGCTATTGCAAGTGGGGATGGAAATGTTCCATTCACTGCAACATTAACAAATCTTAATTCAAATAGCACCTATTATTATAGAGCTTTTGTAACCAATGGCGTTGGAACTTTTTATGGTAATCAATTTAGTTTTACAACGCAAAATATTTCAACAACAGTTACAACTCAAGCTGCAACATCTATTAAAACTTGTTCTGTTATATTAAATGGCACTATTACTTGTAGCAGCCCTTCTGCTATACAAAATCAAGGTATTTGTTATAGTACAGCAGCGCATCCAACAATATCAGATACTTATACCACATTAAATACTGAAATATCAAGTTTAATTCCCAATACAACTTACTACGCTAGAACATTTGCAACAACGTGTTCAGAAACTATTTATGGCAATGAAATAAGTTTTACAACTGCAAATAATACTTTGGTTGTAACAACTTCTGCTGCAACAGGAATAACTAATTGTTCGGCAATATTAAGTGGAACAGCAGCTGCAACTACCCAAGCAGAAATAAGTAGTAAAGGATTTGTCTATAGTACAACAACAAATCCAACAATTGATAATGGAAGTTCTAATGTTGGAGTGAGTGATAATCAATTATCTGCTACTTTATCGTGTCTAACAGCAGGGACGTATTATGCTAAAGCTTATGCAACAAATTGTGTTAGCACTATTTATGGTGACGAAATAAACTTTACAATACTACCTAATACAGTTACAGTTATTACCAATCCTGTTTCAATCATTAAAGCCTGTTCTACAACATTTTCAAATATTACTATCAATAATAATTTAAATAACTCTTGTGTTATAAATAAAGGAATATGTGTTAGCACAAATCCTAACCCAACTATTTCCGATATATTAGCTTCTTTTGACGGTAATGACTTAACATACCATTGCGATTATATTCTTTTACCACAAACTTCTTACTATTTTAGAGGTTATGCAAAATTGTGTGATGGGACAATCGTTTATGGAAATCAACTTACTTTTTCAACATTACCTAAAATAACTACAATTACAACAAATCCAGCTACAAATATCACTGCGGGAACTGCTGTTTTTAATGGATTAGTTATAGGAAATACTATAGATTATGTTTATTCTGGTTTTGCTTATGGAACAAGTCCAAATCCAACTTTTGAAACTCCAGATTATTCAGTTGGAAATAATGTTTTACAAACCTCTACCACTATGATTAATCTGAAAGCCAATACAACCTATTATGTTAGAGTTTGGGTCGTAGGTATTGATGGCACAAACTGTATTGAAAAAATGTACGGAAATCAAGTTAGCTTTACCACAGGAAGTTCTCCGCATGTTGTTGGAGAGAATTTTGATGGTGGAATGATTGTTTGGTTAAATAGTAATAACACTAGTGGTTTAATAGCAGCAACAACCGATCAGGGTATTGCACCTTGGGGATGCGAAGGAACTTCTATTTCTGGTACATCTGCTATTCAAGGATCAGGACAAGCGAATACCAATGCTATCACAACTGGCTGTACTACTGCTGGAACAGCCGCAAAAATCTGTAGCGATTTAGTCTTAAATGGAAAAAGTGATTGGTATCTTCCATCGGAAGCGGAACTAATACTAATCGGAAATTTAAACTATTTTGAATCGGGAAATTATTGGAGTTCTACTCAAAAAAATGCTACACAAGCACGATTTGTGAATGAATCTACTGCAAGTGATTTTAACAAATCACAATCTAATTTCAAGGTAAGAGCAGTAAGAAATTTCTAGTAAAATTGTAATAAAACAAAAAAGCCGAAGATACAATCTTCGGCTTTTTATTTTTACATCATTCCACCACCTTGGGTTTCGTTTTTATCTCGTTGTTTTCTTTGTAATGCAGCATTTTTACCTCCGCCAAAACGGTAGTTGAATCCTAAGTAGACAGTTCTACTTTCCCAATTAAAAGAGCCTTGTTGTGCATAGGGTAAATCGCCATCAAAGCTAAATTTCATCGTATTAAAAACATCGCCAGCTCTAGCACTTAAAGTTCCTTGTCCTTTCAAGATGTTGTAGCTCGCACCAAGATCCATTCGATACATTGGTTTCCTAAGAAACTGAAGACCTTGCTCTGCCCCGCGATACATTCCAAACAATTGAAAACGTAAATTTTTATTTGCTTTAAAAGTATTGTTAATTCGAGCATTGAAAATATTCGCTTTTCGTTCTACAAAACTAGAAGCAACGGTTCCTCTGATGGTTTTAAAATAAACATCGGTTCCAACATTGGCACTCCACCATTTGGTAAAATCTAGATTTCCAGAAATTTCAGCACCAAACGATTTATTATCTTTAAAATTAGCATACGACATAATATTTACAGCACTATTATTGGGGTCGATGGATACATAACGTGTAATTTCTTGGTCAATAATTCTATAAAAAACTACCGTTGAAATAGATCCAATTTTAGTTTTTTGAGTATAATTTAACTCAAAGGAATTCGTAAATTGTGGTTTTAAATAAGGATTACCGACCGACTTAACTGTTGGCGTACTCCATTCTCTAATTGGATTTACTTGCCCAATACTTGGACGATCAACTCTTCTGGAATAATTGAAATTAATCGAATTTTTATCGGATATTTTATACGATAAATAACCACTAGGATAAAGTGTATTTATTTGGTCGTTAAACGTTTTAATAAGAATTTCAGTAGTATTTCCGTTAGCATTTTCATCTTGCGAATCTACAGCATGAAAATTTGCATTGGCAGTGTAGTTTTCAAAACGAGTTCCTACTTGGAAACCCCATTTATCCCATTGTTTTCCATAGGTGGTATAAGCAGAGTGGATTTTTCTTTCGTATCTAAAATCAGAATAATAAGCGATATTTCTATCAAAACTATTATCCGTATTTTCAATTCTAGTTTCTAGACCTAACTCTAATTTAGAATTATCTTTAAACGGATTGGTATAATCTAAATTGATTTTGGTATTATCGCTCTTATTAGTAATTGCATTCAATTCGGTGTACGAAGTAGGTAAAACTTGAGTTGCAAAAGTGGCGTTTTCATTGGATGAATTATTATTATAATTGGCTTCCAATTCAATATTTTCACCCTCCTTTTTAAATTTATGTTTGAAATCTAAATTATAGGTCCCCGAATTATTATTGCTTTTACTATCGTTTTTTTGAACAATATCACTAATTGAATTGGTAAAATAATCAACGGTTGTAGTGCTATTTCCAGAAGATAAAAAATGATTTTGACTAGTATAAAACGAAACGGTATTGAAATCATTGAGGTAATAATCCAACCCAACTTTATACAAATGCGATGTATTTTTATTTCTAAAATTCATGTCAACAATTTTCTCAGCGCCTGGTTGAAAACTATTAATGTTACCTTTATTTGCTTGAAAACCATGATTAAACCCATAATTTCCATACACATTTACTTTCCCTACTCTATAATTCATGTCTAAAGACGAATTCGCTTTGGGTGTTTTTCCAAAAGTCACGCCATTATTGATGCTTCCATTAAAACCTTTGTTCGCATTTTTATTTAAAATAATGTTGATAATACCACTCATCCCTTCCGGATTGTACTTGGCAGAAGGATTGGTAATCAATTCAATTTGCTTTATGGAAGAAGATGGAATTTGCTTTAAAAGTTGCGCCACATCAATATTAGATGGCTTTCCGTCAATAAGCACTCGTACATTTTCATTCCCTCTCAAACTAATAGCATTCGTTTGCGGATCTACCGAAACCGAAGGAATATTGTTCATGATTTCGCCAGCAGTGGCTCCAGCAGAAATTAAATCCTTTCCTACATTAATTACTTTTCTATCTATTTTTTGTTCAAATGTGGATTTCTCTTTTACAATTTCTACGTCCTCTAATTGATTAGCAGCCTCTTCTAGAAAAATAGAATTTAAATTGATCGTTTTATCTTCTGCAGTTAACGTGATTTTTTGAGTATAATTTTTATATCCAATAAATTGAACTATAACTGTATATGAATCCAAAGGAATATCTTTAATGATAAAACTTCCATTATCCGAAGTCATTCCTCCTGTAATAATTTTATTGTCTTTTTTAATGTTTATATTAGCATAAGGAACCGCTTTTTTGGAAGTATTGTCTACTACTTTACCCGAAATGGTTCCTGTAGTTTGTGCATTAATTGTTGCAATACTACCTAATAGTAGTGTTAGAAATAATCTGAATTTCATGTTTGGGGTTTTAATTTATATTGGGCTTTTGAATCCTAATAGACTATCGAAAGTTGATTTTGTTACAAAAGATTGCAAAGATAATAGGATTCAATGTAATTATTGGTTTTTATATAGAAGGATTAAGTTTTATTTTGAAAGTACGCAATACATTTTCTTTAAACTTTACCATTTGTAAAGGGCTAAAAAACTGCAATATTCTTTACTTTTGCAAAAAAAAATAAAAATGGCTCGATTTGAAGAAAACGATTTACCCAAAGCAAAGATTAATGCAAGTTCGTTAAGCAAAGCGGTATTAATTTTTAAATATGCAGATAATCACAAGTGGAAATTCTATGTAGGATTGGTTTTTTTATTAATGACCGGGGCCACTGCCCTAGCCTTTCCTAAGTTGATGGGGATGTTGGTAGATTGTGTGAAAAACAAAGACAATGCCGAAGCCAATTCAATTGCATTAGGTTTGGTTTGCATCTTATTTTTGCAATCGTTTTTCTCTTTTTTCCGACTTTCTTTATTTGTAAATTTCACCGAGCATACTTTAGCAAACCTCCGTTTGGCGTTGTATAGCAATTTAGTAAAATTACCCATGACGTTCTTTTCTCAAAAACGTGTAGGCGAATTAAACAGCCGCATCAGTTCGGATATTACTCAAATTCAAGATACTTTAACCTCTACTATAGCCGAATTTTTACGCCAATTTATATTAATTATTGGTGGGGTGGCCTTGTTGGCTAGTCAGAGTTTTAAACTGACTTTGATGATGCTTTCCATCGTGCCCGTAGTAGCCGTTGCAGCCGTTATTTTTGGAAGATTTATCCGAAAATATTCTAAAAACGTACAAGATAAAGTTGCCGAAAGCCAAGTAATTGTAGAAGAAACCCTGCAAGGAATTAGCAATGTAAAAGCCTTTGCCAACGAATGGTATGAAATTGCACGATACCAAGGTAAAATTCAAGAAATTGTAACGATTGCCATCAAAGGAGGAAAATACCGTGGTTACTTTGCTTCGTTTATTATCTTCTGTTTGTTTGGTGCTATTGTAGCTGTGGTTTGGTATGGCGTTACTTTAAGCATCAGTGGCGAAATGAGTGTAGGGCAATTAATCTCGTTCGTGCTTTACTCTACTTTTGTAGGAGCATCTTTTGGAGGTATTGCCGAATTGTATGCGCAAATTCAGAAAGCAGTGGGTGCAACCGAAAGAGTTTTTGAATTATTAGACGAAACTCCCGAAAAGATAAATTCGAATCAAAATCAATCTACCGAAAAAATAAAAGGAAATGTGTCCTTTAAAAATGTGTCCTTCTTCTACCCTTCCCGACCGGAAGTTCAGGTATTGAAAGACGTAAATTTCACTGCCAGTTTCGGTCAGAAGATTGCAATTGTAGGACCTAGTGGTGCAGGAAAATCAACTATTTCTTCGCTCCTACTTCGTTTTTACGATATTGCAGGTGGTGCAATTTTAATTGATGATAAAAACATCTACGACTACGATTTAGAAAACCTTCGTGGCAACATGAGTATCGTGCCACAAGACGTGATTTTGTTTGGTGGAAGCATTAGAGAAAACATCGCCTACGGAAAACCAAATGCCACCGAAGAAGAAATTCTACTTGCTGCCAAACAAGCCAATGCCTTCGATTTTGTTAACGGATTTCCTGAAAAATTCGACACTTTGGTAGGAGAACGCGGTATCAAACTTTCGGGTGGCCAACGCCAGCGCATTGCTATTGCTAGAGCGTTATTGAAAAACCCAAGTATCTTAATTTTAGACGAAGCCACTTCGTCTTTAGATAGCGAAAGTGAAAAATTAGTACAGGAAGCATTGGAAAATTTAATGGAAGGTAGAACGAGCATTATCATTGCGCACCGACTTGCAACTATTAGAAATGCTGATGCTATCTTGGTTTTGAACGACGGAAGAATTGCCGAAAAAGGAACCCACAAAGAACTATTGGAAATTGAAAATGGTATTTATAAAAATTTAAGCAACTTACAGTTTAGTGAGTAGTAATTGGTTTCTAAATATTTACTAGTCCTAACAAACCAAATAGTTAGTTTTTGTAAACAACGACACTTTATTTGATTTCAAGACTATTGACTTTCAACACATTTTAGCCTTTCAACTCTTCGTCTGTTTTCTAAACCGCAAGGTTCACAAAGTTTTTCGCAAAGTTCGCAAGAGCAAAAAATAATTATAAATTATAAGTTATGAGTTTTTGGAAACAACGACACTTCATTAGTTTTTAAGACTTTCATCTCTCCATCTATTATCTTTTAATCTCTTTTATAATTAGTGCAATTCGGAGCTACTTTTTAATCCGTTTAATCTGTGTTAATCTGTGGCAAAAAACCTCACTGAAGTCTATCATAGAGAGGCACGAAGCAATCTAAAGAGAAATAAATTATAAGTTATGAGTTTTTGGAAACAACGAGACTTCATTCGACTTTAAGAATTTCAAAACATTTTTTTCTTTCCTCTCTCCGTCTGTTTTTCTTAACCGCAAGGTTCACAAAGTTTTTCGCAAAGTTCGCAAGAGCAAAAAATAATTATAAATTATAAGTTATGAGTTTTTGGAAACAACGACACTTCATTAGTTTTTAAGACTTTCATCTCTCCATCTATTATCTTTTAATCTCTTTTATAATTAGTGCAATTCGGAGCTACTTTTTAATCCGTTTAATCTGTGTTAATCTGTGGCAAAAAACCTCACTGAAGTCTATCATAGAGAGGCACGAAGCAATCTAAAGAGAAATAAATTATAAGTTATGAGTTTTTGGAAACAACGACACTTC
>NZ_JBIKPS010000018.1:0-62279 GCF_044357305.1 Flavobacterium sp.
AAAAGATTAACCGAAAACAATTTAATTTTTGCAACAAGCATCAGTTTTTCTAAAACTACCAAAAAAGATTTATATGATAATTCTTTTCATGCTTACAAAACAAAGTTTGAATCAGCAGGCAATTTTCTGTCTATCATAGCTAGAGCTTCCAAACAATTAGACAATCAAGGCGGTGCAAACACCTTTTTTGAAGTAGAATATTCCCAATACTTAAAAGGCGAATTTGAATACATAAAGCATTGGTCTTTTACCGGAAAAAAAGTAATTGCAATTAGAGGCTTTGCAGGATTGGCCGTACCTTATGGAAATTCAAAAAGTATTCCGTTTTCTCGTAGTTACTTTTCTGGAGGTTCCAACGACATTAGAGCATGGCAACCGTATAGCTTAGGTCCCGGCAGAAGTGGCAGTCTGAATGACTTTAATGAAGCCAATTTGAAAATTACCGTGAGTGCCGAATTACGATTTAACATTCTAGGAAAATTTAATGGTGCCCTTTTTGCAGATGCTGGTAATATTTGGAATGTTTTAGACAATGTAACCGATGAAGCTTATACTTTCAACGGATTTCAATCTATAGAAACCATCGCATTAGCCACTGGGACTGGCATTCGATACGACCAAGGACTATTTGTAGTTCGATTTGATATTGGTTTTAAAACCTACAATCCAGCCAAATTAGAGAACGAAAAATGGATGAAAGAGATAAATTTATCCAAATCAGTAGTAAATATTGGGATAAATTATCCTTTCTAATTTTAGAAATTATTACTTTTGTAAACTTAATTAAAAAAAACTACACGATGTCACATAACATTAAACCTGGAGTTGCCACTGGAGATGAAGTTCAAGCTATTTTTGCTTATGCAAAAGAAAAAGGATTTGCAATTCCTGCAGTAAACGTAACTGGTTCAAGTACTATTAATGGTGTTTTAGAAACAGCAGCAAAATTAAACGCCCCAGTTATCATTCAGTTTTCTAATGGTGGTGCCCAATTTAATGCTGGAAAAGGACTTTCGAATGCTGGCGAAAAAGCAGCTATTGCTGGTGGAATTGCTGGTGCAAAACATATTCACACTTTGGCAGAAGCGTATGGCGCAACCGTAATTCTTCATACCGACCACTGTGCAAAAAAACTTTTACCTTGGATTGATGGTTTACTAGATGCTTCTGAAAAACATTTTGCAGAAACTGGGAAACCATTATTTTCTTCTCATATGATTGATTTATCCGAAGAGCCAATTGAAGAAAACATCGAAATTTGCAAAACCTATTTGGCTCGAATGAGTAAAATGGGTATGACATTAGAAATCGAACTAGGAATTACTGGTGGTGAAGAAGATGGAGTTGACAATTCAGACGTTGATAGTTCCAAATTATACACACAACCATCGGAAGTTTCTTATGCTTATGAAGAACTTTTAAAAGTTAGCCCAAGATTTACAATTGCAGCTTCTTTTGGAAACGTTCATGGTGTTTACAAACCAGGAAACGTAAAATTAACTCCGAAAATCTTGAAAAATTCGCAAGATTATGTTCAAAATAAATTCAACACAGGTCCAAATCCAGTAGATTTTGTTTTCCACGGAGGTTCAGGTTCTACATTAGAGGAAATAAGAGAAGCCATTTCTTATGGTGTAATCAAAATGAATATTGATACTGACTTACAATTTGCTTTCACCGAAGGAATTCGCGATTATATGGTGAATCATATTGAATACTTAAGAACTCAAATTGGAAATCCGGATGGAGCTGATGTTCCTAATAAAAAATACTACGATCCAAGAAAATGGGTACGTGAAGGTGAAGTTACTTTCAACACAAGATTAGAACAAGCTTTTGCTGACTTGAATAATGTAAACACTTTATAGGTTTATAGTTTATGGTTTGTTGTTTATTGTTAACTTCAAACCATGAACCATTAACAATAAACAATAAACAAAACTATGGCTTGGTTTAAAAGAACAGAAAAAGGAATTACTACTGCAACCGAAGATAAGAAAGATGTACCTAAAGGACTTTGGTACAAATCTCCTACAGGAAAAATTATTGATGCGGATGAGTTGGAACGCAACCTTTGGGTAAGTCCTGAGGATGGTTTTCATGTTAGAATAGGCAGTAAAGAATATTTTGAAATTTTGTTCGACAACAACGAATTCAAAGAATTGGATGCTAAAATGACGTCTAAAGATCCACTTGGATTTGTAGATACAAAAAAATATTCTGACCGGTTGAAAGACGTTATGGACAAAACCAAATTGAAAGATGCGGTTCGAACTGGCGTTGGAAAATCAAAAGGAAACGACTTAGTAGTTTGTTGTATGGACTTTGCCTTTATTGGAGGTTCTATGGGTGCTGTAGTAGGAGAAAAAATTGCACGTGGTATTGATTATTCTATAAAAAATAAGGTGCCGTTTGTAATGATTTCAAAATCGGGTGGTGCTCGTATGATGGAAGCGGCGTATTCGCTTATGCAATTAGCAAAAACTTCTGTAAAATTAGCGCAACTTGCCGAAGCCAAAATTCCTTACATCTCTTTATGTACCGATCCAACAACTGGTGGGACAACTGCTTCTTATGCAATGTTGGGTGATATTAATATTGCAGAACCTGGTGCTTTAATTGCTTTTGCAGGACCTCGCGTGGTTCGGGATACTACAGGTAAAGATTTACCAGAAGGATTCCAAACTTCGGAATTTTTATTGGAACATGGATTTTTAGATTTTATTGCTCAAAGAAAAGAGTTAAAAGATAAAATCAATCTATATATTGATTTGATTTTGAATCAAAATATTAGATAGTTTTTTTTTTACCACAAAAGACACAAAAAAACACAAAGTAATTGCTTTGTGTTTTTTTATATCTTTAATTAAAATTTTAGAAGATGAAAAAAATCCTAATTGTATTGATTATCGGAATTTTTATAGGGTGTAACAAAAAGAAGTCAAATGACAATGCATATTTAAAGAAGCCATTTATTATTTCTGAATTTTGGAAACCAATCCTTAAATATAGAAAAGCAAATAGAGACACTAATTCTGTATACCCGTCTCCCCCTCCTCTTCCTATAGCAGGCTTTTCTTATGGAAATAATATTTTCATTATTGACAAAAAGACAAATATATACTACTACCAACAAGAAAAAATAAATGGTTTTATTTGTGGCACTGGTAGAATAAATGACACAATTCCAGAATTTATAAATTTAAAACCCGAAAACATAATTGAAATACCTAAGGGTTGTATTGATGACTTTATAAAATTAAATATTCGAAAAGGAGAACGAAATAGAATAAATATTGCTTCTCAATTGGACACACTAACTTTTGATAGTTATTATATAATGATGAAAGCGATAAATAATACATGTAATGAAAATGATCGAGATGTCTATATTGTTCGACGTACGACCCAAGAAGAGGATACCGTATTGAAATTTGTTGGCAATGACAAATATTATTTTCCTAAAGAAATAAATTGGGATAAAAAACGAATAAAATTTAAACCTTAATATTTTATACCTCGTACCTCGAACTTCCAACCTCGTACCTCTCTATTACATTCCGCTTCTAATAGCCTCCACAGGATCTAATTTGGATGCGGAAATTGCAGGCAAGATTCCTGCGATTAAACCAATTAATATGGCTAAGCCAGAGCCAAGCATAATATTGCTAAAACTTAGTACAAACTCAAAATCGAGTAATTTAGTTAAGCCCATAGCGATTAACCATACAAAAAGAATTCCGATTACACCACCAATCAAACACAAGATTACGGCTTCAAACAAGAATTGAAACAAGATGAATCTATTTTTGGCGCCGAGAGATTTTTGTATTCCTATTAAGTTGGTGCGTTCTTTTACCGAAACAAACATAATATTAGCTACACCAAAACCTCCTACAAGAAGTGAAAATCCAGCAATAATCCAACCACCAATATTCATGTTGGCAATAATTCCGTCTAATAAATCGGTGAAACCCGAAAGAACATTGATAAAGAAATTATCAATTTCTCCCGTTTTAACTCCCCGTAAAGCACGTAACTTTTGAGATATTTCGGCTTTAAAAGCGTCCATGTCAATTCCTTTTTCTGGTTTGATAACAATAACAGGAGTCATCGAATCATTATTATCCCCAAACATTCTTCTCATGAAATTAACGGGAATAAAAACAGAGGTGTCGTTGCTATCTCCAAACATTCCGGCGCCTTGTTTTTTTAACACACCGATTACAACAAATCGCTGACCATACAAGCGGACTTGTTTACCAATTGGATCTACATTTTCAAAAAGACTGTTTGCTAATTCATCCCCTATGACCAAAACTGCGGCACCCGAATTGGATTCGGCTTCGTTGTAGAAACGACCTTCGGCAAATTCCAAACCTTGTATATCAATAAATTCGTGCGAAACTGGAACCACATTTACACTACTCACCGATTTGGTATCGTATTTCATGATTTCACTTTTCACAAAAAGTTGGTATGCCATTTCTTGCGCTTCGGGCAAAGCATTTTTTAAATATTCGTATTCGGTATATTTTACTTGAGGAAATTGGTCTCTTTTCCATCTTGGAATTGAGGAGGGGCCAAAGGAACCTTTGAACAAATAAATAGTGTTTTTATCTAAACTGCTTAAATCTTTTTTGATTTTTCTATCTAAAGAATCTACTGCAGCAAGTACCGCAATAATTGAAAATATACCAATTGTCACTCCAAGCAATGAAAGCAAAGTACGCAACTTATTGTTTCGCAAGGCATTCATAGCAAAACCGAAACTTTCTTTTAGTAAACGAAGGTAAACAAGCATAGTGGATTTTTTTCTAGGTCAAATTTAAGATATTAGTAAATAGAATGTTGGATTTGTTACAAAAAATAGTGTGTAAAATTAAATTTTCCGAATTTATGAAAGTGGTATTGAAATGAAAAACTATACAAAAGACAAAAACCGTGTAGCCCCGACAGAAGTGAAAATCCTGACATTGCGATAAGGATATGGTGGCATTGGAATGGAGGAGAACCTCGCAATGGCAGATTGCAACGAATGGCGGGAATGACGTATACAAAAATGCCTAAAGTTTCGCTTCAAATTATTTCGAAAATAATTTAAAATTGCGATTGCTTAGTACCTCGCAATGAACTACTTTTGCGTGCTTAACAACACAACACGATGAGCACTACAAAAACGATTCAATCTGCTCTTATTTCGGTTTTTGACAAAACTGGTTTAGAGCCAATTGTGAGACAACTTCACAAACAAAATGCAACTATTTATTCTACCGGAGGAACCGAAGATTTTATTAAAAACCTAGGAATTCCTGTGGTTCCTGTAGAGGACGTTACCTCCTACCCTTCTATTTTGGGCGGTCGTGTTAAAACGTTACATCCAAAAGTTTTTGGTGGTATTTTGAACCGTCAAGATAACCCTACGGATGTGGAACAAATGAAGGAATTTAATATTCCGCAAATTGATTTGGTGATTGTAGATTTGTATCCGTTTGAAAAAACGGTGGCTTCGGGAGCAAGTGAAGCCGATGCAATTGAAAAAATTGACATTGGTGGTATTTCGTTAATTCGTGCTGCGGCTAAGAATTTTAAAGACACCGTAATCGTGCCATCGGTTGAAGAATATGAATTATTTTTAGGAATGATTACCGAAGGAAACGGCGCTACGACTTTGGAACAACGAAAATATTTGGCAACAAGAGCATTTCATGTTTCGTCTAATTACGATACTGCAATTTTTAATTATTTCAATACCGAAGATACGTATTACAAAGAAAGTATGTCGCACGGGCAGGTTCTTCGTTATGGGGAAAATCCACACCAAAAAGGATTTTTCTTTGGCGATTTTGATGCGATGTTTACCAAATTACACGGAAAAGAATTGTCGTATAACAATTTATTAGATGTGGATGCTGCGGTGAATTTGACAGCAGAATTTAAAGATAGCGAGCCTACTTTTGCTATTTTGAAACACAATAATGCATGCGGATTGGCAACTAGAAAAACCATGAAAGAGGCATATGTTGCGGCTTTAGCTTGCGACCCAACTTCGGCTTTTGGAGGGGTGTTAATGGCCAACGGAAAAATTGATGCTGCTACAGCAACCGAAATTAATTCACTGTTTTGTGAAGTAGTTATTGCACCTAGTTATGATGCCGAGGCGTTAAATATTCTACAAGAAAAAAAGAACCGAATCATTTTGACTATAAATGATGTACCTTTACCTCAACGTCAAGTGAGAACTTGCCTAAATGGAGTTTTGGTTCAAGATAAAAACAACATTACAGATGCTGCAAAGGATTTGAAAACGGTTACGCTTACTGCGCCAACTAGTCAAGAAGTAGAGGATTTATTGTTTGCATCCAAAATTTGTAAAAACACCAAATCAAATACTATTGTTTTTGCAAAAAACAATACCTTGATTGCTTCTGGAACGGGACAAACTTCTAGAGTAGATGCTTTGAAACAAGCCATTGAAAAAGCAGAAACTTTTGGGTTTGATTTGCACGGAGCAGTTATGGCAAGCGATGCTTTCTTTCCGTTTCCAGATTGTGTAGAGATTGCGCATAATGCAGGAATTACCGCTGTTATTCAGCCAGGTGGCTCTATTAAAGATGAATTGAGCATTAATTATTGCAATGAAAATAAAGTGGCAATGGTATTTACAGGAACACGTCATTTTAAACATTAATTTTATTATTTTTGTAAGCTGATAAAAAATATAACGAACTAAACACCATTTATATAATATGGGATTTTTTGATTTCATGACCGAGGATATAGCAATTGACCTTGGTACCGCTAACACACTAATCATTCACAACGACAAAGTTGTAATTGATAGCCCCTCTATTGTTGCAAGAGATAGAGTATCTGGGAAAATCATTGCTGTTGGTAAAGAAGCCAACATGATGCAAGGTAAAACCCATGAAAACATTAAAACCATACGACCATTAAAAGATGGTGTTATTGCCGATTTCGATGCTTCGGAAAAGATGATTAGCATGTTTATTAAAAGTATTCCTGCCTTAAAGAAACGAATGTTTACTCCTGCTTTGCGTATGGTAGTTTGTATTCCTTCTGGAATTACTGAAGTGGAAATGCGTGCAGTAAAAGAATCTTGTGAGCGTGTAAACGGTAAAGAAGTTTACTTAATTCATGAGCCAATGGCTGCTGCTATTGGAATTGGAATTGATATTATGCAACCTAAAGGAAACATGATTGTAGATATTGGTGGTGGTACTACCGAAATTGCAGTTATCGCTCTTGGCGGAATTGTATGTGATAAATCGGTTAAAATTGCTGGGGATGTTTTTACCAACGATATTATTTATTATATGCGTACCCAACACAATTTATTTGTTGGAGAAACTACTGCTGAAAAAATTAAAATTCAAGTAGGTGCTGCTACCGATACTTTAGATTCTCCTCCAGACGATATGTCGGTTCAAGGTAGAGATTTACTTACCGGTAAACCAAAACAAGTAGAAGTTTCTTTTAGAGAAATTGCAAAAGCACTAGACAAATCTATCCAACGTATTGAAGATGCAGTGATGGAAACCTTATCACAAACTCCTCCAGAATTAGCTGCTGATATTTACAACACGGGTATTTATTTAGCCGGTGGTGGATCTATGTTACGCGGATTAGACAAGCGTATTTCATTAAAAACAGACCTACCGGTTTATATTGCTGAAGATCCGTTGAAAGCAGTTGTAAGAGGGACAGGAATGGCATTGAAAAACATACCAAAATTTAGAAGCATCCTTATAAAATAAATTCCAAATTTAGAAAATCCAAATTCCAAAACTAGAACGATACTGTTTGTTTGGGATTTGGAATTTGAGATTTTAAATTTTTAAAAACTATGCAGCAAATATTTAATTTTGTATTTAAAAACAGCTATCGTATGCTGTTTTTGCTGCTTATGGTAATAGCCTTATTACTAACTGTTCAATCCCATTCGTATCATAGAAGTAAAATTATTAGTTCTGCAAATTTTTTCACTGGAGGAGCCTACAAAATGACTAGTAATATTGAAGGATATTTCAATTTAAAAATCCAAAACGAAGAATTAGCTAAAGAAAATGCACGTTTAAAAAGCTTGCTTTTCAACATCAAAGACAGCACTAAAATCCCAAATTTAGATTCGATAAAAGGGGTTAAGAAAATTGATATTGTTATTGCTAAGGTTATCAAAAACTCTTATAGCTCTCAAGTAAATTTCCTAACATTGGATTCTGGTTCTAAACAAGGAGTTCAACCTGAAATGGGTGTTATCAACAGCCTAGGAATTGTGGGAGTAATTGAAAATGTATCTCCTAATTACAGCACGGTATTGAGTATTTTAAATACAGAATCTCCAATTAATGCCAAAATTAAAAAATCCAATCATATTGGTTCTTTAATTTGGAATGGTAAAAATACAGGATTTGTTCAATTAACCGATGTTCCTAGATTAGCTTCCGTTAAAAAGGGAGACACTATTGTAACTGGCGCTCAATCTACCATATTTCCAGAAAACATAAATATTGGAACTATTGATAAAATTTACATTGATAACTTAACCAATTTTTATACTATCGACGTTAAATTATTTAATGATATGACTAGTTTAGGCCATGTTTATATCATAAAAAATAAAGATAGAGACCAAATTATTAAACTCGAAAAAAAGACAGAAAAAAATGAATAGTGCCGTATTATTTAATATTGCTCGTTTTATTTTGCTACTTGTGGCACAAGTTCTTATATTCAATAATTTCAACTTTTTGGGATATATTAATCCGTATCCCTATATATTATTCATCCTTTTATACCCAGTAAATGGGAATAAATTTGGGCTACTAGCAGCTAGTTTTCTATTAGGGATTACTATGGATTTATTTTGTAATTCAGGTGGAGTTCACGCTACTGCTTGTGTATTATTAGCATACCTAAGGCCTTCTTTATTTCGATTTTCCTTCGGATTAAGTTATGAATACCAAACGGTTCGAATAAACGATGTACTTACCCCAGAACGTTTTTCATTTATTTTTTTAGGCGTAGTAATTCATCACCTAACCTTATTTATTTTAGAAATTTTTACGTTTGATTATTTTTGGAACATTATTGTAAGAACACTAGTCAGCACACTATTTACAACAATCATTTGCATCTTAATAATTTACTTAATCAAGCCAAGTAAACGATGAGAAAAGCATTACTTCCATTATTAGTAATTATCACCGCTTGTTTGTTGATGGTGCGCCTTTTCTATTTACAAATTATTGACGATACCTTTAAATTAAAATCAGAAAATAACGCTATAAAAATACAATACGATTATCCCGAAAGAGGCTATGTTTATGATAGATATGGGAAACTATTGATTGCAAACCAACCATCTTATGACATTATGGTGGTTCCGAAGGATGTAAAAGAATTAGACACTCTTGAATTTTGTTCTTTGCTAGACATCAGCAAAGAATATTTCATTACAAAAATGAAAAAAGCTAGGGTATTTAGCCCTATGTTACCATCGGTTTTCCTGGCCCAATTAAACAAATTAGAATTTGCTGCATTTCAAGAAAAGATTCGAAAATTTGGAGGGTTTTATATTCAAAAACGTTCTCTAAGAGATTATCAAGTAGATTATGGCGCCAATGTATTTGGCTTTATTACCCAAGTAAATGAAAACATTGTAAAGAAAAATCCTTACTATGTGGGTGGTGATTTAATTGGAAAACAAGGTATAGAAGAAAGTTATGAAACGTTCTTAAGAGGCCAAAAAGGAGTAAAATACTTACTTAAAGATAAATTCAACCGGGAGATTGGCTCCTACAAAGAAGGTGAATTTGACACTGTTGCCAAACAAGGAAAAGACATTACGCTAACTCTTGATGGGGAACTCCAAAAATATGGAGAGGAGTTAATGGTAAATAAATGGGGCGGAATTGTTGCTATCGAACCAAAAACTGGGGAGATATTAGCTTTGGTTAGTGCTCCAAATTTTGATCCTGCGCTACTTGTAGGGAGACAACGGTCTAAAAATTACACTTTATTACATAACGATTCTATTGCAAAACCATTGTACGACAGAGGGCTATTGGCCGAATACCCTCCTGGGTCACCATTCAAAATTCTAACTGCTTTAGTGGCACTTCAAGAAGGAGTTATTGATGAACAAACAACTTTTTTCTGTCATCACGGATTTAGTTATGCTAGAGGACGTTTCATGAAATGCCACTGCCATGGCGGAGGGATGCAGCTGCACAATGGTATTTATGAATCTTGTAATACTTATTTTTCAAATATATACATGAAGACTATAAATAAGTACAATAGTCCTTCCTATGCGGTTGATGTTTGGAGTAATCACTTAAAGAGTTTTGGACTTGGTGATTTTATGGGTTGTGACTTACCTATTGGAAAACGAGGAAAAATACCTACCTCTAAAACCTACAAAAGATTATATCCAGGATGGCACTGGGATAGTAAAACTATTGTTTCCAATGCTATTGGGCAGGGAGAGGTTTTAATGACGCCCATTCAATTAGCTAATATGATGGCAACCGTTGCCAACCGAGGTTATTATTACACCCCTCATATTGCAAAAAAAATCAAGGGGGAACTATTAGATAAAAAATTCAGAACCAAACACGTTACCTCAATTGCTAGAAAACATTTTGAGCCAGTTATTAATGGAATGTTTGATGTATATAATAAAGGAACTGCTTTTGGATTAGGGGTTGCAGGAATTGATATATGTGGTAAAACTGGTACCGCTGAAAATTATTTAAAAGTAAATGGAAAGCGGGTTAAACTTCAAGATCACTCTATTTTCGTAGCATTTGCACCTAAAGACAATCCAAAAATTGCCATAGCAGTATTTGTAGAAAATGGGTATTGGGGAAAACGTTGGGCTGGGCCAATTACTACTTTAATGATTGAAAAATATTTGAGAAGAAAAATCACCAAAGTGGATTTTGAAAAACGAATGTTAGAAGGAAGTTTGAAAGACCAATACAGCAAACTGTATCCTAGAAAACACCAAGATAGTATTGCAATACTTAATACTAAAGTGAAAGATAGTATTGCCAAATCGAAACGTGAAAACGATTCTATTTTGGGCAAACCTAAAAGTGTAAAAATATTAGACACGATTAAGAAAAAAGTATAATGAGAAATCAGAGTATAACGAACCACATTGACTGGATAAGTGTAGTCCTCTTTATTACCTTAGTAATAATGGGTTGGCTTAACATATACTCCTCCTCGTTATCATCGGTAACTGGCGATGGTTCTATTTTTGATTTATCGCAATTTTATGGAAAACAAATGCTATACATAGCATTAACCTTTCCATTAATATTAGTGATACTATTTGTAGAAGGAAAATTTTACGAAAAATATGCCTCGGTAATTTACACTATTTCGGTATTATCAATTGCTGGATTATTTATTTTTGGAAAATCCGTTAAAGGGCAAGCCAATTGGTATTCGTTTGGTTCTTTCGGAATTCAACCTTCCGAATTCGCAAAAGCAGCCACAGCATTAGCCTTAGCAAAATACCTGTCGGATGTTCAAGTCAACCTTAAAATAGTAAAAGATCAAATTATTGCCTTAGCTATTGTCTTTTTCCCGGTATTATTAATAGGAATTCACGATCCTGGTAGTGCCTTAATTTATTCTATTTTCTTAGTAGTATTATATCGCGAAGGCCTACCAGGATGGTACTTATTTACTGGATTTTCGGCTATAATTTTATTTATATTAATGCTTGTTACCAACAATCCTTATATAGTTATAGGAATTGCAGCATTGGTATTAGTAATTAATTATTTCAGAAGCCGTTTAATTGACCGAAATGTTATTGCAAGTGGTATAATATTGGTACTTGTTGCCATATTTTCCTTTTCGGTAAGTTTTGTTTTTAATAATGTTTTTAAACAACACCATAGAGACCGTTTCAATATCCTTTTAGGAAAGCAAGTCGACATGAAAGGAATTGGATATAACATCCACCAATCGGAAATTGCTATTGGCTCTGGAGGATGGATAGGCAAAGGATACTTAGAAGGCACCCAAACTAAAGGTGGTTTCGTACCCGAACAACATACTGACTACATCTTTACCACAGTTGGAGAAGAATGGGGTTTTCTAGGTTCGTTAATTGTTATTGGAATGTTCGTTGCCCTAGTACTTCGAATTATTTATTTAGCCGAAAGGCAAAAAACTAAATTCAGTAGGGTTTATGGCTACTGTGTTGCCGGAATATTATTTATTCACTTCTTTGTGAACATTGCCATGGTATTGGGTATCTTTCCTACAGTAGGGATTCCGTTGCCCTTCTTTTCTTATGGGGGCTCCGGACTTTGGGGTTTCACTATATTACTGTTTATTTTCTTAAAAATGGATGCCAATAAGGTTAATGAGTGGTAGATTTTTGAACCAAAAAATTCCTTTCCTTTATTTATGTACTATATCCTATAACTCCCTAAAAAAGAACTGAAAAACCAAAAAGGATTAATGATAATCAATGAATTATGTAATTTTTTCAAAAAATTATGTAACACAAAATAATTTATTTAGAAATAACTTTACCAAACTAAATAACATTATTGTGTAACAATTAAAATTAATCATTATGACACTACTTAAATCAAATTCTGGAATCATGCCTTTTGGTTTCAATGATGTTTTTGACATCGAACGTTTTTTTAACAACAATCTACCTGAAAATGGGTTTAACCAGACCCTTCCTGCGGTAAATATTAAAGAAAACAAAAAAGAATTCAATATTGAATTTGCTGCACCAGGTTTTACCAAAAAAGATTTTAAAATTGATGTCGATCAAGACGTTTTAACCATCAGTGCCGAAAAAGAACACGAAGAAAATGAGGAAACGGAATCGTATAGCCGCAAAGAATTTTCATACAATTCCTTTTCAAGATCTTTTTCACTTCCAAATACTGTTTCGGGAGAAAAAATTGATGCGCGCTATGATGATGGCATTCTAAAATTGAGTGTGCCTAAAAAAGCAGCTTCTAAAGCACTTCCTAAAAAAGAAATTAAAATTGCTTAATCGCAGTTTTATACTTAGTTGCAATTCGGAATTAGACAGTCAAGTTATCACTATATCATCAATGTTATATATTATTATTGAATAGAAATCCTAAAAATATTTTTAATCAACAATGAAATAAACAGCTGTATTAAAAAATAATTTTTACTTAAGCTATATCTCTATTTGTAATTAAGATTTAAGAGGATGTGTTTGCACATCCTCTTTTATTTTAAACTTACTAAAACAAAAATCATGAAAAATATATTATTGAAAATATTATTGTTACTTCCTTTCTTACTTATTTCTTGCTCTTCAACAACAATTATAAATAGTTGGAGAGATCCAAATACCCAAATTCATAGCAATCAATGGAATAAAGTACTGGTAGTTGCCCTTTTAAAAAATGAAACCAACCGACGAAAAGCAGAAGATGAAATGGTAGACTATCTGCATGGAAAAGGGGTAACCTCTTACACCTATTTAGATGGAACTAGTGCCAATATGGATGATGTTGAATTAAGAAAAAGAATGAAAACCGATGGGTTTAACGCCGCCATAACCATGAGACTCATTGATGTTGATAAAGAAAACGTTTATGTACCCGGTCAAAATTATATGTATCCTAACTATTATGCGAATTTCGGAAGATACTACCACAGAAATTGGATTTATTATAGTACTCCGGGATACTATGTTGTAACTAAAAAATTTGTAATTGAGACTTTGCTTTATTCTATCGATGAAGATAAATTAATATGGTCTGGAATTACGGAAACGTATAATCCAGAAGGGGTTTCAAAATTAACCGATGAAATAGCTTGCACTATTCATAAAAAGATGATTGCCGAAGGATTTATTGAGAAAGAATAAAGCTCCATTTCATTTCTTTACCTACCACTTAATGCTTTTTTAAATAATATAAAAGAAAGTGAATTATGTTAACCGTTAAAAAGGAGGGAGTTATCCTGGAGAAAACAACTCAAGGTTTTGAAGACGAAGGAGTTTTAAATCCTGCAGTTATAGAGATAGACAACACTGTTCATGCTTTTTATAGAGCTATAAAAGATGGCAATTATTCCAGTATTGGACATTGTACTTTAAAAGATGGGTTGATTGCCGAAAATCGTTCCGAAATTCCTGTTATTTATCCACAGTTTGAGTACGAAAAACAGGGAGTTGAAGATCCAAGGATTGTTAAAATTGATGATTTATATTATCTTACCTATACGGCAAATGACGGGATAAATGCCATGGGAGCCTTAGCAACTTCGAAAGATTTAGTGCATTGGGAAAAACGCGGATTAATTACTCCTCAATATTCTTATGAAGAATTTAAACACTTAGCAGAATCAAGAGGAGAGCTAAATGAAAAATATTATCGCTTCAACGGAAAATATATTGTTCCTGAAATTGAGGGTAAAAAAATATTGGTTTGGGATAAAAATGTAATTCTTTTTCCTAGAAAAATAAATGGTAAATTCTACTTTCTTCATCGCATAAAGCCCGATATTCAAATCATTTCTGTTCAAGATTTAAGTGAACTTACCCATAATTTTTGGGAAACTATTTTTTTGCAGTTTACAGACCATATTTTAATATCTCCTATCTACGAACATGAAATAAGTTATTTAGGTGGTGGCTGCCCTCCCATTGAAACCGAATATGGATGGCTGCTTATATACCATGGAGTTCATGACTCTGTAAACGGATATGTTTATTGCGCCTGTGCTGCACTACTAGAATTGAACCATCCCGAAAAAGAAATTGCTCGATTACCGTATGCTTTATTTAAGCCCGAACTTGATTGGGAATTACACGGAACAGTGAATAATATATGCTTTCCAACAGGAGCAATTGTTCGAGGGGATATCCTCTACATATATTATGGTGCTGCCGATGAAAAAATAGGATGTGCCTCCGTATCCTTATCCGAACTTTTAAAAGAATTACTATTTAATGCTATTACCAATGATAAATAAATTAAAAATAAGTAAACACAATTTTAATTGGGCAGACACAAAAATAAAACCTAGTAACACAAATCAAAAAAAGGTGCTATTTAAAGATAAGAAAGTGCCTAAAATTTTGATTATAACCACTTATCCTCCCAGAGAATGTGGTATTGCAACCTATTCTCAAGATTTGATAAAATCATTAAATAATAAGTTTAAGAAATCGTTTGATATCAAAATTTGCGCCTTAGAAAATGGAAATCACACCTACGGGAATGAAGTAAATTATGTACTAGAAACTGGGTGTAAAGATTCCTATAAAAAACTAAGAAAAGAAATTAATAAAGATAAAAGCATAGCAATAGTAATCCTTCAGCATGAATTTGGATTGTTTAGAGGTAATGAAAAAGATTTGCTTCAACTTCTGAAAAAAATAAAAAAATCAATCTTAATCGCGTTTCACACGGTGTTACCAGAGCCAAAGGAAGAAATTCAAAATTATGTTCAAAAAATGGCACAATATAGCACAGGAGTTATTGTGATGACACAAACTTCCAAAACCATTTTAGAAGATCATTATTTAATTGCACATGAAAAAATTACTGTAATTCCGCACGGAACTCATTTAGTAGAACATTTAGACAAAGAAATACTAAAAAATAAATACCATTTAAACGGAAGAAAAGTACTCTCTACATTTGGATTATTAAGTTCTGGTAAAAGTATTGAAACAACCCTCAATGCAATGCCTTCCATAATTAAAGAAAACCCTGAAGTATTGTTTCTTATTATTGGAAAAACACATCCAACGGTAGTAAAAGAAGAAGGCGAAAAATACAGAGATGGTTTGGAAGAAATAATTACAAATTTGCAAATAGTAGATCATGTACAGTTTGTAAATGAATACGTATCCCTTTCGGAATTGTTAAATTATTTACAACTTACCGATATTTATTTATTTACCTCCAAAGATCCAAATCAAGCAGTAAGTGGCACGTTTTCTTATGCCATTAGTTGTGGATGCCCAATTATCTCCACTCCTATTCCACATGCCCGCGAAGTATTAAAAAATGGCACCGGAATAATTATCGACTTTGAAAATTCCGTTCAGTTATCCGAAAATGTCAATCTTTTATTTAAGGATGATCCATTACGGCATAGCATTAGTTTAAACGGTTTGCATGTTATGGCTCCAACGGTTTGGGAAAATTCTGCTATTGCGCATGCCAAATTATTTGAAAATTCGAATAAAGAAAAAATCTCCTTAAAATTTAAAACCCCTGAAATAAATCTAAATCATTTAAAAAGAATGACTACTGATTTTGGAATCATACAATTTTCAGTAATTAATAAACCCGATATAAATTCTGGCTATACTCTGGATGACAATGCGAGAGCCTTAATTGCAATGTGCCAACATTACAAATTAACCAATGATAAAAATGATTTAGAGTTCATTGCCCTCTACTTTAATTTTATAGAGCATTGCCTTCAAGAGGAAAGCTATTTTTTAAATTATGTAGATGGAAATAAAAAATTTACAGAACAAAATCTGGATGAAAACCTTGAAGATTCTAACGGAAGAGCAATTTGGGCATTAGGATACCTAATTTCAATTGGAGAATTATTACCATTTAAAATGGTTAATAATGCCGAAGAATTAATGCAAAAAACACTAATTAATGCTCCTCAAATTCATTCTACAAGAGCTATGGGATTTATTATAAAAGGAATTTATTATTCCAATTTAAATCGAAATTCTTCAAATAACATTCTCCTAATAAAACAATTGGCCGATAGATTGGTTAAAATGTACAAACACGAAGCCAATGATGAATGGCAATGGTTTGAAAGTTATCTTACTTATGGAAACAGCATATTGCCCGAAGCTATACTATGTGCTTTTCTAACCACAAAAGAAACAAGGTATAAAGAAATTGCACTAAGATCGTTTAACTTTTTAATTTCTAAAATTTATAGAAACGGTACAATCAAAGTTATTTCTAATCAGGGTTGGCTAAATAATGGTGAGGAAATTAATTTCAAAAAAAATGGTGGCGAACAACCCATTGATGTGGCCTATACCATAATTGCATTAAGCAAGTTTTATGAAGTTACTAAGGAGGCCGATTACAAACAAAAAATGAAAACTGCTTTCAGTTGGTTTCTTGGTAATAATCATTTAAATAAAATCATCTACAATCCTTGCACCGGCGGTTGTTATGATGGCTTAGAAGACCATTACATTAATCTCAATCAAGGTTCTGAATCAACAATAAGTTATTTAATAGCGCGACTCGTTATGGAAAATCATTTTGGCAAAAACAAAAAAGAAATTACGAATAAACCACTTGAAATAAAAAAATCAATCAGTAACCATTTTAAAAATTAAAATCATGACAATCGCAAAAAGAAAAAAAGGAGTTCCATTTAAAAAAAGAGAACTAAAGACGTCAAATTCTATTAAAAAAAGTATGATTGACAACTCCAAAAGAAATAAGAACA
Organism: Flavobacterium sp.; assembly: GCF_044357305.1. Classification (GTDB taxonomy): domain Bacteria; phylum Bacteroidota; class Bacteroidia; order Flavobacteriales; family Flavobacteriaceae; genus Flavobacterium. Next base: position 17,506 of record NZ_JBIKPS010000018.1, read on the forward strand.
TAGAAGATTCTATGGAGATAATTCTTCCTGAATTAGAAGATCAATTTATTAATACAACTTCTATGTTAAATAATATTTTAGAGTAAAAAAAAATAGCGCATTGCAAATTGAAAAAAGAACTAAATGTTTAACACATTTCATATTTCAAAATAAAGAAAATAAATAAATACTTTTTTGTAACTTTTTTATAACTCACAACGTATAACTACCCGAACACTTTAATGTAAAGGATAAAAACAATGAGACAGCTCAAAATCACCAAGCAGGTTACCAACCGTGAAACTGCTTCCTTAGACAAATACCTACAAGAAATTGGAAAAGTAGATTTGATTACTGCCGACGAAGAGGTAGAATTGGCTCAAAAGATTAAAGCCGGAGATCAAAAAGCTTTAGAAAAACTAACTAAAGCCAATTTGCGTTTTGTGGTTTCTGTAGCAAAACAATATCAAAATCAAGGACTTACACTTCCCGATTTAATTAACGAAGGAAACTTAGGTTTAATCAAAGCAGCACAACGTTTTGATGAAACTCGTGGATTCAAATTTATATCCTATGCCGTTTGGTGGATTCGTCAATCGATTCTTCAAGCACTTGCCGAACAATCTCGTATCGTTCGTTTGCCATTAAACAAAATTGGTTCTATCAATAAAATCAACAAAATGTACGCTTTATTAGAGCAATCTAACGAAAGACCACCTTCTGCTGAAGAAATTGCCAAAGAACTAGACATGACCGTAAATGATGTAAAAGAGTCTATGAAAAACTCTGGTCGTCACTTATCTATGGATGCGCCTCTTGTAGAAGGAGAAGATTCAAACCTATACGACGTTTTACGTTCTGGTGAATCTCCAAATCCTGACCGTGAATTAATTCATGAATCGTTACGTACAGAAATCGAACGTTCACTTGAAACCCTAACTCCAAGAGAAGCCGACGTAGTTCGTTTGTACTTTGGTCTAGGCGATCAACACCCAATGACATTAGAAGAAATCGGAGAAACTTTCGACCTAACTCGCGAACGTGTTCGTCAAATTAAAGAAAAAGCAATCCGCAGATTAAAACATACTTCAAGAAGTAAAATCTTGAAAACTTATTTAGGATAAATTCCAATACATAAATTCCAAATTCCAACCATTGGAATTTGGAATTTTTACTTTTGGAATTTAATAAAAGTAACAACAGCTTCAAAACTGTTCGTTTTTTGATTGATGATTGAAACTCCGGCTGATTACCGGAGTTTTATTTTTTGCGGGGCAAATAAAACTCCAGTCTGTTCGCTGCGCTCGAGTGTCCGGAGTTTTATTTTTTGCGGGGCAAATAAAACTCCAGTCTGTTCGCTGCGCTCGAGTGTCCGGAGTTTTATTTTTTGCATGGCAAATAAAACTCCAGTCTGTTCGCTGCGCTCGGGTGTCCGGAGTTTTATTTTTTGCGTGGCAAATAAAACTCCAGTATGTTCGTTGCGCTCGGGTGTCCAGAGTTTTATTTTTTGGGCGTGCCCCTTCGGGTCAGGCTATCCGCTTTATCTTTTGTTCCACTACGTTCCACAAAAGGATATCGCTCCTATCCTTCACGCAACACGTTTACAATTCTCCAGAACTTGAAAAAGACAAATCATTTCAAATCTGCCAAAGGCTGTTAAAAATTTGTGTAATCCATTTCAATCCAAAATAATTAGTGAAAATTAGTGCAATTCGTGTTTCCTTTTTATTCATTCAATTGAACTAAATATTTTACCTTTGCCAAAACAACTACACAATGAGTAAAAATACCCTGATTGCACCATCTGTACTAGCGGCAGATTTTGCCAATTTACAACGCGACATCGAGATGATCAATTCCAGTGAAGCCGATTGGTTTCACATTGACATTATGGATGGCGTTTTTGTTCCGAATATCTCTTTTGGAATGCCAGTTTTAGAAGCCATTTCCAAACACGCCAAGAAAACTATCGATGTGCATTTAATGATTGTTGATCCCGATAGATACATCAAGACCTTTGCTGCCTTGGGATCTAACATCCTTACCGTGCATTACGAAGCGTGCACCCATCTTCATAGAACACTGCAAGCCATCAAAGCCGAAGGCATGAAAGCAGGAGTTGCATTAAATCCGCATACCAATATTAGTCTATTAGAAGATGTAATCAAAGACATCGACATGGTTTGTATCATGAGTGTAAACCCAGGTTTTGGAGGTCAATCTTTTATAGAAAATACGTACAAAAAAATAAAAGACTTAAAAGAAATGATTGTTCGCCATAACGCTTCTACAATTATTGAAATTGACGGCGGAGTTACCAACAAAAATGCGGTTGCTTTAGTTCAGGCTGGTGCCGATGTATTGGTAGCAGGAAATTATGTCTTTAAAGCCGAAGATCCAATTGCCACTATAAGCGATTTAAAGAAAATCACTTCCCTATAAAAAATGCTCCTGATGGAGCATTTCTTTTTTAGTATTGTTCTAATAAATATTTTATTAAATCGGTGGTGGTGACAATTCCTACAAGCAAATCGCCTTCTACAATTGGCAAAGCATGAAATTCACTTTTAGACAAGATTTGAGCAACTTCTTTAATACTCGTTTCAGGAGCTACTTTAACAATATTTTTTGCCATAACTTGCTCTACTGAAAACATATTATAAACGGTAACGTCAATTTCTTGTTCTTCTTCATCTATAGCATCGGCAAACGAAATTCGAAGCAAATCGGTATAACTCAACATCCCAACAATAAGATTTCCATTTACTACCGGGATATGCCGGATGTGGTGTTTTTTAAACAAACTTTCTGCTTTAGTTAAATCATCACTCAAATGCAACTTAACTACATTTTTGGTCATTATGGTTGACACGGGAACTATCTGTTTCATATCTTTTAATTTTTATACTCTAAAATTACAAAGAATCTACCGCAAAAAATATGATATAAATCAGTAAGTTGAAAAGTATTTATTCTAAAATAAATCCATCAAAAACCCATAACTTAGTAAAAGAGTATTAAGTTTGCATTACATCCAATTTCATGAGCTACACACTACTATCTTCACCTTTACAAGGATTTACCGACTTCCGATTTAGAAATGCCTTAAACAAGTATTTTGGCGGAATTGACACCTACTATTCGCCTTACATCCGCTTGAATGGAAAGTTGATAATAAAATCCTCTTATGAACGAGATTTACTTCCGGAAAACAATTCCTCTTTAGAGGTTATTCCTCAAATAATAACCAATGATGCTGAGGAGTTTTTATTTGTGGCAAAATATGTTCAGGAACTTGGCTACAAAGAATTGAATTGGAATTTGGGCTGTCCCTATCCTATGGTTACCAAATGCGGAATGGGGTCTGGATTGATTAGTGATTCTGAAAAAATTAATGCTATTTTAGATAAAGTACATTCCGAATCGGATATCATAGTATCCATGAAGATGCGTTTGGGATATGATACTACCGATGAAATTCTTAATGTTCTACCAATTTTAGATACCTATCCAATAAAAAATATTGCTATTCATGCCCGTATAGGGAAACAACTGTATAAAGGAGGTGTTCATTTAGACGCCTTTCAACAATGCATTGACAACACCAAACACAAGTTGTATTACAATGGCGATATTACTACGGTATCTAAATTTAGAGAAATGCAAGAGCGATTTCCTACCATAGATCATTGGATGATTGGTAGAGGGTTAATTTCGGATCCTTTTTTACCAAGTAGGATTAAAAGCGATACTTTAGAATACCCGAAAAACAAAATGGAATTATTCAGCGAATTTCATGAAACACTTTATCAAGGATATAGTGAGTCTTTATCAGGTGCCACGCACATCTTATTAAAGATGCACCATTTGTGGGAATATTTTTCAACTACTTTTTCCAATCCACATAAAGTTGCTAAAAATATCAAAAAAGCAAAGAGCATCCGAAATTATGAAGAAACCGTAAAAGAGATTTTTAAACATGGATAATGCATTTTTGTTTTGATAGCAATGTATTGTTATCCTCGTTTATTACTTTTACAACACTATAATTTCAATGTGTATTTTATATATTTGCAATCAAGATAAAAGTATGATGAACAAAGCAGTATCAGGATTTTCCAAATTATCCAAAGAAGAAAAAATCAATTGGATTGCCACTACCTATTTCTCTAATCCGGAAGAAGCTATTATTACAATAAAACAATATTGGAATGCAGATATTAAATTACAGCAACTTCATGATGAATTTATTGAAAACACCATAAGCAATTTTTACCTTCCGATGGGTATTGCTCCCAATTTTTTGGTAAACGGAAAATACTATTCTATTCCGATGGTAATTGAGGAAAGTTCGGTAGTAGCTGCTGCGGCTAAATCGGCTAAATATTGGAGTACCCGTGGTGGATTTAAAACTTCCGTATTGAGTTCTGAAAAAATTGGGCAAGTACATTTTATTTATACTGGGGATGTTGCAAAATTAGAAGCTTTTTTTATTCAAATAAAACCCAAATTCTTTACTGCCACCGAGAGCATTACCAAAAACATGCAAAAAAGAGGTGGTGGAATTTTAGATATAGAACTCCGTAATAAAACCGAAGAATTAGAAAACTATTTCCAACTGCATGTTACTTTTGAAACCAAAGACAGCATGGGTGCCAATTTTATCAATTCGTGTTTGGAACAATTGGCTACAACCTTAAAAGAAGAAGCCCAAGAAATGGAATCGTTTACCAAGGAAGAAAAAAATCTTCAGGTAGTAATGAGCATTCTTTCTAATTATGTTCCAAATTGTATTGTTCGCGCTGAAGTTTCTTGTAAAGTAGAAGATTTAACAGAAAAAAAAATAGAATATCCGCAAGAATTTGCCGAGAAATTTGTGCAAGCAGTTTCCATTGCCGAAATAGAACCATTTAGAGCGGTTACCCATAATAAAGGAATTATGAATGGTGTAGATTCTGTAGTGTTGGCAACTGGAAATGATTTCCGTGCTGTAGAAGCAGGTGTTCATGCCTATGCCTCTAGAAACGGTAAATATTCTAGCCTTTCGCACGCCAAAATAGAAAATGGTATTTTCACGTTTTGGATGGAAATTCCGTTAGCATTAGGAACCGTTGGCGGCCTAACTTCTTTACATCCTTTAGTAAAAATGGCTTTAGAAATATTAGGAAAACCATCGGCTCATGAATTAATGCAATTAGTAGCAGTAACAGGATTAGCTCAAAACTTTGCCGCATTACGTTCTTTAACCACTACTGGAATTCAAGAAGGCCACATGAAAATGCACTTAAATAATATTCTAAACCAATACCAAGCCACTACTGAAGAACGAAAAGCAATTGCAAAATATTTTGAGCAAAACACAGTATCCCATTCTTCTGTGGTTGATTTAATTGAAAATTTAAGAAAGTAAATTAGAAACATTTTTAAATCGTCAGAGTTGAAAATTCTGATGGAGTTGGAAAACAATTGATACGATTGCTTCGATACTCACAAGGACTATGAAAAAAACATTCTACAGCAACGGAAAATTATTAATTACAGGTGAATATGTAGTATTGGATGGCGCCAAGGCTTTAGCATTGCCAACAAAATTTGGGCAAAACCTAATCGTTGAAGAATCTAATAATAATCTAATTCACTGGAAAAGCTACGACCATGATGGTAGTGTTTGGTTTGAAGAAACTATTTCATTTACTTCAATTATTGAAAAGGAAAAATTTGCTGAAATACACAATATCAAAAATACCTTGATAGAAATTTTACACGAAGCTTATAAATTAAATTCGAATTTTCTTACCGATGCCAATGGATATAGAATTACAACCGAATTGACTTTTCCTAAATTTTGGGGCCTAGGCACTTCTTCTACTCTAATTAACAATATTGCACAATGGCTAGAAATAGATGCTTATATACTGCTTAAAAACAGTTTTGGAGGCAGTGGCTATGACCTTGCCTGTGCTCAAAATGATTCGGCGATTCTATACCAACTTATAGAGGATAGACCAGTGGTGGAAACGATAGATTTTCATCCAGATTTTACGAATAAAATATATTTTGTTTATCTGAATAAAAAACAAAGTAGCAAAGAAGCGATTGCTTCGTATCTTGAAAAACAAGGTATTATTGCAAACACAATTATCAAAATCAATGCAATCACCACAACAGTTGCACATTCTAAAGAAGCAAAAGAATTTGCTTTAGCATTGCAAAAACATGAAATTGAAATGAGCAAGATATTAGAGTTACTTACCGTGCAAGAAGCACTGTTTGAAGATTTCGATGGGGTGGTAAAAAGTCTAGGAGCTTGGGGTGGCGATTTTGTATTGGCTATATCTAAAGAAAATCCAACCAACTATTTTAAAGAAAGAGGTTATACCATTGTAATTCCATATAGTGAAATGATATTATAATGCGTCTAGATTTATAAGCAAAAAATCCCGTTCTCTAAAGAACGGGATTTTTTTATTTATCGATTAACCTTTAATCTACTAATAAAATTCTAATCTATTATCGTCAATTTTAGCATCATTTTTCAATGCTGGAAAAACTCTTCCTGCCGACTGTGCATTAGCAGCTTTTAACTTAGCAACGTAATCATCGTATTTAGGAAGTTTAGGCGCTTTAGTAACAGCTTTAGCTTTTACAATATACACTCCTGAATTACCTTCTATTGGAGCAGATATTTTATTTGCTGGAGTTCCAAATGCAGCACCAACAACTTTAGGCTCTGCACCAACATTTGCTAAAACAGAATTTTCAACAGCTGCAGCGGGTGCATTTTGAACCGTTGTAGCATTTGCAGCAGCAATAGCTTCCAATGAAGTACCTTTCATTTTAGCAATTATTTTTTCTGCTTTCTTTTTATTTTTAAGGATTCCTTCTACAGATGGCTTAGCATCTTCAACAGTCATTAATCCTTTTTCATTGATTTTTTTCAAACGAGCAATTATATTACCTACGTTTACAACTTCAAATCTTTTTACATCACCAACATTAGTGTCGCTTGTGTAAGCCCATTTGATAATTTGTCTTTGATTACCTGCAGCTCCGAATGCTTCTTCCATTGCTTTAGCTTTTACAGCTGGATTAACAGTTAATTTAGCAGCTTTTGCTACAGCAGCAAAATCTTTATTGCTATTAGCATCCATTTCAAACTTGGTTGCTTTAGTGTAGATTTCGTTATTTGTAACTTCCGATGGCTCAATTTTTTGAGCAACAGTAGCTAATCGAATAGCATCTTGTTTATCGGTTACATTTATAATATGGTATCCAAATTCTGTCTCTGCTATACCAATTTTTCCAACTGGATTATTGAAAACGAAATCTTTAAATCCTTTGGCAAAATTAGTTTCTCTTGAAATATATCCCATATCTCCTCCATTTTGTTGTACTGAAGGATCTTCAGAATTTGTAAAAGCTAACATTTGAAACATAGCTGGATTTGCTACTGCTTGAGCTAATAAAGCGTCTGCTTTTACCTTAGCCTGTTCTTTTGTTCTTTTTTCTTTCGGAGCTGCTCTTTCAGCACCTACCCAGCTAATTAATATGTGGCTAGATTTTACTTTATCACCTGCTTTTTTACCCATAGCTTTAGATAAACAATAGTAGTTTCCGTTGATATATGGCCCGTAAATTTCACCTGCTGGTAAAGCAAATAATTTATCTGCATGTTCTGCAGGTAAATCTTGTTTAGCTATATACGTAGAATCGTAAGGCTTATCGGAGTTTTCAGCAATAAATTCAGAAACATTTGTAGCAGATTTAAAACTTGGTAAAGTATCGTTTATACCTGTACCTTTATTGTAAACTACACTTCCTGATAATAAACCGTTTATTTTAGCTTTCATTTCAGCCTCATCTTTCACAGATGGTTTATTTTCAATTAAAACGTATTCTATTTCACGAGTTTCTTCTGATTTGAATTTTTTCTCGTTTTTCTTCATGTAATCTAAAATGTCTGCGTCAGAAATTTTAACATCGCTATCTTTTATAGTAGAATATAACACAGAAACGTAATCAAAATTAATTTTGTCTGCTTCTAATTTATATTTGAATTTCCCGTCTGCATTTGTAGCATACAAACCAGCTTTAACCATAGTGCTATAAACTTGGTATTTAGCATTAATTTCTGCATCCTTTTGACGGTCTTCAAAAGCTTTAGCTTGTTCTGGGTTGTTTTTGAAAAATTCTTTGAATTTAGCCAAATCAAATTTACCTAATTGGTTTAAAAACGCTGGGTTTTGTCCAATATTTGGATCTTTTTTGAAGATTTCAATAATATTGTTTTCGCTTGTGCGGATTCCTGCTTTTTCAAATTGATCTGAAATCAAAGCAATTGCAACCTCTTGATCCCACATTTGGTTAGCTGCTTGAATTTGAGTTACTGGTTGCCCATTTTGCCCATTTTTTTCAGCATTGGCTACTTTGATTCTAAATTCATCAAAAGATATATCTTTTCCGTTGATACTTCCTACATCTTTAGATTGACTTTTAAATCCTTTGGTGAACAAATCTTGAACCACAAAAGCTAATAGAGCAAACCCAATAGCAAGTAAAAGTAATCCGGAACGTTTTCTAATTGTTTGTAAAACTGCCATTTTTATATATGTTAATTTTTAATTCAGTTTGCGAAAATACAATTATCTGTGAAATAATAATAATTGTATGACTATAATTTGTAATAAATAGTTAATTTTTTTTATTCTTGACTAAAAATGGTCATTTTAACTACCTCAATTTTGGTATTTGTAGCTTCTTCAATAACAAAATGAAAGTGATTTACCCTTATTTCATTTCCTTTTTGAGGGATTTCTTTAGATGTATTAACAATAAAACCTCCTAAAGTTTCATAAGAATCATTTTCGGGGATATCCAATTTATATTCTTGATTTAAATATTCCACATCCAATCGTGCAGAGAAAATATAGGTATTTTCGTTTAACTGCTTTTCTACTAATTTCTCATCGCCATCGTGCTCGTCTTCGATCTCTCCAAAAAGCTCTTCAATAATATCTTCTATAGTAATAATACCCGAAGTGCCTCCATATTCATCTAACACCACAGCAATACTTTTTCTTTTTTTAGTAAGTACATTTAATGCATCTTTAATAAATATTGTTTCCGGAATAAATTCTACAGGAATCATAACCAATTTAATACTTTTTGGTTTTTTGAACAATTCAAATGAATGAACATACCCAATAATGTCATCTAAAGAATTTTGGTAAACTACAATTTTGGAATAGCCTGTTTTGATAAACAATTCTTTCAATTCATTGATAGAATCATAAATGTCAACAGCAACAAGTTCTGTTCGTGGCGTCATGATTTCTCGAGCTTTTACTCCTGAAAATTCAAGTGCATTTTGAAATATCTGAATTTCGGAATCCATTTTTTCATGATCTTCAACAGAGCTCATTTGTTCATTAATATAATTTCCCAATTCCACTTTGCTGAAATAGGAAGGCACGTAATCGCCTTCGGTATGGAAAAACTTCTTCAAGATATAATCGGAAATCCAAATGATAAAAGTGGATATGTAGTTGAAAATGACATAAAAAACATAGCTTGGAACTGCAAAATATTTAATCAACTTATTGGCATATACCTGAAAAAAAACTTTTGGCAAAAACTCTGAAGTTATTAAAACAATTAAGGTTGAAATAACGGTTTGCAAAAGCAGGCTAGGTAACTCTAATAAATGAAAGGGTAATTTCTGAATCCAATGCATTACTAAATCTCCCATAAAGAAACCATAAACTACCATAGAAATATTGTTTCCAACCAACATGGTTGCAATAAATTTGGATGGTTTTTCGGTAAGTTTAGTAAGAATGTTGGAAAGGAAATTATCTTGTTTTTTTTCTATTTCAAGATAAATTTTATTAGAAGATACAAAAGCAATCTCCATTCCAGAAAAGAATGCGCAGAGGAGTAAGCATAAAATGATTACTACTATTTCCATTAGGATTGTTTAGAATTGTTCTGTTTGTCTCTATCTTCAAATTTTTTTGCGAACTTAGTTCTAAAAAAATACGTAAAAAATGCTAAACCAGCTAGCATAACACTTAACCAAGGTTTGGTTTCGTCGTTCCATTTTGAAATGGCGTCGTAAACCATTACAAATCCAATTATCAAGTAAATATATTTGGTTATTTTAAGGTAATTCATATTGTTATTGTTTTTCTACTTCTCCGGAAACTCCTTGAGAATTTATTATTTTAAAATCTTTACTAAAATCTACTCCTTCGCCATAAGAAACGCCTTTTGGATCCGAAAATTTAAAGGACTTTTCGGTGTAAAACCATTCGTTTTTTTGATCAAAATACAGTTGTTCAGTTTCAAAAATTTGTCCTGTTTCATTAGTGATTTTTACAGCACCTCGCAAATCGATAAGATCGGTATTTTTAAAAGAAACAGCATATTTAGAATTCACAAAAGTCTTTTTTCCGTTTTCATCATACAAAGTTACATGAATTCCGTTTGGAAATTCGGTAAACGGAAATTCAATCGTTGCATAATCCAACATTTTTGGGCTAATTAAAATGGATTTAATTCTACCCGAATCGGTGTATTTTATATTGATAGAATCTGCTTCGCCACTAGGCATAAATTCTGCAAAATTAGACTTCTGTACTTCTTTAAAATTGCTTTCACATGAAAACAACACCAACATTGCAAATGCAGTAGTAAATACAATTAAACTATTTTTAGGAGAGAAGGTCATGTTTTAGAACTGGATAGTTTGCTGAATCCAACAGCCAATTTTAGCCGATTTTACTTTGGATTCAGAATCAAAAACTGCTGCTTTTTTTAAATATTCTGCTGACATTGCATCGGCAGTAGGCTTCAATCTTGGCTCTACACTAGTTGCTTTTAATACCGTATTAGATGCTAATTTATAAATAGCTTTTCTCTCGTTGGAATTAGTACCACATTCGTTTACACTATTAGCATATAAATTCCCCAAGAAAATATAATATCTTCCATTAGAAGGATTATTTTCAAGTGCATTAAGCACCATTTTTTCGGCTGTAGCCTTATCGGAATCAGATAAAATAGTAGCAATAGAATAATACGTGGTTGCTTTCTCCATTAGATCGGTTGCTAATTCAGCTGATTTTTTATAAAATTCAATTGCTTTATCTTGACTTCCGGTATTTAAATAATATGTAGCTAAATAATATGCTGAAATAGAAGTAGGATTTACATTGTTTAATTTAGTGGCAACACTTTCAAAAACAGGGCTATTTTTACATTGAACCGAAAGGACTTTGGCAGTGGCTTCCAACCAAGAAGTATCCGTAGTATTGGATTCTAATTTTTTTTGAGCGTAAGGAACAATATTTTCTTTGTTCAAAATATTCTGCATCAGCAAATCTAATCCTAAACTAACACGCTGGTATTCCTCTTTTTTAAATGGAAATTTTCTACTGTTAGAAGTAACTAAAGAACTTACTGCACAATATTTATCTAAAAGAGTTTCTAAAGAAGTAGTAGATTGGTTCTCTTTATATTTTGCAAAATACATTTCGAAATAAGCATACAATGCTTGGGAATTAGAAAAGGTCTCTTTTTCTTTTTCAAAAGCTTGGTTCAAATAAGAATAAAGAACTTCTGGGGTGCCAACTTTATAGGTAAAAAGTGCTATTGCTCTTTTCTCGAAATTCCCGTTTTTGTTATTCGGAAAGTATTTATCATATTGGTTGTACAATTGCAACAACGCATTTACCTTACTTTCCTTGTCTTTAGAATCTGCAATCTCAATTTGGTATTGCAATACTCTATTTCCTAGTATATATATATTTTCACTGTAAGATGGACAGGAAAGCTTTACTTGGTCCCAAAGGTCTAGTGCTTTTTTATTTTCATTATCGGTTAGAAATTGGATCAATTGTTTTTCTTTTTCTTCACAGTTCATCTCTTGTGCTTTAGCAAAAGAATTAAAAACAATAACAAACAGAATTAACAATTTCGTTTTCATACCAAAGTGAATTATATTAATCGTATTTTCTTTTTACAAACCATCTATCATTTAATGACAAACCAACTTTAAAGTTCATGTAATGTTCTCTAACTAATCCAGCACTTTTAGTTCCTCTATTACCTAATTCAAAACCAATATTTACATTAGAGAACGCTCCTTTTAATGGCATTCCTAATCCTAAAGTTAGAGCGCCATCCATAATTTTTGTGCCATTAATAATCAATCCTGTATTTTCATATCTAAATCCACCTCTGTATACAACTCTACTAAAGTAATTAGAAAAAGACTTATAATTAGGAATGTAATAACCACCAAAAGTAAATCTAGTAGAATTTTCATAACTAACATTTGAAATGTCACTAAATCTATTGCCAAAATTACTAGTGTTTTGAAAAGTTACCTCAGAGCCAACTGACCATTTTTTTACATCTCCAATACCAAATCCTAAAGTAAATTTGGTTGGAAGTTTTAATTTAGTACTTGGTACAGTTATGTCAACAGGATCTCCAATTGTTCCTGCATCTAATCCTCCTATTGTTTGCACTAAGGATACAGTTCTAGTGTTTCCTAAATTTAATTTTGCCTCTGGCGAATAGGTTGCACTAGAAAAGAAGTTTAATTTATTGTTAATTTTTGTTTTATAGGAAAGGCCCATATTAAAATTAACTCCATTTGCAATAGAGGTATTAACCTCTTTAGAAGCATATTGAATTGGCACTCCATTAGCATTATTTCGTATAGTTATGTTTTGAGTGTTAATTTCTCCAAAATTGTATTGCACATCTGCTCCAATACTTAAATCTTTAGTCAATTGGTAACCAAAACCAAGAAACACTTTATTTACTCCTCCATTTCCATTATCGTAGCTATCTGTTCGAATAGAATTTACATCGGTAGAACTGCTTTTAATATTATATCCAACAGAAGAATAAGGAATCAATCCAAAACCAATACCCATTTTATTCAACGGAACACCAATAGCTAAATAGTCTAATGCTGTACGTTGTGCTTTTTCATTTTGAGAATTAGTTTTTAAATTATTAACTGAAAAGGTACCTCCAATTGCATAAGTAGTCAATTTCAAGCTAGAATACATGGCAGGGTTAACAATATTCATGTGGATACTATCTGGAATAACCGACATACCACCCATTGAAACATTTTCGATGGTTCCTTTAAAACGAACATCTCCAATGCCATAAAAAGAATAAGGCGAAGAAGTACCTTCTTGCGCGAAGGATACCAGAGAAAAAAGTAAACAAATACTTACTATAATTTTTTTAATCATTGTTGATTGTATTGAAATGTTTGATTCAAACTTTCTAAAAGAAAATTTGAATTGGCAAATATGGTATTTTTTAATCGTTCAGCCAAAAATTCTGCGTCTCCTCCCGTTAAAATTATGATAAAGTTATCATTTTTATTTAAAATAGAGGAAATAAAGCCATCAATTTCAAAAGTAATGCCATTTATCACTCCCGAATGAATTGATTGCTCTGTGGAATTCCCTATGCTATTTTTTGGTTGATCTATGGTTAATAACGGAAGATTTACTGTAAAATTGTTTAAAGATTCGTATCGCAAGCGAATACCCGGGGATATAGCACCACCATGATATACATTATTTTCATCTACAAAATCATAAGTAATGCAAGTTCCAGCGTCAATTACCAATCGATTTTGGTTTGGAAACTGTAATACCGCTCCAGAAGTTAATACCATTCTATCAATTCCGAGAGTATTTGGCGTTTCATAGTGATTTTGAAACGGAAATTTACTTTCATGAGAGATAAAACTCACTTCAATACCCTCTTTTAGTCCTAAAAAATCGCTTTTTTGAAGCTTTCCTACAGATGCAACGGCAATATTTTTAATTTCTGAGAAAAAAATCAAAGTATTTTCTACCTCCTTTTTCCATTCAAAAAAGGAGATTATTTTCTTATTAACAAGCGTATTCTCTTCAAATACAGCTAATTTGATTTGGGTATTACCTACATCAATGGCTAGAAGCATAATTGGATATTTAGAAATGCAAAGTTACAAATAGATTTTTTTTAAAAATTGTTTTGGATAAATTAAAAATCGTTCTATATTTGCACCCGCATTAGCAAGGTACCTTAGCTCAGATGGTAGAGCAATGGACTGAAAATCCATGTGTCCCTGGTTCGATCCCTGGAGGTACCACGAAACCCGAATAGAAATATTCGGGTTTTTTGTTTTTATTCACTTTACAAAATAAAAAAACCTCTCACATGGAGAGGTTTAATTAATAAAAATAAAGAAAATTATTCTTTAATTAATTTTATAGTTTTTTCGTTTAGGTTTGAATCTGTAACTTTTACGAAATAAATACCTTGATTTAATTCTAAAATTGATAATCTTTCGTTTGCAACTGCATTATTGAAAGTTTTAACTAATTGACCTGTTATGTTAAAAATTTGAACTTTAGCAACATCATTATTGAATGAAAAAACATCTTTAGTTGGATTTGGAGCTAAATTAAATGAATTATGATCGAATTGATTTACGGATAAAGCATCTGTAAATGAATAAGCTTTTGTTAGGTTGTTAAAGGTAACATTGTAAGTTCCTGCCACTGCTGGAATATCTCCACCACCAGGATTACCAATTGGAAATCCATCGCCACCCCATGATGTTGCCCAAGCATGATCACGTCTGAATTTACAATTTGCGGTTGTCATAACTACATTAGTTCGTGAATAATTTACACCATCTGTTGAAGTTAAATCAAAATCAAAACCGTCACCCCATCCACCTACGGCGTCACCTGTTAGACTAATTTGAGGAAAAGTAAAACTATATGCACCAGTTACAATATTTAATTTGGCATCATAAGTACCAGCAGTTGTTACTGCAATATCATTACCTGTTGATACTCCAGATGGAAAAGCAGCGTTACCCCATGTAGTAGCCCAATCATGATCTTTACGAAATTTACAATTAGCTGCCAATAAAGCAATGTCATTTAAACGATAATTATCTGTATCAATTGGAGTTAAATCAAAATCAAAACCAGTTCCCCAACCACCTACAGCATCACCTGTTAAACTAATTAATTGAAACAACGGTGCAGCCGTAAAGACGTAATCTCCCGATGTAATATTTAAACTAATAGTGGTATAAGACCCAGCGGTAGCTGGTATTAAATCTGTATTACTCAATGCACTACCTATTGGAAAACTTGTTCCACCAAATAGTACACCATCAATTTCAAACTGAGCATTACCTGCAACTAAAGTAGCATTTGACACAGTAAATGTAGCTAAATCTAAAGTACTCAAAACTAATCCCCCAGGATTAGTTACCGCTGTACCAACTAACTTAACCACTGGAATCGGTGCACCTCCTGCAAAATGATACTCTCCAGTTGTACTATTGAAAGTAACATCATAGGTTCCTGAAATACATTGAATATTAGGCCCACTTAGAGTAGCAACTCCAGATGGAAATGCAACATCACCCCAGCTAATTGTCCAAGCATGGTCTGCTCTGAACTTTATACCCCCAGCATTAGGTGTTGGAGAATTAGCAGATGCAACAGTAATTGTTGATGTCCAGTTGACACCATCAGTTGAAACCATGTCAAAATCATGTCCATCACCCCAGCCTCCAACAGCTTCACCAGTAATTGAAACTACAGTGGGATTCTGAGCGTTAACACTGAACGCTGACAAGATAATGACAAATAATAATAGTAATTTTGTTTTCATAAGAAAGATTTTTTTTAAGTTTGAAATTTATCTAGCAAATTTAAAATTTATTTGCAATGTTTTAATTAAAGTCAAGAAATAAAGATGACGAAAACGTTATAGTGTTAATAAATATATACTTTATTATCTTAAAAATAAACATTTAATATAAAATCGAATACTTTTTGCTCCAATTATTGTTTAATTAATTTTAAAGTTTTTTCATTATTATTATTGTCAAATACTTTTACTAAATATAAACCACTATTCAAATCTGAAATTTCATAAAGATCCGTTTTTGATTTATTTTGAAATGATTTCACTAATTGTCCAGTTATGGAATAAATGAACACTTTTGACAAATCAAAATTAATTGAAAAAAAGTAATTTGATGGATTAGGAGATAAGCTAATATAACTTAGAGCACTTAAATCATCTATACTTAAATTTGAAGGTTGGTTGCCATATACTCTAAATCCGCCAGCTTCGATACTGATTGGATCTGTGACATTGTTTACGGTTAGCTGGGTATTATCTATCAAATTGTACCAAGTTCCTGTATAAGGAAAATTTGGCGTAACATTAATTGTACTGACATTGAAATTGGATAAAACTACCACATTTTTTAAAGTTGAAGTTGAGGCAGCATCATCATAAATATAGATTTTTGGTTCCAATGTAGTTCCTGAATTTATAGTAAAATCTTTACTAAAAACAGCATTGTTTTTCTTCAAATCTATGATTTTTGCATAATTGTTATAGATGGTATTTCTATTTGTATCGCCTAACCAATTATTTACCCATTGTCGCTGTGGTTTTGTGTCAAGTTTACAGTCCCCCGAAATAGCATCCGTATTGGTATTTACTGATCCATTATTACAAGTAAAGATAGAATCATCATATCCTAAATCTGCAAAATGCCATAGCATCTTTGGTCCAGGAATTAGCAACGAAACAGCAGCAATGGCCGACATTCTTGATAATGCTATATTTAATGTTCTAACATTGTGCGTAGCGTTTGTGTTATTTCCAAATGTTACATTTTTGTACATCAATCGTTCTTCATCATGACTTTCAGGATATCCGATAACTCGTTTTGCTGAAAAACCATGCGCAACATTTCCCATCCTAGTTATATTATTATTAGAATTATAACCCATAGATAATTGATTGTATTGGTCGGTCATCTTACCCCACAACATTACTCCTTTACTAGGTGATTCATTTATTTTGTAATTAGCCCATTGTTGCTCTTCTGAATCAATACCTAAATGTTCAAAAATAATATAATGGGAAGGATCTAGACTCCAAGAATAATCAGCATATTCCTTAAGCACATCCACTCTATCTTGATGGTAGCCATTGGTACAAGCATCTTGTCCTCCAGCAACATTAGTTGGGCAGTCTTGGGTAAAACCTTTTGTTAAATCCCAACGAAAACCGTCAATTTTATATTCTTGAATCCATTGTTTTATTACTCTTTTTACATATGTCTTAGTCCTTGCTTGTTGGTGATTAAAATCATTCCCTACACTATAACTATGTGTTGCCGAAGTATTAAAATAGGGATTATCCGAAGATGGTGATCCCCATCCGTCTCCATCAGAATCATTCATCCACATTCTAACCATTGGATTTCTACCAAAAGCATGATTTAATGCAACATCTAAAATTACTGCAATACCATTTAGATGACATATCTCAATAAATTCTCTTAATTTGTCTGCTGTACCATAAAATTTATCATTGGCAAGATGAAATGCAGTATTGTACCCCCAACTTTCATTTCCTTCATACTCCATGATAGGCATTAATTCTATAGCATTTATTTTTAAATTTTTAAAATAATCTATTTTATCAATCAAGTTTTGATAACTTTTTTTCGCATCAAAATCTCGAACTAATAGTTCGTATACTACCAACTTTTCTTTTTCTGGTTTAACAAAATTAAGCGTTGCATTACTCCAAACATAAGGGGTTTGACCAGTTTTTAAAACTGTAACTTCTCTGTCTTGACCAGAAGCAGTTGGAAAAGGAGGTAAATTAGGATAAACCTCAGAAGAAATCCAAGGGTCATCAAAAGAAGACAATACTAAAGTTGAATACGGATCGGCTGTCTTTACCATTACAGGAGAATTGGCTACGGGAGTTTGATCTACAATCCAATATTGATAGGTATAATCTACTCCGGGAGTTAAACCTGTTAATTCAATCCAAAACTTGGATGTTGAAACATCCTTTTTCATTGCGTAGCTATTGTCTGGCTGCCAATTGTTAAAACTTCCTGCTACATATACAAAGTCTTTTCCAGGTGCATCTAAAACTAATGTGGCTTTGGTTGGATCAGTAGCATCGTAGTTTATTCCTTCCAAATTACCTGAAGGAATAGCTTGCGAAACTATTATAGGTGTTACAATAACCGAGAACTTTTTAGTTTGAATTGACGTTCCTTGCGAAATCACTAACTCATAATTTTGATTGGAAGTAATATTAGTGTGATTAAAACTATAACTAGATTGATTAGAAACTGCATCAATACTGACACCATTAGCTTTTAAATTGTAATTAGCATTGCCATTGGTATTGGATGCTGAAATACTTCTACTTCCACCTGAAGCAATAATGGTAGTGCTATTTTCAGTTGGAATTGTCAAAGTAGTTTGAAAATAACCAACATTAAAAAAGAAATCACCACAACTTGGTGCAAATTTTAAGGTTTGCGAACCCGATGCATTTCTAAAAACCATTCCCATTCTAGCGACACTAGATTGTTGAGGAGTAGTTAGATTAAAATATATACTAGGCGTCAAGGTAATGCTCCAAGTACCGTTGCCGTTGTTTGTCATCAAGCCTATGCCATCGTCCAACCCCCAATTTCCAATGACTGTCGTCCATGGATTTGAGTTAGTCCCTACACCAGAGTGAATATATACTTTGGCTGGGTTAGAACCCATTGTATTACAAGTTGTACTTGCGAATGAAACAGTAATTGTAATTTGATCCGTTACATTGAATGTAGCAGGAGAAATGGTTACTTGTTGCGCAAATACAATAGAGGAAATAAAACAAAATATTAAAGCAATTCTTTTCATAGTAAGGTTTTTATATATCAAGAGCAACTAAAATTAGTTGCTCTTGAAATAAATATTTAATTATTTAACATCTAAATTTTTGTCATTTTATAAGTATAACTTCTTGGTTTACTTAAATCAAGTACAATTTTATACTTATCTCTAGTTCCATCATCTGTGCCAGGAACCGTTATGTCGCCCTGACCCGTAGTACTATTCTCTTCCAAAATAAATGGTGTAGCAGTTTTGCCTAAAATAGAAACTGATGTTGTTGCAGTTCCTGGAGCATAAGGTGGGTTTGGTAATGCCGGCACAACCAAAGTTCCTGTCCAAAGATTCGATTTAAATTTAAACTTTCTTCCTTTTATTAAATCAACTTCTTTAGACCATGTTTTGGTAGCAGGATCATAGTCAAACGGAACTTGAAATCCAGTACCAAGTCCTGATCTTGTGGCTACGCCAAATACTCCAAAGGTTGTAAACGGGGATAAAGTATAAGTGTTATTTGATAAATTAGCTTTAACTAAATAATGTCCTGCTGTTATTACTGCAATACTTGGTGCACTGGCACCTGAAGTCAAAGTACCTGCTGTCGCGCCTGCACCATAAACCGTAGCTGAAGTAAAATCCTGACAAGCATCTGCTTGGTAAAATTTATAATTGCCAGCCTCTAAATACATATACCCAACGTAATCTGAATTAGAAGTTGTTGCAGATGCAGCTACTCTTGGCTCTAAAGTTGGTGTATTTCCAGCTTTTACAAATGCCATTATAGGCAATTTTAAAGAATAGCCCGTAACTTTCACATTAACTAGATTGGAATATTGACTAAACGCATTAGCAGCATTACCTCCTAAAAGCGATTTAATACGTATATCAATATCCATTTCACTACATTTATAGTTAGGTAAACCATTTATTAATTTATTAAATTCTTCTACTGTTAGCGAAGCTTTTCTGGAAGTTGGAGTTATTACCAAACCGTTACCTGTGTACTCAACTGGATTAGATAAGGATGTATCATTATGATCAAAAACTTGTAAAGTATAAGTTGAAACTGTGGCCGGACCATTATTGGCTGTATCCCATTCAAACTTCGCAAAAACATCAGCAGAAGTAGCTACTGTTAAAACAGCAGGAGAAGTAACAGTAACGTCTTTTCTAAGTTCAAATCCGTTTGCCGATACAACCAAATCTTTATTGTCTTCACAAGATAAAATTGCTAAAAAAGGTAGCGTCAAGAGTATTATTTTAAATATATTTTTCATTTTAGCTTTTATTAAAATTAATAACCAGAATTTTGTTGTAATGTTGGGTTAGAACCTATTGCCTGAGAAGGGATTGGGAATAATTTGAATTTATCATCAATTCCTGTTCCTGCTTGAGCATTACCTTTCCACTGCCATACATAAGAACTACCAGTATATTTTCCAAAACGAATTAAATCTTGTCTTCTATGTCCTTCCCAGTATAACTCACGAGCTCTTTCATCTAGAACGAAATCTAAAGTAATAGCTGAAGAAACAACAGAAGAAGAACCAGCTCTAGTTCTTAATGTATTTACATAAGTAGCCGCTTGAGTTGTACTTCCTTGCCCTCTTGCTGCTAACTCAGCATACATTAAATAGGCATCTGCCAATCTAAACATCGGAAAATCAATATCCGCAAATGTTCCAGAAGCATCCGAACCTTGACCTCCTGTTGACTTAATGTTTTTGTATTTCTGAACCGCATAACCGTCTGTGAAATTCCCAACATTACCAATAGATAAGTTTTGTCCATTAGTATAGAATATACCTCTAGCATCTCCAGCAAATTTAGCAACAAGTTCTGGTCTAGTTCTTAAACCAGCCCAACCACTATTGATTCCTGATGTAGCAGGATCCATTGATCCTCCTACCGAAGCATGTGTAAGAAATGTTGTACCCCCCCATGTTTGAGTAGCTAAACCATCAAAACGAATTGGAAAAATAAATTCCGTTTGAGAACCATTCACATCGTTATCTGCCATAAAAACTTTATCATAACTTGAACTAGTATTGATAGAGTAAGTAGAACTTAACACTGGAGCTAAAGCAGTAGCTGCTTCTGCAAATTTATCTTGATTGATATAAACTTGAGCGTTCAAGTACATTTTTGCTAATAACATTTTACCAGCAACTTTATCAATTCTTCCATATTCATTAGTTCCCGAAGCTTTTAAGTCGCCATCAATAGTATTTAATTCACTAACAATGTAATCAAACATAAAAGTTCTGTCTTTTTGTGGAGGCAAGAAATATCCAACAGCATCATTTTCTGTAACGAAAGGAATACTTCCATACATATCCATCAAATTCCAATAAGAAAAAGCTCTTAAAAAACGAGCTTCTGCTCTAAAATTAACAATTTCTGCACGAGTTGCAGCAGTTACATTTCTACCATCTAATTTATCATCCGAAGTTTGACGGATAAATTCATTGCATAAAGATACTTGGTACATACCGCGAGAAAACATTGCATATATGAATTCATTATTAGAACCCCAAGTATGGTTGTTTAGTGATGGTAAGTTTCCATCTGCCCAACCGATAATAGCTTCATCCGTTGTTATCTCATTTAATTGCCAATAAGCTCTTAAATATTGACCAAATCCACCATCAATTCCAGCAATATCTGGAGCACCGTTAGGACCACCTTGACCAGATGTAGCTAAACCCAAATACAATTTTGCTAAAAATTGTTTGTAGGAAGATTCATTTTGAAAGAAAATCTCAGAAGTTAAATAATCTGAATCTTCTTCTGATTTTGCAATATCTTTTGAACAAGACACGGTAAACATTGATGTTACTGCAACTAGAAACAATAGACTTAATATTTTATTTTTCATAACGTTTTTTAATTAAAAGTTAACATTACATCCTACTACATACATTCTTGCTCTTGGGTAGATCATATTATCAATACCTCCAAACACCTCAGGATCTAATCCTTTGTATTTAGTAATAGTTAATGCATTTTGGACACCTAAAGATAATTTAGCAGATGTAGTTTTACCAAATGGCTCACTAAAGTTATATCCTATAGAAACGTTATCTAACTTAATGAAAGAGGCGTTTTGAACATAATAATCAGATGAATATCTAAAATTTCCTTCGTTTACAAATCCAGTTGAAAAGAAACTTGGACTGATATTATTTAATGGAGTAATTTGACTAATTGATTGTGCTAAATATCCTCTTGAAGAGTCTGTATTATTGTAGTTATAGTTTCCTAAACTAGCTCTCCAAGACATATTGAAATCCCATTTTTTGTAAGTCATATTAGACATTAATCCAAAGATGAAATCTGCATATGGTTTTTTGAAGTGGAACGCATCTTTAGAGTTGATTACACCATCTCCATTTCTATCTACAAATACACCTTCAAGTGGTTTTCCATCTGTTCCATATACTTGTTCCATTACCCAGAAAGAACTAGGAGCATATCCAGTAGATTGCATTTGTATTGTATTTCCAATACCACCTGCAATATCCCCCCATGGAATACCCGGAGAATCTGTCCCATCAACTGCAGTTGCAGTGATTTCTCTTTTTTGATAATTCGTATTGAAATTAACATTCCAATTAAAATTGTTTGTTTTAACAACGTCAGCATTTAAATTCAACTCTATACCTTGAATTTTAAGGTTACCAAAGTTTCTTGGACCATTGTTAGAAAGGTTAGCTCCATCAGGATAAGGAACCCCTTTAGCTAACAATTCTTTAGTTTCTTTTTGATAGAAATCTAAACTACCTTTAACTTTTTTGAATAATTCAAAATCAGCTCCAAAATTAGTTGAAGTAACCGTTTCCCATTTCAATAACGTAGTATAAAATAATGGGCTAACTGGACTATACGTAGTATTTCCAAAATTATAGAAAGACCCCGTATTTGAACCTAAGTAAGTTGGCAAGTATGGAAAATAATTATAACCCATATCTTGTTGCCCTGTTTGCCCCCATCCAGCTCTTAATTTAAGACTTGTAATAGATTTGCTATCTTTCAGGAAGCCTTCATTAGAAGCAACCCAAGCAAAAGCAGCTCCAGGGAAGATTGCGGTTTGGTTAGATGGATCAAATCTGTTAGAAGTATCTCTTCTTAAATTAAGAGTTAACAAATATTTACTATCAAAACCAAGATTAGCTCTACCAAAATAAGATTCTAATTTAATAATTGGATTTAAGTAATAATTATTTGAACTAATAACATTTTGAGGATCATTTATGTTATTAGTATTAAATGAATCTTGTTTGGTGTTTTGGTAACTATGACCAGCGGTAATATCTAGATTTAGTTTGCCAATTTTTTTTGTATAGTTAAAATATACTTCTAATGATTTTTGAGTACTTGTCCACCATCCGTTAGAAATATTACCTAAACCTACATTATTGTTGTATAATCCACTAATACTTTGATTACTTAATACGTATGCTTTTTCTCCTGTTGTTCGATCAATTGCAGCAACAGCAGTAAATTTCAAATCAGGCATAAAGTGGAATTTATAATCCGCTTGGATATTTGCTAAATAACGATAAGATTTATCCGTATTGTTTGTTTGTCTTAAGGTAGCAACTGGATTATCTGTTGCTAAAAATATTGGGCTATTTGAATCATTATACCATTCAAAATATCCGCCATTTAAACCAGTTGTATTATATACCGATTGAGTTGGATCAAATGTAATAGCATTTCTAATTGCTCCTTCATCTGCGTATCGGTTTTTTGTTACAGTAAAGTTACCATTTACAGCAATTTTTAAATGCTCTTTAAAGAAAGATGGATTTAAACGAATTGCAGTAGTTGTTCTATCGTATTTAGAAGTTTCTAAAATACCAGGAATATAAGAATGTCCATAAGAGAAAGAAGTAGGAAGTGCTCCGAACAAAGAACCTCTCATAGAAACATAATTATCTAGAGTAACCGAGTTAGAAAAAATTTCTTTTTGCCAATCTGTAGATGCAGTACCCATTTTAGCTAATCTATTTGTGTCAATACCATAAAATGATATATTTGCTGGATTATTCATAAAAGCTCTAAAATCGTCTGCAGAAGTTACATCTAATTTTTTAGCTAAGGTATTTACTGTAATAGTATTGTTTACACTAACTTTCACATCTCCCTTTGCCCCTTTTTTAGTTGTAATCATAATAACTCCAGCTGAAGCTCTGTTACCATAAATTGCAGTAGAAGAAGCATCTTTTAAAACCGATATTGTTTCAATATCATTAGGATTGATAGAGTTTAAACCATTTTCAATTGCAACTCCATCTACAACTACTAATGGATCGTTTTTTCCATATAAAGAGGACTCTCCACGAATTCTAATTGCAGCTCCATCACCAGGACGGCCACCTTGTGTTACTACAACACCAGCAGCTCTTCCGTTTAAAAGCCCTTCAACCGAAGAAACATACCCTTTGTTCATTTCTTTAGTTGTTAAAACTTCTACAGATCCTGTAGCATATTTTTTCTTAACAGATCCATAACCTACTTGTACTACAACATCTTGTAATACATTAGCTTCTTCAACTAAAGAAACCATAATCGTTTTTTGATTTTCAAAAGAGATAGTTTCAATTTTATATCCAATGAAAGAAAACGAAATTTTGTCTCCTTTTTTTACTTTGGATAACTTAAACGTACCATCCAAATCAGTTGAAGTACTTTGATTTGCGCCTTGTACCGTTACATTTACTCCTGGAATTGGTTGATTTGTTTTTTTATCAACAACTACTCCATTAACCACATTCTGCGCAAGAATGCTAAATGGTAGAAAAAGGAATAAAAACAACAATTTTTTATAAATTGTTTTCATAAATTATTTTTAAATTAATTAATTATTTTGCTTATACTTTTACTTCGAAAAGTTAAAATTATGCAAATTTTGGAGATAAAAAAAATTGACAATCATTATAGCGTAGCGCAAACGTTTTCGTGTTGAAAACTTTCCTGATTTTATAGCTTTTACGCTTAAAAATTGAGAGATTAAAAAAATAAATGTATCTTTATTTTTTATTAAATATTTATCATAATCGCAACATGAGAAGAAAGGTAACTTTAAAGCAAATTGCAAAAGAATTAGACGTTTCTATTTCCACAGTTTCTAAATCATTAAAAGACAGCTCCGAAATAAGTGAGGACACCCGACAAAAGGTAAAGGCATTTGCAAAATTATACAACTACACGCCAAACAATATTGCATTAAGTCTAAAAAATAGAAAGTCCAAAACTATTTGTATTATTATACCTGAAATCATTCATCATTTTTTTGCAACAGTTATTAGTGGTGTAGAGCATGTTGCCAATAAAAAAGGGTATAATGTAATTGTTTGTCTGTCAGACGAATCCTTTGATAAAGAAGTTATTAATATGGAAATGCTAGCTAACGGAAGTATTGATGGCTTCATTATGTCCCTATCTAAAGAAACCCAACAAAAAAGAGATTTCCACCACATTACCGAAGTTATCAATCAAGGAATGCCGGTAGTAATGTTTGACAGAGTTACTAATGATATTCTTTGCGACAAAGTAATTATAGACGATAATTTAGCAGCATTTAATGCCACCCAATTTTTAATTGATAGAGGATTTAAAAAAATTGCTCTTATTACTACCGTTGATTACGTTAGTGTAGGAAAATTAAGAACCGAAGGTTATACCAAAGCATTAAAAAATAACGACATTCCATTTGATGAAAATCTAATTTTAAGAATTGAAGATACCGATAATTTCGAATCCCAAATCGAATCGTTAATTGCAAACAATGAAATAGATGCCATTTTTGCTGTAAACGAAATTTTTGCAGTTACAGCTATTAAAATTGCTAACCGTTTAGGTAAAAAAGTACCCGAAGAACTCTCTATTATTGGATTTACAGATGGAATTATCTCCAAATATTCTTCCCCATCTATCACTACCGTTAGTCAAAACGGAGTGAAAATGGGTGAAAAAGCAGCAATTATGCTAATTGAAAAACTAGAAATTGAGGAAGAGTATGATGAACTTTACAAAACCGAAGTTATTGAAACGGAACTAATAGAAAGAGAATCTACCACTTAAATCCCTATAATCATCAACAAAAAGTAGTATTAGCAAACTAATTTTTTTAAATTTTTAATTCTTATTTTTTTTAATATCTTTGCCCCATCAAAACTTATACTTTACTTCGAAAATAAAATAAGTTTTGATAAGCATCGCGCTTATCGTTTTATTAACCAATAAATTACGATAATGGAAAAGCGTAAGTTAAGTTTCTGGCAAATTTGGAACATGAGTTTTGGATTTCTAGGAATACAATTTGGATTTGCCCTTCAAGGTGGATTCATGTCTAGAATATTTCAAACTCTTGGCGCAGAAGTAGACAGCATACCTGGTTTATGGATTGCGGCGCCTTTAACAGGGCTTCTAGTTCAACCAATTATTGGATATTTATCAGACAATACTTGGAGTCCTAAATTTGGCAGAAGAAAACCTTTTTTCCTTATTGGAGCTGTTTTAGCATCTATTACTTTATTTTTCATGCCGCATTCTCCAGTTTTATGGGTTGCTGCTGGACTATTATGGGTACTTGACTCTTCAATTAACATAAGTATGGAGCCATTTCGTGCTTTAGTTGCAGACAAACTCCCAGAATCACAACGATCCAATGGTTTTGTAATTCAAACACTTATTATCGGTATTGGAACTTGGATTGCTAGTAATTTACCTTGGCTAGTAAACAAATTAGGCGTTACAAATGAAGCTGCAGCAGGAGTAATTCCACCATCAGTAGTTGTAGCATTTTCTATAGGAGCTTTTGTTTTTATAACAAGTATTCTATTTACTATCTTCACTACCAAAGAAGATCCTCCTGTAGATTTAGAAAAATTTAAATCCGAAAAAAATGAATCTCGTTTTATTCCAGATTTATTTGCAAGTTTAAAAGAAATGCCATCAACAATGAAAAAATTGGGTTTAATTCAATTTTTTAGTTGGTTTGCATTTTTTACCATGTGGAGCTTGTCTACACCTGCACTAACAGAACATGTTTATAATTCACCATCACCTAATGTGAAAGAATTTAATATGAATGATGTATCTCAAAAAGCAACTTATGATGCGGCTAATTTGAAATATCAAGACGCAGCTAATTTAGTCGGTTCTACATCCGGAATTTACGGATTGTCGTCCATGGCATTTGCATTATTACTAACTTTTTACACAATGAAAAATAAAATAAATAGAAAATATATCCATATGGTTTCATTGATTCTTGGTGGTTTAGGTTTTATTTATATGTTTTATGCAACTCCATCTACATTAATGTATTCCTTTATATTAATTGGTTTTTCTTGGGGAAGTATCCTGTCGATGCCCTATGCTATGTTATCTAGCTCAGTAAATCCAAAAAAAATGGGTATGATGATGGGATTATTCAATATGTTTATTGTAATTCCACAAATTATTGCTGCACTTGGAGGAATTAACTTCTTATATAAATTAATCGGAGAGGCACACATTAATGCTATGCTTTTAGCAGGCATTTCATTAATTATTGCAGGCTTATGTAATTTCTTTATTACAGATAAAAACGCAATTTCAGGTTAAAAAAAACAAAATGACAAATAAAAAAGCATTCCTATTCGACCTTGACGGAGTTATTGTAGATACTGCCAAATACCATTTCTTGGCTTGGCAGAAATTATCTCAAGAACTCGGAATCGAATTTACACCAGAACACAACGAACAATTAAAAGGAGTTAGCCGCGTTCGATCGTTAGATATCATTCTAGAACTTGGAAATATTCAAGCATCCCAAGAAGATAAAAACAAATGGCTTATCCAAAAAAATGAAGACTATCTTTCCTATTTAGTGGATATTGATGAAAGCGAAATTCTACCGGGAGTTCTTCCGGTTCTGCATTATTTAAAAGACAAAAACCAACTAATAGCTCTAGGTTCTGCAAGTAAAAATGCGAGACCCATTTTAGAAAAAACTGGCATTATTTCTCTTTTTGACGCGATTGTTGACGGAAACGATGTTACTAACGCAAAACCAGATCCAGAAGTTTTCTTGCAAGCAGCAAAAAAATTAAATGCAACCAACGAAAATTCAATCGTTTTTGAAGATTCTGTTGCGGGAATTCAAGCAGCAAACACAGCCAATATGATTAGTATTGGTATTGGTGATGCGGCAACCCTACACGAAGCCAAATACATATTTAAAGATTTTACTTTTATTGATGTTTCTTTTATAGAATCGTTAATAAATTAAAAAGAGAATATAGAAAAAAGAGAATAGAAATACCCCTGAGTGTTAAGTATTGGAACTAAACTTCTAAACCTTTATACCTCTAAACTTTTATAAAAATGAATCAAGATTATATAAAACCAGACAATTGGTCTATTATTGAAGAAGGATTTGATGCCGAAAGCGTAAAATCATCCGAGAGTTTGTTCAGTATCGGAAACGGTGCCATGGGACAAAGAGCCAATTTTGAAGAAACCTATTCTGGCGAAACTTTTCAAGGAAGTTACATTGCCGGAATTTACTATCCCGACAAAACTAAAGTGGGCTGGTGGAAAAATGGCTATCCAGAATATTTTGCAAAAGTATTAAATGCACCCAATTGGATTGGAATTAACATCGAAATCAATGGCGAAAGTTTAGATTTAGCCAAATGCAAATCGGTTGTTAATTTCCGTCGGGAATTGAATATGAAAGAAGGTATTTACTACCGTTCTTTTGAAGCAACTTTGCAAAACGGAACTGAAATATCCGCCAAAATCACTCGTTTTCTTTCTTTAGATTTAGATGAATTGGGCGTTATTAATTTTGAGATCACACCATTAAATGGAGATGCCAAAATTACGTACCAACCTTATCTAGATGCTGGAGTTCATAACGAAGATGCTAACTGGGAAGAAAAATTCTGGGAACCATTAGAAGTTACTAATACTAACAATGAAGCTTTTGTAACTGCAAGAACTTTCAAAACGCATTTTACAGCAACTACTTTCATGCAAAATACCATTTTGCTAGAAAGCAATAATCTTAATTGTGCTCCATCAGAAGTGGTAAAAACTTCCGACAGAATTCAATTCACTTATGAAGTTACGGTTGCCAAAGGACAAACTAGTGCTATTCAAAAACTTGGTGGCTACACAGTTTCCTTAAACCACGAAAACACAGAAGTTGCTGCTCAAAAAGTAATTGCAAAAGGACTTGAAATTGGTTATTCTCAATTAGCTGAAAATCAAAAGCAGGCTTGGGCCAAAATCTGGGAAATGAGTGACATCACTATTGATGGCGATGTAAAGGCCCAACAAGGAATTCGTTTCAATATATTCCAATTGAATCAAACCTATTTAGGTAAAGATTCTCGTTTGAATATTGGTCCGAAAGGATTCACTGGCGAAAAATATGGCGGTTCTACGTATTGGGATACCGAAGCCTATTGCATTCCGTTTTATATGGCGACCAAAGACCAACAAGTTGCAAGAAACTTATTGACCTATCGTTACAATCAATTGGACAAAGCCATTGAAAATGCAGCCAAATTAGGTTTCAAAAATGGTGCTGCTTTATATCCAATGGTTACCATGAATGGCGAAGAATGCCATAACGAATGGGAAATCACATTTGAAGAAATTCACAGAAACGGAGCGATTGCTTTTGCTATATTCAATTATTACCGTTACACCGGAGATTATTCCTATATCCCAGAAAAAGGATTGGAAGTTCTTATCGCCATTGCTCGTTTTTGGCACCAAAGAGCCACCTACTCTACGTACAGAAATCAATATGTTATTCTAGGAGTAACAGGTCCTAACGAATATGAAAACAATGTAAACAATAATTTCTATACTAATTATTTAGCGAAATGGTGTATAGATTATGCCATCGAGCAAATTACTAAAGTTGAACTAGAATATACTTCCGATTTTACTCGAATAATGAGTAAAGTGCATTTAGATAAAGCCGAAATAGCCCATTGGAAAGCAGTTGCCGACAATATGTATTTCCCTTATTCAGAAGAACATGAAGTATATTTACAACAAGACGGCTTCTTAGATAAAGAATTAATAAAAGTACATGATTTAGATAAATCGCAACGTCCAATCAACCAAAAATGGTCTTGGGATAGAATTTTGCGTTCTCCCTACATCAAACAAGCAGATACTTTACAAGGTTTTTACTTCTTTGAAGATCATTTTACCAAAGAACAATTAGAGAAACATTTTAACTTTTACGAACCCTTTACGGTGCATGAAAGTTCACTTTCGCCTTGTGTTCACTCCATCCAAGCTGCTCTTTTAGACAAAATGGATATGGCCTACACCTTCTATTTAAGAACTTCTCGTTTGGATTTAGACGATTATAACAAAGAGGTAGAAGAAGGTTGTCACATTACTTCTATGGCAGGTACTTGGATGAGTATCGTAGAAGGATTTGGCGGAATGCGTGTCAAAGGAAACACCCTACATTTTGAACCAAAAATCCCAAAAGAATGGGAAGGATATTCTTTTAAAATCAACTTCAGAAATCAAATTTTGAAAGTAGCGGTTAACCAAATAGAAACCTCATTCTCTCTTGAAGGAGATAAACAAATTACTGTATTTGTTAAAGGGAAAGAAATTTTAGTGGAGCCGAATAGTTTTGTAACGGTTTAATTTCTCGCAAAGACACAAAGTCGCAAAGAAAGTACTTTGCGACTTTGTTTGTTAAAAATACCAAAAACAAAAAACTTTATGCCTTATTGTCTTTATAATCAAAGCAGAAAACTAAATGAAATTATAATTTTTAGCTAAGTCAGAAAGAAACAAAGAAATAACTTTACAGATTGTCTTTAATTATTAAAAAATAAAACTTTGCGCCTTTGTGCTTTTGCAAGATTATATACGAAATTAAAAACATACAATTATGACAGAAAATGAACTTTCAAAAATAATAGTAGACGTAAGTTATAAAATTCACACAAAACTTGGACCTGGCTTATTAGAAAGTGTCTATGAAGCAGTATTATGTTACGAGTTAACAAAAAAAGGATTGAGCGTAGAAAGACAAAAACCAATTCCCGTAATTTGGGAGGATGTATATTTGGATATAGGATTTCGATCTGATTTAATAGTTGAAAATAAAGTTATTATTGAAATAAAATCAGTCGCAGAAATTTCAAATGTTCATCCAAAACAACTACTAACCTATTTAAAAATAACAGATTTAAAATTAGGTTTGCTAATAAATTTCAATGAATCACTTATTAAGAATGGCATAAAAAGAATTGTAAACAATCTTTATTAAAAATTTGCTTTGCGCCTTCGCGCCTTTGCGAGAAAAAAAAACAACATGAAAAAAACCCTCTTCTTTTTACTAATCACGACAATCTCTTTCGCTCAAATTGACAAAATTGAACCCCCTTTTTGGTATAGCGACATGAATCTTTCTGAAGTTCAAATTATGTTCTATGGAAAAAACATTGCGCAAAACGAAGTATCCGTTTCCAATGGACTTGTCATCAAAGGTGTTCAGAAAACTGAAAATCCAAACTATGTTTTTGTAACCCTCGATACTAAAAATGTTGCGGCTCAAGAACTTGTTTTCACTTTCAAAAACAAAAACAAATCGTTTACCCAAAACTATTCGCTTAAAGCAAGAAGAGAAAATTCTCGCTTCCGCAAAGGTTATGACAGTTCCGATTTGATTTATCTTATCATGCCCGATCGATTTGCAAACGGAAATCCGAACAACGACAGCACTAAAGAAACCAGCGAAAAAGCAGATAGAACTAAAATAGATGGTCGTCACGGTGGCGATATTGAAGGAATTATCAAGAATTTAGACTACATCAAAGACCTTGGAGCAACTGCAGTTTGGCCAACGCCACTTTGCGAAGACAACGACGATAAAGGTTCGTATCATGGTTATGGACAATCCGATGTTTACAAAATAGATTCCCGTTTTGGAAGTAACGAAGATTACCTTCGATTGAGTT
Organism: Flavobacterium sp.; assembly: GCF_044357305.1. Classification (GTDB taxonomy): domain Bacteria; phylum Bacteroidota; class Bacteroidia; order Flavobacteriales; family Flavobacteriaceae; genus Flavobacterium. The sequence continues at coordinate 49,250 of NZ_JBIKPS010000018.1, forward strand.
CGGAATTGCACCAACGAGGCATGAAAAACATCATGGATTATGTAACCAACCATTGGGGTTACAAACATTGGATGATGAACGATTTGCCAACCTACGATTGGATCCATCAATTTCCAGGATACGGTCAAACCAATTATAGAATGACCACACAATTTGACACGAATGCATCTGCAGTAGATACAAAATTATGTATGGATGGCTGGTTTGTAAAATCGATGCCCGATTTGAACCAATCCAATCCTTTAGTGTTGAAATACCTGACACAAAACGCAATTTGGTGGATTGAATATGCAGATTTAGATGGTTTTCGCGTGGATACTTATTCGTATTGCGATAAAGAAGGAATTTCAAAATGGACCAAAGCCATTACCGATGAATATCCTTATTTTAATATTGCTGGAGAAGTTTGGTTTAACAGCCAAGCACATATTGCCTATTGGCAAAAGGACAGCAAAATTGCAGCAATCCAAAATTACAACACCAATCTACCTACTGTAATGGATTTCACGCTTCAAGGAGCGATAAATGGAGGCGTTTTCAATGAAGATAAGCCCAACTGGAATACTGGAATGATAAAAATTTATGAAAATTTTACCAACGATTTCTTATATCCAAACATAAATAATATTTTGGTTTTTGCCGAAAACCACGATACCGATCGTTTCAATAATATTTACAAAAACGATTTCCAAAAATACCAAATAGCAATGACTTTAATTGCAACGGTTCGTGGAATTCCACAAATATATTACGGGTCCGAAATTGGAATGGCAGGAAGTAAAAGTCTAGGCGATGGCGATATTCGACATGATTTCCCTGGTGGATGGAAGGACGACACTAACAATGCTTTCACTAATGCAGGGCGTAATGACGACCAACAAAAATTTCACGATTTTAGTTCGAAATTATTCAATTGGAGAAAAACTAAAACCGTTATTCATACTGGTAAAACAACACATTATACTCCCGAAAATAATGTTTATGTGTATTTTAGATACAATGATTCGGAAAGTGTGATGGTGGTAATTAATAACAATTCGGAAAAGCAAACTCTCAAAACCAACCGATTTAAAGAAAACACTTCCAACTATACAACAGGTACCGATGCACTTACAGGAAAATCAATTGACTTGAAAAAGGATATTGAAATAGAAGGTAAATCTGTTTTAATATTAGAATTGAAATAAAAAAATTAAACAATTAAATAGTGAGCAAAATCTTAATTATCTTAATATCTTAATGGTTCAAAAAAGAATAAAAAATGAAAAAACTAATTGTTTTCCTTTTAATCACCACCTTTTCCTTTGCGCAAAATGCAAATAGAAAATACATTTCCCATACTTGGAAAAAAAACATATTAGAAATCAAAACCAACGATGGTTCCTATCAAATAAAACCCTTATCGGATAACATTGTAGAAACTTCTTTTATTCCTAATGGAGAAACCTTCAATCCAATTTCACATGCCGTTGTAGCATCTGAAATAAAAAAATTACATAAAAGTAAATGTGCCAATTCACCCAATTGGATTGTTTTATCAAGCGAAAACATCAACGTAAGAATAACCAAATCTCCTTTTAAAATCACCTATTTATATACCGATAGTGAAATCCTTTCGGAGAAAAATGGTTATGTGAAAAAAGACGGATTAGAAACTATCGATTTCAACATCACTCCCGATGAAAAATTGTATGGTGGTGGCGCAAGAGCATTCGAAACAATGAACCGCCGTGGCAACAGATTGCAATTGTACAATCGTGCTAGTTATGGCTACGAAACCCATGCCGAATTGATGAATTTTTGTATTCCAGTAGTAATTTCGTCCAATAAATATGCTATTCATTTTGATAATCCTTCTATTGGTTATTTGGATTTAGATTCAAAAAAAGACAATACCTTGACTTACGAAACTATTTCGGGCAGAAAAACTTACCAAGTAATTGTAGGCGATTTGGCAACTAATTATACCGAACTAACCGGAAGACAACCATTGCCTCCAAGATGGGCATTCGGAAATTTTTCTTCTCGATTTGGCTACCATTCGCAAGAAGAAGTAGAAAAAACGATTCGAAAATTTGAAGAAAATAAAATCCCAGTAGATGCTATAATTTTAGATTTATATTGGTTTGGAAAAGGCATCAAAGGCACCATGGGAAATTTGGATTGGGATAAAGACAACTTCCCAAATCCAGATAAAATGATAGCCGATTTGAATAAAAAAAATATCAAAACTATTCTAATAACCGAACCTTTTATTTTAACGTCTTCTTCCAAATGGCAAGAAACCGTGAATAAAAAAGTAGTAGCAACTAATGCCGATGGAACTCCTGCAACTTGGGATTTCTATTTTGGAAATACCGGAATTGTAGACGTCTTCAAACCCGAAGGAAAACAATGGTTTTGGAATGTTTACAAACGATTAATAAACCAAGGTGTTGGTGGCCTTTGGGGCGATTTAGGGGAGCCAGAAGTTTTTCCTACCACAGCAATTACCGCTGGTGGAAAAGCCGATGAAGTGCACAATATTTACGGACACAATTGGGCAAAATTAATTGCCGATGGCTATAAAAAAGATTTCCCTACTACTCGCCCATTCATCTTAATGCGTGCAGGATATTCCGGAAGCCAACGCTTTGGAATGATTCCGTGGAGTGGCGATGTAAGCAGAAGTTGGGGCGGATTGCAAAGTCAGGTAGGAATTGCGGTTCAAATGGGAATGCAAGGAATGGCCTATATGCACTCCGATTTAGGTGGATTTGCTGGCGATTATTTTGATAACGAATTGTATTTGCGTTGGCTACAATATGGTGTATTTACGCCAATATTTCGTCCACATGCGCAAGAGGATGTTGCTTCGGAGGTGGCATATAAAGACATTGTTACCAAAGAAAAAGCCAAGAAACTAGTAGAATTGCGTTACCAATTATTGCCATACAATTATACTTTAGCTTTTGAAAACAACCAAACAGGAAAGGCATTAATGCGACCATTTTATATAAAAAACGAATCCAATACGTTGCAAAACGATATTAAATCAGATCAATATTATTGGGGAAATAGTTTTTTAGTAAAACCAATAACTAGTGCTAACGTAACAGAAACCGAAGTGCAATTTCCTAACACAAGTGGTAATTGGTTCGATTTTTATTCCGATAAAGAATACAAATCCAATACCACAGAAAAAGTTGCGGTTACGGAAGACCATATTCCAGTTTTTGTGAACGGTGGAAGTTTTATCCCTAAGATTAAAACCATTCTAAATACTAGTGAATATTCTTTAGATGCTTTCGATTTGCATTATTATTTTGATGCAACAATGTCTTCTTCGTCTGGTGAATTATACAACGATGATGGGACCACTCCAAATGCTTATGAAAAAGGAGAATACGAATTACTTACTTTCAACAGCCACATTGCAAACAACGTCTTAAAAATTAATTTTTATACTGAAGTTGGAAAGAAATATACTTCAAAAGCAAAAAATGTAAACTTAGTAATCCATAATATCCATGCCAAAAGAATTTTTGTAAATGGGCAAGAACGGGTTTACAAAACATTTACTAATCCCTTGGAAATTTCAGTTCCATGGGAAAACGGAACCAATCCAGAAATAAAAATAGAATATTAAATCATGATTAAAAAAATAACAACCTTCGCTTTATTGGCTTTGCTAATTTGTGGAAATTCTTTTGCACAAAAAAAGAAAACCATCACTACTAAAACTCCTTTTTTGTGGGAGAATGCTAACGTATATTTTCTATTAACGGATCGTTTTAATAATGGCGATAAAACCAACGACCATACCTATAACAGAACTAAAGAAACCGGAAAACTTCGCGGTTTTGAAGGTGGCGATATTCGTGGGGTGATTCAAAAATTAGACGAAGGTTATTTTGATAAATTAGGAACTACTGTAATTTGGATGACTCCAATAGTAGAACAAATTCACGATGGCGTAGACGAAGGAACCGGATTTTCTTATGGCTTTCATGGCTATTGGACTAGAGACTGGAGTTCGTTAGACCCAAGTTATGGCACTAAAAAAGATTTAGCAGAATTGGTTGAAAAAGCACACGCCAAAGGAATCCGAATTATGTTGGATGCCGTAATCAATCATACCGGTCCAGTTACTGCAGAAGATTCAGTTTATCCAAGTGACTGGGTTCGGACTTCCCCAAAATGCACCTACCAATCGTATGACACGTATATCAATTGTACTTTGGTGGAAAATCTTCCTGATGTTAAAACCGAAAGTAATGACAACGTTGCCCTGCCTCCATTCTTGGTTGAAAAATGGAGAAAAGAAGGTCGTTACGATAAGGAAGTTGCCGAATTAGATGCGTTTTTCAAGCAAACGGGTTATCCTCGTGCGCCGAAATATTATATCATGAAATGGCTATCCGATTATATCACTAACTATGGTATAGATGGCTATCGCGTAGATACTGCAAAGCATACTAAAGAAGATGTTTGGGCCGATTTCCGTAAAGTATGTGATCTGGCTTTCGCCGAATTTAAAACTAAGAACCCTAAAAAAGTTTTAGATACCAATCCGTTTTTTATGGTAGGCGAAGTTTATGGTTATAACATTGGAGGAAAAAAATTATATGATTTCGGAGATAAAAAAGTCAACTATTTTGAAAATGGATTCACAAGTTTAATCAATTTTGCTTTTCCATACGAAGCCAAAATGGGGTATGAAGAATTGTTTTCTAAATATTCTACTATTTTGAATTCCGATTTAAAAGGTACTGCCGTAATGAATTATGTTTCCTCTCACGATGACAGCAATCCGTTTGATAAAAAACGGGAAAAAACATTAGAAAGTGCTACCAAATTATTATTGGCTCCAGGAATTTCACAAACCTACTACGGAGATGAAAGTGCTCGTTCCTTAGATATTTCAGGAACTCAAGGCGATGCAACCTTACGTTCGTTTATGAATTGGGAAGACATTAAAACCAATCCTAAAACTGCCGAAATAGAATTGCATTGGCAAAAACTAAGCAACTTTAGAAAAAACCACCTTGCAATTGGTGCTGGAGTTCACTCACAAATTTCAAGCACTCCTTATGTGTTCAGTAGAACATTTGTTAAAGAGAAGCTTAACGATGCAGTGGTTATTGGTTTGGATTTACCTAACGGTCAAAAAGAAATTTCGGTTGGGACTATTTTCAAAAACGGAACCAAAGTTAAAGAGGCGTATTCTGGAAAAACTTCAGTAGTCAAAGACGGAAAAGTTTCTTTAAACACTAACTTTTCTATTCTACTTCTTGAAAAATTATAAATCTAAATATTTTTTTCAATTGTAATATTTATAAATTTTATATCGCAAAAGCACGAAGGCGCAGTTTATAATTAAATCCTTTGCGACTCTGCGTCTTTGCGAGAATTAAGTTGCTTCACTATTTATATGGCTTAAAAAAGTGAACCATTAGTTTTCGGACAACAATGAAATCTTAAACAAATACCTATCTAAATTGCCTCACAAGGGCAATTTTTTGGTTATAATAATGTTAAATAATTTCATTAAATCCAATTTTAAATTGTATCTTTAGTTGAATATGTAATAGCAATAATCTAATTCAACATTCATTTATGCCATTCAATTACATTGAAATAGAAAGAGTTGAAAAACTCACCAAGGAAGAGTTTATAAAGAATTATTACAAACTACAAAAACCCGTGGTTATAACCAATCAAATTGAAGATTGGCCTGCTTTTACTAAATGGGATTTTAACTTTTTAAGAGAAGTGGCCGGGGACAAAATGGTTCCGTTATACGATAGCCGAAAAACCGATTATACCAAAAAAGTAAACGAACCCGATTTCACAATGACTATGTCCGAATACATTGATATTCTTGAAAAAGGACCAACCGACTTACGCATTTTTCTTTACAATTTAATGAAAGACGTGCCAACAATGAAAGCCGATATGAAATGGCCAAATTTGGGAATTCATCTTTTAAAAAGTTTACCCTTATTGTTCTTTGGAGGCCAAGATGCCAAAGTATTTATGCACTACGATATTGATTTTCCAAATATATTTCACATTCATTTTGACGGCAAAAAACAATGTGTGTTGGTAGATCCAAAAGAAACCAAATACATGTACCGCCTCCCCTATTCTTGGCTTTGTAATGAAGATATTGACTTTGACCATCCCGATTTCGAGAAATTTCCTGCTTTAAAACAGATTAATCCCTACATCACCCATCTCAACCATGGCGAAATGCTGTACATGCCCGAAGGTTGGTGGCACTATATGAAATATTTAACTCCAGGATTTTCGTTAAGTTTGCGCTCTTTAGCAGGAAGACCAAGCAATTTAATGAAAGGATTTGCCAATGTTGCCATCATCCGTCATTACGACAATTGGATGCGCAAACGCAGAGGGCAAGCATGGCTAGACTATAAAGACCAAGAATCTATTCGTAGAACCAATGCCTTATTAAAAAAATGTTGAAAATTGGACATCGCGGAGCCAAAGGCTATAAACCAGAAAACACTTTAGCCTCTTTTGCTAAAGCAATAGAACTAAAAGTAGATGCTATAGAATTGGATGTACACAACAGTTCCGATGGAGAAATTATGGTTATTCATGATACAACCATTAACCGAACTACTACTAAAACTGGTTTTGTATCCGATTATTCGGCATCCGAATTAAAACAATTAGGAATTCCAACTTTAGAAGAAGTAATTCAATTTGTGGATAAAAGAGCTATAATCAATATTGAAATAAAAGAGTTAAGTGCCACTCCAAAAGTCCTCCAACTAATTGAAAAATCGGTAAAAGAGCAGGATTGGAAATACAATCGATTTCAGATTTCGAGTTTTATTTGGGAAGCCTTAGAAGAAGTTTCGCAGTATTGTCATTCCAATAAAATAGAAATATCCACCGGAGTATTAACCGAAGCAGCTATTGAAAAAGCCCTTGCTTTTGCTATCCAAATAAAAGCACATTCCATAAATCCGTATTTTAAATTATTGAATGCCGAAAATGTAACCCTCTTACATTCCAACGGATTTAAAATCTACACTTGGACGGTAAATACTCCAGAAGACCTTATATTTGTAAAATCATTAAACGTTGATGGGATAATTTCTGATTTTCCTGATCGGATTTAACCGCAAAGACGCAAAGTTTTTCGCAAAGTCCGCAAGGTAATACATTGCTTATTTTCCTAATTTCTTTAATGATTTAAAAATAAAAAATGAATTCAAAATACGATATAATTATTGTTGGAGGTGGTGCAGCAGGATTTTTTACAGCAATTAACCTTGTAGAAAAAAATCCAAAACTAAAAGTTGCCATTTTAGAACGTGGGAAAGAAGTTTTGACTAAAGTTAAAATTTCAGGCGGTGGCCGATGCAACGTTACCCATGCCTGTTTTGTGCCCAACGATTTAGTAAAATTTTATCCTCGTGGCGAAAAAGAACTTCGGGGTCCGTTCCACCAATTTTGCTCCGGAGACACCATCGAATGGTTTGAAAAACATGGCATAGAACTAAAGATTGAAGACGACGGCAGAATGTTTCCCGTTTCCAATTCCTCCCAAACCATAGTAGATTGCTTCTTAACAGCAACCCAAAAACTCGGCATCGACATCCTAACTGGGCAAAGCGTACAATCTATCTTTAAAGCGCCCGAATATTGGAAAGTACAAACCACAACCGAAAACTATTCCTGTCAAAATTTAATCCTAACCACCGGAAGCAACCCAAAAATTTGGGAAATGCTTGCCAATATTGGGCATACCATCATCCCTCCTGTTCCTTCTTTATTCACTTTTAACATCGGAGACAAGAGAACGAAAGATTTAATGGGCGTTTCGGCAATGGCATCCGTAAAGGTAAAAAACTCCAAACTTGAAGCCTCCGGACCGCTATTAATAACCCATTGGGGAATGTCGGGACCCGGAATATTGCGTCTATCCGCATGGGGAGCACGAGAATTAGCCGATAAAAACTACCAATTCGCCATTCAAGTCAATTGGCTGAATGAGGTTACCCTTGAAGAAGCCGAAGAAAAACTAAAAGAACTCAAACTAGAACATTCTAAAAAAGTGGTTTCCAAAAAATCCCCCTTTGAGTTTCCAAACCGTCTTTGGGAAAATTTAGTTCTTGCCGCTACAATTTCAGAAGATACCAAATGGGCCGATTTAACTAAAAAACAACTGCAAAATCTTGCCTTGCAATTAACCCAAGGCGAATTTCAAGTAAATGGCAAAAGCACCTTTAAAGAAGAATTTGTAACCGCGGGCGGTATCGACCTAAAAGAAATCAACTTCAAAACTATGGAAAGCAAACTCCATCCAAACCTTTATTTTGCTGGCGAAATTGTAAACATTGATGCCATCACTGGCGGATTCAATTTCCAAAATGCTTGGACCAGCGGGTTTATTGTAGCAGAAGCAATTCAATAAAAACACAACTAATTTTCTTTTATTCAGGAGCGAATGGCTTGCGCATTTTAGTAAATGTCATTCCTGCCATCCGTTCCAATCTGGCATTGCTAGGAACAACACAATAAAATAAGACAAGTCGAATAACGCAATGCCAGGATTTCCACTTCTGTCAGGGCTAAGTAGGTTATGTCTTTTGTGAAATTAGAATTTCAAAAGAAACTAATCACAAACTTGTCATTCCGACGCAGGAGGAATTGCATCATTTAATATTATTTCAAAAGAAACAATAATTAAATAATAGCGGCATCTTTTTATACAATTAAAATAATTTATATATTTGAATGAATAAAGCGTTACAAAGTAGCGCATATAGAACCAAATTAAGGCGTATACACGCTACTTTGTAGCGCATATATACAAGTTATGGGCAAGGCTACGGCATGTAACAAGAGAAATTCGATAATTTAAGTCAAATTTAAAACAGAAAACATAAATGAACCATAAACATTTATCATTAATTGGATTGTTATTAATTACATTAATAGTAACATCCTGTAATAAAAAAGAAACTCCAAACGATTTAAAAATTGCAGGACTTAAAGGCAAAGTTAAATCAGTAAGTACTTCGTTAACCTCAAACTATTCAAACGAAATTATAGAAAAAAGAAATAACACTAAAACTTTATATAATATTGAAGGATTTGAAATTTATAAAGAAGATTTAGGCAATATTGGTGGAGATGACGGCGAATTTTCTAATTCAAAAACAGAAATTAAAAGAGATAGTAATAATAATAAAACTGAAGAAAACACAACAATATTATCTGGTACGACTTCTTATAAATCAAGCAATATTAAATATAATTATAATAGTGATGGTAACTTGATTGAAAAAGTTATTTTATATGATGACGTTATTGCCAATACAACAATTTATAAATATGATGATACAGAAAATATAATTGAAGAATCTCAATTAGTAAATAATGGAAGTCCATACACAACAATTTATAAATATGACGAAAAAAACAATCTGATTGAACAGAAATCAAATGGATACACTGAAAATTATGAATACAATAGTAAAGGAGATGTTTCTTTAAAAAAGTTGACAATGAATGGCGATAAACATTCTACAAATAGAATTTACAAATATAATAACAACGGAGATAAAATTAATGAGACTTATACAGATCGTGGGAACTCAAAAGAAATAAATTATAAATATGATACAAAAAACAATTTGATTGAAATTGTTGATGACGAAAATGGTTACATTACAAATTATGAATATGATAATTTTGGGAATTGGATAAAAGAAATTAAAAAGTTCTATGATGATACATATGTTATTGAACGTAAAATAGAGTACTATTCCGATGAAGAAGCAGTAAGTATGAACAACCGAAATTCATTATCAGGAAAATACCAAATTGCATCCGAAAGAATTTTATCTAAAAATGATATCGTAAACATTGATAAATATGAACTCAAACTTATGAAAAATGAAATTTTCGCGAGATATGGTTACATTTTTAAAACCGCAGAAATGAAAGCATATTTTGAAAGTCAAACCTGGTATAAACCACAATATGATGATGTAACATCCTATCTTACAGAAATTGAAAAAAGTAACATAGCTTTATTAAACGGAACAAACGATTTAGACTCGAACAACCCTGAACAACCGGGATATTTTAAAGGTCAAACTTTAAAAACCGGTGAAAAAATAATAAAAATAAATTGGGGCAAAGAAAATAAAACAAACTACACACGAGATATGAGTTATAGCGGTTATAGATATGCTTCGAAATCGTTAAAAGTACCAAATGGAAAAAAGTGGATCTTGATTTACATTAATGAAGATTTTACATTTGAAAGCGGTCATGTTGTTGGTTCAGTACCAGATCTGTTTATTGACAATAGAACGCATGAAATTGGTAATAGAAGATTTTCTAATTTAAACAATATTAATCCGTCAAGAGCTAGAGATGAAAATATTAAAATTTATTCAGGCTCTACTGTTAAAGCAATTTCAAGTAGAACAAATGGAAAAGGTGTTGGCGACAACTTCATAGAATATTTTGGTGAAATGTGGCTTTTGGAAATTAATGATTAACCCGATTGCTCGGATATAGACAAAACCCCCGCTATCCAAAGTATCCCCGCTATACGAAGTCTCCCGCTATCCGAAGTCTCCTGACTCCCCGCTATCCGAAGTCTCCTGACTTCGGATCAATTAAATCCTCAGCTAAGGGAAATTTTTAATATATTTGAATGTTCCGTTTATGAATGACCCGCTTTTCTGCGAGGTCGGGAGACCATCGCAGAGCATCTTAGTTCTAAGGAACACTTTGCAGAGCGGGAATTGCTAGGAACAACACAATAAAATAAGACAAGTCGAATAACGCAATGCCAGGATTTCCACTTCTGTCAGGGCTAAGTAGGTTATGTCTTTTGTGAAATCTAATTTTCAATAACGACTGTAAAATTGCCTTCATCATTTGAATTTCCGTTTCCCTTGTTTGTTTTTACTATTGCCATTGACATTGCCATTGAAATTGCCATTGCATTTGCCATTGAAATTGCCATTGCATTTGCCATTATCATTTTTTATTATTATATTTAGGATACAATATTCATTAATTGATGACTAGTGAAAATTAGAATAAAAAAAATAAACCATCGAGGCAACTTTAGAATTGCACTAGTATTTGATTATAATAATCAAATAAAGCAGTGTATTAAAAAAATGGGAGCCAATTATAGCAAAACCCATAATTGTTGGTATATTGACTATACTGCAGCCAATTATCAATTATTAAAAGAAAATTTTGATGAAATTGAAATAGAAAATCCTAAGAAAGAAAACCAAAAAGCAATTCCACCGATGACCGACTCTATAAGTCGTGACCTTTCATCCATAGCCCAGAGCGAAATTCAGTTAGATTCGTTACAAAAGAATAATCCTGAACATAAAACAGAAGAAATTCCGTTTGCCAAAAAACTAAAATTGCAATTGTTTCCTCCCATCGGAAAATATTGGATCTTTAAAATGCACTTTCATCAAGAAATAAGCAAGCAATTATTGGCAACTAAAGGCGTTTATTGGAACAAAAACTATAAAAGTTATATGGTTTATAGGCATCCAAATACAAAAGAAATTGTAGAAACTATTTTGCAAACAAATCCTTTTTTTGGCACCGATTTTTATACTAAAGAAAGCGAAATAAAAGGAGGCAAAATCAGCCTAATGCAACATTCAGAAGACGTTGCCTGGATGGAAATTTATGTGCCAAAATTAGCTACAGTTCACGAAAAAATGAAACGTTTTTCAATGTCCAAATACAGTACGGTTAAAAATTGTTATTTGCTACCAGCAACACCAATTATGCTAGAAAGTCTCCAATTACAAATGGAACCACATCGCATTTTAATTGTAAATCACTTGCCTAAAGGTTATTTGAATGCTCGAAATATGCCTAACAAAAAACAGCTCGATTTAGCCAGAACAAAGCAAAGTATTTATGCTCAAGTGCCCGAAAATGGTAAGATTTATCTTGAAAAAATGATCAATGCGCTTTTGGCTGTCAATTATAGTCCGTCAACCCTTCGCAATTATTGTGGCACTTTTATTCAGTTTTTAAGGTATTTTAACTTTAAAAATCCGGAAGAAATTACACAGCCCGAAATTGTAACTTTATTAGCCTCATTGATGTCTAAAGGACTTTCGGCAACAACGGGACACTCAATGGTAAATGCCGTGCAGTTTTATTACCATAAAGTAGTTTGTAAAAGTGAATTTGAAATTTTGTTGCCTAGACCAAAAAAAGAAAAGAAACTTCCCACTGTTTTAACCATGGACGAATGTTTGTCAATATTTAAAGTAGTTAATAACCCAAAACATAAGTTACTATTATTGATAGGGTATGGTGCAGGATTGCGGGTGAGCGAGATTGTAAACTTAAAATGGAGTGACATTTTGATTGCCGAACATAAAATACATGTAAAAAATGGCAAAGGCATGAAAGATAGAATGGTTATGTTGCCTTATTCGATAGTAAAATCGTTAGAGCATTACCGGCAATTGTATAACGGTAAACACTATGTATTTGAAGGGCAATTTGCAGGAGAACCCTACACTGCTCGAAGTGCACAAGAGGTAATGCGTATGGCGATAAAAAAAGCAGGATTAGAAAAAAAAGCCACTATACACACTTTACGGCACAGTTTTGCAACCCATTTATTAGAAAATGGTACCGATATTCGATACATTCAAAAAATTTTAGGACATTCCAACATTAAAACCACTACTATTTACACCCATTTAACTAGTAGTGTAGTTGATAAAATAGAGAGTCCGTTGGATAAATTGGTAAATCAAGTAAATAAAAACAAATGAAATTTGCATAAAGATTTTATTAGTTGTAGTATTGTTTTAGAAATAGGAATGATTTAAAAAAGTTACATATACATTCTTATATCTAGTAGTTAGCAACAATTTCTGTGAGCACTAAACCTTAAATATGACAACCAAAATACTAACATTCTTTCTTTCTATAGTTATTTGCGTGAAAATAATTCTTTGGCTTTTAAAAGATGTTCCAATGAACAGAA
>NZ_JBIKPS010000045.1:0-6141 GCF_044357305.1 Flavobacterium sp.
GCTACTGTTTTATGGCAAGTATCTACTAATTATGTAAATGCTACTAATGCTCCAGCAACTTGGATTTATAATAATAATTTCTCAGGAGCTACTTTTACATCTAATGCTATAGCAACAGATACATGGTATAGAGCTCGAGTTACCAATGGTGCTTGTATGACTTATAGCGAGCCGGTTAAAATTACAGTTCTACCTAATGCCCTTGCAGGAGTTATTACTAGTGTTGCTTCGATTTGTGCAGGAGCAGATGTAACTTTAAGCTCTACGGCTTATACAGGTTCTTCTATGCAATGGGAGGTTTCTACCGTTTCTACTACAGCAGGATTTGAAACTGTAAGTGGTGGTGCCAACCAACTGACTTTTACTTTGAATACCGCTGCGTATGCTTCTTTTTCTAAGTTTTATGTTAGAAGTGTAGTAACCAGTGGAAACTGTAACCAATCTAGAAGTGCAGTTAAGACTATTCTAGTAAAACCATTATCGGTTGCTGGAACAGTAACTGGTGGAGCATTAATTTGTTCGGGTTCTACTGGAACAGTAAAAGTAGCAGGACATATCGGAACTGTTAAATGGCAGTCCTCTGCTGATGGAACTAGCTTTACAGATGTTCTAGTTTCGGATGGAGTATTTAGTGCAACTTCGTTAAACGCTAACTTTACTCCAAATAGCATTGTGGCAGATACGTATTATAGAGCTAAAATAACCAGCAGCCCTTGTTCAGAAGTTTATTCTAATGCGGTTAAATATACAATTGCAACCGGTGCAACTGCTGGAACTCTAACTGCTGCAAATGCAACAGTATGTACTGGAACAGGAAGTACCTTAACCTTAACAGGTTCCTTTGGTAGTATTAAATGGTTTAAATCTACCAATTGGACAACTGCATCTCCTACTTGGTCAGCAGTTACAGGTTCTACTGCAACATTAGTAACAGCAAACCTTACCGTTTCTACTGCTTATAAAGCACAAGTTACAATAGGTACTTGTTTCTCAGAAACTAGCGAAATAGTTCCGGTTATGGTGTACAGTGCACCATTGGCTAAAACAATTACAGCCAATGTAACAACACCATCAGGTGCTACAGCAGCGTTAGCTATTTGTCCAAGTGTTACAAAAACTTTAACCATTGGTACGGGATCTATTGGTGCAATCCAATGGCAGCAATCTACAACGTCATCCACAACAAATTTTAATGACATTGCAGATGCAACAGTAGCTTCTTATACAGTAGTTAACCCAGCAGTTGGAGTAAATTACTACAGAGCGAAGTTCACTAATTCTTGTGGAGCGGTAGTATATTCTAAAACCTTCACATTATACTATAAAAATTGTGGAAGTGTGAAAGCTGCTATGCCAACAGAAATAGCATTCCATGCTACAGCGTATCCAAATCCATTTGCAGAGAACTTTAAACTAGATATTAAAACTAGTAGTGAAGAAGCTTTACAAGTGAAAGTATACGATATGTTAGGAAAACTAGTGGACAACCAAATACTAGATGCTACTCAAGTAGAAGCATTTGAAATTGGAGCAAACTATCCTTCTGGCGTGTACAACGTGATGGTAAGCCAAGGCGATAATCTTAAAACCGTAAGGGTGATTAAGAGATAAGCTATCATGAATTCTAAATAATTCAAAGCCTCCTCAAGAAATTGAGGAGGCTTTTTTATTGGTATTCATCGTCCTGCATTATGCTTTTTTAAAACAACTTTGTAGTTGAAGTAGGCGATTTAAGAGAGTAGTCATTAGATTGTTTAAACTTTAGGACACAATCCTTTGTGCCTTTTGTGGTAAAAGAATCCGCCCCAAGTAGGCGATTTAAGAGAGTAGTCATTAGATTGTTTAAACTTTAGGACACTGTCATCTCCTTTATAACGTGAACTAGTTCCTTTATCACGTAAACTAGTTGCAAAGGAATGGGAACTACTTCCTTTATAACGTGAACTAGTTGCAAAGGAACGTTAACTAGTTGCAAAGGAACGTTAACTAGTTCCTTTATCACGTTAACTAGTTATAAAGCAACGTGAACTAGTTCCTTTATCACGTTAACTAGTTATAAAGCAACGTTAACTAGTTATAAAGGAACGTTAACTAGTTATAAAGCAACGTTAACTAGTTATAAAGCAACGTTAACTAGTTATAAAGGAACGTTAACTAGTTATAAAGCAACGTTAACTAGTTATAAAGGAACGTTAACTAGTTATAAAGCAACGTTAACTAGTTATAAAGCAACGTTAACTAGTTACAAAGGAACGTTAATTAGTTATAAAGGAATAGAAACTAATTTAAAATTGTTGACAAATACTAAACAATAAACCTTAAAAATATATTGTAATTAAACTATAGTAGCCTTAAATTTGAAGTTTCAAAATAGTTAGGATGCACAGATATATTAGCCAGCTGAACGAAGCGCAACAAGAACCGGTTTTACAAAAAGACGGCCCAATGATTATCATTGCTGGTGCAGGCTCGGGTAAAACACGTGTGCTTACAATTCGTATTGCCTATTTGATGAGTTTGGGAGTAGATGCGTTTAATATTTTAGCACTAACCTTTACCAACAAGGCAGCTCGGGAAATGAAAAAACGTATTTCCGATATTGTGGGAACTAATGAGGCCAAAAACCTTTGGATGGGAACCTTTCACTCCGTTTTTGCTAGAATACTTCGAAGTGAAGCCGATAAATTGGGTTTCCCTTCTAATTTCACCATTTACGACACCCAAGATTCTGTTCGTTGTATATCTGGAATTATCAAAGAAATGCAGCTTGACAGAGACGTGTACAAACCCAAACAAGTATTAAGCCGAATATCCTCCTATAAAAACTCCTTGATTACTGTAAAAGCCTACCTCAATAATCCCGAATTGCAAGAGCAAGATGCGATGTCTAAAAAACCTCGTCTAGGCGAAATTTACGCCAATTATGTGGATCGTTGTTTCAAATCGGGCGCTATGGATTTTGATGATTTGTTATTAAAAACCAACGAATTGTTGAACCGGTTCCCAGATGTTTTAGCCAAATACCAGGACCGTTTCCGCTACATCATGGTAGATGAGTACCAAGATACCAACCATTCCCAATATTTAATTGTGCGTGCTTTGTCCGATCGTTTTCAGAATATCTGTGTCGTTGGGGATGATGCGCAAAGTATCTATGCCTTTCGAGGGGCCAACATTAATAATATTTTGAATTTTCAAAAAGACTACGATAACGTAAAAACTTATCGATTGGAGCAAAACTACCGTTCGAGCAAGAACATTGTTGAAGCGGCCAATTCGATTATCGATAAAAATAAAACCAAGTTGGATAAAGTCGTTTGGACTGCTAACGAATTTGGTGCCAAAATTAAAGTCCACCGCAGTGTAACCGATGGCGAAGAAGGCCGATTTGTGGCCGGAGAAATATTCGAACAAAAAATGCGCAACCAAATGCTCAATGGGCAATTCGCTATTTTGTACCGTACCAATGCACAATCTCGTGCTATGGAAGATGCCTTACGCAAGCGCGATATTCCGTATCGAATTTATGGTGGCTTGTCTTTTTACCAACGAAAAGAAGTGAAAGACGTAATTTGTTATTTGCGATTGGTAATCAATCCTAAAGATGAAGAAGCATTAGTTCGAGTAATTAATTATCCAGCCCGAGGAATTGGAGATACTACCATTGAGAAACTAACCGTTGCTGCCAACCATTACAAGCGTTCCATATTTGAAGTAATGGAACACATTGATAAAATTGATTTAAAATTAAACTCGGGAACCAAAGCCAAGTTGCAAGATTTTGTAACGATGATTAAGAGTTTTCAGGTTATAAATCAAAATCAAGACGCGTGGTTTTTAACCGATCATGTGACTAAAAAAACCGGATTAGCTCAAGAATTAAAAAAAGATGGAACCCCCGAAGGTATTGCCCGAATTGAAAACATCGAGGTGTTAATGGGCGGTATTAAAGATTTCATTGAAGGCCAAAAAGAGATTGATGGAGCCCGTGGTGCCTTATCGGAATTTATGGAAGATGTTGCTCTAGCAACCGATTTAGATAAAGATACTGGCGACGACGATAGAGTGGCTTTAATGACCATTCACTTGGCGAAAGGATTGGAATTTCCGTATGTCTTTATCGTTGGTTTGGAAGAAGATTTGTTTCCGAGTGCGATGAGTTTGAATACCCGAAGCGAACTCGAAGAAGAACGCCGGTTGTTTTATGTTGCCTTAACCAGAGCGGAACACCAGGCGTATTTAACCTATGCGCAATCGCGTTACCGTTGGGGAAAACTAACCGATAGCGAGCCTTCTCGTTTTATAGAAGAAATTACAGGAGAATATTTAGAATACATCAATCCGAGTGATGCTGGTGGCTACCGCTACAAACCGATGATGGATATCGATATCTTTGGCGATGTCGATAAATCGAAATTGCGTTTGGCAAAACCCGTTACAGGAACGCCACCAAAACGCTACGGAGAAGAACCAATTTCTTCTTCCTCCATTAGAAAACTGAAGCCAGTAGCAAGCAATGGAGCCAATGCTGGTGGAGCCAATTTATTTGATAACAAATTAGCCGCAGGAAATATAGTAATGCACGAACGTTTCGGAAAAGGAGAAGTAATCAACTTAGAAGGTGCTGGTGCGGATAAAAAAGCCGAAATCCGATTTGAAGTTGGAGGAATTAAGAAATTATTGTTGCGATTTGCTAAGTTGGATGTTATTGGATAAAGAGGTTTGTGGTTTGTGGTTTGTTGTTTGTGGTTTATTGTTTATGGCTTATAGTTTGTTGTTTATAGTTTATAGTTTATGGTTTGTTGTTTATAGTTTGTTGTTAATGGTTTATAGTTATGGCAAAAATATTAAAATTTGAAGATTTAGAAATTTGGCAAAAGGCTAGAGAAATTTGTCAATTTATTGAAGACTTAATACAAAACACCGCATTAAAAACTAACTTTTCATTGAAAGATCAAATTGATAGAAGTTCAGGTTCAATAATGGATAATATAGCCGAAGGATTTGAAAGAAATGGTAATAAAGAATTTATTCATTTTTTGAGCATTGCAAAAGCTTCTTGTGGAGAGTCAAAATCTCAAAGTTACAGAGCTTTTGATAAAAAACTTATTTCGGTAGAGCAGCATTTACAGTTAAATGAAATGTTAGAATTAGAAAAAAACAAAATAGGAGCAATGATGAATTATTTAATTAATTGTGAAATAAAAGGTTTAAAATTTAAGTAGGTTTCACAAACCACAAACCACAAACCACAAACAATAAACAACAAACCACAAACAAAAAACCACAAACAAAAAATGACACAATTCTTAAAAATATACGAAGACAATCCGAACGAGGCTGCAATTAAAAAAGTAGTGGAGGTCTTAAAAAATGGTGGTGTAATTATTTATCCTACCGATACCGTTTATGGTTTGGGTTGTGATATTACCAACACTAAAGCGCTAGAACGAGTTGCAAAACTAAAAGGAATCAAGTTAGAAAAAGCAAACTTGTCTTTTATTTGTTATAACCTAAGTCATATTTCCGATTATGTGAAACAAATAGATACTGCCACATTTAAGTTACTTAAAAGGGCTTTGCCTGGACCTTATACCTTTATTCTTCCAGGAAATAATGATCTTCCGAAAGTATTTAAAAACAAAAAAACAGTCGGAATTCGGGTTCCCGATAATAGCATAATTCGGGCTATCATTAAAGAATTAGGAAATCCTATTATTTCTACTTCCATTCATGATGAGGACGAAATTATTGAATATTCTACCGATCCCGAATTGATTTTTGAAAAATGGCAAAACAAAGTCGATATGGTTATTGATGGTGGCTATGGCGATAACATTCCATCCACAATTATTGATTTGTCGGGAAACGAGCCAGAAGTCATCCGAGAGGGAAAAGGTAGTTTGGATATTTTGTAATTTGTTCATGAAGAAATTTCTTTTTAAGCTTTTTTTATAACATTATTACTTCTTTTGCAGTAGTTATAAAAGTAGGAAACGTATAAAAACCCCATTGTTGTCCGATAAAACTAACTATTTGCTTTGTTAAGTCTTACAAATAGTACGAAATTTTAGACTCAACTTAATTTTTAATATATTCTCGCTAAGATACAAAGTCGCAAAGAACTCAGATATAAACTGC
>NZ_JBIKPS010000021.1:0-58231 GCF_044357305.1 Flavobacterium sp.
ACCTTTATTTGTTTCTCGCAAATCTTTTTTTTAGATTTTTTTAGTTTTGTAGTCTCAGTTTGTAAAGAACGTCTGCCTTAATGCGGGTGCAAAAGTACCATTCTTTTTCACTCTCGCAAGGGTTTTCAATACCTTTTTTGAAAGTATTTTTTAATGCGCTGAATTCGTGAAGGTTGTTGAGCAAAGTTTTTTTGTTTGGTGGGGTTTTAGAAGGAAGCTATCCTCTTTCCCTCTCCTTTGAAGAGGGTGGGAAACGTGATTTTTTTTTTAAACCACATAGTTTCATAGTTTTCTTGGTTTTAGAAGCTTCGCTTGGTTTTAGAAAAATATAGCTCTCCTCTCCCCTAACCCCTCTCCAAAGGAGAGGGAAAACGTGATTTTTTTTTTAAAACCACATAGTTCCATAGTTTTCTCGGTTTTAGAAGCTTCGCTTGGTTTTAGAAAAACATAGCTCTCCTCTCCCCTAACCCCTCTCCAAAGGAGGGGGAAAACGTGATTTTTTTTTTAAAACCACATAGTTTCATAGTTTTATTGGCTTTAGACGCTTCGCTTGGTTATAGAAAAATATAGCTCTCCTCTCCCCTAACCCCTCTCCAAAGGAGAGGGAAAACGTGATTTTTTTTTTTAAAACCACATAGTTTCATAGTTTTATTGGTTTTAGAAGCTTCGCTTGGTTTTAGAAAAATATAGCTCTCCTCTCCCCTAACCCCTCTCCAAAGGAGAGGGAAAACGTGATTTTTTTTTTAAACCACATAGTTTCATAGTTTTATTGGCTTTAGACGCTTCGCTTGGTTTTAGAAAAACATAGCTCTCCTCTCCCCTAACCCCTCTCCAAAGGAGAGGGAAAACGTGATTTTTTTTTTAAAACCACATAGTTTCATAGTTTTCTTGGTATTAGAAGCTTCGCTTGGTTTTAGAAAAACATAGCTCTCCTCTCCCCTAACCCCTCTCCAAAGGAGAGGGGAACATGGATAGAAAATATAGTTGGGGTTTTATTTATTGATGGTTTTGGGAAATTTGGTTTTTAATTAGGTTATGTCTTTTGTTGGAACTCATAATCTTTCAAACCTAATAGGTTTTGGAAACCTGTTAGGATAGGAAGTAGATTGTACTATATATAGTAGGGTGTTTTAGAAAATTGGAATTTCATACCATTTGCTGGGAGCATAGCCCTGATTGAGCCGGTAGCTCTCGTGGAGGTACGGAACGAGACTAAAGGCGAAAGCAGGAATTGCCATTGCTAAAATGCCTAATGTTTCGCTACAAAAAAAATTAGGCATAAAAAAAGCCTGGCAGTTGCCAGACTTGATATCTTTGAATTTAATAAATTACACTAACAATGCATCAATAGCATCAGTGTACGTCTTTTTAGGAGCAACGCCTACTTGACGACCTACTACTTCACCGTTTTGGAAAATCAACACGGTAGGAATGTTTCTAACGCCGTATTTTGCAGCAAATTCTTGATTTGCATCTACGTCAACTTTTCCTACAACTGCTTTTCCTTCGTATTCCCCATGAATTTCGTCGATAACTGGTCCAACCATTCTACATGGTCCACACCAAGCTGCCCAAAAATCTACTACTACTGGTTTGTCTGATTTTAATACTACTTCATCAAAAGTAGCATCTGTTATTGCTAATGCCATATATTTTTTTGTTTAAGTTTAACTTGTTTCCAATTGCAAATGTAGATAATTATTTAGTCATCCAAATGTAACATGTATTACTTTTAGCTATTTTTTAATTGATTTAATCGATTAATTGAGTTTAAAGTTAACTTGTATTAAATCTAATTCGGTTAATAGTTCTTTGGAGATTTTGACTTTTAGCTTCCTACTTGCCATTTCTAGAGTAGTAATTCTTTTTACTTGTTCTGTTGCAACAGGCTCATTTTCAATTAACTCTTCTTCCATCACTTCCGAAATATCTAGATTTTCGATATCAATTTCTTCTTCATTATTTGAAATTAAAACTGGCTCCAAGGGCTTAACCACTTCTACTGGCTTAGAAATAATTTCGGTTTCTATAACTTCAAAATTTACTGCGTTTTCTCCACTGTTGGCTTTGAAAACTTCGTTTAATTTTTGAATTAAATTAGGATGTAAATCTTGGATATTCAATTGAATGGAAAGTTTTTTAGCAAATGTTGGCAACACATCGGCCAATAGTTTAGCATCTTGAAAATTAATTTGTGGTTCGGATTTTTTACCGGTTTCCCGATTTACCCAGCCGTCTTTTACATGAATTTTGAAATAAATAAACTGGTTATTCACCAAGAAATGACGGAATTTTAAATACTCTTCATTGAAAATTCTGAAATCATGGCTTTCGTCATACCCTTCTAGTGTGAACATTGCCCAGTCTTTTCCGTTTTTACCAGTGCGGTATTGCACGTTGGTTACAATACCTCCAAAGGTTAGGGTTTTGCCAACCAAAGTCTCTAAACTTTTTAAATTCGCCAAACGAACGTTGCAGAAATATTTCATTTCAAATCGGTAATCGTCCAGCGGATGCCCTGAAATGTAAATACCAACCACTTCTTTTTCTTTGGCTAATTTTTCCATGGTGCTCCAATCGTCGCAAGGAGGCACGACTGGTTCTGCAATTTGAACATCGCTACTTTCGCCAAACAAACTCACTTGGGAGGAATTTTCATTTTCTTGAAATTTCGATCCATAGCGAATGGCTTTTTCTAAAAAGGTAATTCCCTCGCCTTCTATGTGAAAATATTGTGCACGGTGGGTGTTGTCAAAACAATCGAAACCACCGGCATACGCCAAACTTTCAAAGGCTTTTTTGTTCGCTGCACGTAAATCGATTTTTTTAGCCAAATCAAAAATAGATTTATACGGAGCATCTTTTCTATTTTGTACAATGGTATCTACGGCATTGGCACCAACGCCTTTTACAGCGCCTATTCCGAAACGAACGGCATAGCTATCATTTACCGTAAATTTATAAAACGACTCGTTTACATCGGGCCCAAGAACCGTTAATCCCATGCGTTTGCATTCTTCCATAAAGAAGGAAACTTGCTTAATGTCGTTCATGTTATTAGACAAAACCGCAGCCATATATTCGGCTGGATAATTGGCTTTCAAGTAAGCGGTTTGATACGCAATCCAAGCGTAGCAAGTAGAATGCGATTTATTAAAGGCGTATTCTGCAAAGGCTTCCCAGTCTTTCCAGATTTTTTCTAATTTATCGGCAGCATGTCCTTTGGCTTCGGCTTGCGAAATAAATTTGGGTTTCATTTTATCCAGTACGTCCCGTTGTTTTTTTCCCATTGCTTTACGCAAAACGTCGGCATCCCCCTTTGAGAAATCGGCCAATTTTTGCGATAAAAGCATTACTTGTTCTTGGTAAACGGTAATTCCGTAGGTGTCTTTTAGTAATTCTTCGCAGGCATCGATATCGTAAACGATTTCTTCTTCGCCATTTTTTCGTTTGATAAAACTAGGAATATAAGCAATTGGTCCTGGACGATATAATGCATTCATGGCAATCAAATCGGGGAAAACCGTTGGCTTTAATTCCTTCATGTATTTTTGCATTCCGGGACTTTCGTATTGGAAAATACCTACCGTTTCGCCGCGTTGGAAAAGTTCGTAGGTTTTTAAATCATCAATAGGAAATTCATCGGGATTGATGTCTTTGCCAGTTCTATATTTTACTAATTTTACAGTATCTTTAATCAAAGTTAGGGTCTTTAAACCCAAGAAATCCATCTTTAACAATCCGGCACTTTCAACTACCGAGTTATCAAATTGGGTAACATATAAATCGGAATCTTTGGCCGTTGCCACCGGAACGAAATTGGTAATATCATCTGGAGTGATGATAACCCCACAAGCATGAATACCAGTATTTCTTAGATTTCCTTCTAGAATTTGCGCCTGTTGGATGGTTTCTCCTCCTAAATCGGAAGCCTTACCAAGGGCAATTAATTCTTTAACTTTATCAAAATCTTCTGGACGGAGCGCTTTTTTAAGTCCCACATCGTCCATGGAAAAAATCTTAGCCAAATTTAAATTCAACGGAATTAACTTTGCGATTTTATCGGCTTCAAATAATGGCAAATCCAAAACACGAGCGGTATCCCGAACCGAAGATTTGGCTGCCATGGTTCCGTAAGTGATAATTTGTGCTACTTGCTTGGAACCGTATTTTTGGATCACATAATCCATGACTTTACTTCTTCCTTCGTCATCAAAATCAATATCAATATCGGGAAGGGAAACCCTGTCTGGATTTAAGAATCTCTCAAAAAGCAGGTTGTATAAAAGTGGGTCGATATTGGTAATTCCGAGGCAATAGGCTACTACCGATCCTGCTGCAGAACCCCGCCCAGGCCCTACCGAAACTCCCATTTTACGAGCTTCAGCAATAAAATCTTGTACAATTAAAAAGTAACCTGGATAACCTGAATTTTGAATGGTTAACAATTCAAAATCAATACGCTCTTGGATTTCTGGTGTGATTTCTTTGTACCTTCTTTTGGCTCCTTCAAAAGTTAAATAATGAAGGAATTTATTTTCTCCTCTTTTACCTGCATCGGCAACATCTTCAGCAATCAAGAATTCTTCGGGGATATCAAATTTTGGCAATAAAACTTCCCGCGCCAAATTGAAGATTTCAATTTTATCTACAATTTCAGTGATGTTAGAAATGGCTTCAGGCAAATCGGAAAAGAGTTTTTTCATCTCTTCACTCGACTTGAAATAATATTCCTGATTTGGCAATCCAAAACGGTAGCCACGACCGCGACCTATTGGTGTAGATTGTTTTTCGCCATCGCGAACACAAAGTAAAATATCGTGAGCGTTGGCGTCTTTTTTATGGATGTAAAACGAATTGTTGGTAGCAACCATTTTTACATTATGTTTTCTTGCTAATGTAATTAAGGAAGAGTTTACACGGTTTTCATCTTCTTGATTGTGGCGCGTTAACTCGATATAAAAATCGGAGCCAAATTGTTCTTTCCACCAAAGAAGTGCTTCTTCGGCTTGATTTTCACCAAGATTTAATACTTTATTGGGTACTTCTCCATACAAACTTCCCGAAAGTACAATAATATCTTCTTTGTATTTTTGTAAGATTTCTCTGTCAATTCTTGGTACATAATAAAATCCATTTGTGTATGCAATGGATGACATTTTTGCTAAATTGTGATAGCCATTTTTGTTTTTGGCTAACAAAACTATTTGGTAGCCGTTGTCTTTTCTAGTTTTATCTTTGTGGTTGTCGCAAACGAAAAATTCACAGCCCACAATAGGCTTAATGATAGTTTCAGTTGGTGTTTCGCCAGCATCAATAGCGGCTTTGTTTTTGGTTTCTGCGTTTTTATTGTGGTATAAAATATCGCGCACAAAGTGAAAAACCCCCATCATATTCCCGATATCGGTCATTGCAACCGCTGGCATTTTATTTTGAACCGCTGCAGCCACTAAATCTTTCACTGAAACAGTAGATTGTAATACTGAAAATTGGGTGTGATTATGCAAATGAACAAAATCGGTATCGATTAGGATTTGCTTATTTTCGGAAAGAGTTTCTTTGGAAAGAGGCACATTTCCTTTATCGCCAAATTGCTGCCGAATTTTATCGGAAGCTTCTTTAAGATTGCTATGTTGTAATCCTATTAATTGAATAGACCTTGGGTTTTTCAGTTGAAAATCTTCGAAGAACTCTTGTTCTACTTCGAGTTCGGTTTTGGTGAAAACTTCGGTTCGAATTAATTCTAAAAAGCAACGGGTGGTTGCCTCTACATCGGCAGTGGCGTTGTGCGCTTCTGCAAATGTCTGGTTGAAAAGGTATTGATGTAATTCGGTAAGCGTTGGTAATTTAAACTTTCCTCCACGACCACCTGGAAGTTTTAATAAGGATGCGGTAACTTCGGTACAAGTATCCAAAATTGGCATGGAAGACATTGGGGATTGGATACCCATGCGGAAGAATTCGCAACCCATAATATTGACATCAAAACCTAAATTTTGACCCACAATAAACTTGGCTTTCGACAAAGCAAGATTGAATTTTTCCAACATTTCACTTAACGAAACCCCTTGTTGTTGGGCTAATTCGGTAGAAATTCCGTGAATGCGTTCGGCATCGTAAGGAATATTATAACCTTCTGGTTGTATCAAATAATCTTGATGCTCCAGTAGATTTCCCATTTCGTCGTGCAACTGCCATGCAATTTGGACGCATCTCGGCCAGTTGTCGGTGTCGGAAATTGGTGCTGCCCATTTTTTAGGAAGTCCGGTAGTTTCGGTGTCGAATATTAAATACATAGTAAAAAATCAATGTCAAAAATCAATAGCAATGGCAAAAGTCAATGTCAAAAGTCAATGTCAAAAATCAAAAAGAATTCCATAAAATTGGATTGGAAATTTAATTTTTGGGATTTATCAAAAGTACGTTTTAAGGAGCGAATTGTCAATTTTAGTTATTAACAAAAACAAAAAATGGCTGACTTTATCGTCAACCATTTGAATATTCTTAATCAATTTTGGAAGTACGAAATCAATCAATCGATTTTACCACTGCTTTTTCTGCTTCTTTTCTAGTTCCATCAAAACCATCCACACCGGAAACGGTAGTGTATTTAAGCACGTATCTTTTACCCGGATTGATTCTTTGGTAAACACTTTGACACATTAAAGTTGCTTCGTGAAAACCACAAAGAATTAATTTTAATTTACCTGGATAAATATTGACATCGCCGATGGCATAAATTCCGGGAATATTGGTTTGATAATCTAAGGCGTTATTTACTTTGATGGCATTTTTTTCAATCTCTAGTCCCCAATTGGCAATCGCTCCTAATTTTGGCGTAAGCCCAAAAAGTGGAATGAAAAAATCGGTTTCTAAAACTTGTTGCACACCTTCATTTTCTAAAACGATACTTTCAATGTGGTTGGTTCCTTGAACAGCAACCACTTCTGCTGGAGTAATCAAGTTGATTTTTCCTAGTTTTTTTAATTCTTGCACTTTTTCCACCGAATCTAAAGCACCTCGAAATTCATTTCTTCGGTGTACCAATGTCACTTCAGATGCAACATTAGAAAGGAAAACACTCCAGTCTAAAGCAGAATCTCCACCTCCGGCAATTACTACTCGTTTATTGCGAAACAATTCGGGATCTTTTACAAAATACTCCACTCCTTTTTCTTCATAAAAAGAAATGTTTTCTAATTGCGGTTTTCTAGGTTCAAACGTTCCCAAACCACCTGCAATAGCAATTGCTTTAGCATGGTGTTTGGTTCCTTTATTGGTAGTAACGATGAACGTTCCGTCTTCTAAAGTGTCAATGGTTTCTGCAGTTTCCGCCAAGGTAAAACCGGGTTGAAATTGCTTAATTTGTTCCATTAAATTGGTTACCAAATCCCCTGCTAAAACTTCGGGGTAACCCGGAATATCAAAGATTGGTTTTTTGGGATATAACTCTGCCAATTGCCCTCCCGGTTGCGGAAGTGCATCGATAATATGGCATTTTAATTGTAGTAATCCTGCTTCAAATACTGCGAAAAGTCCGGTTGGACCAGCCCCTATAATAAGTATATCGGTTTCAATCATTTTAGAAGTTTATGAGTTTATACGTTTAGAAGTTGAGAATGCGAAATTCTAAAATATAAATTTTTAAATGTATGATTTTTATCATACCTAGTAACTAAGCAATGTTCTCTACGGTTTCTATTTGCGGTGCATATTTTTTTATCGTAGTCTCTACCCCTGCTTTTAAAGTCATTTGGTTAACACTACAACTGGTGCAAGCCCCTTGAAAACGCACTTTTACATGCTTTTCATCTACTATCGAAATCAAACTAATATCGCCACCATCGGAATTCAAGAAAGGTCGGATTTCCTCTAGTGCTTTTTCGATATTTAAAGTCAACTCTTCGTGTGTCATAATTTAGATTATTTAGATTTTTAGACTTCTAGTAGTCTAAGTGGTCTATTTCTTTACCGCAGAACATCCTGCCATTGTGGTTATTTTTATTGCTTCGGTTGGTGCAAGATTTTCATTGCGGTTTACCGTTTCTTGCACTACATTTCTTGCAATTTCTTCGAATACTTTTTCTAATGGAGAAGCTGTTTGCAATGCTGCTGGACGACCGTAGTCTCCTGCTTCGCGAATGCTTTGTACTAAAGGCACTTCGCCTAAGAAAGGCACTTGTAAATCTTCTGCAAGATTTTTAGCCCCTTCTTTTCCGAAGATGTAATATTTGTTTTCTGGCAGCTCTTCTGGTGTGAAGTAGGCCATGTTTTCTATAATTCCTAAAACTGGAACATTGATGTTTTCTGACAAGAACATGGAAATTCCTTTTCTCGCATCTGCCAAAGCCACTGCCTGTGGAGTGCTTACAATTACCGCTCCCGTGATTGGCATGGATTGCATAATAGATAAATGAATATCGCCAGTTCCTGGAGGTAAATCGATTAACATAAAATCAAGGTCTCCCCAATCGGCATCAAAAATCATTTGGTTTAGAGCTTTGGCTGCCATTGGACCTCTCCAAATTACCGCTTGACTTGGGGAAGTGAAAAATCCTATGGAAAGTAATTTTATTTCATAACTTTCTACAGGTTTCATTTTAGATTTACCATCGACTTCTATAGAAATTGGTTTTTCGTTTTCCACATCAAACATGATTGGCATGCTTGGCCCGTAAATATCGGCATCTAAAACGCCAACTTTGAAGCCCATTTTAGCCAAGGATACGGCTAAATTTGCAGTAATGGTTGATTTTCCGACACCTCCTTTACCAGAAGCAACCGCAATAACATTGCTAATTCCTGGAATGGATTTCCCTTTGATTTCGTTTGGATTTTCTTTGGCTTCTACTTTAATATTCACTTTCACTACTGCATCTGCAGAAAATTGTTCGTGAATTAAT
This sequence comes from Flavobacterium sp., assembly GCF_044357305.1. Lineage (GTDB taxonomy): Bacteria > Bacteroidota > Bacteroidia > Flavobacteriales > Flavobacteriaceae > Flavobacterium. The sequence goes on from NZ_JBIKPS010000021.1 coordinate 8,904, forward strand.
TTTTTTATATCGTCTTCGGCTCTTTTTTTAATGTGCATAGCCGGTGTAGAAAGTACTAAATCAACTACCACCTCATCACCAAAAGTGATTACGTTTTTCACAGCACCGCTTTCTACCATATTCTTTCCTTCGCCAGCAATAGTAATAGTTTCTAATGCTTTTAGGATTTCTTTTCTATCTAGTTTCATTTTTTTGTTTATCGTTTGTTGTTTATGGTTTGTTGTTGGGGAAACCATAATTTATTTAAACTGAATATGAATTGCAAAGATAGTAAGAAGTTTAAAAGTTTAAGGGTTTAGGTGTTTAAAGTTTTCTTAGGATGATTCTGTAGTTTTTTAGAATTAAATTCTATCAATTTATAAAATAACAAGGCAAAGTTTCTTATTCATTATTTTTTTTAGATATCTCAAAATTGAATAACTCACTTGGGGAAATCTCTAAAGTTCTGATTAATTTGAATAAAGTACTAATTGTAGGATTTGTTTTTATGGTTTCAATCCTTGCAATTTGTGAAAGTGTTAATTCGGAACGATAAGCTAACTCTTCTTGACTTATACCTTTTTCTGCACGGATTTCTTTTAGTCGCTTCGCTAACAACTGCAATCCTTCCTCATCAAATGTAAATGTTCTTGGTATATTATCACTCCTTTTCATTTACCAAAATGAAGATAATTAATATTATTTTGTTATAGCGTATATGCTATAATTTTAAAGAATTAAAATAAGTGAAATTATCATATTAATAAGCCTTAAATTAGACTAAATGTTTGCGTAAAACTCTGAAAGTGTTAAGAAATGCACTGAGAAAAGAAAAAAATTAATTATAGCATATTTGCTATAATTTTATATATTTGTAAAATAAAACTCACAAAAAAGGAAACATTATTAAAAATTAATAAACCAATTATATTTAACTCGTGCGGAACCCGAAAAGCAAAAAGAGTAGGGAAATTTAAAATGAAAAAAATGAAAAAAAAATTATTTACTTCACTAATGGTAGCGATTTTAACTATTCTAGTTTCATGCTCCAAAGATTCTCCTACTGCGCCAGCAGTTACTCCTGCTCCAACAGTAGATTTTAGTTATTTAGGTGCCAATAACCCTGCACCATCAACAGTATCATTTACTAGTACAACAACAAATGCAGTAAATTATTTATGGGACTTTGGAGATAATAGCTCTTCAACACTAGCAAACCCTCAACATCTTTATACTGCAGGTGGAGTTTATACTGTTAAACTAACAGTTACAGGTGCAGGAGGCACAACATCAACGATAAAAACAGTAAATATAGGAGCACCATTAACAAACGTAAAAATAACTACAGTTACACTATTAAATATTCCATTTACAAAACCAGGAGGAACCTCTGGTTGGGATTTAGATGGCACTGGTCCTGATGTATATTTTCAAATACAAGACCAGAATAGTGCTATTTTGTTTAATGCTACATCTGCTGCCAGAAAAATTGATGTAACACCTTCTATGTTACCGTTTGGATGGAACATAACAACACCTTTTGCAATTACTAATCTATCACAATCAAGATTCATCCAACTCTTTGATTATGATTTAGGAATTATAGGAACTCCAGATGACGACATGAGTTATGTAGGTTTCTTAATGACTGATTATACAACTGGTTCGACTGCATATCCAACATCCATTACTAAAAACCAAAATGGGATAACTATTAAATTAGACTTAATCTGGTATTAAAAATTTATAAGGAATATCTTAGAATAGGATTGATTAATAATCAATCCTATTTTTTTTGGATATTGAAAGTGAATTTATTTAATCTCAGGCCCCCAAAAATATTGTTCAAAATTTATTCATTTATTTTCAACTATTTTTATCTCTTATTTTTCAAGAATTATATTTATTTAATGTTTTAATTTACAATAAATTCTAATTATTGCAGATTATATACTTCAAAGACAGTAATAAGTTTAAGGGTTTAGGTGTTTAAAGTTTTCTTAGGATGATTCTGTAGTTTTTTGAAATAAAAAAGATTGGGTTTGAATGTTTTCATCCCCAATCTGATCAACAATAAAAATAATAACTAAACTCTATTTTTCATATTGAATACAATCTATATTTCTTTGGGCTTTTTCTAAAGTTAAGCCATAAGCATTTAATTCTTTAATCAAATCTTCAAGGCTACCTTTTTTGAATAAAAAATTATATTTAGCATTGGAGTTACTCTCATCTATAACTATAATGTTGAAATTATTACAAATACCTTCTGAAACATATTTTAAATCTGTTCCATCAAAATTGAAATATTGATCTGTACTACCAGAATGACCCGAATTAACATCCGTATTTTCGTTTTCTTTTAATTTTTTTGCATCCATTATTTTTAACAAATACACATCGGAAATCCTAGTGGTATTCACTTCTTTTAATTTTAATGTATTCATTAAAAACAATTTCATATCCTTTTCAAATAATGCTTTATTTTCAAGTAGATTTTTATCTATAAACAAAAAATCATATTTTAGACTTGAAATGTCCTTTGAAACTATTATTTTATAATCTGGAACTTCATTAAGGGCTGCAAAAATGGATTGTAAATCCCAATTAAAAACCATTAATTTGGATTTTGAAAAATCCCAAAGAGTGGGAACATCCCGTTTGTGATTAGGATTTGATTCTGCTAAGAAAACAGATTTATTTACTCGCTCACTAGTATAAATTTTAAGCAAGTCTCTAGCAGAAACGTCTTTATTTTCAGGCTCTGTGGTTTGGTTTACTTCGGTTATTTCCTTTTTAACTTCATTAAAATCTTGAAGTTGGCCATTAATGAATTTATCTATTAATTCTGAAGTTAACATTTCTGGACGCCCAATAAATCTAACAATATTTTGATCATCAATTAGTATTGTGGCAGGTATAGAATAACTTTTATCCTTCCTCATTATTAAATTTTCATGGGTCTTTTTAGTTTGATCGGATACCACTATGGTCTCAAATTTAATTTTGCTTAGCGTTTTATTTATCTTTTCTGGTGCTTCGTCGGAAATAGAAATAAACACTAAATTGTTAGTGTCTTTAAATTTGTTTTGAAGTTCGTTTAAATGGGGCACGGCTCCCAAACAAGGACCACACCATGTTGCCCAAAATTCGACAACTTTGAACTTATTAGAAAAATTCTTGTCTTTTGGGGTATTCAGAATATAATCTGTAATTACCAAATCGGGGGTTTTTTGACCTACTTTTAAGTCGGGATTTTGCCCAAATGTTACTTGTGTTGCTATCAATAACAACACTACTAGTGTGCTTTTTTTCATTTAGATATAAATTAAGTTACTAAATACTCATTTTACCTAAGAAATTACATCCGTAAAGTTTTAATAAATTTGGGGATAATTTTTAAAACTATTTAAGAAAATTTTTACATTTTCTTTATTTTTTTAGAAAACGTTAGGTTGTACAAAATATTGTTTGAAGTCAACATTTTTTTTTGTAATTATTTTAACTTATTGATTTTATTGAAAGCTTACTTAATTGAGGGCTTTGGAGCAATAGGAGGTGTTACTTTCTTGTTTTAATACTGCAAAAACAAATTGAAATTAATATCTACATTATCATCAACTTCAATTAAACCAAAAACTTTTTTGGGACATTTGAGATCGAAATCTTTAATGTTTAATTTTAAGGTTCCTTTTACATTATTATTTTTGGCGTTGAAAGCCATCGGAATAAGATACTCTTTCGTTTTTCCTGCTATTTCAATTAGTAATCTAGTTGTAATAGCAGTACCATTGAGATCTAATTCTTTTAATTCGATGTTGATATTATCGAAGTCCTCCGCTTTTAAAATAGTTTTGAAATCTTTGGTAATCATTTTACTACTACAATCAAAACCTTTACTTTTTATAGCAATTTTAGCATTGGCAAAACTCATTTTAGATTCGTTATTTTTTAATACCGTAACTAAAATTTCATCCTCTAGGAAATTAGAGTTGTACTTGCACTTAAAAGAATTTACATTGGATTTTCCATGAATTGTGATTTCACTTTTAGAGGTGATTTTGACTTTGGTTTTGGTACTAAAAGTAAAACCAAAACTTAAAAAAACTAAAACTACTACTATAATTTTATATGCTTTCATAACCTATAAAAAGAGAAAAGCCGAAACTTTTCTCTTTTGGTATTAGTTTATTGTTACTAGAACGTGATAACAGATTCGAACATGAAACCGTTGAATTTACCACCATATAAATCGTTAGGATTACCTGCAGTAAATTGAGAATAATCTTTATAGCTTTGGCTTACATAAGCTAATTTAGCTAGTATGTTTTTGGTCATAAACCAACCACCACCTAATTCTACTCTGTTTATACTTATTGCATCCACGTCTGTGTTAGTTAATTTTCCAGAAACCGTGTTGTATTTAGCTCCTAAATAAAGGTTTTCTGATTTTCCGAATCGGTAAACTACATCTCCTGAATATTGATTAACGGTACGAGTTTCGTCAGAACCTTTTAAGTTACCACCTGAGGCAAATTCTATTGTTCCGAAAACTTCAAGACCTTTGAATTTTACAAATGGGTTAACCATAATAGAAGTAGCCCAGTTTCCAAAATTTGGATTAAATCTACCAGTATCTTTATTAGCTGTTACATCAAAATTACTTGCTACTGGAGCACTTACACCAGTATATGCTTGGTGGGACATTACAGCATAATAGTGACTACCTGCTCTATCAGAAGAGTATAAAGCACTACTAATATTGGATACATGGTAAAAAGATCCGGTTACTCTTACTCTTAAATCTTTATCTATTTGTTTGTCGTATCCAAGTTTAGCTAAGATAGTTGGACTAACCGTTGTGTTAGGAACTGGCGCTGTGACAGTTGCATTACTAGGAATGAATTCGGCTACACTTTGATTCAATTTGGAATTGGTTACCCCTAACATACTTACAAATCCGCTTCTGTTGTAGTAAACCTCAACTCCTGGCTCTGTGATAAAAGCATCCATAATGTTATTTTCAATAAATGGATTTACTAATGCACTACCATTATCGGATCTTCTAAAATGGGCATCCCCATAGTTGTTTTCCATTTGACCTACTTTAATTGTAGCATATTTCATGAAATCGGCAAGGAAGTCTTTTTTAATGAAATCTAATTTGTCTATTTGTAAATACCCCCCTTTTACCCATGTTTCATTATGGTGTCTGGCAGAAAGATAAAGATCTAAATTAACTCTAACTCCATCTGCTAATTGCGCTCCAAATGTCATGTTGGCAATTGGTAAATTCAAGTTGTTGGCAAGGTTATTTAATCTGTAATTTGCAATTGGCGCAGGAAGATTTTCATGGTCATTGAACGAATTTAATGCTTGAAATTGTAATGCAAATGCCGCACCTAAGTAAACACTAACTCCTTTGAACTTGGCACTGTCTTTTTTAACGTCAAATACATTTATTCCGTCTTTATCTCTTGGAATACTGTTCTGTACCTGTCCGAATGTGGTTTGTGCACTAATGCTGGTTGTGAAGCCTATAATGGCTATCAGCAACGATAATTTAATAAATTTTTTCATGATTTGGGGTTTTAATTTTTGTTTTAATTATAAGTTACTTTAAAATCTATAGTTACATCTGGTCCAGTTTTGATGGTTCCAAACAAAGCTTTTGGAGGAGTCACTTTATACTGCATCATTGTAATTTTAGTTTTTCCGGAAAGAATTACTTTTTTTCCAGAAACTACTGCGGTAAAAATTTGAGTTATATTTTTTGTTGTACCAGAAATAGTTAAGTCTCCTTGGGTTTCTATGGAATAGGTGTTAGGAGCTGTTTTGGTAATTTTTAATACTTTGGTAAGACGGTAATTAATAGTTTTATACTTTTTACTATTAAGTGCTTTAAAGGTATTGCCATCCATTCCAGATCTTCCGCTAAGTAGTTGTTCGGTCTCTACAGAAAAATCTAAGTATTTAACTTCTTCTAATATATTAGCTTCGATAGTAAAAGTTGCTTTTCCGCTCATTGCATGAGCGACGATATCCCAATCGTGAACATTAGAAGTTCCAAATATGGTTAATTTACTTTCCGCTAAATTTAATTTTGATTCTTGGGCATAAAAGATGTTGGTCGTAAAAAGTAAAAATCCAACAAGAATAATTTTCAGACATTTTTCATAAGTTTCCATTGCTCTCTATTTATTGTTTTAATTATAGGGCAAATTTCCTACAAAAAGGAAAGGACTAACATGACTTTTATCACGTTTTAAGAAAAAATATTATAAAATATTAACAGATGTTTAACGAAATCGATTGAGTAGAGGGATATTGATTTAGGATAATCTAAAGTAAGAATATAAAAGGTAAATTTATTGTAATGAAGGTTCCCAAAAAACCTTCTCGAAATCTACAATTTGATTATTTACAACTGCAACTCCTTCATTTACTAGAAGTTGTTGCGTCAGTAAAAAATTATCTCTTATTAAAAACAAAGTGTAGTAGTTGTGAAGTATATTCTTTGAATTTTTTATCAGAAGATACCAGAATTAGATTCTCAGTGATTGCTTGTGATAGGATAGCGTGATCGAAAGGATCGTTGTGATGGGAAGCGATTTTAAGTTTAGATAGTGTTTTGGTATGCTCTTTGGTGAAGGGAATGATTTTGATATTGAAGTCTTTTTCAATAGCAATATGTAATTCTGTTGCTGTTTTATATTTCTTTGCTTGTATTTTTTTAATTCTATACAATTGTAACAATTCAAGTACCGAAATGGAACTTGTGTATAACTGGTTGTTATACTCGTTTAAAATCTCTTCTGTTTCTTTGGAAATGTTATCAAATTCGGATAATAAAACATAAACCAAAATATTAGTATCTAATAAATAGCGAGCCATATTATTATTTTAACACTGCACGCATGTCAATTATCTTATTCCCTGCATCTTTATTTTTCAACATTGCAAGCCATGTTTTAGACATTTTTTTAGTATTGTCTTTTTCTGCTGTTTTGGTAGTAGTTTTTGATGTAGTTTTCATAATGCACTCATTTAAAGAACAAATATAAAAAAAGAATTTATAAAATATACTAGTTTTCTATCTCAGGTGCCCAAAAAACCTTCTCAAAATCTACAATTTGATTGTCTACTACTTGAATGCCTTCGTTTTCTAGAAGTTGTTGCATTAGGTTAGTGCCATCAAAATGAATTTTACCCGTAAGCAATCCTTTTCTATTCACTACGCGATGGGCAGGAACGTCCTCTCTATTATGGGAAGCATTCATTGCCCAACCCACCATTCTTGCAGAGCGAGCTGTACCTAATACTTTGGCTATTGCACCATAAGAAGTAACTCGGCCTTCGGGAATTTGTTTTGCAATGGTGTACACTTTTTCAAAGAAATTTTCCTCCATTAAAAGTACTCCTTTACTAGATTAATAAGCGTTACTACCGCAACAATTCCGGTGATAGTTCCAATCATTTTATTCATATTATTAATAAAAAAATCGGCTTTGGATTTCATTTTATTAAAGAAAGCTACATACAAATAAAACACTGTTGTGGAACCCAAAACTACTCCAAGTACAAAACTGTATTCTGGAACGGGTTCAAAAGCAAAAACACTATAGGAAGCCATAGTCATGCTAATTAATACATAATATGGAATTGGAAAAAAATTGATTGCCGAAACAAACATGCCTACAAAAAAACGGCTTCGTTTACTTTTAACAACAGCGTGTTCATTGTTACTACTATTAGGTTTCTTGGCAAATTTCAAGAAATATACGGTTAAGGCTATAAAAATTACGAGTCCTATTTCGCGAAGTAAAATTACTACCTCATTATGACGATCTATGTATTGAGCAAAAATTACCGAAATGTAGGTTTGAAAAAATATTATCAATAATACCCCTAAAACAAACACCATTGCTCTTTTTTTTCCGTCAACAAGACTCACTTTGGCGGCAGTTAAGTTGATTAGTCCTGGTGGAATAACCCCTATAACTGCTGCTAAATATCCACAGAAAAACGGAAGAAAAACATTCATTTATTTAATTTTAAAACGAATATACGTAATTGCTTTATTAATTTCTAAATATTGTTTTTCGTAAAAGGTTTGAATGCTTGTTACTTCGCTAGGCGATCCTTCATTTTTATATACATTATGATTGGCATACAAAACTTCGTGCCCTTCGCCGTGCAACAATCCTAAGGTGTAACCGTGCATGAATTCGCTATCGGTTTTCAAATTCACTACACCATTGAGTTTTAATATTTTTTTATACAATTGTAAAAAATCCGAATTGGTCATTCGGTGCTTGGTACGTTTGTATTTTATTTGTGGATCTGGAAAAGTAATCCATATTTCATCTACTTCGCCATCGGCAAAAATGTGATTTACTAACTCAATTTGGGTTCTAATAAATGCCACATTGTGCATTCCTTCGTCTATTGCAGTTTTTGCACCACGCCAAAAACGGGCACCTTTTATGTCAATTCCCACAAAATTTTTATCGGGAAAAAGTGCGGCCAAACCAACAGAATATTCTCCTTTTCCACAACCTAATTCAATGATTATTGGATTGTCATTTTTAAAGAAATCACTGTTCCATTTTCCTAGAAGTGGAAAACTATTGCTAACTACTTCTTCTCTTGTAGGTTGAAAAACATTTTCGAATGTTTCGTTCTCCTTAAACCTTTTTAACTTGTTTTTACTTCCCACGGCTAAAATTAATATTTTGGTAAAAATAAGAAAATATTAGTTTACATTTTTTTTTATATATTGCACTGCAGAAATTAATAAAGTCGTATACCCTATGACAACAAATAACTTACCTACTAACATCCTGGTAGCGCCCTTAAACTGGGGCTTAGGCCATGCAACGCGATGTATTCTTATAATTAAAGAGCTAGAAAAAAATGGCTTTAATCCGATAATTGCATCCGACGGAGACTCCTTATTATTGTTAAAAAAAGAGTTTCCGCATTTAACTGCATTGGAATTACCTTCCTACAGGATTAAATACCCCAAAAATCCTCGGTTTTTTAAATGGAAAATAGTACTAAATAGTCCATTAATAGCTAAAGCAATTATTTCGGAAAAAAAATTGGTAAAAAAATGGACTACAGAATATTCACTTAAAGGAATTATTTCAGATAATCGCTTTGGAGTTTATAGTGAAAGCGTACCTTCGGTTTATATTACGCACCAATTAAAGGTTATGTCGGGAAATACTACCTGGATTACGAGTAAAATTCATGCCTTTTTTATTAAAAAATTTAATGAATGTTGGGTGCCTGATGTTATGGGAACTCCAAATTTATCTGGCGAATTGGGCCATTTGAAAAAAACCGATCTTACTATTAAATACATTGGTATGTTAAGCCGGATGAAGAAAGAGATTGTTCCAATTAAATACGAACTAATGGTGCTGCTGTCTGGACCAGAGCCACAAAGAAGCCTATTAGAAGAAAAACTTACAAAAAGACTCCAAAACTATACCTATAGAGTAGTATTTATAAAAGGAAAGGTAGAGGCAGAGCAAAAAATAGAGCAAATTGGGAACGTTACATATTATAATTATATGCAAACGAAACAATTAGAAAAAACTTTTAATGAAAGTGAAATGGTGCTTTCAAGATCTGGTTACACAACGATTATGGATTTGACAAAATTAGAAAAGAAAGCCTATTTTATTCCAACTCCGGGACAATACGAACAAGAGTATTTAGCAAGTAAATATAAATTTGCGGGTATGATTGCGAGTTCCAGACAACATACATTTAGATTTGAACATTTAAGTGCTATGTATTTATATAGAGGTTTACCAAAAATAAAATCAGAAACCAATTGGATTGAATTATTTAACCTTTTCCAAAGTAAATGAAAACTCAGATCCTTTACTAAATTCGCTTTCTACATAAATTTTTTCATTGTGCCCTTCAATAATGTGTTTCACAATTGAAAGACCAAGTCCGGATCCACCTTCGCTTCGTGCTCCACTCTTATCTACTCTAAAGAAACGTTCAAAAAGTCTTGGTATAAATTGTTGTTCAATTCCTTCGCCATTATCTTTAACTCTAACGATAATTTTATTTTCTACTAAATCTTCAATAGCAACCTCAGTGGTGCCATTTTCTTTACCATATTTAATAGAGTTTATAACTAAATTGGTTATTGATTGTTGGATTTTTTCTTGATCGGCAATAACATTAATTGCCTTGTTGTATTTTCTGTCGAACATTAAAATAATGTTCTTTTTATCGGCATTCATTTCTAACAAATCAAAAACATTCTGAATCAATTCTACAATATTAAATTCTGAATATTCCAAGTTTAATTGACCCATTTCTAATTTAGAAATCATATCTAAATCTTCAACAATATATATAAGTCTTTCTACGCCTTTCTCTGCTCTTTCTAAATATTTTTTGCGAAGATCTTTGTCTTTCATTGCGCCATCTAGCAAAGTAGAAAGATAGCCTTGTACAGTAAAAAGTGGGGTTTTCAACTCGTGGGAAACATTTCCCATAAATTCTCTACGGTATTCCTCACGGACTTTTAAATTTTCTATTTCGAGTTTTTTATCGGTAGCAAATTTTTTAACCTCTCGAGTTAACGTTGCCATATCGGTAGTTATGGATTGTGTTCTTAGTGTAGAGGAATCTAAAAGAGATACATCGTCATAGATTTTTTTTACCCTTCTATAAATAAAATGCTCCACACGATATTGCAAAACGAAAAATGAAAAAAAAGCAATAGAAAATGCAAAAGCAACAGCGAATTGCCAAGAAAAAGTAGCAAATAAAAATAACAATCCAACAACTAAAGCAGTAGAAAAAAGTGTAATATATAGAGTAGAAATTACAGCAAAAGTATACGTTTTCTTAAAGTTTAACGACATTAATATAGTGTATTCTGATTTATATAAAAAAATTATACTTCAAATTTATAACCGACACCTTTTATGGTTTTAAAAAAATTATCTCCAATTTTTTCCCGTAATTTTCTAATGTGTACATCTATTGTTCGTCCGCCCACAATTACATCATTACCCCAAACCTTATCGAGAATTTCTTCTCTTTTAAAAACTTTTCCAGGCTTGGAAGCAAGCAAATAAAACAATTCAAATTCTTTTCTTGGAAGCACAATTTCGCGGCCTTCCATTACTATTTTATATTCTTCTCGGTTTATTAAGATTCCGCCAACATTTAAATTTTCACTTGAAAAAGAATCTTCCTTCAACCTTCTTAAAAGTGCTTTTACTTTACTAACTAACAGTTTAGGTTTGATAGGTTTTGCAATATAATCATCTGCTCCAGCATCAAACCCTGCAACTTGAGAATAATCTTCACTCCTAGCTGTTAAGAAAGCAATAATAGTACTGCTTAATTCTGGAATTTTTCTAATATTTTCGCAAGCTTCCATGCCATCCATTTCAGGCATCATTACGTCCATAATAATCAGTTGTGGTCGTTCTTTTTTTGCAACTGCAATAGCCTCTCTTCCATTAGAAGCAGTGATAATAATATATCCTTCTTGCTTTAAATTATAACTAACAATTTCAAGAATATCTTGTTCATCATCAACTAATAATATTTTAATCTCTTTTTTTTTCATAAAAGTAAAAACTTGTTTCGGGGTCCGATTGTAAAGATAGTACAAAAGTATAGAATTTATTAACTAGAAAACAATATGATAACATTAACGTAACTATTTAAAAACAAAAGCATCCCAAATAAAAAAAATAAAGCATTAAACTAACAATCTTTATTAATCCTATCAAAAACTATTATTGCCTTTATTTTAATATTAACATAAAATTAATAACAAATTAGAAATAATTTGGAATTTTATTCAAATTAATATTATATCTTTGCTAGGACGAAATGAAACAAATGAAGAAAATTTACTTTTATACTTTATTGTTATTCTTTTGCTTAAGCACATTTAGTGTTGCAGCTCAAGAAACAAAACAGCAACCAAAGGTTCAGGACAATACAATTGAGGGTTTGAACTTTTACCCTAATCCTGTAACCAATGGAAAGATATACATTTCCTCCAAATCTAATGACGATAAGCAAATTACAATTTTTGATGTTTTAGGAAAAAAAGTTCTTCAAACAACTTTAACATCTAAAGAATTAAATGTTGCTACACTTTCCCCAGGTGTTTATTTTATCAAAATTGAAGAAGGAGAATCTAGTGCTACTAGAAAATTAATTATCCGATAATTAAAAACCATTCATTAACTATTTTTTTACATGGATTTTTCCAATTTGAAAGAAATAGTGATTAGCTTTGTCAAATAATTTTATTTTAAAAATCATGAAAAAACTTTACATTTTATCTTTACTGATTGCATCAACAGCAACTTTTGCTCAGGGCTCAGATGCTTTTCCATACACTGGAGCACTAAATGCAAACGGATGGCTTACTCATAGTGGCATTTCTGGACAAATGACAACATTAGCAGGGTCTCTAAATTACACAGGCTTAACTTCAAGTGGAAATCAAACTCAAATTGTTGCTGGAAACACTGAAGACGTTAATCTTACTTCTGCAACTGCATTAACAGGCGTAGCTTATTACTCTGCATTAATAAACCTACCCAATGTAACTGGTCAGGCTGCGAACACAACTACTGGAAATTATTTTTTAATGCTGGGTACTTCATCTTCAACAACACCTCCAACATTAACCGTTTTTAGTTCTAGATTATATATTCGTGCTGGCTCAGTAGCGGATACTTTTAATTTAGGTATATTAAATGGATCTGGCGGAACAGCTGCTCCAACATTTTCTGCAACAGATTACAGCATAAATACTACTTATTTTGTAGTTGTTAAATTTGATTTTACTTCAAATACTGCAAGCTTATGGGTAAATCCTGCAATAGGAAGCACCGAAGGAACTGCAACAGTAACTAATGCAACAGGAACTACAGCAGCTCCTGCTCAAGTAGACAAGTTTGCTATTAGAGAAGCTGGAACAGCAACTGCTGGAACAGGTAATATTCTAATAGATGAAGTAAGAATTGGTGGAACTTGGGATTATGTAACTGCTGCAGTCTTAAAAAATAACCAATCAGAAATTTCTGGATTAAGTATATACCCTAACCCAGTTGTTAACGGAACTTTATTCATTAATACGGATGCTAACGCAGAAAGAACAGTAACTGTTTTTGACGTTTTAGGAAAACAAATTTTAAACACTACAACTTCTACCAATGCAATTAATGTAAGCCAATTAAACACTGGCGTATACATGGTACGTATTACAGAAGAAGGAAAAACTGCAACAAAAAAATTAGTTATCAGATAATTAATTAATCTATATTTCAAAAGCTCCAATTCACGTTGGAGCTTTTTTATTTTTATTACTTTTGTAAAAATTATTACCTTGATTACTTCACAAGATATTTTCACAATTTCCAATGCAAAGCAATTTGAAAAAATTGCTTTAAAAGTATTTCGTTTCCAACACGAAAACAATTCCGTTTACCGTGAATTTTGCGAACTATTAAAAGTGGAAAAAGGCAGTGTAAAAAGTTTACAACAGATACCATTTTTACCCATTCAGTTTTTCAAGAGTCATGAAATAGTTTCTAATTCCGATTCTATTCAAGAGACTTTTACTAGTAGCGGCACAACTGGAATGATTACTAGCAAACATTTAATTACCGATGTAACTCTGTACGAAAATAGTTATCGAAATGCTTTTTCTGAATTTTACGGAAACATTGAAGATTATGTAGTATTAGCATTGCTACCCTCCTATTTAGAACGCAGTGGATCTTCATTAATCTATATGGTGAAAGATTTGATTGAACTTTCTAATAACTTTAACAGTGGCTTTTATTTGAATAATTATGATGAGCTTATTTCAAAATTAATTGAATTGGATTCATTAGGTCAAAATGTTATTTTAATAGGAGTTACTTATGCTTTACTGGATTTAATTGAAAAACGAAAATTTGAATTAAAAAATACCATTATCATGGAAACTGGAGGTATGAAAGGAAAACGAAAAGAAATCATCCGAGAAGAATTACATGAACTTCTTTGTAACAGTTTTGGCGTTTTAAGCATTCATTCGGAATATGGCATGACTGAATTATTATCGCAAGCCTACTCATTAGGTAACGGAATATTTGAATGCCCTAACTGGATGAATATTTTAATTCGCGATACCGAAGACCCCTTAACTTATGTTCCTGTCGGGAAAACCGGTGGAATAAACGTTATTGATTTAGCCAATATAAATTCCTGTTCCTTTATTGCTACGCAAGATTTAGGTAAGAAATATCCTAATAATTCCTTCGAAGTGTTAGGAAGATTTGATAATTCCGACATTCGGGGTTGCAATTTAATGGTTTTATAATTATACTTTTATATTAATAAAAGACAAAACCTATCTGAGCCCCGATTGCAGTGGAAATCCTTTTTTGACTCCGACAGAGTTTTTAACTCTGTCGGAGTTAAAAAAGATTGCAACGAAAAGCGGGAATTGCCTTTTCTAAAATGCGCAAACCATTCGCTTCTAATAAAAAAAGTCCGACATTACTGCCGAACTCTTTCCGTTTAGGTATAGTTTGTTTGTGTATTATAATTTAGGTCCAGCTTGAACTAGATTTTCACCTTCAGCATTATGGGTATATTGAACGAAATTTTTAATGAATCTTCCTGCTAAATCTGTTGCTTTGGTGTTCCATTCGGCAACATCTGCATACGTATCCCTTGGGTCTAAAATTGCAGGATTTACATCATGCAAAGCAGTTGGAACCACAAAATTAAAAACTGGAATTGTTTTTGTTGCAGCTTTTTCAATAGAGCCATCTAATATAGCATCGATAATGGCACGGGTATCTTTAATAGAAATACGTTTTCCGGTTCCGTTCCAGCCCGTGTTAACCATATAGGCAGTAGCGTGGTGTTCTTCCATTTTCTTAACTAATTCTTGCCCGTATTGTGTTGGATGCAAAGAAAGGAATGCTTTTCCAAAACAAGCCGAAAAAGTTGGCTCTGGTTGGGTTACTCCTCTTTCGGTCCCTGCTAATTTAGCCGTAAATCCGGAAAGAAAATAATATTTAGTTTGCTCTGGAGTTAATTTAGAAACTGGAGGAATTACTCCAAAGGCATCTGCAGTTAAAAAGATAACTTTTGTAGCATGACCCGCTTTAGAAACTGGTTTCACAATATTGTGAATATGGTTTATTGGATAGGAAACTCTCGTGTTTTGCGTAACCGATCCATCTTTAAAATCAATTTTTCCATTGGCATCAACCGTAACGTTTTCTAATAAAGCGTCTTTAGTAATTGCACCGTAAATATCGGGTTCGTTTTCTTTACTTAAATCAATGGTTTTAGCATAACAGCCTCCTTCAAAATTAAATACGCCATCGTTATCCCATCCGTGTTCGTCGTCTCCAATTAGTTCTCTTTTTGGATCGGTAGATAAAGTGGTTTTTCCTGTTCCAGATAATCCGAAGAAAATAGCAACATCACCATCGGCACCTTTATTAGCCGAACAGTGCATTGAAGCAATTCCTTGTAACGGCAAGTAGTAATTCATCATAGAGAACAACCCTTTTTTCATCTCACCACCATACCAAGTACCACCAATTAATTGCATTTTTTCGGTAAGATTAAAGGCAACATACACTTCCGAATTTAATCCGTGATCTTTATATTCTTTAAAACTAGTTTTAGAACCATTCATAACAACAAAATCGGGCTCACCAAAATTTTCTAACTCTTCTTCCGATGGACGAATAAACATATTTTTTACAAAATGTGCTTGCCAAGCCACCTCCATAATAAAACGAACTTTTAATCGGCTATTTTCATTAGCACCGCAAAAGGCATCTACCACAAACAATCGTTTTCCTGAAAGTTGTTCAGCTGTGGTTGCTTTTAAAGCATCCCAAGTAGTTTGTGAAATAGGCTTGTTGTCGTTAACAGCTTTTTCAGAATTCCACCAAACCGTATTTTCGGTAATGCTGTCTTTAACAATATATTTATCTTTTGGAGAACGACCGGTAAACTCGCCAGTCATAACATTTACGGCTCCAAGTTCTGTCAATTGACCTCTCTCATAGCCTATTAAGTTTGGATTTAATTCTTCTTTGTATAAAAATTCAAAAGAAGGATTGTAAATAATTTCTTGTGCATTTCGTATTCCGTATTTTTCTAACGAAATCGATTTCGTAACTGGAGTGTAATTATCCATAAAAATGTGTTGTATTGCAATTAGTAATTAGGGGACAAAGGTAAAAAAAATTATCATTACAACGTTATAGTTAATAAGTTAATTATGCTTTTTTCTTTAAAAATTGAATCATTAAGATGCTCCAAGCACTAATTAATAACAACCCTCCAATTGGAGTTACAAAGCCAATTGCCTTAAAATTAAAGGCGTTCAAGCTATCGGTAGCCAACAAATAAATAGACCCTGAAAAGAAAATTACTCCTAAAATGGTTAAAACTAAGATAGTTTTCTTAACTTTAGTAGACAAATGAGTGTTTAATCCTAAAAATAACAAAAACAAAGCGTGGTACATTTGGTATTTAACTCCGGTTTCAAAAGTTATTAATTGATCTGCGGTTAATACTTGTTTCAAGGCATGCGCACCAAAAGCGCCTAAAACTATAGAGGTCATTCCGAAAAAAGCTGCTGTAGATAGTATTTTGTTATTCATTTTTGGATAGGGTATAATTTTTAACAAATTTATCAGTTATCTATCAATTGCGAAAGGACTTTTATGTTTTCTTTTAGATTAAACAATTTTAAACTTTTATATTTGCATTTAAATTTATTGATTATGAAAAAAACGTTATTTTCACTAGCACTAATTTTGATTTTTTGTTCTTTTAAAACAGAAAACACTACTGGAATTCCTTCAGGAGAAAAATTAATATTTGTTGGCTCCTATAATATGAGCGGATTAATGACCCAATTAGCCCAAGTCACCCTTTCAACGGAAATGGTGAACACCTCCAAAAATTCCTATTTGCACCTTAACTGTGAATTAGCCACTTATGCGAAATGGGATAAGTTCTTCAAAATAAGAGATTCCTACGAATCGTATGTAGATCCAATATCTTTAAAACCTAGTCTTTACAAACGAAGTATTGACGAAGGCGGCTGGACTAAGAAAGAAAAATATACTTTTAAAGGTAATTCGGTAACGAGTAATTCTAAAAGAAAAAACAGTCCCGAAACCACAAAAACCTTTTCTGTTGGCAGCTCCACACAAGACGTAGTTTCCTTGATGTATAAATTAAGAACTATGGATATTGCCAAAATGAAAACAGGTCAATCGCAATCTTTTGTGGCTGTTTTTGATGAAAAACAAATCCCAGTAACCGTAAAATTATTAGGAACCGAAACCGTTTCTGCTGGAAATTTAGGTTCTAAAAATTGTTATAAACTTTCCATAGGTGCCAAAACCGACGTCCTAAAAGGGAAAGATAAAAACCTAATTTACTTAACTGCCGATGCTAAAAAAGTACCGGTTTTAATGAAATTTAGCATTCCTGTTGGCACCGGTCAATTAGCATTAACCTCAGCAACCGGAATATAATCATGAGAAAAACTTTATTAATTATTGCCATCGTCTTAACCATTGTTAGTATTATTTTTTCGGTTTTGCCTTTAGATACTTTAGCTCTTGCGCCTATAGGTTTGGCATTGTTTTTTATTTTCTTAACTTTTAAAAAATCCGATGTTGCGCAACGAAAATTCACCAAGATACTTTTCATCGTTACCTATATCTGCGCATTAGTAGTGTTAGGAAAAACCTTTTTAATAAAAGATAAAGTTGCAGAAGACACCCAATTGGAACAACAAAAAGTAGAATCTAAAAAAGAAGACATTAAAGATCTAGAAGGTTTAGAGTAATTCTGCTCTCAACAAACACCAAAGCCCATTTTACGTGGGCTTTTTGTTTTTGTCAAAAAAGAGTGTCAAATCATTACAAATTCCTAAATTTGTAATCCATTTACAAACAAATTATGAGAAATATACTAATCATAGGTGCCGGACGCTCGGCATCCTCCCTTATACAATACCTTTTAAATAAATCCACACAAGAAAATCTGCATCTTACCATTGCCGATATTTCATTAGAACTAGCGCAACGAAAAACCAATAACCATCCTAATGCTACTGCAATTGCTTTAGATATTACTAACGAATCGCAACGCCATACCGAAATTGCCAAAGCCGACATTGTAATTTCGATGCTTCCGGCACATTTGCACATTGAAGTTGCCAAAGACTGCATCCTATACAAAAAACACATGGTTACGGCTTCTTATGTTTCGGATGCCATGCAAGAATTAGATGCTGCCGCCAAAGAAAACGGACTAATTTTCATGAATGAAATTGGTCTAGATCCTGGTATCGATCACATGAGCGCCATGAAAGTAATTGAAGAGATACGAGAAAAAGGCGGCAAAATAATACTTTTCGAATCTTTTTGTGGCGGACTAGTAGCACCCGAAAGCGACAACAATCTTTGGAACTACAAATTCACTTGGGCACCAAGAAACGTAGTTCTTGCAGGTCAAGGTGGCGCAGCCAAATTCATTCAAGAAGGAAAATACAAATACATCCCTTACACCAAACTATTCCGAAGAACCGAATTTTTAATGGTAGAAGGTTACGGAAAATTTGAAGGTTACGCCAATAGAGATTCCTTAAAATACCGCAGCGTATATGGTCTAGACGATGCTCTTACGCTTTATCGAGGCACCATCCGAAGAGTTGGTTTTTCTAAGGCTTGGAACATGTTCGTGCAACTAGGCATGACCGACGATACCTATACTATGGAGAACTCCGAAAACATGAGTTTCCGCGAATTCACCAATTCTTTTTTGCCTTACCACCCTACCGATTCTGTAGAAATTAAAACTCGTATGGCCCTAAATATCGAGCAAGACGACATCATGTGGGACAAACTATTAGAACTCGATTTATTCAACTCCAACAAAATAGTTGGACTAAAAAATGCAACTCCTGCACAAATTTTAGAGCGCATCCTTAACGATAGTTGGACCTTGCAACCCAAAGACAAAGACATGATTGTCATGTACCATAAATTTGGCTACGAAATACAAGGGCAACAATACCAAATCGATTCCAAAATGGTATGCATAGGCGATGACCAAACCTACACCGCCATGGCTAAGACTGTGGGCTTACCAGTTGCTATTGCTACCCTGCAAATCCTAAACGGAAATATTAAAACCCCAGGCGTGCAACTGCCCATTCGCAAAGAAGTTTACGAGCCTATTTTAAAAGAATTAGAAGAATTTGGAGTAATTTTCCACGAAACCGCAATGCCTTATATTGGCTACAATCCGGATAAATTAGTGACTTCTAATTAAGGTACTAAAGGGCTGATATTCTAGGGTTCTAAGTTTTTTTTAGGAGCGAAAGTGAAGGCATTTTAATAAACGTCATTCCCGCTTTACGTTGCAATCTGTCATTGCGAGGAACGAAGCAATTTAATAACACTAAACGGTAACGCAATGCCAGGATTTCCACTGCAATCGGGGCTATACAGGTTTTGGCTTTTGTGAAATTAGCATTCAGATAGAGCATTAAACGAATAGAGAAATTGCACAATATATTAATTGATAAGCAAAAAATCCCAAATTCTTCCGATACTTCGGAGTGAATTTGGGATTTCAATATTTAGAAATTTTTAATTTACTTTCCTTTGTTGGCTTCTGCTACATAACGTTCTAACGCCATAGTCATTGATGGTGTTTCTGGTGTTGGAGCAAGAATATCAATTCGTAATCCATGTTCTAAAGCTTCTTTTTGAGTAGTGCTTCCAAAAACTGCAATTCGAGTTTCATTTTGTTTGAAATCTGGGAAATTTTTAAACAACGATTTAATTCCAGTAGGACTAAAGAATGCTAAAACATCATAATAAACATTAGCCAAATCCGATAAATCACTCATAACTGTTTTGTAAAAAATAGCTGGAGTCCAATCGATTTTCAAGTTGTTTAAGGTGGTTGGTGCGTCTGCATTCAACTGGTCGGAAGCAGGTAATAAAAATTTTTCGTCTTTATATTTTTTAAAAAGAGGTGCCATATCAGCAAAATCTTTTTGTCCAACGTAAATCTTACGTTTTCTATAAACTACATATTTCTGTAAATAAAAAGCAATTGCTTCCGATTGGCAAAAATATCTTAAGTCTTCCGGAACTTTATATCGCATTTCCTCAGCAACTTTAAAGAAATGATCCACTGCGTTTTTACTAGTTAAAATAATAGCCGTAAAATTATTAAGGTCTATTTTCTGAGCTCTAACATCTTTTGCGCTTACACCTTCTACATGAATAAATGAGCGAAAATCTATTTTCACCTTATGCTTTTGTTGTAAATCAAAATAAGGGGAATTCTCTACTTTTGGCTCTGGTTGTGATACCAAAATCGTTCTTACTTTCAAGTTTGACATGTTGTGCTCTAGTTTTTTGTAATCAAATAATAAATGAAATAATAAGGAGCTATTTCAAGTGCGCAAAGATACAAAATAAAATAAAACAACTTGGATAATATTATATTTTGATAAATTTTTAAAGAAATAAAATAAGTAAGTAAATTTATTGTTAATAAAATAACAATAATAACAAGTATTGCTGAATATGCAATAAAATTAGTATAAAAAAGAATTATGGAAACAGGGAGTAATAATAGTCCTAAATAGGTTCTAAACGTAACTTTTTGTAAATTAAACTGTTCTGCAATCTCTTCAATACCAAAAATAGTAGCAATTATTTTTTCAAATAAGAATTTTGAAAGTATGAAAACTGTTAATAAAGTGAATATTCGCAGGAATAATACCCAATCTGTTTTAGCTCCCAATCCTAAATGAAAAAATATTAATTGTATAAAAAAAGATAGGGATATTAAGTTAACTACGAATAGCAACAAATTAAATCCACTCATTAAATGAGAACTTTCTCTGTAAATTTTGGTGTATTTATTAGAAACAATCAATCTAAAGAAATCGTTGAAACGAGATTCGAAAGCTGACTTTGCAATAGCAATTAAGACCAATGAAAGCAAGAAAACAAGTGTTGCCCAGTCTTTATTTTCTATAACTCTTTGATGTAATTGTTGCGCTATCATTGGTAGCAAAATTACTAAATTTATTTCTTCCTTTACTATTATAATTTTATTAAGAGTTAAGATAATATAAAATGAGTATTTTTGCATGAACTTTTTTACTGTAAATATGAATTGTGGCCTTGTAATTATCCCTACCTATAACGAAATTGAAAATATAGAAAGCGTTGCGCGAGCAGTTTTTTCTTTAAATAAACCATTTCATGTTCTTATTGTGGATGATAATTCGCCAGACAAAACAGCCGACAAGGTAAAAGAACTTCAAAAAGAATTTTCAGCTAATTTGTTTTTAGAGCAACGAGAAAAAAAAGCGGGTTTAGGTACTGCATATGTTCACGGATTTAAATGGGCTCTGGCTCGAAATTATGAATTCGTTTTTGAAATGGATGCCGATTTTTCGCACAACCCTATCGATTTAGAACGGTTATATGATGCTTGCCATTTTGGAGGTGCCGATTTAGCAATAGGTTCGCGTTATGTTACAGGAGTAAACGTAGTAAACTGGCCTTTGAGCAGGGTTTTACTTTCGTACTTTGCTTCGGTTTATGTACGAATGATCACAGGAATGAAAATCATGGATGCTACAGCGGGCTTTATTTGCTACAGCAGAAAAGTTCTAGAAAGCATCAATTTAGATAAGATAAAGTTTATTGGATATGCTTTTCAAATTGAAATGAAATACAGAGCATTTTCTAAACATTTCAACATACAAGAAGTACCTGTTATTTTTACCGATAGAACCAAAGGACAATCTAAAATGAGTGGTTCCATTATTAAGGAAGCCATATTTGGAGTTTTGACTTTACGCATAAAAAAAATGTTTAATAATCTATAATAAAATTCGTAAGTTCCTATAACATGGACTTGGAAAGAAGAAAAATAAATCATGAATACCATTTTAATAAAGAATGCGAAGATTGTAAATGAAGGGCGAATTTTTGAAGGGGATGTTTTAATTGAAGGCGAATTTATTAAAGAAATAGCCCAAAGTATTAGCCATAAAAGTTCAAATTGCAAAGTTATTGATGCCGAAGGAAATTTTTTAATTCCGGGTGCCATTGATGACCAAGTGCATTTTCGCGAACCGGGATTAACCCACAAAGGCACTATTGCTTCCGAAAGTAGAGCTGCCGTTGCTGGCGGAATTACCTCATTTATAGAACAACCCAATACAGTTCCGAATGCTATTACTCAAGAATTATTGGAGCAAAAATATGAAATAGCTTCCAAAAGTTCGTATGCCAATTATTCGTTTATGATGGGAGGTACTAATGATAATTTGGAGGAAATTTTAAAAACCAATCCGAAAAATGTTGCAGGAATAAAATTATTTTTAGGTTCTTCAACTGGAAATATGTTGGTGGATAATGAAGAAGCGCTAGAAAAAATATTCTCTAGTACCAAAATGCTAATAGCTGTTCATTGTGAAGACGAAGGAACAATTAAAGCAAATTTAGAAAAATATACAGCCGAATTTGGAGACGATATTCCAGTTACAGCGCATCATTTAATTCGAAGTGAAGAGGCTTGTTATATATCTTCTTCCAAAGCTATTGCGCTTGCTAAAAAAACAGGTGCTAGATTACATGTTTTCCATCTTTCTACTGCCAAAGAAATGGAGCTTTTTTCAAATAAAATTCCGTTAGCCGAAAAACAAATTACTGCTGAAGTTTGCATACACCACCTTTGGTTTACCAATGATGATTATGCTACTAAAGGGAATTTCATCAAATGGAATCCTGCTGTAAAAACTGCTGCTGATAGAGATGCTTTATGGATTGCATTGCTTAATGACACTATTGATGTGATAGCAACCGATCATGCGCCCCATACTTTAGAAGAAAAATCTCAACACTATAGCAGCGCTCCTTCGGGCGGACCATTAGTGCAACATGCTGTTGTAGCTCTATTTGAAGCCTACCATCAAGGTAAAATATCAGTAGAAAAAATCGTAGAAAAAATGTGTCATAATCCTGCGATTATCTTTAAAATTGAAAAAAGAGGATTTATCAAAGAAGGATTTTATGCCGATTTGGCAATTGTAAATCCGTCTAAACCATGGAGCGTTAACAAAGCCAATATTTTGTACCATTGTGGATGGTCTCCTTTTGAAGGAACTAATTTTAAATCCAGGATATCTCATACTTTTGTAAACGGGCAATTAGTTTATGAAAATGCTAAAGTTAAAGAGCTAAAAGCAGCTAAAAGATTGCTTTTTGATAGATAATTTATACTATGAAAAAATTTGTTTTACTTTTTACTGTTCTTTTTTTTGGAGCTACTAGTTGTAAAGAAGAGATTGTTCCTAAACCAAAAAATCTTATTGAAAAAGATAAAATGGTAAATATTATATATGATTTAGCCATTTTGGAAGCTGCAAGAACTCAAAATTCTTCGGTTCAAAATTATTTAAAGCCAACCGAATTCATTAAAAATAAATATAAAATTGATAGTTTGACTTTTGCCAAAAGTACCCAATATTACGCATCAGACATTAAAGAATATAAAAAAATGTACGATGAGGTAAAAGAACGTCTTACTGCTGCGAATGCTAAATTAACCGGAAAAAAGATTGTAAAAGCAGTAGATTCAGCTCCTGAAGTTGGAGTTTTGAAATAATTTTTATTATAAAACTTCAGAAAATCGTTTTCTAGATTTTTTTTAATTTCTTTTTTTCTTACTTTTACAATACGTTTAAATTTAAGTCATTATGAAAACTGCAAAACAAAAACCAAAAAACTTAGCCACCCCAGGTAAACCGATGTTGCAAGAAGACTTTGTTTCTTTGATAAAAGAAGCAGAAGCAGGTGAATTTATAAGTTTAGAAGAATCTGAAAAAAGGTTTAAAGAATGGAGATTGCAAAGAAAGAAGTAGTCACTTCTAAATTATTTGATACTATTGATGTTTTAGACATTTACGAATATGGAGAGTCAACTTTCGGAGAAAGACTTGCAGTTAGTTTTATTGATGAAATTTACTCTTATATTGGAAAACTTCAAACCCAATACCTTCTTCATCCTGAATGCCGACATTTGGAAACCAAAACCAAGATATATAGAAATATTATTTTAGGTTCCTATCTAATAATTTATAGAATTCGTGCAAACAGAATAGAAGTTCTAAGAGCTTTTCACGGAAGCAGATCACCAAGAATCATAAGGCAAGTGCGGAAAGTAAAAATATAATATTACTTTAGTAACGCTACAATCTCCTGCTGAATAGCAACTCCTTTATCCGCTAAATACCATTTTTGCAATTCAATTTTTGCTGCTTCATCCACAACTCCATGAGTCGCTTTGTAATCTAAAATCAACTGTTTTGCAGGTTTTGGTCTTGGGCCAAAATCACCAACAACTGCTCCCGATACTATATCTATAATAATCAATTTAGGAATCGACTTAGTGCCATCGGTTAAAAACAAATTCATCAAATCTTCATTTGCATCACGAAGAACAATTCGCAAATCAATTTTATCCGAAACTTCAGCCATTTTATTAATAACTGGAAGAATTTGTGCAGCATCCCCACACCAGCTCTCGGCAAGTACTAACCAAATATACTCTTTAGATAAGTTTTCTAAAAATAATTTCACATCCTCAATCACTTCTAAAGTCTTGTCTAAACGATGCATGCGCGATTCATTTAACTTAGTATAATGGATATAATCTGGATTAATATTAGTTCCAGAAGTTTGTCCGTCTTGCGCTAATTTGGCAATAAGATTTCTGTATTGTTGATAAGAACTGCTTTTGGCAATGCTCGTATTTAGTATCGAATTCATAGTAAATTATTTGTTTCTGGGGCAAATATACAATTACAATAAAATTATAACTGTAAGAAATGTTACACAACTTGATAATTTGCCTATAAATAAAAAAAGGAAATGTTTATATTTGCATCATAAATTAATAAATACAACACCAAAAGAGTAAATAAAACTTTTTCAAACACCAAAAAACTGCAATGAAATACAAAAGAATTCTTCTAAAATTAAGTGGTGAAGCATTAATGGGCGAAAGACAATATGGTATAGACCCTAAAATTCTGTCGGAATATGCAGATGAAATAAAACAAATTCATGACAAAGGGGTGGAAATTGCAATTGTTATTGGTGGTGGAAATATTTTTAGAGGGGTTGCTGGCGCAAGTAACGGAATGGACAGAGTGCAAGGCGACTATATGGGAATGCTAGCTACCGTTATTAACGGGATGGCTTTGCAAGGCGCATTGGAAGACAAAGGGATATTAACTAGATTGCAAACTGCTTTGAAAATTGAAGCCATTGCAGAGCCTTATATTAAAAGAAGAGCGGTACGCCACCTTGAAAAAGGAAGAGTAGTTATTTTTGGAGCTGGAACAGGTAACCCATATTTCACAACCGATACTGCAGCGGTATTGCGAGGTGTAGAGGTTCATGCCGATGTTATTTTAAAAGGAACTCGAGTAGACGGAATTTATACTTCAGATCCAGAAAAAGACACAAGCGCAACTAAATTCGACTATATTTCTTTTGAAGACGTATTAAAAAAAGGATTGAATGTAATGGATACTACCGCATTTACCTTAAGCCAAGAAAATAAATTACCTATCGTTGTATTTGATATGAATAAAAAAGGCAATCTTTTAAAAATTTGTGAAGGAGAAAACGTAGGAACAGTAGTAAATATTTAGTTAATGGTTTATTGTTTGTTGTTCATTGTTATGCAAACTATAAACTTAATATCAAACATAGAATAAAATGGAAGAAATTGAATTTATAATTGATGGCACTAAAGAAGCCATGAATGGTTCTGTAGACCACTTAGAAAAATCTTTTTTAAACATTCGTGCTGGTAAAGCATCGCCACAAATGCTAGGAAGTGTTTTTGTTGATTATTATGGATCACAAACACCTCTTTCGCAAATTGCAAATGTTACCGTGCCAGATGCCAGAACAATTACCATCCAGCCGTATGAAAAAAGCATGTTGCACCCAATAGAAAAAGCAATTATGATTGCCAATCTTGGTTTCAATCCAATGAATAATGGTGATATAGTAATTATTAGTGTGCCACCATTAACGGAAGAACGTCGAAGAGATTTAGTAAAACAAGCAAAACAAGAATCGGAAGATGCTAAAATTGGAATTAGAAACCACAGAAAAGACGCTAATTCGGATATTAAAAAATTAGAAAAAGAGGGGACTTCGGAAGATTTATGTAAAAAAGCAGAAGAAGATATTCAAAAACTAACCGATGCTTTTATCAAAAAAATTGAAGAGCATCTAGCGCATAAAGAAGCCGAAATAATGAAAGTCTAACTTCGTTAAATCTATATTAAAATCCGTTCCTTTTATGGCACGGATTTTTTTATTACTACATTTGTACCAATTATAATTTTCTATTTCAAAATCAAATCCTCTGGATGAAAAATTTTTGGATTTTACTGTCTTTTTTTAGTTGTTCTTTAGTTTTTTCTCAAAAAACAATGCAAGGTCAAATTATAGATTACGACACCACTGTACCCATAGCTTTCGCAAATATAACTTACAATAATAAAACCATTAGTTCTAATTGGGAAGGGAAATTTAGTATTGAAATTCAAGAAGATTCCAAGCCTATTCAGTTTACCTATAAAGGATATTACGATAAAAGTTACTACCAAACGGTTGGTGTAAAATTTCTTTTAATCAAAATGGTTACCAACAATTCTTTGAAAGAAAAAGAAATTTTTTCAGAAAACCAAGTCAATACCATTATCAAAAATGTAATTGAAGGCAAACCAAAAAACCAACCAGAAAAAGCACTTACCACTTTTGAATATAAAAATTACGAACATTTATTAGTTTCCGCCAACACCGATTCTATTTCAGAAAAAATAGATACGATTATTAAGAAAAGTTTTTTTGGTAGAAAAAAAATCAAACTCGACTCCACTAATTTTAAGTTTAAACGTTTTTCCGAGAAGCAACACCTGTACCAAACCGAAAAGGTAAATCTTATTCAGTACAATCATTTTGGCACCAAAGAAACGGTTCTGGCATCAAGAATGGCAGGGTTTAAAAAACCTTTGTATGAATATTTAGGTTTAAATTTAATGTCGTACTCACTTTACGAAAACAAATTAGATATTCTTGGCGTTTCCATACACAATCCTATTTCCAATTATGGTAGAAAACTGTATGTTTTTAAAATAATTGACACTGTTACAATTCAAGGACGAACCGCTTATCGCATTTATTTTCAGCCAAAAAAATTAAACTCCAATAGGTTACGCGGCTTACTTTATATTGATGCCCAAAGTAATGCCTTGTGCAAAGCTTTTTTTAGAATTTACGGAATTGCCAATATTAATGCACACTATACCTTTAACTATTTGAAAGAAAATTCCCTTTGGTTTCCCGAAAAACGGAAAATTATGGTGGTAAAAGGGAACAATGCCGAAGATTTAAACATTCTTGGAAACACCATTAAATTCAATTCTGGGTTAGATGGAATGAGCAACGACATATCCGATCAATGTTATTTAAAATTAGAGTCCACTCCTTTTGATATTAAAATAAATCGCGAAGTACTTTTTAAAAATCCGGCTATTAAAATTGATGTTCCAGAAACAAGTAGGTCTAAACCGGATTCCTATTGGGTGAATTTCCAAAAGGATTCTTTAGATATTAGAAAAATTCCTACTTATGTAAGTTTGGATAGTTTATCGGAAGCAGGAAAAATTGAACATAAAATCTTTCTTGGACGTAAAATTTTTAACGGATATTATCCAGTAAACATAATTGATGTTGATTTAAAATCGATAATAAAATATAATAATTTTGAAGGTTTCCGATTAGGAATTGGTGGTGTAACTAACAATAAATTATCGGATAAATACAAGTTTAGTGGCTATGTAGCCTATGCTTTTAAAGACGATAAACTAAAATATAGTATTACTCCGTCCTACTTGCTAAACAAAGAAAAAAACACTTGGGTAAGTGCATCTTATTCTAATGATCTTAAAGAAATTGGGCAAATTCAGTTTGCAACTGAAAATAAACGATTTAAAATTTACGATCCAAGACCTATAAATATTTCTACATTTTATAATTATAAAATGTTTTCTGCCTTTATAGAAAGTAAGTGTTTTGCAAAAACGGATACTTATTTTGCTATTGCAAAAACGGAAATCAATCCGTTATTTGATTATAAATTTTTAGCAAAAGACAAAGAATACACTAATTTCAATAGTACTACTTTGCAATTTGCTATCCAATGGAATCCGTTTAGCGATTATATGCAAACCTCCACAGGAAGACTAGAAATTGATAAAAAACATCCTAAAATATCGTTTCAGTTTACCAAATCGTTTGCCAACATTATGGGAAGTGATTTTGATTTTACCAAAATTGATTTGCGAATTGTACATGAAATTCCGTTTTTATCCGGGCAAACGACATCGTTAATTTTACAAGGAGGTTTAGCACTTGGCGACATTCCGTTAACGCATCTTTATAGTATTGCACCAAATAACTTGAATAAAGATTCCATGCTAAAAAGAATCACTTTTGCAGGTAAAAACAGTTTTGAAACGATGTATTTCAATGAATTTTTCTCTAGTAAATATATTACTTTTCAAGCCAAACACACTTTCAACAAAGTGAAATTAGCCTATAAAATTAAACCTCTAATTTCGGTGGTTACTAGAATGGCAATTGGAACTATGGACCAACCACAACAACATGTTGGATTGGAATATAAAACTCTGGAAAAAGGATTTCTAGAAAGTGGTGTTGAAGCCAACTCCATTTATAAAGGTTTCGGACTTACTTTTTTCTTTAGATATGGCCCTTATGGTTTGCCAAAACTGGAAGACAACTTGGCTTTAAAGATTTCTTATGTATTGGATTTAGGGTTTTAAACTCTTTAGGTCTGATTTCACTATCATCTACTGCAACGTAAATAATGTAATAATTATGAATCAGTATTCTTGAAAATTGAATTATTTTTCTTCTTTAGCTTTTACTTGTAAGAAGAAATCAATATAATCTGTATCTAATATGATTAATATTTTATAAAGGTTACTTATATTAAGATCCGCTTTGCCATTTTCAATTCTCCCGTAATAACTTTGTGATATATTGAGTTCTATAGAGATGTCTTCTTGGGTATAGTTTTTCTCAATTCGCATAGAACGCAACGTTTTTAAAACCAAATCCTTCATATTACATATTTTTTATAAGTAAAATTTCATTTTACTTATTGATTACTATTTTTAAAGATTTGGTTACATAAGATAAAAATATTTTTGAAAATAACAAAATATTTTTAATACAACTTTATACGAAATAGGTATTATTTAGAACTTATTGGATTAGTATTACTGAAAAAAGTAATTAAAATTTGTAAAATAAAATAATTCTTATATTCATTCTTATAAAAACTAGTGCACGAGGGAATAAAAAAATGATATTAGGATGGTTTTATAAAATTTTTTTAACTAAATTTTATAATAATGGGAACATTAAAAAACTTTGAAAATGCTCTTTCAAGAAATGAAATGAGAAATGTGATTGCTGGTTCGATCAAATACTTTGATTCTGGATTTCATTCTTGCGGAAACGATTGTAGAGTTCAATCACCAGCTAAGTTATGCCAAAATGGTAAGCCACCAGAATGTCGCCCAACATTTTGTTCAAATCAATGGGGAACCTCAACAGATTGGTCGTTTAGTTGCGGTACTTCTTAAAAAAAAAATATCTTTATAATATGCTTAAATTTAAAGTTTGAGCATATTATAAAAACTAATTGTTAAATAAATTAACATGAAAAAAATAGTCTTTCTACTTATTATACTTCCTTTAGTTAGTTATCAGGTCGTTCCTAAATTAAGACAGCAATCTAAAAATGATTTAGTGGTAGATATGGTTCACAAATCATTTGATGATGAGTTCTTTATAGATAGTGATTATTATTATACTTCTGTCAAAATATCCAGTTTTAATTCTCATCCAAAATACACTCAATATTTAAAAGATAATTACAGAGGAATACCTCAAAATGATTCCATATCATTCCATTGCTGTATAGACGACCGATTTATATATGAAGATTTTCACAAATTAAGAGATTTAAGTCAAGAAGATGAAGATTGGTATCAGTCGTATAAGTTTAAAGATACTTTAAATAACTCAAAAATTAAACTAAAATCTACTCTAATCATTGTTATTGGTTTCTATAAAGACCAACAGTTTATGATTGCTGATGTTAATAGAAATAAAGATTTCAGTGATGATATAAAATATGAATACGGCATCAATTTTAGAAACAATCCAGAAGACCATATTGATGTTCTAAACAAGCAACCCCTATGTGAATATTCTTATGAAAGGTGTTATAAGGGAAATATTCAAAGATATGATAGAAAATTTATCATATATCCTGATAGAAACAACCGTTTTTCAATTTCAGATGGAGTAAATCCAAAAAAAGAACGAGAATATTTTTCGGTGTTAAAATTTAGAGATTATTGGAAAGGAGAAGCAACTGTTGATAATAAGAAAATTGATTTTATATACCATTGTTATAGAAATGATTATGGCATATTAACTGTTAAACCCAATGAAGTGCAATATGAAAACAGCGATTATTTCGAAAATCAATACACACATAAATATTATGGTAATGAAACTATTAAAGATACCATTACAATTAATGATAATAAATACATGATTGATAGTATCAGTAGAGATATATCAAAATTATATTTAAAAAATGTTGGCAAAAGAAACCATTTTGGACATGAAGTTGGAGATTATGTAAGTGATTTTGAATTTAATGATTTGCAGAATAAATCGTTCAAATTAAATTCTATAGTAGGGAAAAAGAAATATACTTTACTTGAGTTTTGGGGTACTTGGTGCGGTCCTTGTGTGGCAATGACACCAAAACTTAAAGAACTAAACCAAAAATTTTCTAAAAACTTGAATATAGTTAGTGTAGCTGTTGACAATAAAAAAGAAAAAGTTGTCAATTATATAAAAGAGCATAACATGAATTGGAAAATGGCAATAATTCCAAAATCTGAAAGCCCTTTTAACCTAACATTAAAAAAATTAAAAGTTGAATTTTATCCAACATTTATTTTAATAGATGATAAAGGACGAATCATTTCAAGAGAAGAACCAAGTTCTTTTGAAAAAATTTTAGAAAAAATCAAATAACACAAAATGTTTAAAAACTTTAATTTTCTTTTTCAATATTTAGAAAAGGAAAGGATGACTATTGATAAAAGTGAATTTGATTTTCAAGCTCAATCGCATCCCGATTATCCTTCATTATTGGCGATTTCAGATACGTTAACTTTTTTTAACATAGAAAACGGTGCTTTAGAAGTTACCACTGATGAAATAGAACTATTGCCAAATCGATTTATAGCACTTTTAAAAGAAGAGAATAACAATTCTAATCTATATTTTATAGAGAAAAAAAATAATTCTTTTCAGTTTTTAAAAGAAAAGAAACTAATTTCTATAACTCATTTTGAGTTGCAGGAAAAATGGTTGGATGTTGTTTTTTTAATTGAAAAAACAGATAATGAAGAGATTAAAGAAAAACATAAAATTAATTATGTTTATATTGTAATAGGTTTACTAATCATTGTTTTGTACGTATTTAAAAGTAATTTTTACACCAATCTTTTTTTAATGCTCCCAGCTTTGGGGGTATTGTTTTCAATTGCTGCACTGAAAGATTTGTTTGGAGCAAAAATTGAAATTATTAATAATTTTTGTAATTTAACTAATTCAACAAGTTGTGAAAAATAGTAAAATCTAACAAATGGAAACTTTTTGACTATCTTAATTTTAGTGATTTAAGTATTGTGTTTTTTAGTAGCCAATTATTAGGATTGCTTATTTCTATTTTTTCAAGTACAACACAAGATTTTTTTAGTATCCAAAAAATATTGCTTTTGTTGGCTGTTCCCTTACTATTTGTTTCTTTATATTTTCAAAAATTCGTTGAAAAAAAATGGTGTCCCATTTGTTTATTGATAATTTCATTAGTTTTCATAGAGTTATGCTCTTTATATTATATTGGTTGTAACTATACTTTGAAAAATATTATTCTTTTTGGTTTTCTTTTTATAATAATTTTTTACACATGGAAATCATTGAAATCTTTATTGACTAAACAAAAAGAGTTAATAGAATACCAACTAAAGGCCAACCGTTTTCAAAGAAATTATTCACTTTTTAAAAACACATTATTGTCTAAAAAAACAGTTGATTTTCCAAATATTCCTATAATTTTAGGAAATCAGGATAGTAAGATAATGATCACCGTAATAACGAATCCGTTTTGCGGACATTGTGCTGGTGTGCATAAAATCGTTGATAGAATTATTGAAAGGAATACTCTTAATTTACAAGTACGATTAATAATAAAAACCAGCTTTGATTATTTAAAAAATGAAGAAAAAGAGTTTTTTAGAAGTTTATTGAATAGTTATTTTGAATATGGAGAAAAAGAATTTAGTAAAAGACTAAATGAATGGTTTGCAAATAAAAATCTTACTAATTGGTTAAAAAAATATAAATATAAAAATATTGAACAAATAAAAATTAATTCTATTTATAAAGGTTTAGAAAATTGG
The DNA here is from genome assembly GCF_044357305.1 of Flavobacterium sp. GTDB lineage: Bacteria > Bacteroidota > Bacteroidia > Flavobacteriales > Flavobacteriaceae > Flavobacterium. The sequence continues at coordinate 41,647 of NZ_JBIKPS010000021.1, forward strand.
TGCACAGAAAATAATTTTAATTATACCCCTGCAATATTTATAAATGGATATGAATACCCAAATGTTTATGAAAGGGAACAACTTGAGTTTTTTATTAACGAGATTATTGAAGATACAGATTTCACTTGAAAAATTTCCCATCCTACAAACAAGCCGACTCCAAAGACTGCGGTCCTACTTGTTTAAAAATCATTGCCAAGTATTATGGCAAGGTTTTAAATATTCAAACATTACGAACGTTATCGGAAACAACTAGAGAGGGAAGTAATTTATTAACATTATCTGAAACTGCTGAAAGTATTGGTTTTCGTTCGCTTGGGGTTGTGCTAGGGAAATAAATTATGCCAAGTGCCATAAAGTTGGAATTTAATAAATTTAGATTAGCAATATTTTTTGCGTGACCCACTTCGGATGTTGATGCTATAATTAAGGAAATTCATTGTAAAAAAATTTACGAATCTGTTTCTTGAAAATTGAATTATTTTTCTTCTTTAGCTTTTACTTGTAAGAAGAAATCAATATAATCTGTATCTAATATGATTAATATTTTATAAAGGTTACTTATATTAAGATCCGCTTTGCCATTTTCAATTCTCCCGTAATAACTTTGTGATATATTGAGTTCTATAGAGATGTCTTCTTGGGTATAGTTTTTCTCAATTCGCATAGAACGCAACGTTTTTAAAACCAAATCCTTCATATTACATATGTTTTTATAAGTAAAATTTCATTTTACATATTGATTACTATATTAAGTAGGTTTGGGGATTGTAATAATAAAACTATTTTTTTTAAATAACCAACTATTTTTAAAACAACTTTATACGAAATAGGTATTATTTAGAACTTATAGGATTAGTACTGCTGAAAAAAAAAAATAATATTTGTAAAACAAAATTATTCTTAAATTCATTTTTAGAAAAATTAAAAGAGAAAGATAATAAAGGACAAAGGCTTAATTTTGAGAAAATAAAATATGAAAAAAATTGGATTGATTTTGTTCGTGCTATTAATATTAGTTTTTTCTTGTAAATCAAATAGACAAGTAATTGAAAAAAATGTAGTTGAAAAAGAAGTAAATTATATTCCTTATTATTTGAAGGTTTATGAAGCCGATAGTTTGTACATAATAAAAGATTATAAGAAAAGTTTTAAAATTTTGGATAGCTTATTTAACATTTTTCAACCCAAAAACACCTTTAGAATTAATGAATATGAAACTTTTTGTAAGATTAAAATCATATTAAAGAAAAATTTAGTAAAAAATGATTTTGTTAAATTAATGTCACAGTATGGATATAGCAAAATTTGGATTGAAAGTGATTCTATTCTTAATTTATTCTTTGATTCTAAAAAAGATATACAGAAAAAATATAATTTATACAGAGAATTATACCTCCAAAAAATCAATCTAGATCTAAGAAAAAAAATAGTTATGTTGGTTGAAGAAGACCAAAAGTACAGGATAGGAAACAAGAATTCAAATACAGTTAATATGAGAAGAGTTACAGATTCTGTAAATGTGATTGAAATTATTAAGATTTTTGACACTTATGGTTATCCAAACATTGATTTAATTGGCAATTACACTATTGATGATAAAGAAGTTTTAGTTGATCCTATATTGTATCATACAAGTACCTCTAAAAACAATCAATACTTTTTAACTAAAATATTTGAATATGTTCGTAAAGGTAAAGCTGACCCAAGTACGTATGCATTCATGGTTGATAGGTTAAAGTTGCATAGAAAAGAAAATCAAAATTACGGCACTTTTGAAAATAAAATAAATTCATCTACAAAGGTCATTAATGAAAACAGAAGAAATATAGGGCTTCCATCAATAAATTATGAAAGTTGGAAGACAAATAAAATTTATCCTACGTTAAAATAGAATTATTAACAATTAAATATATTTATTATGAGAAAATTAGAAGATTTTGATGAGAAATTTGTTTTGAATGAGAGCTGTATGCAAAATGTGATTGGTTCCCCCGCTGCGCAAAGTCTCGACTTTGAGCCATCTTTATAAAAGATTACTTTTTAAAAAGATTAATAACATATATATTCTTTAAAAAAAATAAAAATGACATATATATTCTAAAGCTACTTAAAGCCTGGACTTTGAGCAGCATTTTAGACCTTACGGTTTTATGATCAACACCGAAGGAACGGTACTCAACCAAACGCTTTGCGCATCAACCAATTTTTTCCAACTTTCTAAAGAGATTAGCATCAAATCTTGCTTGGCCAAAAAGCCTGCTTTCATCTCTCCTTCAGTAGTAATGGATATAGAGTTAGGATAAATATTTTCTAAAGTTGTTATTGCATTTTCAATGATGAAATTGTTTTTCACCTGATCGTTAATTTCCAAAACGGTAACTTTAGAGTCGTTGTTGTAAATAAGTTTTTGAGCATAATCAATTAAAAAAGCATCTTCAATTCCGAAAATTGGCACTAATACTTCGTTAATTTCGGTTAGTTCTTTATCGACTAAAATTCCAATTGGCATTTTACTTTTGGAAATTAGTAAACGGGTTTTATCATCAAATGGCGAATTTTCAAAAAGACCTTCTTTACCTGTAAATTTATCTAAAAGTCGCTCCGGGTTTATGATTCGTGTAGTAAATCCAAGTACTTTTCCTAAAAGAGATCCTTCAAAAATTGATTTTCCTAATCCCACTAAAACCAAATCAAATTCCCCACGAGTAGCGATATCAGCAATGTCACTTTCTATATCTAAAGTCGATTTAAAAATGGGCGTAACTTCTTGATTTAAATTCGTTGCTTCCAACAAAATAGGATCAAAAGTTTCTTTTTCATAATCTTTCAAATTATACGAATGCACCTCGTCACTTAAAGATAAATGCAGCACGGTAACATTAGAATTTTCTTTTTGTTTTCTTACAAAACTATTTGCCAATCGAAGTAAGGACTTCCCTTTTTCGTTTGTTCCGAAGGAAATTAGTATATTAAACTTACTATTATCATTTGTCGCTTTTGGAAGAAAATTTACCTTTCGATTAAAAATAAAATCAATAAGATCTATTGCCGGTCCTGTCATAAAAGTAGTAACCAAAGCCATAATTACCATCATGGTAAATACTTCCGGCGTTAGTACTTTTAAATCTAACCCAATATTTAATACAATTAATTCCATTAACCCTCTCGTATTCATCAAGGCGCCAATGGTTAAACTATCCCTCCAGTTTTGCCCAACAAATTTTGCTGCCAAGGCACTTCCAAAAAACTTTCCAACAACTGCTACCAAGATAATTAATCCGGTAATTTGCCATAAATAAGCATCGTTGATTAACCCAATTTCGGTTCGCAATCCTGTGAAAACAAAAAACAACGGCAGTAATAAAATTAGCGCAACATCTTCTACTTTTTCAATTATAATTTTTCTAATTTTGGTAATGTCTGGCATAATGGCACCCGTCATAAAAGCACCAAATAAAGCATGAATTCCTATTATTTCAGTAATGTAAGAAGATATAATTAAAGTTACTAAGAAGATAGCCACTACGGGTTTGCTCAGGTTTTCTCTAGTTGCAAATAAATCTCCAATTTTCTTAAGAAATGGTTTTACCACAAATAACATCAGTAAGACATAAACTAATGCCATCGAAATAATATACATAGAACTAGCAAAACTTCCAGCCTTAACAATAGCAATAACTGCAGCAAGAATACACCACGCGGTAATATCATCGGCGGCAGCACATGTAATAACTATTGCTCCTAATTTGGTTTTATGAATGCCACGTTCTTGCACAATTCTAGCTAGAACTGGAAAGGCTGTAATACTCATTGCGATACCCATAAACAAGGCAAACGATAAGAAAGGAACTCCCTCAGGAGCAAATCGATAATATACAAAGTAGGCTAAACCTATTCCCAAAGTAAACGGAATTACAATACTAGCATGGCTAATAACAATAGCTTCATTTGCTCTGTTTTTTAAAACTTTCAAATCGAGTTCCATTCCAACCACAAACATGAAAAGTATTAAACCTATTTGACTTAAAAACTGAAGGTTTCCTAAGGAATCTATTGGAAAAAGCATAGCAGAATATTCTGGAAAGTACATCCCAACCATAGATGGCCCAAGAAAAATTCCAGCAATAATTTCACCAATAACGGATGGCTGCCCAATTTTTCGGAAGATCCATCCAAAAAAGCGTGCAACAATTATTATGGTAATAATTTGTAATAATAAAATTGCTAGTGGATGCTGCAAATTATGAATTAGAGAAGTCAAAAATTGAACAAACATACTATCGTTAGAGGATTTAGCAACTATATTTCTGCCAATTTCTAAGGTTTTTCCTTTAGTAACAATCCAAACCATTAACGCAGTAAACCCTCCAGTTACTCCTATATAAAACAAAGCATTTTTAATATTTTTCATGTAAAATATTTTCTATTTTTCAGATACAAATATGATAAAAAACAAAATCATTTAATGTTATTTAAATATAAAATTAATATAAAATTTAAAATTTGTAATCTATTGAAATTTTTAGTTAAAAGTAAGCTTTTAAACCCCTTAGATTAAAGCCGATTCATTACCTTTGGACACTTTTTAAAATTTCAAATGAAAAAGATGTTAGGTATCGGTTTTTGGGAAATTATTGCCCGAATAATCCTTAGAAATAGAATTATTATTTTGTGTGTGGTTGTTTTGTTTACAATTCTAATGGCTACACAATGGAAAGATATTAAATTTACGCAAACGGAAGCTAATTTAATTCCAGCAGATGATAAAGTAAATGTTGATTATAATAGTTTTCTGAAAAACTTTGGAGAAGAAGGTAACTTAATTGTAATTGCTACTAAAGATAAAAAATTATTTACTCCAAAAGTATTTACGGCATGGAGTAATTTAATGAAAAAGATTCAGTCGGATAAAGAAGTTGATTTGATTATTTCTGTAGATAATTTGCAAAAATTAACCAAAAACGAATCGAAACAAACCTTCGAATTAAAACCTTTAATAGAAAAAAATAAAATTCAAGATGCAAATTATTTAAAACAAATAAAACTTGAATTATTTAATAAGCTACCATTTTATGAAGGATTACTTTTCAATAAAAAATCAGGAGCAATTCGATCGGCAATTTATTTAGACAAAAAAATTGTTAATACAAAAGCTCGAAAAATCTACGTATTAAACATCCTAATTCCAGAAATTGAAAAATTTGAAAAAGAAACAGGTGTCGATTTGCATACCTCGGGAATGCCCTATATTAGAACACTAAACGCCAAAACAATTATAGACGAAATAGGCCTATTTATTGGGGCAGCTTTATTAATTACCTCTCTTATTTTCTTCTTTTTCTTCCGTTCTTTTAGAGCCACTTTAGTATCCTTAGTCATTGTGATTATTGGAGTAATGTGGTCGTTTGGGATTTTAGGTTTATTAGGCTATGAAATTACCGTACTAACCGCATTAGTGCCAACATTAGTTATTGTAATCGGAATTCCGAATTGTATTTTCTTTATCAATAAATACCATCAAGAATACCAAAAACACTCCAATAAGGCAAAAGCACTCCAACGAGTTATCACTAAAACCGGAACGGCAACTTTAATGACCAACCTAACAACGGCTTTTGGTTTTGCTACTTTTATTGCGACTAACAACACTTTATTGACCGAATTTGGAATAGTAACTTCAATTAATATTATTGCAATTTATTTATTGTGTTTACTAATCATCCCCGTGTTTTTTAGTTACACACCTGCACCAATTCCTAGACATTTAGGCCATTTAGAACGAGAATATCTAACCGCTTTTATGAATTGGATTGTGAAAACAGTTAAATACAATCGAGTAGGAGTTTATATTACCTCTGTTATTTTATTAGTAGTAGGAATTATTGGGATTTATGAAATAAAAATCTCTGGAAGTATTATTGAAGACATGCCAAAGAAAACCGATTTCTTTGCCGACATTCGTTTTTTCGAAAAAGAATTTGATGGTGTTATGCCATTAGAAATCATGATCGACACCAAAAAGAAAAATGGCGCTTTACGACTGACCAATTTAAGAAGAATGGAAGATTTAGAAGAAACCATCACGGATATTCCAGAACTTTCTAAACCAATTTCTATTGTAAATATAGCCAAAAGCTTTAAACAAGCTTATTACAATGGAAATCCCGATTTTTATGCACTTCCAACATCGCAAGAAGAAGCTTTCATCCTTCCCTATATAAAAAATTCACTGAACAAATCGAAAGAAAATCAATTAAAGAGTTACATAGCATCCAACGGAAGTGTTGCTAGGATGACCACTTTTATTAAAGATGAAAATGGTGAAAAAATGGAAGCTATTGAGCAACATATTCGAAACAAAGTCAATAAAATTTTTCCATCTCCTAAATATGAGGTTATCATTACCGGGAAAGCATCTGTTTTTCAAAAGGGAACTAAATATTTATTAAATAATTTATTATCCTCTTTATTATTTGCCTTTCTTCTTACTGCTGGATTAGTCGCAATTATGTTTCGATCGTTTAAAATGGTATTGGTTTCCATAATTCCAAATTTACTTCCATTGTTAATGACTGCCGGATTAATGGGATTCTTAGGGATTCCTCTTAAGCCATCTACCATTTTAGTTTTTGGAATTGCCTTCGGAATGTCGGTGGATGATACCTTACGATTTTTAGCACAATACCGATTAGAGCTATCCAGAAACGATTGGAAAATTAAAAAATCGGTATTTGCCACTTTTGATGATGCTGGAATAAGCATGTTTTACACTTCTATAATCTTGTTTTTTGGATTCTCCGTTTTTATGCTTTCCAGTTTTGGCGGAACCGTAGCTCTAGGAGGACTTGTAGCCTTGACTTTGTTTTTCGGAATGCTGTCCAACTTAGTTTTACTACCTTCATTAGTTTTAACTTTAAATAAAACATTAGCTAATAAGCAGGAATTCATTATTCCAACCATCGATATTTTAGAACATACCGACGAAGAATTGGACGAATTAGAAAGAAAAAAATAATTTATATTTGCACAACAATACAGTAACATATTAAATCAAAAATCAATAGTATAATGAAACATACAAAAGTTAAAGACTTATTAAATAGCACCAAAACGCTACATGAAATAAATGCAAAAGGTTGGGTTAGAACTTTTAGAAACAATCAATTTATTGCTTTAAATGATGGTTCAACTATAAATAATATTCAATGTGTTGTTGATTTTGAAAATACTTCAGAAGATATTTTAAAACGAATTACCACCGGTGCTGCAGTTTCCGTTACTGGAGAATTAGTGGAAAGCAAAGGTGCTGGACAGAAATACGAAATTCAAGTTTCTAAATTAGAAATTCTAGGAGATTGCGATGCCGAGAAATTTCCAATACAACCAAAAAACAAACCAAGTTTAGATTTCCTTCGTGAAAACGCACATTTACGTGCACGAACTAATATGTTCGGAGCGATCATGCGAGTGCGTTCGGTACTGTCATTTGCGGTGCACAACTACTTCCAAGAAAAAGGATTTGTATATGTAAATACGCCAATCATTACAGGATCCGATGCTGAAGGTGCTGGTGAAATGTTTAAAGTTACCGCTTTGCCATTTGACGGAACTCCAAGAACCGAAGATGGAAAAGTTAATTACAAAGAAGATTTCTTCGGGAAAGAAACCAACTTAACCGTTTCCGGACAATTGGAAGCCGAAACCTATGCAATGGCTCTTGGTCAAGTATATACTTTCGGACCAACTTTTCGTGCCGAAAACTCCAATACTTCCCGCCATTTGGCCGAATTTTGGATGATTGAACCCGAAGTGGCTTTCAATGATTTGAACGACAATATGGATTTGGCTGAAGATTTTATCCAACACGTTATTAAATACACGATGGATAAATGCCAAGACGATTTGAAATTCTTAGAAGCTCGTTTATTAGACGAAGAAAAAGCAAAACCACAAGCCGAACGAAGCGAAATGGCATTGCTAGAAAAATTAAATTTTGTTTTAGAAAACAATTTCAAACGCGTTTCGTATACCGAAGCCATCGATATTTTAAGAGATTGTACCCCAAATAAAAAGAAAAAATTTAATTATATCATTAACGAATGGGGCGCCGATTTACAAAGCGAACACGAACGTTATTTAGTTGAAAAACACTTTAAATGTCCGGTAATTTTATTCGATTATCCTGCTAATATTAAAGCGTTTTACATGCGATTGAACGAAGACGGAAAAACAGTTCGTGCCATGGACATCCTTTTTCCTGGAATTGGAGAAATCGTTGGTGGATCGCAAAGAGAAGAACGATTCGATGTTTTGGTTGAAAAAATGAAGGCACTCGGAATTGACGAAGAAGAACTTTGGTGGTATTTAGACACCAGAAGATTTGGTTCGGCAGTACACTCTGGTTTCGGATTAGGATTTGAAAGATTAGTATTATTCGTTACTGGAATGACCAATATTAGAGACGTAATCCCTTTTCCAAGAACACCAATGAATGCAGAATTCTAAAAATTGTTTATAGTTTTTGGTTTGTAGTTAATCGTTTCAACTACAAACCAAAAACAACAAACCACAAACTACAATGTTAAAACAAAACTTACAATTCAAACTATCTCAAAAATTATCTCCACAACAAATCCAGTTGATGAAGTTAATTCAGTTGCCTACATTGGCATTTGAGCAACGTTTGTTGGAAGAAATGAATGAAAATCCGGCTTTAGAAACCGGAAAAGACGAAGAAGAAGTTTACGAAAAAGACGAATTCGATAACAACGAAGAATATGACGACTACGAAGGCAGCGACAACATTGAAGCCGACGACATCAACATCGACGAATATTTAAGCAACGACGAAACGCCCGATTATAAATTACAAACTAACAATTACAGCGACGATGAAGAAAGAGAAAATCCGTTTGCATCGCCTGTAAGTTTCCACCAAGATTTAATCAACCAGTTAAATACCTTTATCCTAAACGAAACCGACCGTGAAATTGCCGAATTTCTAGTGGGTAGTATAGACGATATGGGCTACATTCGCAGAACCGTGCAAGACATTGTAGACGATATGGCATTCACACAAGGAATCTATACCGACGAGAAAAATGTAGAGCGCATGCTTCATGTCATTCACGAACTAGAACCTTCGGGAGTTGGTGCACGAGACCTACAAGAATGTTTGTTGTTGCAACTCAAGCACAAAACCCCAACCCAAGACATTGCTTTGGCAATGGATATTATTGAAAACCAATTTGAAGCCTTTACCAAAAAGCATTACGATAAGTTACTTCAAAAATATGCTATTACGCAAGAACAGTTAAAAAAGACCGTTCACGAAATAGAAAAACTAAACCCAAAACCAGGGGGTTCCTTCACCGGAAACAATAAAGTTACCGAAAATATCGTTCCCGATTTTGCCATTCGCATCAACGATGGCGATCTAGAACTAACCCTTAACGGTCGAAATGCACCTTCTTTGCACGTCTCCAAAGACTACCAAGAAATGATGCAAACCTACAAAGAATCGCGAGACAAATCCAATTCCCAAAAAGATGCGGTGCAGTTCATCAAGCAAAAACTAGACTCTGCCAAATGGTTTATCGATGCCATAAAACAACGTCAAGAAACGCTTTACGTGACCATGAACGCCATCATGCACTTCCAACAAGAATACTTTTTAGATGGCGAAGAAACCAGCCTAAAACCCATGATTCTTAAAGACATTGCCGACATGGTAGGATTGGATATTTCCACCGTTTCTCGTGTAGCCAACAGCAAATATGTCGACACGCCTTATGGCACCAAACTCATCAAAGAATTCTTCTCCGAAGCCATGAAAAACGACCAAGGCGAAGATGTTTCTACCCTAGAAATCAAGAAAATTCTGCAAAACGTAATCGAAGCCGAAGACAAGCACAAGCCCCTTCCCGACGATCAACTAGCAGACATATTAAAAGAAAAAGGCTACCCAATAGCCCGAAGAACCATTGCAAAATATAGAGAGCAACTGGATATTCCCGTAGCACGAATGCGAAAAAAAATATAGTTTTTTCAGGAGCGAAAAGCTTGCGCATTTTAGCAAAGGCAATTCCCGCTTTCCGTTCCAATCTGGCATTGCGAGGCACGAAGCAATCTAATAATACTATTCATTCATCGCAATGCCAGGATTTCCACTACAATCGGGGCTAGTTAGCAATGGTATCGAATAGATGCAAAATTCCTAATAAACTTCCCCGTCAAGTTGTCCATACGAGGCACGAAGCAATCCCAACCCATCCATAAAAAACCCACCAAATTCACTTTTGATGGCTTCTATTTTTTTAATACGTAAAACCTCAAAAACTTTTGTGCCTTTTGTGGTAAAAAATCCGCCATAATCCGCGTTGCAAAAGCATCCGTATAATCCGCGTTCCATCCAAAGCGAAGCGTTATAGTTATACTACAAAATCTTTTGTGCCTTTTGTGGTAAAAAATCCGCATTAATCCGCGTCCATCCAAAGCGAAGCGTTATTGTGTCATCTCCTAAAAAATCTTTTGTGCCTTTTGTGGTAAAAAATCCGCCATAATCCGCGTTGCAAAGCATCCGTTTAATCCGCGTTCCATTTAAAGTGAAATGCATTTTATCAGAAGCAAATACGCTAGATTGGTGGTTGCATTGTTAATTTGCACACTAATGAAACGCTAGTTGTTAAGTCACGTTAATTTTGCTGTTTAGTAACTTTTGCTTTCTGGTTTGGCTTAACAATCTTATTTTTCTGAAACACTAAATAAATTTTTTTCTTAAGAGAAGGACAGCATCGAGGATCATCATCTGCAAAAGACACATTGGAACATATAATTTTTCCTTTTCAATTTTTTCTGCATTATATTCAAATCCCTCGTCTGTAAAAGAATCCTTTCCCTTATCTGCTAGAAAGTATTTCAAATAAATAGCATCGAACTATTACAAAAAAGCAAATTGAGATAATCGGGTTAAGTATCAAATTAAAATATTCAACAATTACATTATCTAAAGATTTAAAACTTCAAAACCTCCACAATTACTTGAGGAGGTTTTGAATATGTAGAATCTTTATAGGTTATCGTTTAATAACTCGAAGTGTTTTAACAATATCTCCTTGGCTTATAATCAAGTTGTAAACTCCAGATGAATAGTTAGAACCTACTTCAAATCCTTCTACTTCTGTAGTTTCTAAGATTCGGTTTTCAACTAATTTACCTAACATATCGTAAACTTTAATTTGTAAAGCTTCTTCACTACTAGTTTTAACATCTAGCTTGAAGTTTTCAGAAAATGGGTTTGGATATGCCGTAGCTTTAAAGTCTATAGAAGTATCTTCTAATCTAACTGAAGTACAAGCTTTAATCCAAACGTTTACAGGCGTAGTATAGGCTAATGTAGCACATGGACTACTTGTTAACTTAACTCGGAACCAAACATTACCAGTTAATAAACTAGCTGCACTATTGGTAGCAGTAGTTGCTCCAACAATATCAGTCCAAGAAACTACACTCGTATTAGTAATAGTTGAAGTACTAGTTCCAGCATTATAGTATTGCCATTGGATAGAACCCACAGAAGTTGAAGCTAACGTTAATGTTCTTGCTCCACTACAAACAGCCGTAGCTAAAGTAGTAGCTCCTGAATGACCAGTAACTGCTGCAGATTTTGCTGCAGGACTAACGGTAATTGTTATCGGATCAGAAGTAGATGCAGAACAAGCTCCACCAGATGACACTACAACTCTATAAGCAGTAGTAGCCGTTAGATTTCCTGTGGCTAATGTAGTAGTTACATTTCCTGAAACTGCAGCAAATGTTCCAATTACTCCATTAGTAACTTTAGCTTTTTGCCATGAAATAGTTCCGGTAGCACTAGTTAAACTAATTGTAGTTCCAGCACCAGTACAAAGTGTTGTAGCAAGGGCTGAAAGTGTCCCAACAGCTGTTGTTTGACTTACAGTAACTGCAACTGCTGCACTAACTTTTGAAGAACATACACCGCTTGTAGCCACCACTCTATACCAAGTGGTCACTGTTGGACTTACTGTTAATGACACTGAATCAGTAGCGCCACTTATGTCTGCAAAATCTGTTGCTGTAGCCGATGTAATAGATGATTGCCATTGGATAGAACCAACAGAACCTGTTGCCAAAGTAAGTACTTTACTTGCTCCGTAACAAATAGCTCCACCTCCTGAAATTGTTTTCACAACAGAAATAGGATTTACATTTATTATTATTGGATCAGAGGAAGATGCAGTACAAGCCCCGACAGCTGACACTAAAACTTTATAAGCAGTAGTAGACGTTAGATTTCCTGTGGCTAATGTAGTAGTTACATTTCCTGAAACTGCAGCAAATGTTCCAATTACTCCATTAGTAACTTTAGCTTTTTGCCATGAAATAGTTCCGGTAGCACTAGTTAAACTAATTGTAGTTCCAGCACCAGTACAAAGTGTTGTAGCAAGGGCTGAAAGTGTCCCAACAGCTGTTGTTTGACTTACAGTAACTGCAACTGCTGCACTAACTTTTGAAGAACATACACCGCTTGTAGCCACCACTCTATACCAAGTGGTCACTGTTGGACTTACTGTTAATGACACTGAATCAGTAGCGCCACTTATGTCTGCAAAATCTGTTGCTGTAGCCGATGTAATAGATGATTGCCATTGGATAGAACCAACAGAACCTGTTGCCAAAGTAAGTACTTTACTTGCTCCGTTACAAATAGCTCCAGCGCCTGTAATTGTTTTCACAACCGTAAGTGGACTTACACTTACTATAACAACATCTGAAGTTGTTGAAGAACATTCTCCAATAGTTACTTTAGCATAATAAGCAGTAGTAGCTGTTAAATTTCCAGTAGGTAATGCCGTTCTTGTAACTGTTGTAGATAATGGAACTAAAGTCCAATCCGCTGCTGCAGAAGCTGAATCCACAGAAGTTGTAGATTTATACCAAGAAACGGTTCCTTCTGAATCTCCTAAACTAATTGTAGTACCTGTACCTTTACAAACTGTAGAATCTAGTGATGCAATTGTTCCAACTGAAGATGTTCCTATAATATATTGAACCGCATTAGAATTATTAGAATCACAAACTCCACTTGTAAGTCTTGCTCTAAAGAAAGTTGGATTTATAATGTTTTTTATTAAATAGGTAGTATTGGTTCTAGTAAGAGAATTAGACGTAAAAGTTGCAGCTGGTGTATCTATTCCTACTGGAACAGGAATATAACTATCCTCATCTCCGGTTATAGAATATTCCCATTGAATAGCTCCCACAGATCCTGATATTTTTAATGTACTTGAGCTACCAGAACATACAGTTCCACCACCTATAATAGTTCCGCCAATTGCTGATGGATTTATAACTATTGATTTAACAACTGATGCTGTAAAACAAACACCATTTTCGTTTGCTGTTGTTACAACTGCTTTATAGTTTTTATTGGAAGTTGCTGTTGGACTTAATAAAGTATAGCTTGTTCCTGTTGCACCAGCAATATTTGAAAAACTACCAGATGCAATTGTTGCAGACTGCCATTGAACCGTACCTACATTATTATTTAAAGTAAAAGTAATGTCATTTCCTATACATACCGAAGAAGTATCAGTAGTAATAGTACCGGCTTTCGCAACTGGTGTAACAGTAACTTTTATTATTGGAGTAGATGTACTACAAACTCCATTAGTTAAAGTGGCTTTGTACCATGTAGAAGCTACTAAATTACCTGTACTTAATGTAATTCCATCATCTGTAATTAGTGTTAAAGAAGTTGTATTTAAAATTTTTGTCCAAGTTGGATTTATTGCGTCCCCATTAACTGATTTATACCAAGTTATGTTGTTGTTCGAATTGCCAAGTAAATGTAATGATGAAGAAACACCAGAACAAACTGAAAAATTACCTTCTGTAATAGTTCCAGGAGTCACTTGTTCATTAACAATAATCTTAACAACTTTACTATATGCAGAAGTACAACCACCGCTTGTAACTTTTACTCTATAAGATGTATTAGTTGTTGGTTGTGCGGAATAACTGTTTCCAATTGCTAGTTCAATATCATTCCAATCTAGATCATTAGTCGATGACTGCCATTGAACATCACCAGTATGCGTTCCTAATGTTAATAATTTTGAATCTCCTGAACAGATACTCCCTGCTCCAGAGATAGTTCCTGCTACTGATTTTAAAATAGTTATTGTTACAGGTTCCGTATATTCTGTTGTTGAACATTCTCCAACAGTTACTTTTGCTCTAATAAGACGAATAGATTGAGGTGTTGAAAAGGAGTAAGCGTTAGAAAATGTCTTATCCGTTTTGCTCGTATCAATATAATTACCTGGAACACCATTTGTAACAACAGCTTGTTGCCATAGCACATTACCGGAAGAGTTATTTAGAGTTAACTCAAAATCTTGACCAGAACAAATAGTAATAGCGCCTCCTGAAATAGTTCCTGCAACAGATGTACTGCTAACTTGAACTACAAATGGATTTGTAATTGCAGATGGACAAGCGCCATTTGTTCTTACAATTCTAATATACTTATTTTCTGAATAATTAGCTAAATATAAGTAAGAATTAGCCCCAACAATTGGAGTATATGTTATGTCATCTAAAGATTCTTCCCATTGAATAATACCACCACTACCATTATAATTAATTAATGTTTTGGGTGAGTTAGGGCAAATTTCTCCATATCTTCCAAAAACAGTTCCTGACACCGGTAAAGTATTAACTGTTAAAGTAGCTTCATCGGAAGTAATAGATGCAACACAAGCAGAATCACTTAAATCAGTAATAATAACTTTATATGAATTTGCATTTAATGCTAAAGAACCCTCTTCATGTGCTATGCTTAAATTTGCTGTGTCCGAATTGCTATAAACAGAATCGTTAGTAATAATAGTCCATGGTGAATCTTCTCCACTAGTTTTTACTTGCCACTGATAGGACAATCCCGAAGTGGAACCTCCAGTTGCAGTAACCGAAATAATTGCTGGTTCTACTGAAGAAATACAAATATTTGTTGGAACTGGTTGAGTAACTATTTCAAGAATTGGTTTAACAATAACATTGATTCCATTTGAAGTTGCAGGATTACCAATCAAACATTGACTTGTTTCGCTTGATGTCATAACAACTGAAATAATTTGTCCATTTGTTAAGTCTAAAGCAGTAAATGTCTCTTCGGTTGCGTCTGGAATATCATTTCCATCTTTCTTCCATTGGTACGTTGGTGTATCCCCACCAGAAACTGGAGCTGCCGTAAAGATTATAGTGCCTCCAGCACATATAGTATAGTCGGTTGGGTCAGATGTAATAGTTACGCTTGCTGTAAGTATTGGATTAACTGTTATGGTTAATGTAGCGGTTGTACCGCACTGACCAACATTTGGTGTAAAAGTATATTCCGTAGTTGCCGTATTATCCAATTCTGGAGACCATGTTCCTTCAATTGAATTATTAGAAGTTATAGGCAATGCTGTTAAACTTGTTCCTGAACAAATAGCATCAACTGCATCAAATGTTGGTGTTACATTTGGATTAACCGTGATGATTAATGTAGCGGTTGTAGCGCAAAGACCAGCAGTTGGTGTAAAAGTATATTCCGTAGTTGCCGTATTATCCAATTCTGGAGACCATGTTCCTTCAATCGAATTGTTAGAAGTTGTTGGTAATGCTGTTAAACTTGTTTCTGAACAAATAGCAGCAACTGCATCGAATGTTGGTGTTACATTTGGATTAACCGTTATGGTTAATGTAGCGGTTGTACCGCAAAGACCAGCAGTTGGTGTAAAAGTATATTCCGTAGTTGCCGTATTATCCAATTCTGGAGACCATGTTCCTTCAATCGAATTGTTAGAAGTTGTTGGTAATGCTGTTAAACTTGCTCCGGAACAAATAGCATCAACTGCATCGAATGTTGGTGTTACATTTGGATTAACCGTGATGGTTAATGTAGCGGTTGTAGCGCAAAGACCAGCAGTTGGTGTAAAAGTATATTCCGTAGTTGCTGTATTATCTAATTCTGGAGACCATGTTCCTTCAATCGAATTGTTAGAAGTTGTTGGTAATGCTGTTAAACTTGCTCCGGAACAAATAGCATCAACTGCATCAAATGTTGGTGTTACATTTGGATTAACCATTATGGTTAATGTAGCGGTTGTAGCGCAAAGACCAGCAGTTGGTGTAAAAGTATATTCCGTAGTTGCTGTATTATCTAATTCTGGAGACCATGTTCCTTCAATCGAATTGTTAGAAGTTATAGGCAATGCTGTTAAACTTGCTCCAGAACAAATAGCATCAACTGCATCAAATGTTGGTGTTACATTTGGATTAACCGTGATGGTTAATGTAGCGGTTGTAGCGCAAAGACCAGCAGTTGGTGTAAAAGTATATTCCGTAGTTGCCGTATTGTCTAATTCTGGAGACCATGTTCCTTCAATCGAATTATTAGAAGTTATAGGTAATGCTGTTAAACTTGCTCCGGAACAAATAGCAGCAACTGCATCGAATGTTGGTGTTACATTTGGATTAACCGTGATGGTTAATGTAGCGGTTGTAGCGCAAAGAC
>NZ_JBIKPS010000035.1:0-19264 GCF_044357305.1 Flavobacterium sp.
AATCCACAGAACTTAATTATCTGTGGATTTTTTTATTGAGTCAGGGAGGATAAATACCTGCTGTCATTATTGTTGTAAGTAATTTTGATAAAAACGATTCATTAGAAAGTTAAAAAATTGTACAAAATAATATTATCGTAAAAATTTTATTAATTTTGTTTTGAATTCAGTAAATGATCAAATACACAAGATACGAATATTCAACCGAAGCAGAATTAAATATTTTTGAGTTTGAGAGTGTTGGACCAAAAGGAAAAATAACCAAATTAGTCCAATACACCGAAATGAACATCAAAGATTATTATAATTTATCTTTTGGAGATTTAGACGTAATAACTAGGGAAATAAATGATGGTGTAATAACAAATAATGGCGACGCTACAAAAGTTTTAGCAACTGTGGTTTCTACTGTTTATGCATTCACAGGTAAATATCCAGAAGCTTATATTTTCGCAACTGGAAGTAGTGAAGCTAGGACAAGATTATACAGAATGGGTATTACAAATAATTTAGAAGAATTGAAAAATGATTTTTATGTATATGGTTTAAGAAATGATGATACATTTGAACCGTTTATTGTTGGGGAAGATTATTTGGGTTTTTTAATAACAAGAAAAAATTAAAATTATGAAAGTTGAAGATTTAAATAAAGCAAAAATACCAGTAGTTAAAATAAATAAGAAACTGGAAGAATTTAAAGGGAAAATATTGTTTCCTGAAAAACTGGATTTAGCAAATAAAATGCTGGAAAAAGTAAAATTACCAAAAGCAGAAACTCTGAAATAACCTCGACAAATTTGTAATCGAGAAAACTGTAAGCCCGAAAAAGCTTAAACTATTTATACAATCCACAGAACTTAATTATCTGTGGATTTTTTTTATTTTGATTATTGGAAGGCGTAATGTTTTATTAATAATTTAATTGCGAGTTCTAATTTCCCACCTAAGCCTAGTTCTACAATTTTTTGTAAAGTGGAAAATCGTACTTCTTTTACGTTATTTTCAATTCTTGAAATATACGATTTAGTTGTGCCGCTTTTAATAGCAAGTTCTTCTTGAGTTAAGCCTTTTTCAATTCGGGCTTCATGAATTAAAGCCCCAAGTTTAAATTGTTCAAAGCCTTTTTCTAATTTGTTCCGTTTTTCAGTTCCGATTTTGCCATAAAATTCTTCTTTGAATTCGTCTAGTGTTTTTAGGTTATTTGTTTTCGTTTTCATGATCTTTAAATCTTTCGCAATTTTCTTAACTAAAGAATATAGTTGTACTAAAGTACAATATTTTAATTACTTTTAGTTGAAGTTTTATATTTTTTTATGAAGAGTTTCTTTTGAAATTCTAATTTCATAAAAGACATAACCTTGCTAGCCCTGACAGAAGTGGAAATCCTGGCATTGCGAAAAAGTAGAAGTGGTATGAGATTGCTTCGTGCCTCGCAATGCCAGATTGCAACGAATGGCAGGAATGACGTTTACTAAAATGCCCAATGTTTCGCTCCTGAAATTATTGGAAATAAAAAACCTACAAGTTTGCACTCGCAGGTCTATTATCTATACGTCTATTATCTAAAAAGTCTTATTTAATCAATTCAAAACTACGCTTCACAAAAGCGGTTAGTTCTTCGCCTTTTAGCAATCCTTGGGAGATTTTGGCTAAGTCTAGGGCTTGTTTTACTAGGCTTTCTTGGGCTGTTTTGTCTTGGGTTTGTAGGATGGTAGTTGCCAATTCGGAATTGGAGTTTACCACCAAATTGTACATTTCTGGGAAATTACCCATACCGAACATTCCGCCGCCTCCGCCAGATTGACTCATTTCTTTCATACGACGCATGAATTCGGGTTGTGTGATCATGAAAGGTGCTGCTGCGCTATCCATTGGCTCCAATTGCACAGAATAGTTGGCTTTAGGAACAAATTCTTCGACTACCGTTTTCAAATTTGTTTGTTCGTCTTCCGACAATTTAGAGATTTGCGTATCTTCTTTGTCAATTAATTTATCAATGTGATCGGAATCTACACGAACGAAAGTTAGGTTCTCGTTGTCGCCTTCTAATTTTTGAATTAAATGCGAAACAATAGGTGAATCAAGCAATAAAACTTCGTATCCTTTTTCTTTTGCAATGTCAACATAACCGTGTTGCGCTTCTTTATTAGAAGCATAAAGCACGACTAATTTTCCGTTTTTGTCGGTTTGATTGGCTGCAAGATTTTCTTTTAGTTCGGCTAGAGTGAAGAATTTATCGTCTACCGTTGGGTATAAAACAAAGTCGCCTGCTTTTTCGTAGAATTTAGGTTCGGATAACATTCCGTATTCCAAAACGATTTTGATATCGTTCCATTTTTTCTCGAAATCTTCGCGGTTTTCGTTAAACAACGATTTCATTTTATCGGCCACTTTACGGGTAATGTAATTGGATATTTTCTTTACATTACTATCGGCTTGCAATCCAGAACGGGAAACGTTTAACGGGATGTCTGGGGAATCAATTACTCCTTTTAGCATGCCTAAAAATTCAGGAACAATTCCTTCTACATTATCGGTAACGTATACCTGATTTTGGTATAATTGGATTTTATCCTTTTGCATTTGCATGTCGTTGGACATTTTTGGAAAGTATAAAATTCCAGTCAAATTAAACGGATAATCTACATTTAAATGGATGTTGAAAAGAGGCTCCTCAAATTGCATTGGATACAATTCATGGTAGAATTGTTTGTAATCTTCCTCCGATAATTCGGTAGGAAGTTTGGTCCATGCTGGGTTTGGATTGTTGATGATGTTATCTACCTCAATAGTTTCTGGTTTTACATCTTCGGCGGATCCTTCAGGAACGGGAAGTGTTTCTGTTTTGGTTCCGAATTTAATCGAAACCGGCATGAATTTATTGTACTTAGTAAGTAATTCTTTAATTTTATATTCTTCTAAAAACTCTAAAGAATCTTCTGCAATGTGGAGGATTATTTCCGATCCACGAGTGGTTTTATCGGATGGTTCTAAAGTAAATTCGGGACTTCCATCACAGGTCCAATGTGCTGCTGGTTCGTCTTTGAAGGATTTAGTAATGATTTCTACTTTTTCGGCTACCATAAAGGCAGAATAAAAACCTAAACCAAAATGACCGATAATTCCGGAATCCTTGGCAGAGTCTTTGTATTTTTCTAAAAATTCTTCGGCACCAGAAAAAGCAACTTGGTTGATGTATTTTTCAACTTCCTCGGAAGTCATACCCAAACCTTGATCAATGATGTGCAGTTTTTTACCTTCTTTATCAATTTTAACTTCAATTATAGGATTGCCATATTCTACTTTGGCTTCCCCAATACTAGTTAAATGTTTTAATTTTAAAGTAGCATCCGTGGCATTGGAAACCAATTCTCGTAGGAAAATTTCGTGGTCGCTGTAAAGAAATTTCTTAATTAATGGGAAAATGTTTTCTACTGAAACATTAATTTTTCCTGTACTCATATTTTGAATTTTAAGTGAAACAATTGTTATTTCTTTTGTATTCAAATTCAATACCAAAGCAGTAAGTGTGACAAAATGTCGTGAAAATTATTTTTATTTATGGATAAATATTATTAATTTTAATCTTTGATAAAAACAGGAAGCAAGATTGCTTTTACTATTTAAACTTATTTAAAAACTATGAAAAAAAGTGTGATGCTATTGTTTTTGGCGGTACTCTTTATTGGATGTAAACCAAAACAAACGGTAACTAATACTAAATTAGATACCAAATCGGAAGTGGCTATTAAAGGCAATTGGACAATTACTTCGGTGACTTTTCCTGGGTCGGATTATATCAAGGTTAACTCTTTTGATATTGCGGATTCTAAGTGTTTCGTGGGCAGTACTTGGAAATTTATTTCCAACAATAATAAAGGCGAAATGGCTTTGTCAAATGCTTCTTGTACCGCTTTTTCGTCGCCTATTACTTGGTATATTAATAAGGACGGCAATTTTGTAATGAAAATTATTAATGAAACTAAAGCGAAGAAGGTTCTAGAAGGTTACATTTTGACCATTGCCAATTCAACGGAATCAGGTTTTCAATTGATAGACAAAGTTAATGTGGGCGGTCAATATGTAAATGTAACGTATCAATTTAGTAGAAATTAAACTGGTTATTAGTTGAGGGTAGTGCCAAATAAATCCTGGCAAAATAGTTGTAAAATGTTATCTAATTGAGTAACTTTGTAGGATGAATGAAAAAATGGATTAGAGAAGTTATTTATTTCGAAGATTATTATCTTGATTTTTTTAACGCTCAAAAAGAGGACGTTAAGAAAAAGTTTAACTGGACTTTACAATTAATCTCAACTCAAGAAAGAATTCCAGAAAAATTTTTCAAACATATTACAGGCACTGAAGGAATATTTGAAGTAAGAGTTGAAGTTGGTTCTGATATTTTAAGAGTTTTTAGTTTCTTTGACAAAGGGAATTTGGTAGTTTTGGTAAATGGTTTTCAGAAGAAAACGCAGAAAACTCCAAAATCAGAAATAAAAATGGCTGAAAAATTAAAAAAAGAATATTTAGAAACGAAATCTATAAAGTAAAAATTATGAAAGCTGAAAATAAAAAGATAACATCATTTGCCCAACATTTGGATGAGCAATACGGAAAAAAAGGGGCTGAAACTCGTCAAAAATATGAAGAAGAATATGAAAGTTTTGAACTTGGTGTTTTAATTCAGGAAATGAGAAAAGAACGAGGAATGACGCAAGAACAACTTGCGTTAAAATGTGGAACGACTAAAACGTATATTTCAAAAATAGAAAATAATGCAAGTGACATTCGACTTTCAACATTAATGAGAATAATTAGACAAGGATTAGGTGGGCATTTAAAATTAAGTTTAACCACATAAAGGCACTATCCACCAAAAGGCATTTAGTAAGATTGGGTTTTTAGGATTAACTTAAAGATGTTTTTGCAATTGTAAATTTTGTCTTTAATTCAAAAATAAGGCTTCCTTAATTCACAACCTTGCAAGAGTAGGGACGTTAAAAAATTAAATAGTTAGACATGAAAATAAATACAATGAAATTAAATAGAAAAGGAATTTTACAGAAAACCACATTAGTAGTTTTAGCAGTAACTTTGAGTTTTGGTTCGGTTTTAACCAGTTGTGAAGCGGCAAAAAATACTAACAAAACGCAACGAGGTGCTGGAATAGGTGCAGTTGCGGGAGGTTTATTAGGAGCCGTAATAGGAAATAATTTAGGAAAAGGAGGTAATGGTGCTCTTGGCGCTGTACTTGGTGGCGTAATCGGTGGGGTTGCTGGTGGTGTAATCGGAAACAAAATGGACAAGCAAGCACGTGAAATTCAATCGGCTTTGCCAGGCGCAACCGTAGAGAGAGTAGGAGAGGGGATTAAGTTGACTTTAGGAGAAAACTCAGTTCGATTTGACACTAATAAATCTACGATAACTCCAACAGCTAAAGCAAATTTAGATCGTTTAGTGCCAGTTTTTCAAAGTTATGCCGAAACCAATATTGTTATTTATGGTTATACTGATAGTACTGGAACTCCAGAACATAACCTTACCTTATCGGAGCAAAGAGCTTCGTCAGTAATGGCTTATCTAACTGCAAAAGGATTAAATACTTCTCGTTTTGCTACAACTGGAATGGGAATTGCTGATCCTATAGCGACAAATGATACTCCAGAAGGAAGAAAGCAAAACCGTAGAGTGGAGTTTGCTATTGTTGCAAATGAAAAAATGGTGGAAGATGCTAAAAAAGAAGCAGGAAATTAAATTTTAGTTAATAAATAGGCAGGAGAAAAGTCGATAGAACTATTTTAATCGACTTTTTTATTATTTATTCGATGCATCATTTTTAATAATATCCAAAACAAATCTTAAAAGTTGTGTGGTTTGTATAATTTTAAATACTTTTGCCAAAATTTAAATATTATAGATAATGAAAAAAATAGTTTTTTTATTGGTGCTTTCTTTAGCAATTTTCAGTTGTAGTAAAGTTCGTAAAGGAGAATTCCTTATTTCTGGTAATGCAAAAGGAATTGCTGATGGTAAAATGGTTGTTCTTAAAAAACAAAACGAATTTGGTGTTGTGGTAAACATTGATTCAGCTAAAGTGAAAGACGGAAAATTTGAAATCAAAGGGAAAGTAAAAGAACCAAGCATGCTTGCTTTATTTGTTTCTGGATTGCAACAACCAATTCCATTTATTTTGGAAACTGGAGAAATTGAAGTAAAAGTAGACAAGGATAGTATCTGGAAATCAGAAATAGGAGGAACTTCAAACAATGAAGACTTTCAAAAATTCAATGTTAAATTGAATACTTTTCAGAAAAAGCTAGTTGATTTTCAAAATAAAAACATCCAAAAATTAATGGATGCTCAAAAGAAAAATGATAATGTAACAGTTGAAAAATTGAAAAAAGAGTATTCTGATATTCAAAAAGGCATGGATGATTTCATGTCGGTTTATCCAGAACAAAATCCAGAATCTTATATTTCATTATTGTTAATTCAAAACATGTTTAACTCTCCTAAATTTGATTTAGCGAAAGTTACTAAAACCTATTCTAATATAGATGCTGATCTTAAAGCAACTAAAGTCGGAAAAGAAATAGGTTTGAAATTGAAAACAATTGAAAATACGCAAAAAAAAAAGTAGTAGCAACGGCTGATATTGGTAGCATTGCTCCTAATTTCTCTGCTAAAACCCCACAAGGAACTGTTGTTTCTCTTAAAGAGTCTTTGGGTAAAGTAACCATTGTTGATTTTTGGGCCTCTTGGTGTGGACCATGCAGAAAAGAAAATCCAAGTGTAGTTGCAATGTATAACGAATTACATGGTAAAGGGTTAAATATTGTTGGAGTTTCTTTAGATGAAGATTTGGAAAGTTGGAACCAAGCAATTGTAAAAGATAAGATTACATGGGTACAAGTTTCAAATTTAAAAAAATGGGCAGAACCAATTGCAAAACAATATAATGTAGAGCAAATTCCAACTACTTTTTTATTGGATGCTTCTGGAAAAATTGTTGCAAAAGATTTAAGAGGAGACGAATTAAAAGCAAAAGTTTTGGAGCTTTTAAGTTTGTCTGAATCAAAAAAATAATACATATTACATAAAATAAAAAAAATCTCCTAGTGAGATTTTTTTTTATTTTATTCAAAATCATAGGGTTAAAATATATTCACAAATTAAGTTTTAAATTAATTTGGATACTTAAAAAGAGTTCCTATATTTGCAGCCTCGTTAAGCGAAAGGGGAGATACTCAAGCGGCCAACGAGGGCAGACTGTAAATCTGCTGACTACGTCTTCGTAGGTTCGAATCCTACTCTCCCCACAAAAAACTTCAACAGAAATGTTGGAGTTTTTTTATGGAAAGAGTTATTTTTAACTAACTGTTTTTAAATGTATTTTAGTATTAAAGCCAAGGATTTCCTAATCTCTAATTCCAAAATTATAAATAATAGTTCCAACCTGTTTTTCTGTTCCGTTTGGGCTTGGTTCCCATCTGGTTTTAAGAGCTGCTTTTTTAGCCTCATTCATCAAGCAGCTATTAGAATTGGTGGTACCTCTATATCCTGGACTTGCATCAATAGCATTTCCGTTTTTATCTACAGTAATTTTCACCACCACAATTCCGTATTCGTTACCGCAATTATTATCAGGTTTTGGGGTTGTTACTGCTTTTCTTCCTGCTAATGAGTAGCCGGAACCATTTCCTTTTCCGTTCCCACTACCATTTCCCCCGCCACTGCCAGAGCCCGAACCAGCTCCAGTACCTGTGCCATTGCCAGTTCCGTTACCGCCACCAGTTCCACCTCCAGAACCTCCAGAACCAGAATATCCATTAGAATTAATATCGCCATTAGCACGACCTTGGTTTCCAGATGTGCTAGAAGTTCCATCACCACCTTTTTTGTTGCCTTTCAAGATGTTTGCTAAAGCATCATCCACTTTTTTAACAACTGGTTTTTTTATTTCTACCGGTTTTACAACCTCTGGTTTTATAAGAACTTTCGGATTTTTAACGGGTTCGTGTTTGGCAATTACTACATCCGTTTTATCTGCATCAGCATCTTGAGAAATAATATCCTCTTGCGGAGTTTCTTGATTTGCAGCTGCTTTGGTTATGTTTTTTACTTCCAATTCTTTACTGTCAAAGTTTTTTCCAGTACCAAAATCGGTATCTCCAAAATTAACTGTAACACCGCCACCTCCGCCACCACCAGCCATTGCTACTAGTTCGGCATCCGATGGAGGCCAAAAACGAATTAAAAATAAGATACAAAGAAGTATACAATAGAGTATTGTAGCGATTATAAGTGATTTTTTTTTATCGGATAAAGAAGAATTGAGCGTACTCTTTATTGCTAATGATGTTAACCCCATGGAATCTTTTTTTATTTAACGTCGAAATATACTAAAAATTGTGCTTTTAACGATTAAATCTTTGGTTTATTGAGGCTTTTCTTCAGCCAAAGAAATCCTATTGCTCCCGAAATAAACGAAGCAATCAATATCATAAATTTAGAATTGTTTATTATTTGATTATCTTCAAATGCCAATAAAGCAATGAAAATTGACATTGTAAATCCGATTCCGCCAAGAAATCCAACAGCAATTAATTGGTTCCAATTTGTGTCATTAGGTAATGTGGTTAATTTTAATTTTATTGCAATAAAAATAAAAGAAACTATGCCGAGAGGTTTTCCAATGGTAAGCCCGAATAAAATCCCTAAAGAATAAGGTTCGGATATAATTTGCATCCAATCTTTGCCAATACTTATTGCGGTATTGCATAAAGCAAATAGTGGAATAATTACAAAGGCAACTGGAAAATGGAGCCAACTTTGTAATTTGTAGGAAATAGATTCTTCATTACCATCTCCAAACGGAATGGCAAATGCCAAAAGTATTCCTGTAATGGTTGCATGCACGCCAGAATGCAACATAAAATACCACATAAAAACCCCGCCAATTAAATATAAAATTAGATTTTTAACCTTCAATCGATTCATAATTAAAAGCAAAACAAAAATACCAAGAGCTAGTAGTAAATTAGTAAAATAGATCGTTTTAGTATAAAAAATGGCTATCATTAAAATCGCACCCAAATCGTCAATTACTGCCAAAGCTGTAAGAAAAATTTTTATCGATAATGGTACTCGGTTTCCTAATAAGGATAAAATCCCGATTGCAAAAGCAATATCAGTTGCCATCGGAATTCCAAAACCAGAATGCGTTGAATTATTTGGATTGAAAACAAGGTACATCAAGGCCGGAAGCAACATGCCTCCTAAAGCCCCCGAAATTGGAAGTATAGCATCTTTTAACTTGGATAATTCACCAATATAAGCTTCCCGTTCTAATTCTAATCCTATTAATAAAAAAAAGATTGCCATCAAGCCATCGTTAATCCAATATTCAGCAGGATGGTTGGCAATAGAAAAATGCCAAATAGATACATACTCCTCCGAAATAGAAGAGTTAGCAAGCAATAACGAGAGGATGGTACATATTAATAATACCAATCCTCCCGCTTTTTCACTATTAAAAAAGGAAAGAAATAATTTTTTTTTCTTCAATTATACCAATTGTTTTAGTGCTATTTCAAATGCTGTTGCGCTAATATTGTTTTTACTAGAATTCAACGCGTGTGCTTTTTGGATGGCTTTGTAAATAGTTTCGGAAGTATCCAAGAAAATTGCTTCATCGGTCATTTGAACTTTTTTCTCCATGAAATAAGCAAAAACACGTGCCATTCCGCAATTGGAAATAAAATCGGGAATCAAACTTATTTTGTTATCTACTTCTTCCATAATCGAACCAAAGAAAATTTCTTTATCGGCAAACGGAACATTGGCACCACAAGAAATAACTTCCAATCCGGATGCAATTAAATTATCTAATTGGTCTTTAGTAACCAATCTTGAAGCAGCACAAGGAGTGAAAATTTCAGCGCCTATAGTCCAAATCTTTTGATTGATTTCATCAAACGGAATCATATTTTCGGCAACCAATTTGTTTCCGTCTTTATTCAAAAACAAACGTCGTATTTCTTCAAATGAAAAACCTTCTTCGTTAATAATACCACCATCGCGATCGATAATTCCGATTACATTAACACCCATTTCTGCTAGGTAAAATGCCGCAGCCGAACCTACGTTTCCAAATCCTTGAACAATGGCTTTTTTACCTTTAAAATCACCACCATAAATAGTGTAATAATGACGAACGGCTTCGGCAACGCCATATCCTGTAATCATATCAGCTATAGTGTATTTTCGCAATACATCTGGAGAGAATTTAGTATTTTCAATCACTTTAACAACTCCTTGACGCAATTGTCCAATTCTATTAATTTTATCTGCTTCCGTTGGTTTGAAATGGCCATTAAAAACTCCTTCTTGTGGATGCCAAACACCACATTCTTCGGTAAACGGAATAACTTCATGAATTTCATCTACATTCAAGTCGCCACCAGTGCCATAATAACTTTTTAATAAAGGAGAAACTGCTTTGTACCAACGTTGTAATACACCTTTTTTTCTAGGGTCTTGGGGGTCAAAGTTAATTCCTGATTTAGCACCACCAATTGCTGGTCCAGAAACAGAGAATTTTACTTCCATAGTTTTGGCTAACGACAAAACTTCGTTCATGTCTAATCCTTTTCGCATTCTAGTTCCTCCACCGGCAGCACCACCACGAAGGGAGTTTATTACCGTCCAACCTTCTGCTTCCGTTTCAGAATCTTTCCAATTAAAAATAATTTCAGGGGCTTTGTTCTCAAATTTTTTAAGTAAATCTTTCATTAAAGTGTGTTTTGTTTGTAGTGCAAATATAAACTTTTAAAATCTTTTGTATTTATATAATAATTACATCTTAGTTTATTGTGTAAAAAAAATGCCACCTTTAGTAGTGGCATTAAGTGGTTAACGTATTATTTTTTTTCTTTAAAACGTTTGTCTGGAGTTCCGTCTTTTTTCAAAACAACTTTAGCTTCTTTGTTTTCTTTAAAGCGTTTGTCTGGAGTTCCATCTTTTTTTAAGGGAGCTTTTACTTCTTCTTTTTTTGCTTCCGTTTTAGCTTTGTCTGCTTTTTTAGGAGTTTGTTGCGCTGTTGCGCTTAAAGTAAAGCCCAAAAGAGCTATTACCGCTAGAATTAATTTTCTCATTTTTTGTATATTTTAAGATTCATAGCTAATTTATAAAATAAATAAATTGCTAAATGTAAATTATTCGTTAAAAATTACTCCCGAAGAATGATTTTTTTAGTACTTGTAACACTGCCTAAAAGATTGATTTAGTTATAATATTATTTTTTTTGTTTTTAATAGGGGATTAATTAGTCTATTTTATTATTTCAGCAATTGCATATAAAGGAATATTGGTTAGCCAATCTTCTTTTCTAAATTTATTCATTGAGGTTATTAAAGCATTTTTATTGTGGTATTTTTCAACAAAAACTTTCAAACTTTTGGATTTTAAATTCTCTTCCGCTTTTACTTCAATTGGAATAACTTCGTTTTTATTTTGGATAATAAAATCAACTTCCGCAGTGTTGCCAGATGACCAATAGTATAATTCATGTTTGATTATTAATTGTTGACAAACAAATTGTTCGGTTAATGCACCTTTAAAATCGGTAAGAATTTGATTTTTTTCTAAAAGAATTTTGTGGTCTAAATTTCCAATTGCATTTAGTAAACCAACATCCAATAAAAATAATTTGAAAGCATCCTGGTCTGCATAGGCGTTTAGTGGTATTGTAGGTTTTTCTAATCTATTAATTTTTAGAACTAAACCTGCTTCTGAAAGCCAATTTATTGCCATTTCAAAATCTTTTGCTCTGGCACCTTTTTTTAGTTGACCATAAATAAATTTTTTATTTTCTTTTGCTAATTGACCTATTAAGGATTTCCAAACTATTTTTATTTTTGGAACAATTTCATTAGGAGCATATTTTGCAAAATCATTTTCATAACCGATAAGTAGTTTTTGTTTAATTTCCCTTACTATTTTTAAATCTTTATTTTGAATATAATTGGAGACAACTTCAGGCATTCCACCAATAAAATAGTACAAACGCAATTGTTCAACTAGTTTATCATGAAAGGATTCTATAACATTCCAATTATTATTTTTTATTTGATTAGCTAAATTTATATTCTCTGAATTTTCCAAAAACTCCATAAAACTCAATGGATATAATCGCAAAAAATCTACTTTGCCAACTGGAAATGAATTGTTTTTTTGCAACGAAACACCTAGTAATGAGCCAGCAGCAATTATGTAATAGTGAGGTGCTTGTTCGTAAAAATATTTTAATGCGGTTAAACCTTTTTCAACTTCTTGAATTTCGTCAAAAATTAGTAAAGTAGTTTCAGGTATTATTTTTTGATTTGTTTCTATTTCAATTACGGTTAGAATTCTGTCAATATTAAAATCGATAGCAAATAAGTTTTTTAATCTGTTACTGCTTTCAAAATTAAGATAAACAACTTGTTTGAATTCTTGTTCCCCAAATTTTTTCATTAACCAAGTTTTGCCTACTTGTCTTGCACCTTGGATTATCAATGGTTTTCTATTTTTTGCGGATTTCCAAACGGTCAATTCATCAATTAAATACCTGTTCATGATGTTCAAAATTAGATTAATCTATCGCAAAAATACAATTTTCATAGGATTAAATGTAAATGCAAACACTTTTTCATGTGAATAAATGTAAAATTAGTAATGTTTAATATTGAAATAAAATTTAAAACAAGATGTTTAGTATATTATTCCCGTAGAATGATCCTGTTTAGAACCTGTAACACTAGCTAATACATTTATTTCGTTTCTTAATTTTAATACCCCGAGTAATGCAAATATTAAGGCTTCTTTGAATTCTAAAATTTCGGCATCTGGAATAATAATTTTCATAGTAGGTAAATGAAACTGCATTCGCTCCATTAAAAAGGTATTGTAAGCACCTCCACCGGTAACTAATAATTTGCCATTTTTTGACGGAAGGGCTTTGGCTGTTTGTAGGGCAATATGCTCGGTAAATGTGTGCATTTTATCTTCAATAGCAATAGAATATTTTTCTATTAAAGGCAAGACAATTTCTTTTACAAATTCAAATCCGAGCGATTTTGGGAATGGTTTCGAATAATATTCTAAGGCATTTAATTCGTTTAACAAATCGGAATTTAAATTGCCAGAACGAGAAATTTCTCCTTTATTATCATAATCCAATCCCAATTTATTGGCATAAAAATTTAAGACTGTATTTACAGGAGAAATATCAAATGCAATTCGGTTGTTTTTTTCTTCAAATGAAACATTAGAAAACCCTCCTAAATTAAGACAATAATCATATTCCGAAAACAAAATCCTATCACCAATAGGTACTAAAGGCGCACCTTGACCACCCAGTTGTACATCCTGAACTCGAAAATCACAAACTACTTTTCTGCCTACAATTTTAGCAATATTGGGTAAATTTCCTATTTGAAGTGTAAATCCATTTTGGGGTTGGTGCAAAATGGTATGCCCATGCGAGCAAACCGCGTCTATATCTTCAAGATGGAATTTGTTTATGAAATCTTTTATAATTCCACCTAAAAGAAGGGTGTAATTTTCATTCAGTTGGGTTAATTTTTCTTCCGAAAAAGCCACCGCTTCTTTCAGTTGATTGACCCAATCTTCAGTATAGGAAATGGTTTCTTTTTCTAGAATTTTAAAACTCCATTTGTGGTCTAAAACGGAAAATTCAACGGCCGCTAAATCTATTCCATCAAGCGAGGTGCCTGACATTACTCCGATTACTTTGTAGTTTTTATTAAACATTGGCTAAAATTACGAAATCGTTTGAGAAATTCATGAAAATATGCTACTTTTGACGTCTAAAATTAAGTATTTACTAAATTATACCCCACAAAAATATGAATTTTAATTTAACCGAAGAGCATTTAATGATTCAGCAAGCTGCTAAAGATTTTGCTCAAACCGAATTATTACCTGGAGTTATTGAAAGAGACGAACATTCTAAATTTCCAACCGAACAAGTGAAAATGATGGCCGAACTTGGATTTATGGGAATGATGGTAGATCCAAAATATGGTGGCTCAGGCTTGGATAGCATATCGTATGTTTTGGCAATGACCGAAATTGCTAAGGTAGATGCTTCTGCTGCCGTAATTATGTCGGTTAACAATTCCTTAGTTTGTGCAGGAATGGAAAAATATTGTAACGAAGAGCAAAAAATGAAATATCTTGTTCCGCTTGCTAAAGGGGAAGTTATTGGTGCTTTTTGTTTGTCGGAACCCGAAGCTGGAAGTGATGCCACTTCACAAAAAACTACGGCAATTGACATGGGCGATCATTACCTATTAAACGGAACTAAAAACTGGATTACTAACGGTTCTTCAGCTTCAACTTATTTGGTGATTGCACAAACCCATATTGAAAAAGGACATAAAGGTATTAATGCTTTTATTATTGAAAAAGGTTGGGCTGGATTTGATATTGGTCCGAAAGAAAAGAAAATGGGAATTCGTGGAAGTGATACGCATTCATTGATGTTTAATGATGTAAAAGTTCCCAAAGAAAATAGAATAGGCGAAGATGGTTTCGGATTTTCCTTTGCTATGAATGTATTAAATGGAGGGCGAATTGGAATTGCATCGCAAGCTTTAGGAATAGCAACTGGTGCTTATGAAATTGCATTGAAATATTCGCACGAAAGAAAGGCATTCGGAAAAGAAATTTTTAATCATCAAGCCATAGCTTTTAAATTGGCAGATATGTATGTTAAAGTTACTGCTGCTAAATTGTTGATTATGAAAGCCGCTTGCGAAAAAGATGAAGGTAAAGATATTGCACATTCGGGCGCTATGGCAAAATTATATGCTTCAGAAATTGCTTTGGAAGTAGCAAACGAAGCAGTTCAAATTCATGGTGGAAATGGATATGTTGCCGAATACCATGTAGAACGTATGATGCGGGATTCTAAAATCACTCAAATTTATGAAGGAACTTCCGAAATTCAAAGAATTGTAATTTCAAGAGGTTTGGTATAATCGATTTAAGTTGTATTATTTTAACCCTTTCAGTTTTTAATTGGAAGGGTTATTTGTTTTAAAAATTTGTATATTTGATAAAAAATAATTGTTATGGCAACTATTCAAGGAATTCAATTTGAAAATGATGCAACTGGAAAACCTGTTTCAATTAAAATTAATCTTGAAAAATATGGAACTCAGTTAGAACCCTTTTTAAAACAAATTGGAATTCTAGAGGAAAAAGATGATTTTGATAAAGAATGGGAAAAAGCTATTTCATCGGAAGAATTTTTAAAAAGATCAATTGACAGTATAAAAAAATTACCTTGGAAAAAGTAGTAGTTTCTTATACGGAATCCGTTCAGTCGTTTTTTGATGAACTAATTTCTCAATTATTCAACAAGGAATATTTTAGTTATGAAGAAAATGCAATTCAATATGTTCAGAAACTTGCTTTTTATATAGAAGTTAACATTGCGAATTTACCCCCAAGAAAAACACCAAAATCGCTATCCAAATACGGCGATTTTTATATTTTTTACAAATCGAATACTAGAACAACCTGGTATATTTTCTTTTCAAAAAAGAAATCCAATTATTTGATAAAACATATTTCAAATAATCCTATTTTTGATGCGACCTTTATAAATGAATTAAAAAAAAATGAGTAAAAATATTATCATTACTGGAACTTCCCGCGGAATAGGATTGGAATTGGCTTTACAATTGGCAAGCCAAGGACATCAAATTTTAGCAATATCTAGAAAAGTCGCAGCCGAATTATTAGGTAAACCAAATATTACTTGCCTTTCGGCAGATATTTCTCTGGAAGACGATATGCTAGAAGTGACTAAAGTACTTTCTACAAGTTGGAAAAAAGTAGATGTAATTATTCACAATGCAGGTTGTTTAGTCAATAAGCCATTTGAAGAAACTACTTTAGAAGATTTTGAAAAGGTGTATAAAGTAAATGTTTTTGGGGTTGCCAATGTAACTCGAACGTGTATTCCATATTTACAAAAAGGAAGTCATGTGGTTTCTATAAGTTCTATGGGAGGCATTCAAGGCAGCATGAAATTTGCTGGACTTGCAGCCTATAGTTCTAGTAAAGGAGCCTTAATTACACTGTCTGAATTGTTAGCCGAAGAATATAAAGAACAAGGAATTGCCTTCAATGTTTTGGCACTTGGAGCGGTTCAAACCGAAATGTTGCAAGAAGCTTTTCCGGGTTATCAAGCGCCAATTTCTGCTAAGGATATGGCAGATTATATTGGTAATTTTGCTTTGACTGGAAATAAATTTTACAATGGAAAAGTGTTGCAGGTTTCTTCTTCAACACCTTAAATAGAAAATTAATTTTTAAATCTTCAAACAAATGAAGCAACAAGACGCTATTCAATTATTTGAAAACAAAAAAGTAAGAACTGTTTGGGATACAGAACAGGAAAAATGGTTTATTTCAATTATTGATGTAATAGAAATTTTGACGGAAAGTCCTAACGCTCGAAAATATTGGAGTGTTTTAAAAGTTAGACTTAAGAAAGAAGGAAGTCAGTTGGCTACAAATTGTAGTCAACTGAAAATGCAATCTTCGGATGGGAAATTTTATAAAACAAATGTTGCAGATACCGAACAACTATTTAGGTTAATTCAATCTATTCCTTCTCCAATAAAGATTTAATTAAATGAGTGAAGTCCTATT
This sequence comes from Flavobacterium sp., assembly GCF_044357305.1. Taxonomy (GTDB): domain Bacteria; phylum Bacteroidota; class Bacteroidia; order Flavobacteriales; family Flavobacteriaceae; genus Flavobacterium. Next base: position 16,735 of record NZ_JBIKPS010000035.1, read on the forward strand.
AAAATATCTTCCAGAACATTCGGTTCCATTGTGTTTTGAGTTAATCAAAACCAATAGTGTACATTTAAAAATCGTTAACGAACGACAGACGCGTCATGGTGATTACCGAAGAGGACTTTCAGGTAAACACGAGATTACCGTAAATTCTAATTTAAATAAATACCGATTTTTAATTACACTAGTACATGAGATTTCGCATTTAGTAGCCTTTGACAAATTTGGAAGAAACATTAAACCACACGGAGTAGAGTGGAAGATGACTTTTCAAAGGTTGATGGTTCCGTTTATTCAACCTGAAATTTTTCCGCATTCGGTTTTGCCATTAGTGGCACGACATTTTAGAAACCCAACTGCAAGTAGTGATACCGATGCACATTTGGCATTTGCCTTGAAACAATTTGACGAACGAAAACCCGATGTTCATTTTGTTCATGAAGTACCCAGCGGAAGTATGTTTAGAATAAAAAATGGAAGAATTTTTCAAAAAAAAGGCCTTCGAACAAAACGCTACGAATGTGTAGAGGTGCATTCAGGGAGATTGTTTTTATTTAATGCCAATGCAGAAGTTGAAATTGTACCAGGATAATTAAACCTACATATTTTATTAAATATATTTGTCCCACAAATAATAAACCTCAGATTCTTAGCTGCTAATCGTCTTAAAACCTTTAAGAAATGAATAAAAATTATTATGCAATAGTAATGGCAGGAGGTATTGGTTCTCGGTTTTGGCCGGTAAGCACCGAAGATTTCCCTAAACAATTTCACGATATGGTGGGATCTGGAAGTACCTTAATTCAAAAGACTTTTAGTCGATTATCTAAATTGATTCCATTGGAAAACATTTTGATTTTAACCAACGAACGCTATAATGAATTGGTTTTAGAACAATTGCCTATGGTGAAACAAGAGCAAGTTTTGTTGGAACCCGCCATGAGAAATACCGCTCCTTGTATTTTATATGCATCATTAAAAATTCAAAAAAGAAATCCCAATGCCTTAATGGTTGTGGCACCAAGCGATCACTGGATAGAAGATGAAGCCGAGTTTGCTAACAATTTACAACAGTGTTTTAATTTCTGTGAAAAAGAAGATGCCTTAATGACTTTGGGAATTCAGCCAACGTTTCCTAATACGGGTTTTGGGTATATTGAATTTGATAAATTAGATAGCAATCCGATAAAAAAAGTATCACAATTTCGAGAAAAACCTGATTATGAAACGGCTAAATCGTTTTTGAAATCTGGTAATTTCCTTTGGAATGGAGGTATATTTATTTGGAGTGTGCAATCTATAACCAATGCATTTGAAAAATTTCAACCACAAATGAATGCTTTGTTTCAAAGTGGTTTAGAAAGTTATAACGCAAATTCGGAAAAACAATTTATAGAAGAAAATTATGCCAAAGCAGCTAATCTTTCCATAGATTATGCGGTAATGGAAAATGCTACTAATGTTTATGTTTTACCTGCAACTTTTGATTGGAATGATTTAGGGACTTGGAGCTCGTTGCATGAAAAATTAGATAAAGACAGCCAAAATAACGCCGTTATTAATGCAACGGTTATTCTAGAAAATGCATCCAATAATATCATTAGAGCAGACAGAAAAAAACTAATTGTTGTTGATGGTCTAGACGATTATATTATTGTAGATAAAGACAATGTGCTTTTGATTTATCCAAAAAGCAAAGAACAGGACATTAAAAGAATTACTGCATTAGCTAATAAAGTTTAGCAAATAATCATCACAAAACAATCAATACTAAAAAAGCCTCCTCAATTTCTTGAGGAGGCTTTAAGTTATTGAGAATCTTTAAAGATTATCGTTTAATCACACGTAGTGTTTTAACAGTATCTTCTTGGCTTACAATTACGTTGTAAACTCCAGATGGATAGTTAGCACCTACTTCAAATCCTTCTACTTCTGTAGCTTCTAGGATTCTGCTTTCAACTAATTTACCTAACATATCGTAAACATTAATTTGTAAAGCTTCTTCACTACTAGTTTGAATATCTAGTTTGAAGTTCTCTGCAAATGGGTTTGGATACGCTGAAGCTTTAAACTCTATAGAAGCTTCTTCTCTAACTGTAGTAGTACACTCTTTGATCCAAACGTTTACTGGAACGCTATATGCTAATGTAGCACATGGACCGCTTGTAAACTTAGCTCGGAACCAAACATTACCAGTAGTTAAACTAGTTGCACTATTGGTAGCAGAAGTAGCTCCGTTAATATCCGTCCAAGAAACTACACTTGTGTTAGTAACAGCTGTAACAATTGTACCAGCATTATAGTATTGCCATTGGATAGAACCTATAGAAGTTGAAGCTAACGTTAATGTTCTTGCTCCACTACAAACAGCTGTTGCTAAAGTAGTAGCTCCTGTATGACCAGTAACTACTGCAGATTTTGCTGCAGGACTAACGGTTATTGTTATTGGATTGGAAATAGAAGTAGAACAAAGTCCACTTGACACAACCACTCTATAAGCAGTAGTAGCCGCTAGATTTCCGGTAGCTAATGTTGT
>NZ_JBIKPS010000036.1:0-18238 GCF_044357305.1 Flavobacterium sp.
ATTTCTTGAACAACTTGCAATTTAAAAGACATAGTATAGTCTTTTTGTGTACGCTTTACATAGCGACTTTCTTCATGTTTTTCCATAAGGATACTTTTTGTGTATCGCTATTTCAGGACAAGACATTTTTTTTACTTTAAGCCTCCTCAAGCAATTGGGGAGGTTTTTTTATAGCAAACAACCCAAGAACGCAAAACGTTCAAATAAAAAAAAATTAACAATTAATTACAAAAAAGTTTACATTTGCTCCATCATACCCTAATAAATGAATGTCCCAATAGTTTATTTGTGTGCTTTTAGCCTATTTCTATCTTTAATGCTTTTGTTCTATAACAAGGGATACAAAGGTGCCAATCGCTTTTTATCGGGTTATTTATTTTGCTCCTCCATGTTTTTGTTGACGCAATATTTTTTTATTTATAGCAAGTCGGTTTTAGTAACAACTATTTTTGTGGCAGGATTTCCAGCGCTTTGTTACCTAATAGGTCCCTTTGCTTATTTTTATACGCGAAGTATATTTCGGGATAATGTAAGGTTATCCATAAAAGACTATTGTCACTTTCTGCTCTTTTTTATCGTTTTTATTGGAGTAATCCCTTTCTTTTTTTCTTCTTGGGAATACAAAAGTTTTATTAGTCAAAAAATAGTAGAGCGTACTTATATGCGTTCCACATATAATATTAATTTTTTGGTACCAAAAACAATTAATCAAATCCTACGCCCTCTATCCGCTATAATCTATTTAGTATTCATTTCCAGAATGTTTATAAAAAATAAAATTGTTTTTAACTCTTTATCACACGCAAAAGTGATCAAAATTTGGTTGGCAATATTTTATCTACTTTATAGTATTACGGCTGCTTTTTATATCATTGTGCATTTGGTTTATCATATTAATATCAACTTTTTCTATACCAATTCGGCATTTTACTTCGTCATTAGTAGCATTGCTTTTTTCTATTTGGCACTCAATTTTTTATTGGTTATGTTTCCTCAAATTTTATACGGATTACCCATTCCTAAATTAGTACTGAATCATAGTAGTGTTAATATAGGCACTACACCAATACAAAATAGTTCTGGGATAGCCTTTCCAATAATTGAAAATAAAACTACCCCAGTTGCTGCTTTTTTTTCTAACGGATATGAGGTAGAAATTGAAGCGGCAATCAATCAATGGATAACAGAAAAGAAATATCTAGAACCAAATGCCACCTTAATTTCTATTTCTACTTTTACTGCGGTACCTGTGCATCATTTGAGTTACTATTTTAATGCCGTATTAAAAGTAAAATACGCCGATTGGCGCAATACCTTGCGAATTCATTTTGCTAAAAACCAAATAGACTCTGGCTTTAGTAAAATGATTACATTAGAAGCAATATCCTTAGAAAGTGGTTTTGCTACGCAATCTACTTTTATAAAGTCTTTTAAAAATGCTTTTGGTTGCACTCCCAGTGAATACTTAAAAACAAAATCATACTAATTGCCTTTCCTTAGTATCCTATTAAAATAAGCAAGGAAGAAATACCCTGCGTCCTCCTCAAGTTTGAATAATCCCTTTTTCCTTTAATACTAATTTATAACTGTTTAATTAGTTCAATCCTTTTGGTATAATGCAACCCTATATTTCATTGCGTTCAATTTCTATTAAACGCATTGGAAATAACTAGCAATGCAAGTTATCCATAAAAACTTTTTCTAACGGTATAGGATAAAATCCTATAGTATCATATTCCTTTTTACTATTTGGTAAAATACAGTTTCTTAAATCTATTTTCTTGTTTTTTTCAAATTCTTAATTTACAGCGTTTTACAATTTTTAAATACAACAACTTCTTTTAATTTTATAAAATTAAAAGAAGTTGCGCCTTTGTAAACATTTTTTTTTTTTCATAATTAACATTTTTGTATCCTACTTGACTTAATCTATTTCAATCTATTATTTAAAATGTTTATGAAACAAAATTCTAAACTCTTAACAATGCTTCTGTTGCTATTTTTAGCCTTTAGCTTTCAAACCAGTTTTGCGCAAGTAACCTTAACGGCTACTTCCGGAACTGCAACTGCTTCCTTTACTACCCTAAAAGGAGCCTTTGATGCCATCAATCTTGGTACCCACAAGGGTACTATTGTGATAAAGATCAATGCCAATACCACCGAAACAGCTTCGGCATCACTAACGGCGAGTGCGGCTCTAGCTACTTCGTCACCCTATTACACCGGTATCACAATTTACCCTACTGTAACGGGCTTAAGTATTTCTGGCTCATTAGCAGCCCCATTGATTAACCTCAACGGAGCGGATAATGTAACCATTGATGGAAGGGTGAATGCCACTGGCAGTTCTAAGGATTTAACCATCACCAATACTAGTGCGTTAGACACCGCGGGTACTTCAACCATTCGATTTATTGCGGACGCTACTTTAAATACAGTTCAATATTGTAATCTAAAAGGTTCCTCTACCAATGCAACTGCGGGGGGGATTGTGTTTTTTAGCACTGCTACCACAACGGGTAACGATAACAATATTATCACCAACAACAACATTACTTGTGCTGCTGATGCTAGCCGCCCGCTGAATGCTATTTATGCATTGGGTACATCTGCAAAGAACAACGAAAATAATACCATTAGCAATAACAACATCTATAATTTCTTAAGCAGAGCAACTGCTTCTCAGGGGATCAATATAAGTTCCTACAATACTGCTTATACCATTTCGGACAATAGTTTTTATGAAACAGCTTCTTTTACGGCAAGTGCAGCAGTTGCTTATAATGTCATTTTAATTAGTGCTGCAACCGGAGCTGGAAACGATTTCACAGTATCTGGCAATTATATTGGAGGCTCTGCCGCTTCATGTACAGGAACCGCCTGGACCAAAACAGCCCTAAACAATGCCTTCACCGCCATTTCGGTAACCACGGCCACGGGAACTGCCAATGAAATTCAGGGCAATACCATTCAAAATTTCAACTGGACCAATGCGGGAACTTCCTACTTTATGGGGATTTCTATTGCAGGAGCTACAGTTGCCAATATTGGTACCTCAACGGTTAATACGATTGGAGCTGCTACAGGTACCGGATCTATTACTTTTACCTCTACCACTACAGCGACTGATTTTTATGCCATTAACATTGCCAGCACGGGTGTGGTGGATTGTCAAAACAATACCATTGGTTCTATTAAAGTTGATAACGCCTCCACCAATGCCACTAATTTTTACGGTATTTTTAAATCTGATACTGCGGGAACAACCACTATTAGCAACAATACTATCGGAAGTACTACCACGCCAAATAGCATCAATGCTAGTTCGGCGTCTAGTACGGCTGCCAACATCCAATCGGTATATGCCATAAAAAGTGCAGGTACTGGAGTCATAACCCTCTCGAGTAATACCATTGCCAATATGGTGAATGCCACCAGTAATGCCACCGTTGGTTCGGCAGGATTGATTAGTGGAATTTATGTATCGGCTGGTACTAACACCATTTTAAACAACGAAGTACATGATTTGACGATTGCCAATGCCAACAATTTGACAACCTCTACCGCTGCGGTTACAGGAATTGTAATGGCAAGTACCACTGCAGCTGCACAAACGGTGAGTGGTAATACCATTTACAACCTTTCCAACAGCTTTGCTACTTTTGCGGGCGCGGTAATTGGAATCTATTATAGTGGTTCTACCACGGCTAGTGCAGTAAAAACTAATTTTATATACAATTTGTCAGTTTCTGGTGCATCGAGTACTACTGCCGATTTATATGGGATAAAAATAGCTAAAGGAATGACTACGTATAGCAACAACATCATCAGTCTGGGAGGCGATACCAAAACAGATTTGTATGGTATCTACCAGACGGGTGCGGCATCCAACCATAATTCTTTATATTATAATACCATTTATATAGCTGGTAGTTTGGTTTCTGGGGCTACCAATACTTCGTATGCTTTATATAGCACTGCTACTACTAATACGCGAGATTTCAGAAACAATATTTTTGTGAATGCCCGTTCTACGGTTTCAGAAGCTAGCAAGCATTATGCTTTGTATATAGCCGCTTCGGGTGGAACGATTACCTGTAATTATAATAACTATTATGTGAGTGGAACGGGTGGGGTTTTGGGTTATTTTGGCGCAGATAAATCCGCCTTACCTATTGTAACTGTAACCAGTAACGATGCCAACAGTATTGTCACCAATCCCACGTTCAGCAATGCTGGAGGCACCACAGCCGCCCATTATATCCCAACGGTATCGGGTGTGGCTGTAACCGGGACTGGTATTACGGTAGATTATACAGGAACAACAAGAGGTGGTACTAACGTAACCATGGGTGCTTTTGAGTTAAAACTAGGACCAAATGCACCCACAGATGTAGTAGCAACAGCCAATATTAGTTCGGCTTCAATTGCATTTACCGAACCAACCAACATTGGAGGTGATGCCATTACAAACTATGCATATTCTTTGGATAACGGCAGTACCTGGATTACCTGCTCTCCCCCACAAACTATTAGCCCATTAAAAATAACGGGTTTAACGAATTGTACGGACTACCTTGTAAAAATTCGTGCCGAAAATGTTACTGGTGCCGGCACCGCTTCTTCCGCCGTTACAGTAACCCCACAAAATGGGCAAGCTATTGGTACAACTTGGACTATGCGAACCTCTGACGTAGCTTATAATTGGAGGAGCATCACCTACGGTAACGGTCTTTTTGTGGCGGTGGGTGTGGTTAATAGTGGTACGAGTGCTACGGGAAACCGCGTAATGACAAGTCCTGATGGTATTACTTGGACTACAAGAACCTCCGCAGATAGCGATTGGAGGAGCGTCACCTTCGGCAACGGTCTATTTGTGGCGGTGTCTTATTATACGGCCAACCCCATCAAGGTAATGACAAGCCCTGACGGCATTAATTGGACACCCAGAACCGCTCCGAATTCAGCATGGTATTCCGTTACCTACGGCAATGGTCTTTTTGTAGCAGTGGCTTATTCTGGCACTAACCGAGTTATGACTAGTCCTAACGGGTTTACTTGGACGGCCAGAACTGCTGCTTCGACTAATTCGTGGCGTTCTGTTACCTTCGGGAACGGCATTTTTGTGGCAGTAAATAGTAGTGGTGAAGGAAACCGCGTAATGACAAGTCCTGATGGGATCACCTGGACGAGTAGAACCACGCCGGTGGATAATAATTGGTATTCTGTCACCTACGGCAACGGCGTTTTTGTTGCGGTGTCTGGTGATGGGGTAGGCAACCAGGTGATGACGAGCCCTGATGGAACCACCTGGACGATCAGAGCTTCGGCTGCCGATAGTAGTTGGACGAATGTCACCTATGGCAACGGTCTTTTTGTGGCGCTGGCTTCTAGTGGCACCGATCTAATAATGACGAGCCCTGATGGGATCACCTGGACAACAAGAACTGCGCCAGTTGGTACTTGGTCATCTGTAACCTACGGGAACGGTCTTTTTGTGGCGGTGTCTGCTAGTTATTCCACCATTTCCATTGGCGACAAAGTCATGATATCATCGGATGCTTATGCGCCTGGCGTTACTACAATCAATTCCATTACGCCATCTGTTACTTCTGCTTCAGTGGCTTTTACAGCACCTGCTAGCAGCGGATTTTCGACAATTACTAATTATGAATATTCTATAGACAACGGCAGTACTTGGGTTACACCGTCGCCAGCTGTAACTGTGAGCCCATTAACAATAAGTGGTTTAACTTCTAGTACTTCTTATCCAATACAGTTGCGGGCAGTGAATAGTGCTGGTTCCAGTTGCGCATCGGCAACGATAAGTACAACTACTTTGTCACCGGCACCAGCGGCACCAACCGCATCTGCTCAAACTTTTTGCGGTAGCAAAACGGTTGCTGATTTAGTAGCTACTGGCAGTAACTTAAAATGGTATGATGTGGCTACAAATGGGACTGCTTTGGCGTCAACAACGCCACTTGCTACAGGAACCTATTATGTATCACAAACTGTGAGTGGTAGTGAGAGTGAAAGAACAACTGTTTTAGTGACAATTACTTCTACCAATACTTGGACAGGTGCTACAAGCACTGCTTGGAATACGGCCTCCAACTGGTCTTGTGGTGTGGTGCCAGATGTATCTTCTGATGTGATTATCGCAGCAGCAACATTCGCTCCTATTATATCATCAAGTGAAGCTATCAATACCCTAACTTTAAATTCCAGTACTTCACTTACTGTTACTACAGGATATAATTTAACTGTGACCAATTACATTCACAATTCAGGAACATTAACGATGCAAAACAATACCAATTTATTACAATTGGATGCTTCAGCAGAAAACACAGGTAACATTATAGTAAAAAGACAAAGTGCTAAGATTGTTCGATTGGATCATACCTTATGGTCTTCACCAGTAACAGGACAAAATTTGCGTTTGTTTTCACCAAACACCATTCCCTACCGTTTTTATACTTACGATACTACTAACAACCAATACGATGCTACTACTATAACGGATGCTACAGTGTTTACTCCTGCTAAAGGATTTGCAATTCGTGCGCCAAACAATTATCAGGCTGTATATCCAACATCTCCTGCAGTGGAATGGACTGGTACGTTTACCGGAGTTCCTAATAATGGAACTAAAACGTTCCCTTTAGTATATGCTAGTGGTGCTGCTAATATTAATTTAGTTGGGAATCCGTATCCTTCCGCAATAAGTGCAACAACGTTTTGCAGTGTTAATTCAGGTGTTATTACTGGAACCCTTTATTTCTACCAACATACGCTAACTATGAACAGCTCTGGTTTATTCGGTGCAGGAACTAATTATGCAACTTGGACTCCGGCAGCTGGAGGCACTGGTGTTGCAGCTACATCAGGATATACACCATCCATTGCAGTTGCGCCTAGTGGCATTATTGAAGTAGGGCAAGGTTTTATGGTGAAATCTACCAGTACAGGAAATGTAACTTTTAATAATGATATGCGAGTAGCTAGTGCTACACATCAATTTATGAAATCGTCTTCTACTGTCACTACTTTAGAAAAACACCGTATGTGGTTGAATTTAGAATCAGCAACGGGTTCCGATTTGAATCAAATATTAGTTGGTTATGTAACTGGCGCAACAGAAGGCGTAGACGATGGGTACGATGGTTTAGCCTTTGGCGGTACTGGTAGTAGTCTTTATTCTCCAATTGATTCCCGTAACTATGTAATTCAATGCCGTTCCTTACCGTTTAACAACACGGATGAGGTACCACTTGGCTTCAATTGTACGGAAGCAGGAACGTATTCTATAAAATTAACTTCTTTAGATGGATTGTTTGAGGGTAACCAAGATGTTTTTATTAGAGATAACTTGAACGGAACCGACACCAATATTAAAGTAGCTCCGTTTACATTTACCTCTGCAGTTGGAACCTTTGACAATCGTTTCAAAATAGTGTACACCCAAGCATTAGGAGTTCCTTCTAGTACGTTCAATGAAAACTCGGTTATTGTATATAAAAACACCGATTGGTTCCATGTTTCCACCAAAGGAATTAGCATGAAAGACATTTTAGTATACGATATCTCCGGACGTTTAATCTATAAACTAAACGATATAAACGATACTACCTCAGTACTAAAAGGATTAACCACAACCAAACAGGTGTTGTTTTTAAAGATAACCTCTACAGAAAACCAAAGTGTAACCATAAAAGTACTTAACTAAAAAAATTAAAACGACTGTTATGAAAAAAATTAAATACACGCTACTGGTTCTTTTGTTTGCTTTAGTAGTACCTTTTACTTGTTTAGCTCAAGTTGACGGTCCTAGTGCACAGACTGACGGTCCTAGTGATTTTGGAAGTGCGTCTCTTGGCGGAACAAATCAGGCAAGTAACATTGGTTCTAAAGATGAGATAGCTGCAGCTAATGATTATCAGGATAATAATTACCCAATAGACTCTAATTTATGGGTATTGCTTTTAGCAGGTTGTACCTATATGTTTTATAAATACCAAAAAATACAGAAGAAGCAAAAAGAGGATACTGGTTTATAGCAACTTCAAGTTTTAAGAAATAGTATTTTTCTTAAATTAAAACAACAATGCCCCCAATAGTAACTAACTTTTGGGGGCATTTTATTGGTCTAATATATAGTTAATACCATGCACTTTAATGCATTTAGTTTTAACTTCTAAAATTTCTATTAGCCACAGATTCACAGATTTTAAATCAATTGTAATCTGTGAATCTGTGGCAAAATTTCGCAGAATAATTTTATTTTTTAACCTCGCTGACTTTTAGTCTGCCAACCAAACTATCGACTTCTAGTAGATAGTGGTTTATTTCTAATCCGGTAAATTATCCAATCAACTGCGCATACAAATCTTCTTTTTCGTTGAGGTATCTATATTCAAAACCATGGGTAGTCATATTCGATTTTATGGCATGAATATCCTCTTTATTTTTTAATTCCAATCCTACTATAACCGAACCAACCTCCCGACTATTTTTCTTAGCAAACTGAAAATAAGTAATATCATCCTCTTCACCTAAAATGGTATTTACAAACTCTTTTAACGCGCCAGGTCGCTGCGGAAACTGAATCATAAAATAATGTTTCAAGCCTTCATAAAACAACGAACGTTCCTTTATTTCTTCGGTTCGTTCTATGTCGTTATTACTTCCGCTCACAATACACACAACATTTTTACCTTCAATAGTATCTTTATAAAAATCCAAGGCAGCAATGGTTAATGCACCTGCAGGTTCCACCACCATAGCCTCTTCATTGTACAATCGCAAAATAGTAGTACATACTTTTCCTTCAGGAACAAGAACAATGTCGTCTAAGTTTTCTTTGCAAATAGAAAAAGTGAGGTCGCCAACCTGTTTTACTGCGGCACCATCTACAAATTTATTAATGTTTTCTAATGCCGTGTTTTTATTATTCGCAATAGAAGTTTGCATTGACGGTGCCCCTTCTGGTTCCACCCCAATAATTTTAGTGGTAGGACTTAATTGCTTAAAAACAGTAGAAAGCCCTGCTGCCAATCCGCCGCCGCCAATAGGAATAAACACATAATCAATAGGTTTTTTAGTTGATTCTAAGATTTCCAAAGCAACCGTTCCTTGTCCGGCAATAACTTTTAAATCATCAAATGGATGAATAAAAACAGAATTATCTTTCTTACAAGCAGCAACCGCCGAAGAAAAAGCATCGTCAAAAGTATCGCCAGTTAAAATAATCTCCACATATTTTTTCCCAAACAATTGTACTTGCTTTATCTTTTGATTCGGAGTAGTCTTCGGCATATAAATCACCCCTTTTATCTGCAGTAAATTGCACGAATAAGCAACACCCTGCGCATGATTTCCGGCACTTGCACAAACAATTCCTTGCATTCGTTCGGCCTCGGTAAGTGAACTAATCTTATTGTAAGCACCCCTAATTTTATACGAACGAACCACCTGCAAATCTTCTCTTTTTAAAAGAATTGAAGCATTAAACTCCTCCGATAAATTAACGTTTTCCATCAAAGGAGTCTTTTGTACTACTGCCTCCAATTGCTTTGCTGCCTCTTGTATTTCTTTAAATAAATTCATGTTTTTTGGTATCCTTTTTAGGATTTTGTATTCCATTTACGCAACAATTTTTTTCATAGCAGTCATGGCTTCTCTAAGTTCCGCACCGCATAGTTCTATAGAATGATTTCTAATGGCTGCATTAATTCTAACCAATTCAAAATTGTCTACAGCAGTAGCATTCGCATTGAAGTTTTTTCCAATTAAATTCACCTCTACTTTATCCATAAAATCTACCAACAGCGGTTTGCAAGCATGATCAAATAAATAGCAACCGTATTCTGCTGTATCCGAAATAACTCGATTCATTTCAAATAATTTCTTTCTCGCAATAGTATTGGCAATAAGCGGCGCCTCATGCAACGATTCATAATACGCAGATTCGTTTTTTATTCCTGCTAAAGTCATCGTTTCATAAGCCAATTCCACTCCCGATTTCACAAAAGCAACCAACAAAGTAGCGTGATCAAAATACTCTTGCTCACTAATTTCCATGCTTCCGGCAGCCGTTTTTTCAAAGGCAGTTTCTCCGGTTGCTGCTCGCCAAGTCAGTAAATTTTTGTCGCCATTAGCCCAATCTTCCATCATAGTTTTAGAAAACTCTCCCGACAATATATTGTCTATATGCTTATTAAACAAAGGAGTCATAAGTTGCTTCAATTCCTCGGCCAATTTAAAAGCCGCAATTTTTGCAGGATTCGAAAGCCGATCCATCATATTAGTAATACCACCAATTTTCAAGGCTTCGGTAATCACTTCCCAGCCATATTGCACCAATTTAGAGGCATATCCAGGATCAATTCCATTCGCAATCATTGTATTAAAACTCAAGATAGACCCAGTTTGCAACAACCCACAAAGAATAGTTTGTTCCCCCATTAAATCCGATTTCACTTCGGCCACAAACGACGAAAGCAACACCCCAGCCCTATGACCACCAGTACCAACACAATAAGCCTTAGCCAATTCAATACCGTCTCCCTTAGGATCATTTTCTGAATGAACCGCAATAAGCGTTGGCACCCCAAAACCTCTTAAATATTCTGCCCTAACTTCCGATGCCGGCGACTTAGGAGCCACCATTATAACCGTAATATCCTTTCGTATTTGCATGCCTTCCTCCACAATATTAAACCCATGCGAATACGATAAACAAGATCCAACCTTCATCAACGGCATAATTTTATTCACCACGCCAGTGTGTTGCTTATCCGGAGATAAATTAGAAACCAAATCGGCACCAGGAACCATCTCTCCAAACGTTCCCACTGCAAATCCGTTTTCCACGGCATTTCTATACGAAGCCCTTTTCTCCAAAATTGCACTTTCCCTTAAGGCATACGCTACATGCAATCCGCTATCTCTAAGGTTTTGACCTTGCGCCAATCCTTGCGCACCACAACCAATAATCACAATTTTTTTACCAATAAGAGGTTGCACGCCATTTGCAAAAGCACTGTTTTGCATAAAATCACATTTCCCTAATTCTTGAACTTTTAATCTATGAGGAAGTGCGTTAAAATAATTTTCCATTTTCTATTTTCTTTTTTAGTTACTGTCCGCATTGCAGACGATTTTTCTTTTTTTCAGAAGCCATTCCAGCTATCCGTTACAAGCTTTCTCCTAAAATTGTTTTTTTCTACGATAAAAAAGGAGCTTCTTTGGTCGCTCTTTTTTATCTAGAAAAAATACAATTTTAGTTCCAAAGGCTTTCCACTTCTATCTGGGCTAGGGCATGAGGCTGGCTACAATCATTGAGTAATACCGATAATAAATTAAAATAATCCAATCTTTTCTCCCTCTCCTTTGGAGAGGGTTGGGGTGAGGATAAATCCTTTAAACTATTTTAATTATTATTGGTATTACATTTCAAAAATCATGCTTTTTAAATTCAAAAACTCATTGTTTATAGGCAACTTGGTTGGATCATTTTTCTCCATATCCAACACCTGTTGGTGCATCCCATCACTCGATTTTATAATGGCAATTCTAGAACTTTTCACAAATTCTATTAATCCGTATTGGTCTAATTCTTTAAGCAAATTATTAATTTCATTGTCTTGCCCAGTTACTTCAAATACGGTATAATCGTTTCTAATAACCACGGCTTTTGCACCATATTCCCTCAGCAATCGTTCTACTTTTACCTCTTTCATAATTACTGGAGTAGCCAATTTATATAAAGCAATTTGTTGCCAAATAATCTCCTCATTAGTATTGTAAAACACCTTAAAGACATCTACAATTTTTTCTAGTTGTCGCACCAAATTTTTCACTACCTCTTCGGTTTCTCGAACAACAATCGTAAAGCGATAAATGTTTTCAATCTCACTCGGAGAAGTATTCAAACTCTCCAAACTAATCTTTCTTCTCGAAAACATAATGGCTATTTTATTGATCAGTCCAACTTGGTTTTCGGTATAAATGGTCAATGTATATTCTTGTTTCATCTTAAATTTCTTCTTTAGTTAACACTATTTCCGCTACACCTTTTCCTTGTGGCACCATAGGAAATACATTGTCTTCTTGCGCAACGGCTACTTCTAGCAGAAAAGAACTAGGGTGATCCAGCATTTCTTTCAAACTAGATCGTAACTCTTCTCGTTTCGAAATTTGTTTGCCATCGATACGATATCCTTTAGCAACTTGAACAAAATCGGGACTTTGAATATCCGTAAAGGAATACCGCTTTTCATGAAAAAGTTCTTGCCATTGGCGCACCATCCCAAGAAACCGATTGTTTAAAATTATAATTTTCACATTAGGTTTAAATTGCATAATAGTTCCAAACTCCTGAATGTTCATTTGCGCACCACCATCCCCCATAATGGCTACCACTTGTCTTTCGGGCGCACCATACTTGGCTCCAATTGCTGCCGGAAGTGCATATCCCATAGTGCCTAATCCACCACTAGTTATGTTGCTTCTAGATTTGTTTTGTTTGGCATATCTGCAAGCCACCATTTGGTGTTGCCCAACATCGGTTACAATTACGGCATCGCCATTGGTTAATTCGTTCAATACTTGCAGTACTTCCCCCATGGTAAGTTCTCCTTCGGCGGGATGAAGTTCTTTGTCGATTAAAGTGGTGTATTCTTTTTTATTTCTAATTTCAAATTCTTTAAACCATTCCGGATGTTTTTTCTCTTCAATTAGTGCAGTTAATAATGGAAGTGTTTGTTTGCAATTTCCCCAAACCGGAACTGCCACCGGTACATTTTTTTCAATTTCCGAAGGGTCAATATCCAAATGAATAATCTGTGCTTGCTTGGCATATTTGTCTAATCTTCCAGTAACTCTATCGTCAAATCGCATTCCGACAGCAATTAAAACATCACATTCATTAGTTAAAAAATTAGGAGCATAATTTCCATGCATGCCTACCATTCCAACTCCTAGCGGATGATCGGTAGGAATAGCACTCATTCCCATAATTGTCCAAGCCGTTGGGAAGCCGCCCTTTTCGATAAATTCAATAAATTCTTTTTCGGCAGTTCCAAGCAATACTCCTTGTCCAAAAACTACAAAAGGTTTCTTCGCTTGATTGATTATTGCTGCTGCTTTTTCAATATATTCATTTCTAATGATGGGTTCTGCTCTATAACTTCTAATGTGAATACAAGGTCTGTAACCTTTATAATCAAAAATTTGCAACTGAGCATTTTTGGTAATATCAATCAACACAGGTCCAGGCCGGCCCGTTTTAGCAATAAAAAAGGCTTTTGCCAATATCTCTGGAATTTCCGTTGCATCGGTTATTTGATAATTCCATTTGGTAATTGGAGTTGTGATGTTAATGATGTCCGTTTCTTGAAAAGCATCCGTTCCTAATAAATGTGCGAATACCTGCCCAGTGATACATACCAAAGGTGTGCTGTCAATCATGGCATCAGCCAAACCAGTAACTAAATTGGTTGCGCCAGGACCACTTGTTGCAAATACTACTCCTGTTTTTCCGCTAACTCTTGCGTACCCTTGCGCAGCATGAATGGCACCTTGTTCATGGCGAACTAAAATATGATTTATTTTGTCTTTGTAATCATATAAAGCGTCATAAATAGGCATGATTGCTCCTCCTGGATACCCAAAAAGAGTATCCACTTTTTCCGACAGCAAGGCATCTATTACCGCTAAACTGCCACTAGTTTTCACAACCGCATTTTCCTTGGGTTGTTTTTTCAAATTTTCAATTGTTTCCATATTTTATCTATTTAGATAGTAAATTTTGCCAAAAATTTAGTCTTCATCGGTTACACAGCCTTCGGAGGCATCTTTAACTAATTTGGCATATTTATAAAGCACACCATTAGTCACGTTTAGTTTGGGAGCAATGAAATTTTTCCTTCTTTTTTCTAGTTCTTCGTCAGAAATTGCCAAGTGAATAGTGTTGTTAACCGCATCAATTTCTATAGAATCGCCATCGTTAACTAATGCAATTGTTCCGCCGTCAAATGCTTCTGGAGTGATATGTCCAACAACAAACCCATGGGTGCCACCGCTAAATCTTCCATCGGTAATTAAAGCCACACTTTTGCCAAGTCCAGCGCCTATAATTGCCGAAGTTGGTTTCAACATTTCGGGCATTCCAGGGCCGCCTTTAGGACCAACATAGCGAATCACCACTACATCGCCAGCAGCAATTTTTTTGTCTTCAATCCCTTTTATTAATTGTTTTTCTCCGTCAAATACTTTGGCAGGACCTGTAAATTTTTCACCCTCTTTCCCAGATATTTTCGCCACGGATCCTTTTTCTGCTAAATTTCCGTACAAAATTTGAAGGTGCCCCGTTGCTTTCAATGGGTTTTCTAAAGGACGAATTATATTTTGTGTATTGAAATCAATTTCCGTTACGTTTTCTAAATTTTCGGCTAATGTTTTTCCGGTAACGGTAAGGCAATTTCCGTGAAGCATTCCTTTTTTTAGTAAATATTTCAAAACCATTGGAACGCCACCTGCTTCAAATAGATTTTGCATTAAATAATTTCCACCCGGTTTGAAATCGGCTATTAATGGAGTTTGGTTACTAATTCTTTGAAAATCCTCTTGATTAAAACGTACCCCTACACTTTTTGCCATTGCAATAATATGCAAGACCGCATTGGTGCTGCCTCCAAGGGCTATAAGGGTGGTTACTGCATTTTCAAATGCTTCAAAGGTCATGATGTCTTTGGGGCAAATATTTTTTTCTAAAAGCACTTTCATTTTGCTGGCCGCATCTTTACATTCTTCAATTTTTTCCTTGCTAATTGCAGGATTGGAACTAGAGTAGGGAAGGCTCATTCCTAATGCTTCTATGGCTATTGCCATGGTATTAGCGGTGTACATGCCGCCACAGGCTCCCGCACCCGGACAAGCATTTTTTATTATTCCTTTAAAATCTTCCTCCGAAATCTTCCCTGCAATCTTCTCGCCCAATGCTTCAAATGCCGAAACAATGTTTAAATCTTTATTTTGGTATTTCCCAGGAGCAATCGTCCCACCATAAACCATTATCGATGGGCGATTTAATCTCCCCATGGCAATTATAGAACCGGGCATGTTTTTGTCACAACCAGGAACTGCAATAACGCCATCATAATAATGACCTGCCACGACACTTTCTATACTATCAGCAATTATCTCCCGACTTACTAGTGAGTAGCGCATACCGTCTGTTCCGTTAGTTATGCCATCGCTAATTCCGATAGTATTAAAAATTAAACCAGTCATTTCTAATGTATTTACTTCCTCTTTTATATAAGCGGCAAGATGGTTGAGGTGCATGTTGCAGGTGTTGCCATCATATCCCATGGATGCAATTCCTACAAAGGCTTGTGCCAATTTTTTATCATCTAGACCTATGCCATACAGCATTGCTTGTGCCGCTGGTTGCGTAGGGTCTTGGGTTACGGTTTTACTGTATTTGTTTAATTCCATGATAGTGATGTTTCTCTTTCAAGTACTAGATTTTTATAAGCAGTTTGTAATTTTTTCCCAAGGGATTTCTCCCAATTTAGCGGAAACGTTTTGTAAGCAACTGAGTTAATTCCTACAATTTCAGCTGCGGTTCCGCATAAAAAAGCACTATCAGCTTTTAGTAAATCTTCTGTAAGGTAAGAGCCTTCTTCTAGTGGAATATCCAATTTTAGACATAATTCAAATACAGTCGCTCTTGTAATACCCGGTAAGATATTCCCTTTCTTTGGGGTGTATAATTTTCCGTTTTTTTCAAAAAATAAATTGGAACCGGGCCCCTCTGCCAAAAAACCATCGGAATCTAATAAAAGAGCTTCGTCAAACCCTTTGAATTTAGCTTCAGAAGTTGCTAAAATGGAATTCACATAGTGGCCACATACTTTAGCTTCAATTTTGGTGGAACGTGGATGGGGTCTGCAATAAGAGGAAATACATAGGTTTAATAAATTATCTCCCAAGTAGGCTCCCCATTCCCAAGCACAAATCATTAACGAAACACCAGTTGGCTTTGTCAGACTCATATTAGGGCTGCAAAAAATTAAAGGACGAATATAGGCGTCTTTAAAATTGTTGATTTCTAGCAATTTATAAGTTTGTTCTATTAATTCTTCTACAGAATAATTAAAAGGAATATTAATTAATTCACAAGATTTTTTTAATCTTTCATAATGTTCCTGTGCTTTAAAAATCCGTACTCCATTGGGAGTATTATATGCTCTAATTCCTTCAAAAACACCATAGCCATAATGAAGTGTTTGTGAATATAAATCTGTTTTAGATTCTTCTGCTTTTACAAAATTTCCATTTAATAAAATAATAGTTTGTTCATTAAAATACATTTTCAATAATTTTTAGTTAAAAAAAAACCTTTCTCAATTTTGGTAGAGAAAGGTTGTTATAGATATATAATTGTCCTGACTCGTCACATAGTGCGAATAATAATTACGACAATAATAGATGTTAAATTCTTCATTTTTTTAAAATTAAAAAGCCTCCTAAATAATTAGGAGGCTTTATATATAATAGAAATAGCCTTCCTAATAGGAGTTTTTCACTTTAATAATAATGTTAATAATAGTGGCCATTTGGTTTTTTTTATTTGATATTTCAAAAATAAATAAATATTTTTAAACTGACAAGTTAATAATAAAATAATTTCAAAAATATATTTTAAAAGTGTTGAATCGCTCCAGCACTTTTTAAGTAGGTATTTATTTTCTTTATCGTTTAAGCGAAAAATGCGCTTTAAATTGTTTGTAAGCTGCGGCTTCGCTATAGTCTACCGTGAACCAGTAATCGGTGGATGGCAGTTGGTTCCCGTTGTAGGTTCCGTCCCAACCTAATCCTTGCGGACTGATTTGTTTGATTAGTTTTCCAAAGCGGTCAAATATATAAATTTTTGCGCTATAATCATTTTGTAATCCACTAATATTCCATGTGTCGTGTATGCCATCGCCATTTGGAGTAAAATAATGCGGATAATCAATGGTTTGTATGTGGTTTATTACTAATGGGTCACAACTTATAGCAATACCACCTTTGGTATCCCAAACCGTAATAAAGTGCTCGCCTAAACCTACGTTTTCAAACACATTGCTACTTTGACGTGGTCCATCATCCAAACTGTATTCGTAAGTTCCATATCCGGTAACGGTAACCGTGATGATTTGGTTTTCGGAAAAAGCATTGGTAACCGTGTATCCTTGGCTTCCTGCCGGCAGAGTCACTGCTTGTCCGGATTGCAACACGGTAAATGGGTTAGATGTTCCACTACATCCCAAAGTACCTGTACTAGTCATTACCACACTAAAGTCGGAACTTGTCTGGTTGGTAAAGGCATTATTTACCGTATAAGTAGAATTTGTTGCTCCTGGTATAGCAACTCCTGCATCATCCAGCCATTGGTAGGTGTACGTTGGCACAGTTCCTAAATAAGGCGTGGTGTTAGTAGCTGTCAAGACTAATTCTCTAACCACTTGTTGGTTGTTGAAATCCACACAAATAACATTAGAATCTGCAACAATTTTAGGTTGTGGATACTGCTCAACGGTTAGGTTAAAAGTAGCTATTCGCTCGCAACCCGTTAGCTTGTTTTTTACCACTACCCAAATGGTGTGGGTATAAGCTTGGTAGGTTGCCAAGTTAGCAATAGCCGTCGGTAACAATGGTGGTGTTGCTGATGGATTGTATTGGGTATCGTAGAAATTTACATCATAATCCGTTAGGGTTTGTGATGCTCCTAAGATATCCGGGATCAATGCATCTAACGCATATAAATGATACCCATCGTTATCGTTTGCCTCATCATCGCAAGTAGCATAGTTTGCTGGCACTACAAGAATTGGTTTTGGATTTACCATTATAGTAAATTGCGATACAGGGCTTTTACATCCGGTAACGGTATTGGTGGCAACCACATAAATAGTTTGCGTGTTTCCTATGGTATTGGTGTTGGTAAACGTACTGGATATTGGTTGTGTAAGTGCCGAATTTAAATAGAAGGCTAAGGTGTATTGAGACAATGGCAACGCATTGCCAGCCAATAATGCACCTGCTTGGGAGTTTAAATTAAACACGGTAAAACCATCGGTATCGTCATCACATTCTTGGTAAACATGTCCTGAAACAATTAGCGGAAGTGGATTTACTATTATTGGTTGTTCAACCAGTACATAACAATGTTGTGGAGGTG
>NZ_JBIKPS010000022.1:0-53565 GCF_044357305.1 Flavobacterium sp.
AAGTATATTATCTATTACAATAACGTCAGAATTAAATCAAAATTAAACAAAATGAGTCCGATAAAATATCGAACTCATTATTATCAAAATTAATTATAAATTTGTCTAAACTTTTGGGTGCAGTCTAAATCAAGGTTTTTTTTATTCTATCTTTTATGCACCAAGTTCATTGCGAGGCACGAAGCAATCCGAAACCATAATATAAAAGCACCAAAATTACTTGTTGCTGCCATTTACAAACCTGTAGCTACCTTAATTTCTAATTTTTGTTAATGTAGCATAATTTTACCGTAAAATTACTTTTAGACACCTTCTACAATGTTGCCGAGGGCATAATTTTACAATTGTAGATAAAAAATTATAATTTTTAGGCATAAAATTAAATGTAGATGACATCTACAACATTGCCGATGGCATATTTTAATAATTTCAAGGTAAAGTAATACAACATTTTGGCATAAAAATATTTGCAGGAAATACAAATAGTAATAAAGATAATTTTCTATACAAAAGTTTTGATATAATTTAATTACTTTTGCAGTCGTAATAATTATTTTTTTATTGTGAACTAATACTACTCTAACCTGTTTCATTGATCACTTAAAACAATATTTTAACACTTACAATTAAACACCAACGACTTACACAAATACAAAATACACCATGTTTCATAAAGAAGGCGCAAAGATTATTCTTATTTCTACATTTGTTTTTACTATTTTATTACTAGCAACTCCTTATATATCTAACAATCCTTGGGTATTAAAACCAATTCAACTGTTTTTAGTAGCAATGCTTCTAATAGTTTTGCAGTTTTTTAGAAACCCAATTCGAACATTAGAGCCAAACGATAATTTGGTATATGCTCCAGTAGATGGTAAAGTTGTAGTTATTGAAGAAGTATTTGAACCAGAATATTTCAAAGACAAACGAATTCAAGTATCTATTTTCATGTCCCCTATCAATGTGCACGTTACTCGTTACGCCATTAGCGGAAAAGTAAAATACAGCAAATACCACCCAGGAAAATACCTTGTGGCTTGGCATCCAAAGGCAAGTACCGAAAACGAACGAACTACAGTAGTTATTGAAAATCGAGTTTTTGGCGAAATTTTATACCGTCAAATTGCAGGGGCTTTAGCCAAAAGAATTGTAAATTATGCTAAAGAAGGAATGCAAGTTAGACAAGGTGACGATGCCGGATTTATAAAATTTGGTTCAAGGGTAGATATGTATTTCCCACTTGGAACAACTATTAATGTAAGCTTGAATCAAAAAGCTATAGGAAATCGAACTATTATTGCAACTAAATAAATGCCAATAAACGATCTAGAAACACGTTTTGAAGAAGCCGTAGAATTAGCAAATTCTATGACACAAACTTCGTTACCTCAAGATGTTCAGTTACGACTTTATGCCTTATACAAACAATCTACTCACGGTACTATTGATACTAGAATATACCCAGTTTATGATTTAAGAAATGCCTTCAAAATGAATGCTTGGATGCAAATAAGTCATTTAACCGAAGACCAATGTAAAGAATTGTATATTGAAGCCATCCATTCATTAGTTAAAAAGAAATAACCCAATGAAAAAAATAGTAGTCCTTTTATTCAGTGCTTTTTTTATTCTTGCTGTAGGTTCTTGCAAAAGAAAAAAATATACCGAAGTGGTAGAAGTGCCGCTTCCTTCGGTTGCAGAAAAATTAACTCTTGGTTCTCCAGAAGATGCAAAAGCAGAACCTGGAGCTTTTGAAATTACTAAACTACCCTTTGGTTATGATGCATTGGCACCAAATATAGATGCTCAAACTATGGAGATACATTATTCCAAACAATATGTAACCTTTACCAATAATCTAAACAAAGCTCTTGTAGAAACTGAATCCGAAAATATCCCAATAGTAGATATCTTTAAAAAATTAGATATATCCAATACCGATTTAAAAAACAATCTTGGTGGCTATTACAACCATACCTTGTATTTTGATAATTTAACTCCAAAAGGTAATGGTAAACCAACCGATACTTTGGCAAGTTCTATCGATAAAGATTTTGGCTCGTTTGAAGATTTGAAAACCCAATTCAAAGAAGCTGCTAACAAGCAATTTGGCTCTGGATGGACTTGGTTGGTAGTAGATAAAACTGGAAAACTCCAAATAACTTCTACCCAAAACCAAGATAATCCATTAATGCCGAGAGCAGAAGTTACTGGAACTCCTATTTTAGCTTTAGATTTATGGGAGCATGCGTATTATTTAAACTATCAAAATAATCGAAAAAAATATATCGATAACTTCTTCAATATAATTAACTGGAAAAAAGTTAGTGAAAAATACGAAGAAGCTATAAATAATTAAAAATAGTTACTGAGAATATCCCAAAAAGGTAAAAACTATTTGGGATTTTTTTTTATCAATTCAGTACCTTTAAACATTAATAAAAACACCTCATTTAATTCAATAAAATGTATTCAAATACCATTAAAAGGAATTCCTTTTTTCAATTATTAGTAGTATTGGTATGCTTTAATGCTATCGGACAAGAAAAAAATCTAAAAAATATTCAAAAACTTACTTTTGGTGGCGATAATGCCGAAGCCTATTTTAGTCCGGATGGCAAAATGCTTACCATGCAAGTAAACAATCCTAAAATGGGAATGTCTTGCGACCAAATTTATCTATTGGATTTACAAAACCCACCCTATTCTACCGATAAATTAAAAGCAATTTCATCTGGAAAAGGAAGAACAACTTGTTCATATTTTATGCCTGATGGGAAGCACATTATTTATGCTTCTACTTTTGCTTCTAATGATGCATGCCCTGCACCACCAAAACCACACGATGGTAAATACCTTTGGGCAGTGTATCCAGAATTTGAAATTTATATGGCCGATTTAAATGGTAAAATTGTAAAACAATTAACCAATTCTCCAGGATATGATGCCGAAGCAGTAGTTTCTCCCGATGGTAAAAAAATAGCCTTTACCTCTATTCGTTCTGGAGATTTAGAGCTTTGGACCATGGATATTGATGGGACTAATTTGAAACAAATTACTTTCGGATTGGGTTACGATGGCGGAAGTTTCTTTTCACACGACAGTAAGAAATTAGTTTTTCGATCTTCTCGACCAAAAACCGAAGCCGAAATTGCCGATTATAAAGCTTTACTACAAGAAAACGTAGTTGCTCCTACCGAAATGGAAATCTATACATGCAATATAGATGGTTCGGATATTAAACAAATTACTCATTTAGGAAAAGCCAATTGGGCACCATTTTTCCATCCTTCCGATAAGAAAATTATTTTTTCATCCAACCACCATTCTACACATGGATATGATTTTCAGTTGTACCTGATTGATTTGGATGGCACTAATTTGAAACAAATTACTTGGGAGAGTGAATTCAATGCGTTTCCTATGTTTTCTCCAAATGGAAAAAAATTAGTTTGGTCTAGCAATCGAATGCAAGATTCTAAAAGAGAAACCAATGTTTTTATTGCAGATTGGATGGATTCTGACGAATCAGAAAATACAAAACCAGAATTACTAAAAAAACACATTTCCTTTTTAGCTTCTGAGGAATTAAAAGGTAGATTAACCGGATCTGTTGGCGAACAAAAAGCAGCCGATTATTTATCAACACAATTCAAAGCATTAGGATTAAAACCATACGAAGGAAAAAATTACATTCAAAAATTTGATTATAAAATTCGATTAAATCCTAAGGACTCCATTAACGATAGTAGCGTTACTAACACTGGAAGAAATGTAATTGCCTACCTAGACAATAAAGCTTCTAAAACCATTGTTATTGGAGCACATTACGACCATTTGGGTTTAAACGAGCACAACAATTCTACCAAAGTAAATTCGAAAGGCGAAATCCACAATGGTGCTGATGATAATGCCTCTGGAGTTTCGGGAGTGTTAGAATTGGCGCGTATGTTTAGCAAAAATAAAACAACCGAAAAAGCAAATTATATTTTCGCACTTTTCTCTGGAGAAGAAGATGGTTTGATTGGCTCCAAGCACATGGCAGAAACACTAAAAGCAAATTATCCAAATGTAGTAGCAATGATTAATATGGACATGATAGGTCGTTTAAACCCGAAAAAAGACCTAATTGTTGGAGGGATAGGAACTGCATCCGAATTTAAAGCACTAGTAGAAAAAAATAAGTCCGCAGGTTACAACATTACTCTAGAAGAAAGTGGCGTTGGTCCAACCGATCATACATCTTTTTATTTAAAAGATATTTCGGTATTGAATTTCTTTACAGGAACCCATAGCGATTACCATAAACCTAGCGATGACGAAGATAAAATAAATTATACTGGTGTTACCAATATTGTAGATTATGTTTTTAGAATTGCGAATGCTGTTGCCGATTTGGATACCGTTACTTTTACAAAAACCAAAAATAACGCTGGTAAAACAAGACCAAAATACAAAGTAACTATGGGTATCATGCCGGATTATACAGAACATGGAGACGGTTTGCATGTAGATGGTGTAACTGAAAATAGACCTGCCCAAATTGCAGGAATTAAAGAAGGTGACATCATTACCAAAATTGGAACAAATGAAATTAAAGAAGTTTACAGCTATATGGATGCTTTAGCTAAAATCACTCCAGGAGAGGAACTAGAAGTTGTTTTTATTAGGGATGGAGAAACCAAAACAGTGAAAGTAAAATTTGAATAAAACCAAAAAAACCAACTCTTTATGAGTTGGTTTTGTTTTATATTTAATAATTTAAGTTTGTTTACAAATAATTAATTACTTAATAAATTCTATTTTTTGTACTTCTTCAGTATTAACACTATCAAAGAATCCTTGCTCGTTCATCCAATCATCACTAAATACTTTACTCATATAACGTGATCCGTGATCCGGAAAAATAACAACTACATTACTATCCGCAGTAAATTCGCCTTCTTCAGCAAATTGTTTCACCGCTTGAAGAGCAGCTCCAGAAGTATATCCTACGAATAATCCTTCTTTTCTTACAATTTCTCTTGCTGTATGAGCACTTTCTTCGTCGGTTACTTTTATGAATTTATCGATAGATTCAAAATCGGTAGCGGTTGGAATTAAATTCTTTCCAATACCTTCTATTCTATAAGGATATATTTCGTCGTTATCAAATTCTTTGGTTTCATGGTATTTTTTCAAAACCGAACCAAAAGCATCTACTCCTAAAATTTTAATCTCCGGGTTTTTCTCTTTAAGGAATTTTGCAATTCCGGAAATTGTTCCACCGGTTCCACTACAAGCAACAAGGTGGGTAATTTTACCAGACGTTTGTTCCCAAATTTCTGGTCCAGTAGTTAAATAATGTGCATCAATATTTAACTGATTAAAATATTGATTAATGTAAACCGATCCTTTTGTTTCTTCGTGTAATCGTTTTGCTACATTGTAATACGAACGTTCATCGTCTGCAGAAACATGAGCTGGGCAAACATAAACTTTGGCACCCAAACTGCGAAGCATGTCAATTTTATCTTTGGATGACTTAGAAGTAACCGCAAGAATACAACTATACCCTTTAATAATACTTACCATTGCCAAACTAAAACCCGTATTTCCGGAAGTAGTTTCAATAATGGTATCACCAGGAGTTAATATTCCTTTTTTTTCTGCTTGTTCAATAATATATAAAGCGATTCTATCTTTAGAGGAATGTCCAGGATTAAATGCCTCCACTTTGGCATAAAAATTACCAACAAGATTTTCGGTAATTCGGTTTAGTTTAATAAGAGGTGTGTTTCCTATTAATTCCAGAACATTATTGTAGGCTTTTATTTCTTCTTTCATAAATAAAAAAATTTGTTTGGGCATATATTTAAATATTAGTAGCCCCGTAACTTCGCAAATTTAATAAATTATTTTTTAATTTTTTCTAAATCTAACAAAAAACTGAATTCTTTTGCCAATTCTTTTAGTGCTTCAAATCTTCCAGAAGCTCCACCATGCCCTGCATCCATATTGGTATCGAGTACTAAAATATTTTTATCGGTTTTGGTAGCACGCAATTTGGCTACCCATTTAGCTGGTTCCCAATACTGTACTTGCGAATCGTGCAAGCCAGTTGCGATATACATGTTGGGATAATTTTGAGCTATTACATTATCATACGGCGAATAAGAAAGCATGTATTTGTAAAATTTCTTTTTATTTGGATTACCCCATTCGTCGTATTCTCCTGTGGTTAATGGAATAGTTTCGTCTAGCATGGTCGTTACAACGTCTACAAATGCTACCTGGGCAATAATCCCATGGTACAATTCGGGTGCCATATTGACAATCGCTCCCATTAGTAAACCTCCTGCAGAACCACCTTCGGCATATAAATGTTGCGCGGAAGTATATTTTTCAGCAATCAAAAATTTAGAACAATCTATAAAATCGGTAAACGTATTTTTCTTTTTTAATAATTTTCCGTTTTCATACCAATGCCTTCCTAAATCTTCGCCACCACGAATATGGGTAATTGCAAAAATAAATCCGCGATCTAAAAGGGATAATCTAGTAGATGAAAACGAAGCATCTATTGAATATCCGTAAGAGCCATAGGCATATTGCAACAATGGATTTTCTCCATTTTTTACTAAATCCTTTTTATACACCAACGACATTGGCACTTTTGTGCCGTCACCAGCAGTAGCCCAAACGCGTTCTTCTTTATAGTTATTTTTATCAAATTTTCCTCCCAGAACTTGTTGTTCTTTTTGGATGAATTTTTCTCTGGTTTTCATATTGAAATCAATCACCGAGGATGGCGTTGCTAACGATTGGTAGGAATAGCGCAAAATATCCGTATCAAAATCAACATTGGAACTTGTGCTGGCAGTATAGGTTTCGCTATCGAATGGCAAGAAATAGGCTTCTTCCCCACTCCACGGTATTATTTTAATAGTATTCAATCCGTTAGCACGTTCTTCAACGACTAGAAAATTCTTAAAAATTTCAATATCTTCTAGTAATATATCTTCTCGATGCGGAATTACCTCTATCCAATTCTCTTTGGCAGTGGCAGTTTCCAAGGTTTTCATCAGTTTGAAATTCTCGGCTTTGTCTTTATTAGTAAGGATATAGAAACTATCGTTATAATGGTTGATGGTGTATTCTAAACCGCGAACTCGCTTTTGAAACATCTTAAATTTTTCATCTGGTGTATTGGCATCTAGAATTTGATACTCGGTTGTAAGCGTACTTCCCGACTCAATTGCGAGGTATTTTTTTGATTTAGACTTGGCAATTTCTACATTAAACGTTTCGTCTTTTTCAAAATAGATTAAGACATCGTCTTCTTGTTTTGCGCCTAATTTATGTTTGAAAATCTTATCCGAACGCAAGGTAACAGCATCCTGACTGGAATAAAATATAGTATGATTATCGTTTGCCCAAACGGCAGAACCAGTAACATTTTCTATAGTATCCGATAAAATTTCGTTGGTAAGTAAGTTTTTTATTTGAATGGTATAAATTCTACGTCCAACACAATCAAAACTAAATATAGCCATGGTGTTATCGGGACTTATGGACAAACCTCCTAATTGAAAGAAGGGCTTTCCTTTGGCAAATACATTTCCATCAAATAAAATTTCTTCTGGAGCTGAAAGGGTTTCTTTTTTTCTAGAATAAATAGGATAATTCTGACCAATTTCAAATCGGGTAATGTAATAATATCCATTATAAAGATAGGGTACCGATTGGTCGTCTTCTTTAATTCGGGCTTTCATCTCTTCAAACAATTCCTTTTGAAAGTCTTTGGTATCGGCAGTTACAGCGTTATAATATTCATTTTCTTTGTTAAGATAATCGATAACTTCAGGATTCTCTCTATCGTTAAGCCAATAGTAATTATCCACACGAGGATGTCCATGAATTTCTAAAGTATGCGGAATTATTTTTGCTACAGGAGGCTGGAGTTCTGTGTTCATAGTTGAATTTATAATAGTACCAAATTTACGGTAAACCAAACAATATTAAAGGTAAATCAAAATTTTATTATTGACATTGCTAAATTTCAAAAATAAATACTATTTCTCTATCTCTCGCATAGAATCCATTTTCTTGTGAGCCAAAAATCCTTTAATATCTTCAAAATGTTCTTTCACACGTTTATGACCAAATTCAAATACTTTAGTGGCTAATCCGTCAAGGAAATCTCTATCGTGCGAAACTAAAATTAAGGTTCCATCAAAGTCTCGAAGCGCATCTTTAATAATATCTTTAGTCTTCATATCCAAGTGGTTGGAAGGCTCGTCTAGAATCAATAGATTAACTGGTTCCAACAATAATTTTATCATTGCCAAACGGGTTTTTTCACCACCCGAAAGCACTTTTACTTTCTTAGTAACATCGTCACCATGAAACATAAAAGCACCTAATATGTCTTTTATTTTGGTACGAACATCGCCTACCGCAACATCGTCAATAGTTGAAAATATAGTACCATTTTCATCTAATAAAGACGCTTGGTTTTGAGCAAAATATCCAATTTGAGCATTATGTCCAATTTCAACCGAACCACTGTTGATTTCAATTTCTTTCATAATGGCTTTAATCATGGTAGATTTTCCTTCGCCATTTTTTCCTACGAATGCTACTTTGTCGCCACGTTCAATTACGATATTGGCATCTTTAAAAATAAGATGATCACCATACGATTTTTCTAAATCCTTAACAATTACTGGGTAATTCCCAGATCGAACTGCTGGAGGAAATTTTAATTTTAATGCCGAGGTGTCTACTTCGTCTACTTCAACAATAACCAATTTTTCTAACATTTTAACCCTCGATTGTACAGCATCCGTTTTAGAGAAAGTTCCTTTAAATCGATCAATAAACGCTTGATTATCGGCAATCATTCTTTGTTGCTCGTCGTAGGCTTTTTGTTGGTGAATTCGTCGGTCTTTACGCAATTCTAAATAATGTGAATATTTGGCTTTATAGTCGTAAATTCTTCCCATGGTAACTTCAATAGTTCTATTGGTAATATTGTCTACAAAGGTTCTATCGTGCGAAATTACTACTACTGCTTTGGCCGAATTGATTAAGAAATCCTCTAGCCATTGGATACTTTCAATATCCATATGGTTAGTTGGCTCATCCAGTAAAATCAAATCGGGTTTTTGCAAAAGGATTTTTGCCAATTCAATACGCATTCTCCAACCACCTGAAAACTCGGAGGTTTGACGCGTGAAATCTTCTCTTTCAAATCCAAGTCCTACTAATATTTTCTCAACTTCTGCTTCGTAATTAATTTCTTCAATAGCATAAAACTTCTCGCTTAAATCGGAAACACGCTCAATAAGTTTCATATACGCATCACTTTCATAATCGGTACGAATGGTTAATTGTTCGTTGATTTCGTCAATTTCCGATTTCATTTTGAAGATTTCTCCAAATGCTTTCGATGCTTCTTCCATAACGGTAGCGCCATCAGAAGCTAATAAATGCTGCGGTAAATAGGCAACAACAGCATCTTTTGGAGTAGAAACATTTCCGGTGGAAGGTTTAGATTCACCCGCAATAATTTTCAAAAGTGTCGATTTTCCGGCGCCATTTTTACCCATTAGGGCAATTTTATCGTTTTCATTGATAGCAAAAGTTACATCGCTAAATAAAGTCGTTCCGCCAAAATTTACGGAGATATCGTTAACTGTAATCATTTTTTGGGTGTTGGGTTTGAGGTTTAGGGCATTGGAACTGTACTTAGAACCAAATACCTAAAACCAAGTATTTTTTTAAAGGTGCAAATATAACTTAATAAAGGAAATAGGCAATTTGGAATAATGAAAAAAAGAAGGGGTTTTCAGCTGATTTTATAAAATGCTGGCTAATTTTTTAAAGTTTACATAAAAAGAGAACTTTTGTCGTTTAAAAATTAAAATCAACAAGATTATTCCATTAATTTCGCACCTCAAATAGTAGAGATATGCCCTTAATTGACTACCATTTTTTGGATAAAATGTTGCCAAAAGCTAAGATTAAAAAGTCTTTTACAAAACTAAAAAGTTCTTATTTAATCCGAGTACGATTTGCAACAGCCTTATTTTATTTTGGAATGGGATTTTGTTTTGCTACTTGGGCAAGTCGGATTCCAGATTTAAAATTGAGTTTAAAATTAAGCGAAGCCGATTTAGGAACATTATTGTTTGCTTTGCCAATCGGACAATTGCTTGCAATGCCTTTATCCGGAAAAGTTGTAGCCCATTATGGAAGTCGGAAAATTGCAATTATAGGATTATTTGTTTATGCCTTATTTCTTTCCTTTCTCGGATTAGCAACCCAAAGTTGGCACTTAGGATTGGGATTATTTCTCTTCGGATTTTTTGGGAATTTCTGTAATATTGCGGTCAACTCGCAAGGCGTTTTCACCCAACAATTGTTTGACAAACCCATTATTGGCTCGTTTCATGGCTCTTGGAGTTTAGCCGGATTTTCGGGTGCCTTATTGGCTTTGCTAATGTTATTTTTAAAACTAACTCCTTTTCAACACTTTTTGGTAGTGGTGGTTTTAATAAGTTTACTAATCGTCTTCAACTATAAATTTCTAGTAAAATTCAAGCCTCAAAAAATAGAAGTAAAAGAAAAAACTTCTTTTTTTAAAATCCAAGATACCTCCTTAATTTGGTTTGGAATCATTAGTTTTTGTTGTATGGCTAGCGAAGGGATTATGTTTGATTGGAGTGGTGTTTATTTTAAAGAAATTGTGAAAGCACCGGGAGCATTAGTGATTTTAGGGTATACTTCTTTTATGATAACTATGGCAATAGGACGATTTTTGAGTGACCTATTGGTTCGGAAATTTGGCTCAAGAAACGTATTAATCACTAGTGGAATTATGATTTCAACAGGATTGTATAGTGCTGTTTTATTTCCTTATTTGATAAGTTGCACCATTGCTTTTATGCTAGTTGGTTTTGGAGTTTCTAATGTGATTCCGATAGTTTTTAATGCTGCTGGAAATAGCAAAAAAGTTCCCACGAGTATTGCCTTAACAATAGTTTCCAGTATTAGTTTTATGGGCTTTTTAATTGGCCCACCCGTAATTGGTTACATTGCCCAAATGACTAGTTTGAGATACTCTTTTGCATTTATAGGGATTTTCGGAATCGTAATTTCCTTGCTAACCTATAAATTGAAATTGTTTAGATAGATTTTTTTGTATCCATATATAGATAACACCAAATT
The DNA here is from genome assembly GCF_044357305.1 of Flavobacterium sp. Classification (GTDB taxonomy): domain Bacteria; phylum Bacteroidota; class Bacteroidia; order Flavobacteriales; family Flavobacteriaceae; genus Flavobacterium. The sequence continues at coordinate 11,218 of NZ_JBIKPS010000022.1, forward strand.
ATTTCATTGCCATTTAAGTTTTGAAGAAACCTATTATTATGCAAGTTAAATACATTGGAGTTACTTTTTTAGTTTTATTGGATTTTGACGAGAATCAAAAATTTGTAATATTCGAATTTCGGATTCCGAATGAATTTTATAAATGAGTTTGTAATTACGCACAACCATTCTCCTGTAGGGTTCTCCTAAAAATTCATCTACTTGAAATTGTTCTGTAAAATATATTTTTTTACTTTGATTTACAATATCACGTATTACATTTTTTGCTGCTTGCGGCGATTTTAATTTGAGATATTCAAAGATTAATTTCAAATCTGCTTTTGCTTCATTATCCCACAAAATTTTTATAGGCCTAGACATTTTACCAATTTTCAATTTCTGTTTCTAAATCTTCAATTGTAGTAAATTTTCCTGAGGAAATTCTAGAGTCGGCTTCCTTAACCATTTTAATATATTCCAACCTATCCACTGGATAGCCACTTATGGTGTGAGCAACCACTTCTTTATCTAAAACCGATTTTAATGCAATCAATTTCTTAAGTTTACTTTCATCCTGAATATGAAGTAACCAGTCCATAAGTTCCTTTTTGGCAGCAGTTATGTCCATAATATAAAATTTGAATTACAAATATACAAAAATTACATATTCATTCTAAACTCCTCAATAACAGGATTTGCTTTTCCGAAATCAGTTTCTTGTATGAATAACTCTACTGCTTTTGAAGTTGCAATACTTGGCAATACGTTAGCTTGATTATTGTTTCTAAGTACTACATTAATATCCGATTCTTCTAGTCTTTCTTTTAAAGTTACTGCTAGAATTTCTTCTCCTGAAAATATTTTTATTAAGCCCATTTTATGTTTATTGTTTGTTGTTTGTAGTTTATTGTTTGTAGTTTGTTGTTTGTAGTTTGTTGTTTGTAGTTTGTTGTTTGTAGTTTGTTGTTTATTGTTTGTTGTTTATTGTTTGTTGTTTATTGTTTATTGTTTATTGTTTGTAGTTTGTAGTTTATAGTTTTTGGTTTGTTGTTTTGCTTTCATTTCATCTGCTCTCAATGTAAACTGCTGATTACTGAAAAACTGAACACTGAACACTGAGCACTGAAAAAACTGAGCACACTGAATACTGATTACTGAACACTACTCCTCCTCTTCCATTTCGAAGAAAATAGGCTCTATCATTATGTTATTGGCTAACGACTCTACTCTTTCGGTAATTTCAGAGCAAAAGAAAATGCGTTGGGTTTTATCGATACTTGAGGACAATCTCAAAATCACTGCATCTACGCGGTTTCTAAAAAGTACTTCGGAGTCGTCTACAACAAACATTTTAATAGTATTAATATTAAATCCTGCAGAAGAAAATAAGGCATTTATTCTATTTGGAGTTCCGATAAGTACATCCAAACCTAAAGAAATGATGTTTTTATCGTAGTCAATATCGCCTTTATCGTGAACTCCTAAAATACTTAAATCGGTGTAGGTTCCAAGTTTTAAGAAAAGTTCTTCCATTTCAAGTACTTTTTCTTTATTCTCAACAATAATCAAAGCACGGGTGCTTTCGCCCATTGTTTTTTGCAAACGTTGGATGACGTTCAAAACAATAGTAGTTGTTTTTCCGGTTCCAATTGGAGATTGAATTACAGCATCAGCACCACTTTTTATAGCAGAGAACGTTTCTTGTTGCATTTCGTTAGCCTCAATTAAATCAAATTCAATTAGTGCTTGTTGCAGATCGGGGTTTATTTTTTTTAATTGCATTTTTTGGGTTCTAGGTTTTGGGTTCTAGGTTTTGGGTTTTGGGTTTTGGGTTCTAGGTTTTGGGTTCTAGGTTTTGGATTATAAAAACCTTTTTAACTTTCAACTTTCAACTCACAACTTTCAACTCACAACTCACAACCCACAACTTTTATTATTTACTAGCAAACAACTTAACATCTAGTTCGGATATTTCGCTTCCGCCTAGTATTATCAATCGTTCTACTACGTTTCTTAATTCGCGGATGTTACCCGTCCAGTCGTATTCTTGCAGTAATTTAATGGCTTCTTTAGAGAATATTTTGGTGGCATTTCCTTGTTCTTCTGCTATTTTTACAGCAAAATGTTCGAGCAGCAAAGGTATGTCATCCCGACGCTCATTCAATGCAGGAACTTTAATTAATATTACTGCCAATCGATGGTATAAATCTTCCCGAAAACGTCCTTCTTCAATTTCTTTTTTAAGGTCTTTGTTGGTTGCAGCAATAACCCGAACGTTAACTTTAATATCTTTATCGGCACCAACACGTTGTATCAAACTTTCTTGTAAAGCACGCAAAACTTTGGCTTGAGCCGCCAAACTCATATCGCCAATTTCATCCAGAAAAATAGTACCGCCATCGGCTGCTTCAAATTTTCCTGCTCTGTCTTTTACTGCCGATGTAAAGGCACCTTTCACGTGACCAAACAATTCGCTTTCAATTAATTCGGATGGAATTGCAGCACAATTCACCTCGATTAATGGATAGGCAGCACGTTCGCTTTTTTCATGTAATTGGTGGGCAACGAGTTCTTTTCCGGTTCCGTTTGGGCCTGTGATTAAAACCCGAGCATCGGTTTGGGCCACTTTTTCAATCATTTGCTTGATATGATTGATAGGTTCTGAGTTGCCTATCATTTCATAGTTTTTGCTAACTTTTTTCTTTAGAATTTTATTTTCAACTACGAGTTGTTTTTTGTCTAATGCGTTGCGAACGGTATTCAATAACCTGTTTAAATCGGGTGGTTTTGAAATATAATCAAAGGCTCCCAAACGCATGGTTTGGATTGCGGTTTCCATGTCGCCATGCCCAGAAATCATTACCATTGGAATTTCGGGTTTGATTTTTTTAACGGCTTCTAGCAGTTCTACCCCGTCCATTTTTGGCATTTTGATGTCGCACAAAACCAAATCGTAATCGGTGTTTTTTATTTTTTCAAGTCCTTGAATTCCATCTTCGGCCTCTTCTACTTGGTAGGTAACGCTTTCTTCGGAAAGTATTTTAGTCAATACTCTTCGGATGGATGCTTCGTCTTCTATGATTAGTATTTTGGACATTTTTTGGTTGTATGTTTTTATGTTGTGTGTTGTGTTGTGTGTTGTGTGTTGTAAGTTTACAAAAATACAAAGGGTTTTTTAAATAAGCCGCTTATTTCAAGTGTCTTTTAATGGAATATAAAACCTATTATGCTGCGTTGTTCTCAATTGGTTTGATATTTTCAAAACTAAGTTTATTGGTAGTACTTTCTTCTTCCAAATCATAATCATCTTGGAGTCCAAGCCAAAACTTTGCGCTTGTTCCTAAATATTTAGAAAGACGTAAAGCAGTATCTGCAGTAATTCTGCGATTACCTTTAATAATTTGACTTACTCTTGTTTGCGGAATAAATGTTTCTTTTGACAAGCGATAAGCCGTTATCCCTAATGGATCTAGAAATTCTTCTTTTAAAATTTCTCCAGGATGTATGTTTTTTAAATTTTCCATGATTTTTATATTTAATGATAATCTATAATTTGCACTTCAAAAGCAGTATCGTTTTTCCATTCAAAAATAATTCTCCATTGGTTATTAATTCGTATGCTATAAAACCCAGCTAGATTGCCACTTAATTTTTCAAGATGGTTTGCTGGCGGAATCCTAAGGTCTATTATATTTTGAGAGTTATGGATCATTCTCAATTTTCGTCTTGCAACATTTTGAATTTCACTAGGTAATTTTTTGGATGGTATACCGTTCCAAATTTTTTCCGTTTCTTTATTTCCAAAACTATTAATCACGTTTTAAATATTAAATACTAACGCCAAAGATAAGTATTTATTTTTGAAAACAAAAAAGTGTTTCCTAAAAAAACCACATTGTTTAGATGTGGCTTTAGGTTTAATTTCTTTGTGATAGTGCACTCGAATAGATGCGAAATTTCTAAAAACCTCCACAAAATATCGAAACAACGTGGTTCGCCTCGCTCTTAACGTGGTAAACCACGTATTGAAGGTAATTATCCACGTTGTTTAACGTGGTTAGCCACGTCTTGAATGTGGTAAGCCAGGTATAGAACGGGGATTGCCACGTTACACAACGGGGTAAACCATGTCTTGAACGAGGTGAACCACATTTTTCGCCAAAACTATTGTCTAAAAATGAATATTATTTTACATCCACCCAACTTTAAAAGCAGTCAGGATACTTACCGCTAGGAGAGGGAAATGAAAAGCGGATGTTTCATAAAAAAACCACATTATAAAATGTGGCTTTAGTTTTAATTTCTTTGAGGGCACGAAGTCAGAGACTTCGCGCAGCTGGGTTTCAAAAAAAAACCACATTATAAAATGTGGTTTTAGTTTTAATTTCTTTGAGGGCACGAAGTCAGGAGACTTCGCGCAGCTGGGTTTTAATTTCTTTGTGGGCACGAAGTCAGAGACTTCGCGCAGCGGGGGTACCAGAAAGAACAGGTTTACCTAGTTAGCTTTGGAAGCACAACGAAACCATATCTATTAGTGGTCGGTATTTTATTTAATTTCATGTTTAAGAATTAATCTCTTGCTTGAAAATTTAATGACATCATAATAATTTTCTATTTTATTGGTAGAACAATTCTGTCATTGGGCTCAGCTGACCATTGAACTTGCCAAACACGTCCATCAATTTGGTCAAGCAAAATGAAATTATATATGTTTGTTGTTGGATAAAGGAAAAATCTTCCATTTTTCTCATCTTCTTTTGTAACTCTTGTTATTAGTGATAGTGGAGTTTCAAACTCATTACCTTTTGTAGACCATTGAGCTTGCCACATTTGTCCATTTTTTGTATTCAATTTTATAAATGTATACATGTTTTTTGTACCGAATAGCCTATACTCAACATTACTATCAGTAGAAATATTTTGACTTGGTGTGTCAGATGTACTTTGGGCATATGAAGAAATTGTTGTCAAAGTAATAATTGTTAAAAAGAATAATTTTCTCATCGGTTTCATTGTTTTAATTGCCTTTATATCTATTACGTTTTTTTAGGCTGACCGCTAACATGTATATACTCTATAAAATTCGTCAATCTACCTTTTTTTTCGGTGTATATACGAATGTTTGCATCGCTCTATTTTTCAAATATATACATTATTTTAATTTTATAAAAAGATGCCGCTATTATTTAATTATTGTTTCTTTTGAAATTCTATTTTCACAAAAGACATAACCTACCTAGCCCCGATTGCAGTGGAAATCCTGGCATTGCGATAACGAAAAGTGCAAGTAGATTGCTTCGTGCCTCGCAAGGACAGATTGCAACGAAAAGCGGGAAAGACGTTTACTAAAATGCCCAAGCCATTCGCTACTAATTATTAATATTTAAGCCATTTGTAGAGTTCTTTCCAAGATGGTTTTTTGCCGTACATTAAGATTCCTACACGGTAAATTTTGGAGGCAAACCACACTACTCCGAGGAAGGTGCCAAATAATAAGGTTACGGAAATTGCAATTTGCCACCATGGCACTCCAAACGGAATTCGCATCATCATGACGATTGGAGAGGTTAAGGGTATCATGGAAAATACGGTTGCGATGGTGCCATGGGGATCGTTCATGACGGTGAAAAAACCGATGTAAACTCCTAAAATTAAAGGCATAATGATGGGTAGAAGAAATTGTTGGGAGTCGGTTTCGTTATCGACTGCTGCTCCGATGGAGGCATAAAAGGAACTGTACAGAAAGTAACCGCCAATGAAATAAATGATAAAACAAATTAGGATAGTGGCTATTGGTAGGTTCCAGATTTCTTTTAAATACATTTGCAATTCGCCTCCCATTTGGTGTTGGGCTGCCTGTAGTGCTTGAGTTTCGGCTCCGGAAGTGGCACCCATTTGCACTCCGAAAACGGATGACAAAACGAACATTGCGGTCAAGCCAAGTAGTGCCCAAATGAGAAATTGTAGGATTCCTGCTAAGGAGGTTCCGATGATTTTTCCCATCATTAGTTGGAATGGTTTTACCGAGGAGATAATGACCTCGATAATTCGGGAGGTTTTTTCTTCAATGACGCTGCGCATTACCATATTTCCGTACAAAATGATGAACATCATAATGAGGTAGCCAAAGGCACCGCCAATAATGATTTTGATTTCGTTAAGCCCTTTTAGTGCCGCTTCGCCGGAGGCTTTGGTAAGACTGATGGAAACATTGGCTTTGGCTTTGTTGATTTTTAGGGTATCGAGGCCTTCTCTTTGGAAGTTTTCGGAGGTGATTTTCTTGGCAATAACGTCTTCTAAATCGTTGATATAACTCACACTTGGGCTGTCGCTAGAAATGTATTGGACCTTGTTTTGTAGAGAATCGTTGTTGGCGCTAATAGGAATTACCAACAATCCTTGGTAACTTTCTTTGACAATGCTGTCTTTAAGAATTTTTAAATCGACGCTGGATAAATTAACGTATTTGTATTCTGTATCGCTTTTGAATTCGTTTACAAATCTTCCGGTGGCATCGTGAATTACGATGGTTTTCATTTCGGATTTCATGGTGCTTAAATAGCCCACAAAAACACCAATTCCTACAAACAATAACGGACTTAAAAACGTCATTACGATAAATGATTTATTGCGGACTTTGGCAATAAATTCTCTTCTTATTATTAGTGCTAATTTGCTCATAAATTTTAAATTCCAAATTTTAAATTCCAAATTCCAATGATTTTGGAATTTGAAAATTATTTATTTTATTCGGTTACTGTTTTAATAAAAATATCGTTTACACTAGGGATTTTTTCCATAAAATGGGTTACTTGCCCACGTTGCAATAAAAGCTGTAGTAGTTCATTAGGAGCCGTGGTTCCGAGTTGAATTTCTAGTTTTAGTTCGTCGTTTAGGGATTTGAAATCGGTGGTGGAAAGGGTGAATTTTTGCGATAATTCTTGTACTAAACCTTCGTTGTTTTCGCTAAGAATTCCTACTTCGTAACTGTTGGTTCGGAATTGTTTTTTCACATCGGTTAGTTTGCCTTCAATCAATTTATTCGATTTGTGAATTAAAGCAATGTGGTCGCACATTTCTTCTACGCTTTCCATACGGTGGGTAGAAAAAATAACCGAAGTTCCCTGTTTGTTTAATTCGATAATTTCGTCTTTAATTAAATTGGCGTTTACTGGGTCGAAACCGGAGAAAGGTTCGTCTAGAATTAGCAATTTGGGTTTGTGTAAAACCGTAACCACAAATTGAATTTTCTGTGCCATTCCTTTAGAAAGTTCTTCAATTTTCTTGTTCCACCACCCTTGGATTTCCAATCGTTCAAACCAATATTCGAGTTGGGTTTTAGCATCGTGTTTGGACAACCCTTTTAGTTGTGCCAAATACAAACATTGCTCCCCTACTTTCATTGATTTGTACAAGCCACGTTCTTCGGGCATGTAACCAATGTATTGAACATCTTCTGGTCTTAATGGTTTTCCATCCAAAATAATCTCGCCACTATCGGGCATGGTTATTTGATTGATGATTCGTATTAAGGATGTTTTTCCCGCACCATTTGGACCTAAAAGTCCGTAGATGCTTCCATCAGGAATGGATAAAGAAACTTCGTTAAGGGCAGTGAAATTGCCGTATTGCTTTACTACTTTGTGTACTTCGAGTATGTTGCTCATAAATTGTATTAAATTTCAAATTTAATGGTGGGTTCTATTTTATACCAATTAACACCTAAAAATGTTTTTTTTTCTCGAAAAGACGCTAAGGCGCAATTTATAAAAAATCCTAAGTTTTTTGTGAGAACATTTTAAAAAAAATAGATTAATTATTTTTCCACTTCCAAACCCTCTAGATTGCTTCATCCTTCGCAATGCCAGGAAAGGGAGAAAAGATTGGAGTATATTATATTTATTATTGCAATTGATTTTTGCTTTTGCAATTGATTTTTGCTTTTGCAATTGATTTTTGCTATTGCAATTGATTTTTGCTATTGCAATTGATTTTTGCTATTACAATTGACTTTTGCTATTGCTTTTGATTTTTGACATTGCAATTGTGAATTGTAAATGTAAAGAATTAGTATTTAATTCGATTGTTTTGTTACAAAAAAAACCCACCCTTATTAAGAAACAAGGATGGGAAAAATTGCAAATTAATTGCAAAAAAAAAAAAAATTATGAGAACATGTCTTTTACTTTATCAAAGAAAGATTTGTCTCCCTTTTCAGGATGTGGTATGAAATTTTCATCGGTAAGTGAATTTTCAAAGAAAATACGTTGCTCTTTGTTTAAGGTTTTAGGAGTCCATACATTTACATGTACTAGTAAATCGCCGTTTCCGTAACTGTTTAGGCTAGGGATTCCTTTTCCTTTTAAACGCAATATTTTACCCGATTGGATTCCTTCTTCGAGTTTGATTCGTACTTTTCCGTTTACAGCTTCAATTTCTTTAGAAACTCCTAATGCTGCTTCTGGAAAACTAATGTATAAATCAAAGTGTAGATTTTCACCTTCGCGTTTTAAGAATTCGTGTTCTAATTCCTCAATAGCAACAATTAAATCGCCCGGCACACCGTTTCCAGGAGCATCGTTACCTTTGCTAGAAACTTTAAGTTGCATGCCGTCTACTACTCCTGCGGGAATTTTTATGGATACAGTTTCGTCTTCCATTATCATCCCGTAAGCATCGGCGTTAGTAGGTTTGCTTTCGATAGTTTGCCCAGCACCACCACAAACAGTACAGGTTGCTGCAGATTGCATTCTACCCAAAATGGTATTGGTTACTCTAAGCACTTGCCCTTGCCCATTACACGTAGAACAAGTTTTATATTTTACGCCAGATGCTTGTATTTTACGTTTCACTTTTACCTTTTTCTCCACGCCATTGGCAATTTCTTCTAGGGTAAGTTTCACTTTGATACGCAGGTTGCTTCCTTTTACGCGACGTTGTCCTCCAGAGTTTCCTCCGAATCCACCGCCTCCGAAACCACCACCACCGAAAATATCTCCAAACTGGCTGAAAATATCGTCCATGTTCATGTGGTGACCGCCACCTCCGCCACCGCCACCATCAAAGGCTTGGTGGCCATATTGGTCGTATTTGGCTTTTTTACTTGCGTCACTTAATATTTCATAAGCTTCGGCACACGCTTTGAAATTTTCTTCGGCTGCTGCATTTCCCGGATTTTTATCTGGGTGAAATTCTAACGCTTTTTTGCGGTAGGCCTTTTTTATTTCTTCGGGTGTGGCACTTTTTGAGATGCCTAATATTTCGTAAAAATCTTTTTTCATTTTTAATATTGAATTAAAGTCCCGCTACTGCGCTCGGGGTGACAGTAAAGGAATTAATTTCCTAAAACTACTTTAGGGAAACGAATAATTTTGTCTCCTAATTTGTATCCTTTTTCAAGAACATCTACAATTTTTCCTTTTAAGTCTGCAGTTGGTGCAGGAATTTGGGTGATTGCTTCGGCATAATCGGCATTGAAAGCATCTCCTTTTCTAACTTCTACTTCTTCTAATCCTTTAGAAAAAAGGGTGGATTTAAATTTTTCGTGAATTAATTCAACTCCAAGTAACAAGGCTTTGTCTTCGGATTTAGAAATTTCGGTAAGTGCTCTGTCAAAATCGTCCAAAACTGGCAACATGGCTTGTAAAACTTCTTGGTTGGCAGTTTTAAAGGATTCGATACGTTCTTTGGTTGTACGTCTTTTATAATTTTCGAATTCGGCAAAAAGTCGTAAATGTTTGTCTTTTTCAGTTGCTAAATCTGCTTCTAATTGTTGTTCTAAAGTTAATTCTACTTCAGGTTCAACTCCTGTAGCACCATTAACTGAAGGATTTTCTTCGGTTAGGTTTTCTTCTGTTGGAAGGTTAGTTTCGTTTTCAACAATTTCTTTATCCGTTTTGTCCGTACTCATCGTGCTTTTGTTTTTAAATATGTCTTTGAAGTTCATGGCTTATTTTATTCCGATTTATCGGATTGCAAAAGTACTGCCATTTCTGTAAAAATGTCAAATTGTCACTTATTTTTTGAAGTTGCATTCGAATCTGATTTTTATTCTTGTTTTTTTTACTTTTTGTTTCATTAATTTGTTAGTACTTTTGTGGCATAATGATAAAAGTTGCCAACATACTTAACAAGAGAGCCAAATTTGATTATGAAATAATCGAAACGTATTCGGCTGGAATTGTTTTAACTGGTACCGAAATAAAATCTATCCGATTAGGAAAAGCTCAAATTGCGGAAAGCTTTTGCGAATTTAGCAATGGGGAACTTTTTGCAATCAATACTTATATAGAAGAATACGCCTTCGGAAATCAATTCAACCATAAATCGAGAAGCGAACGCAAACTATTATTAAACAAAAAAGAACTAAAATCACTTGCCCGAAGTGTTGAATCTAAGGGTTTAACTATAGTTCCTCTTAGATTATTTACTAACGAAAAAGGTCTTGCCAAACTTGAAATTGCACTTTGCAGAGGTAAAAAAACCTATGACAAACGGGAATCACTAAAAGAGCAAGACACCAAACGCGACTTAGCGCGAATTAAAAAAGATTTTAATTAATTTTGATAAAAAAGTATAATATTTTTTTTGTTCAAATAATTATGACTAAATTTGTCAAGAAATAAAAAGTCATCAAAATGAAAACTTTATTAAAAAATGCAAGAGAACAAAAAAACATTAAAACTCGTGAGTTAGCACAACTTATTGGTATTGATCAAGCATTGATAAGTAAATTTGAAAATGGAACTAGAAAACCAACCCGTGACCAAGTTGCTAAATTGGCACAAGTTTTAGAAATAGATTATGAAACCTTAATGGTGTTATGGCTTAAAGAAAGAATACTGTATGAAATTGGCGATGATAATTTAGCACTAAGAGCCATGAATATGGTTAGTGAAGCTATTGAAAACAGTTATATCTCCCGAAAATCTATAATTTCTAATAATTTAAAAAGGATACTAGATGAAATTGACACTCTAAAAGCTTCTTTAAATAATTTTAGAGAGTTGGATAGTTTTAGAATTGCACAAGCATTAGAACTAGAATACACCTTTGAAAGCAACCGCATTGAAGGGAACACACTTACCCTCAGAGAAACTGATTTGGTAATTAATGAGGGGTTGACAATTTCTGGGAAAAGCATGCGGGAGCATCTAGAAGCCATTAACCACGTAGAAGCTGTTGCTTATATTAAACAATTAATAGAACGCAATTTTTCTTTTAATGAACGAGAACTTCTTTCGGTTCATAACTTGATATTAAGAGGAATTATTCCGGAAGATGCTGGTCGTTACCGAAAAGTTCAAGTAATGATAAAAGGTAGTAGTCACATGCCACCACAACCTTTTTTAGTACCAAAGCAAATGGAAGATTATTTCCTTTGGATGGAAGAAAATAAAAGTAAATTACATCCTGTTATTTTAGCAGCTGAAATGCACGAGCGTTTAGTAACTATTCACCCTTTTATTGATGGCAATGGCAGGACTTCTAGATTAATAATGAACTTGATATTATTGCAAAATGGCTATGTAATTGCCAATATTAAAGGGGATTATGAAACTAGAATGCAATATTATCAATCGCTAGAAACGGCACAAACATCAGGCAATAAAGAAGATTTTCTTCTTTTGATTGCTCAAATTGAAAAAGAGTGTATGCAACGTTATTTAGATATTATTAGCAAATAAAAAACCCATCCTGTTACGATTTACAGTGATGGGTTTTGGTTTAATTTTTATTTTCTAATAAAGGGACGAATTTAAAATCTCCAAGTTCGTGTTTTTCAAATTGAGTTTCATTTTTTCGGATGAGCATCGTCATAATTTGATCTTTTTCGCCTACCGGAATTACGAGCTTCCCTCCTATTTTTAATTGTGCCATTAGGGCTTGTGGAATTATTGGAGCTCCTGCCGTAACAATAATACTATCAAATGGAGCATGATTTGGCAAGCCTTTATAGCCATCGCCAAACGATAAATGTTTTGGTCGAATTCCTAATTTTGGTAATAAAGCAGAAGTCGATTTAAACAATTCATTTTGACGTTCTACTGAATATACTTTAGCACCAAGCAAACATAAAACTGCAGTTTGATAGCCACTTCCAGTTCCAATTTCTAATATTTTTTGATCTTTTTTTACTTCCAAAATTTGAGTCTGATAAGCAACAGTATAGGGCTGTGAGATCGTTTGCCCAGCACCAATAGGAAATGCCTTATCTTGATAAGCAAAATCTTCAAAGCTGGAATTTAAAAATAAATGACGCGGGATTTTCTTAATGGCTTCCAACACATTTTTATCGATAATCCCTTTATCTTCTAGGATTTTAGCTAATTGATTTCGTAGTCCTTGGTGCTTATTCGTATCTTTCAATTTGATTGTAATTATTATTCTGTAAAAATAGAAAACAAATTATCAATTATCAATTACCAATTATCAATTAATTACTATTTTTGATAAAATTTAATTTTATGCTTAAAGTTGGCGTTTTAGGTGCCGGTCACCTGGGAAAAATACATCTACGATTATTACAACAATCGGACAAATACGAATTGGTTGGTTTTTATGATGAAAATCAAGAAAACGGAGCCAAAATTGCTACCGAATTCGGATACAAACAATTTGAAACCATTGCTAAGTTAATTCATGCTGTGGATGTTATTGATATTGTAACCCCTACCCTTTCGCATTACAAATGTGCCAAAGTTTCCATTAAATCGGGGAAGCATGTTTTTATTGAAAAACCAATTGCTACTACTGTAGCTGAAGCGGAGGAAATCATTGCTTTATCAAATGAATATAATGTAAAAGGACAAGTTGGTCATGTGGAGCGTTTTAATCCTGCATTTACTGCTGTGAAAGACATGATTGAAAGTCCGATGTTTATTGAAACCCATCGTTTGGCCGAGTTTAATCCTCGTGGAACTGATGTTCCTGTGGTTTTAGACTTGATGATTCACGATATTGATGCCATTTTAAGTGTGGTAAAATCCAAAGTGAAGGCAGTTCACGCAAGTGGTGTATCGGTTTTGAGTCAATCACCAGATATTGCAAATGCTCGAATTGAATTTGAAAATGGTTGCGTAGCCAACATTACTTCTAGTAGAATTTCGATGAAAAACATGCGTAAATCGAGGTTTTTTCAAAAGGATGCTTATATCTCTGTAGATTATTTAGATAAGATTTGTGAAGTAGTAAAAATGAAAGAAGCTCCAGAAGTTCCTGGAGATTTTGATATGATTTTACAAAATGCCGAAGGCGAAAAGAAACAAATTTATTTTGCAAATCCAGAAGTGGAACCTAACAATGCCATTTTAGATGAATTGGAATCTTTTGCTGATGCCATTACTAATAATACTACTCCTATAGTTACTTTACAAGACGGAACGGAAGCACTTCGAGTGGCGTATATGATTATTGATAGTATGAATGAAAAATAAAAAATGAATCTTTCCCAAAACCTAATACATGAAATTAAATCTTTAATAGCTCAAGCTAAAGAAGGTGCAATTCGTTCGGTAGATCATCATCGAACAGTAATGTATTGGCATATTGGCGAACGTATTTTTAACGAAGAACAACAAGGAAAAGATAGAGCAGATTATGGTAATTATTTAATAAAATATTTATCTGAACAATTGCAACCAGAATATGGAAGTGGATTTTCTTATCGCCAATTGCATCGATACAGACAGTTTTATAGAATGTTTCCAATTGTGTCCACACTGCGGACACAATTGAGTTGGTCTCACTACAAATTGCTTTTAAGTATTGACAATGAAGACAAAAGAGAATATTATATTGCCGAAACCAGTAAAAATAATTGGTCCGTTCGTCAAATGGAACGACAAATAAACAGCCAATTATTTGAACGATTATTGTTGAGTAATGACAAAGAAAGCGTTTTGGCTGTTGCCAGAAATGAAGTCATTCCAACCAATCCAAATGAGATCATTAAAGATCCATTAGTATTAGAATTTTTAGGATTAAAACGTGAAAGTGCTTATTATGAAAAAGATTTTGAACAAGCAATAATCACCAATCTTCAAGATTTTCTTTTAGAATTAGGAAACGGCTTTTCATTTGTTGCAAGACAAAAAAGAATTCATTTAGATGGAGATGAGTTTTTTATAGATTTAGTTTTTTATAATAGATTATTACAATGCTTTGTTATATTTGAAATCAAAACTCATAAATTAACACACGAAGATTTAGGTCAACTTCAAATGTATGTGAATTATTATGACCGAGTTGAAAAAGTAGATCACGAAAAACCAACTATTGGAATTTTACTTTGTGCAGATAAAAACGATGCTGTTGTAAAATACTCACTACCAGAAAACAATAATTCCATTTTAGCAAGTCAATACCAATTATACCTTCCAACAGAAGAACAATTATTGACAGAAATTAGAAAAGAAATAGAAATTTTAAAACAAAAAAACTAAACAAAAATAATGAAAACAATAGCAGTAATAGGTTCAGGAACAATGGGCAACGGAATTGCGCATACCTTTGCACAAAGCGGATTCACCGTTAAACTTATCGATATTTCTGAAAAATCTTTAGAAAAAGGAATGGCAACCATTGCTTCTAACCTAGACAGAATGGTTGCAAAAGGAACCATCACGGAAGAAGACAAACATAAAACCATTGGAAACATAATTACGTACACCGATATTAAAGATGGTGTGGTTGGAACCGATTTAGTAATTGAGGCCGCTACTGAAAATGTCGCTTTAAAACTAAATATCTTCAAACAATTAAGTGAAATTTGCGACCCTAATGTAATTTTGGCAACCAATACTTCGTCTATTTCCATTACTCAAATAGCAGCTCAAGTGGTACATCCTGAAAGAGTTATTGGAATGCACTTTATGAATCCTGTGCCAATTATGAAATTGGTAGAAATTATTCGTGGGTATTCAACTTCTGATGATGTGACTAAAATTATTATGGATTTATCTGTGAAATTAGGAAAAACTCCAACCGAAGTTAACGATTATCCAGGATTTGTGGCAAACAGAATTTTGATGCCCATGATTAACGAAGCAATTGAAACGTTATACAACAAAGTAGCAGGTGTTAACGAAATTGATACCGTAATGAAACTCGGAATGGGACACCCAATGGGGCCTTTACAACTAGCCGATTTCATAGGATTGGATGTATGTCTTTCCATCCTAAATGTTATGTACGACGGATTCAAAAATCCAAAATATGCTCCTTGCCCACTGTTAGTAAATATGGTTATGGCAGGAAAACTTGGAGTAAAATCAGGAGAAGGTTTCTATGATTATGCTGAAAGTAAAAAAGCAGAGAAAGTTTCTAAACAGTTTAAATAAGAGTGCTCAGTATACAGTGTTCAGTGTTCAGTTTGGATACTGAACACTGATAACTGAACGCTGATCACTGAACACTTATCACTGAACACTAAATTATGTCCAAAATAATTCCCTTCCAAGCTGTTCGTCCTACACCCGATAAAGTAGCGCTGGTAACGTGTAGAAACTATGATGATTATTCCCCTGCTGAACTTGCTTCGTGGTTGGATTTTAATCCGTATTCGTTTTTACATGTCATTAATCCGGCATATGTGCATTCGCAAAAAATTACTTTAGACAAGCGTTTTAAAGGGGTTGCTCATAAATACCAAGATTTTAAAAATGAAGGTGTCTTTTTAGAAGATGAAAACCCTGCTTTCTTTTTGTATCAAATTCAAACTAAATCGCAATCTTTTACGGGTATTGTTGCTGGGACTTCTATAGAAGATTACAAAAATAATACCATCAAGAAACACGAAGATACTTTGCAATATCGGGTAGAATTATTTAAAGATTATTTACAACAAACTGGATTTAATACCGAACCTGTTTTAATTACTTATCCAGATAATTTGGAGATAAATAACTGGATTTCTGAAAAGAAAAAAGAACAACCTATTTACCATTTTTCTACTACCAATAAAGAAAAACATACCCTCTGGAAAGTAGATTCGGAAACAGAAATAAATTGGTTGCAAAAACAATTTGAAACCATTCCCGAGTTATATATTGCCGATGGACACCACCGCTCGGCATCTGCAGAATTGTTATACGATCAAAACAAGACTTTAGATAATGGAAAACTAAATTATTTTATGAGTTTTTTAATTGCCGAAAGCAATGTGAAAATTTATGAATTCAATAGAATTGTTCGGGATTTGAATGGCAATTCTAAAGAAGATTTTATGGATAAATTATCCGAACATTTCATTCTACTATCCAAAGAACAAGAATTGTGGAAACCACAAAGTAAGTTTGAATTTGGAATGTATTTGGACGGTAGTTTCTATGCATTATTTTACAAACAGGGGAACAATGGCAATTTCAATGACAAGAACAACAACAAAAATGAAATTCTTGAAAATCTGGATGCCCAAATTTTATACGATAAAGTCTTGCAACCCATTTTAGGAATTGAAGATTTACGAAACGACGAGCGTATTGAATATATCCCTGGGAAACAATCCATACTAACTCTAAAAGAATTAGTAGACGAAGGCGAATTTGAAGTTGGCTTTATGTTATATCCTTCCGATATTTCTGAAATCAAATCCTTGGCTGACAACAATTTAATTATGCCTCCAAAAAGTACTTATATTGAACCAAAGTTCCGAAGTGGACTGATGGTATATGAATTGTAAAATTATAACGCTTAAAAATAAAATCAAAAAACCCGATAAATATTAATTATCGGGTTTTTTGATTCTGTTAATGACTCACATTTGCCACTTCTTCCGGATTGTGTTTGTGTTTAAAGAAAACTGCAAACAAAACTGCAATTATTAAGGCATATCCTGAAAAGGCTAGCCATATTGTATGCCAATCTCGCATTCCGTCATGGGTAAAGAATTTATCAATAACTATTCCGCTTAACAATCCGCCAAAGAATGCTCCAAATCCGTTGGACATCATCATAAACAAACCTTGTGCCGAAGAACGAATTTTAGAATCGGTAGTTGTTTCTACAAACAACGAACCCGAAATGTTAAAGAAATCAAACGCCATTCCGTAAACAATACAAGAAAGAATAATCATCCACAAACCATCTACTGGGTTTCCATAAGCAAATAATCCAAAACGCAATACCCAAGCCAACATCGAAATTAACATAACTTGTTTGATTCCGAATCGTTTCAAGAAAAATGGAATTGCCAAGATAAATAACGTTTCTGATATTTGAGAAATCGACATAATGATAGTCGAGTATTTTACTACAAATGAATCGGCATATTGCGGAACTTTAGAAAATTCAGATAAATACACATCGCCATACATATTGGTTAATTGCAAGGCACCTCCAAGAAACATGGAGAAAATAAAAAACAATGCCATTTTGTAAGTTCCAAATAATTTAAAGGCATTTAATCCTAATTTTTCTACTAAAGAAGCATCGGTTGCAATTAATTTTTGTGGTGGACATTTAGGCAGTGTAAACGAATAAATACCTAATACAAATGCTGCAATCGCCGAAAGATAAAACATGTTGTAAGATGCTTTATTTCCGGTTAAGTTGGTTATCCACATGGCAGAGATAAATCCGATAGTTCCCCAGACGCGTATAGGAGGAAAAACCTTAACTACATCGTATTTATTGGTTTTTAGTATATTATAAGCGATTGAATTGGATAAAGAAATAGTTGGCATATAGCACAACATTGCTGCAAAAATAACATAATAAAAAGTGGTTGGATCCTCCACTTGTGGAAGATACAACAACGCCATACCTCCTAAAATATGTAAAATTCCATACAATTTTTCGGCATTAATCCACTTATCGGCAATAATACCGGTCACAGCAGGCATAACAATAGACGACAATCCTAAGGTAGAAAAGATAGCTCCAAATTCGGCACCACTCCAGTGTTTTGTTCCAAACCAATAATTTGCAACGGTAATTAACCAAGCCCCCCATACGAAAAATTGCAGGAAACTCATTAAAGTTAATTTGAACTTTATAGTCATAATAGTGTTAGGTTTTTGTAAATAGATTGTAAATCTACTATTATTATCTAAATTTCCAAATGAGATATCCCAAATTCCAAAAAATTATATTAAATGATTTTTTGGAAATTTGGGATTTGAAATTTAAATATTGTGGTTTAGATGTTAATTATTTCTTCAACCAATTCTAAAACTGCATCAAATTGCTCTTCTCGGGTCAAATACGAATTGTCAATTTCTATAGCATCTTCAGCCATTATTAAGGGAGAATCGTCTCTATGGGTATCTATATAATCGCGTTCTTGTACATTTGCTAATACTTCTTCATAAGTTACAGCATCGCCTTTGGCTTCCAATTCGTCAAATCGTCTTTGAGCTCGCGTTTCTGGACTAGCAGTCATGAATATTTTCAATTCGGCATCCGGAAAAACTACAGTTCCAATATCCCTTCCATCCATTACAATGGCTTTGTTCTTACCCATTTCTTGTTGTTGTTCCACCAATTTGGCTCGAACTTCCGAAATTTCAGCAATTTTACTCACAAAACTAGAAACGGCAATAGTTCGGATTTCTTTTTCGACATTCACCTCGTTCAAATACATTTCGGCAAAACCTATATCGGCATTGAACTGGAAATGTAATTTAATACTTGGAAGACTATTAATTAAAGATTCTTTATCTAAGAAATCTTTAGAAATATAGCCGTTTTCCATTGCAAATAAAGCAATGGCACGATACATAGCACCGGTATCTACATAGATATATCCTAAATGTTTGGCTAATTGTTTGGCTAAAGTACTTTTCCCTGTAGAAGAAAAACCATCAATGGCAATTGTAATTTTTTTCATATTTTTATGCTGCAAAGTCGCTAAAGACTGCGTTTTATTTTTACAAAGATAAGTAAGGAAAGTAGAAACTAAAACCTAATCTTGAAAATTCATGGTCAAGCCAAAAAGACTCGTGTTTCCTGCTAAAGAATATCTGGAATAGGAATAATTGAATTTGATAGTTCCCATTTTCAATCCGAAACCTAAAGATATCCCAGAGAAATTACGTTGGTCTACCACTCGAAGTTCTTCGGCACGTCGGAAATTATAACCAAAACGTAAATTAAATGCTTTTTTAGGAAACATCTCAACTCCAAAAACCACGTGGCGAAGCGCATTGTTCATAAAACCAACTTTTTCAGGAGTAACAGATCCATCGATACTTCCAATGGCTCTATTAGGATTGGAAAAGCCAATATTCCATTGTTGTAGATTTTCTAAAGTTAAATGCCATCGCACCGGAACATTCTCTACTTCTTGCGAAACCCCTACCAAAACTTCTAAAGGTAATTTTTCTTTTGTTCCCGAATAAGTAGTTATTTGAGTTCCGATATTCCGAACTACCAAAGCCCAATTTACATCGTTTCGTCTATCAATAAATAAAGCACCTAAATCGGCTGCAGCTCCATAAGAAGTATAAGTTTCTAGTGAAGAAGATATAAATTTGGCATTACCACCAAAATAAAAATCGGTATACGGAACGTTATAAGAATATCCCATTGAAAGTGCCATTTCGCTGCCTGTAAAAGAAGAGGTTGCAGTTCCGTTTTCATCATAACCATCCAATTTTCCATAATTTACATAATTCACACCAACATGCAAAGTTTGCAAATGACGATCGTAGGTATAAGCATAAGCAGCAGTCCCATAGGTAACGGCACCAAAATAACTACCATAATTTACAGCCAGATGGTTATCCATTTCCGGATTGATAGTTGCGGGATTAAAATGTGCTTGGTTGACATCTTCGTCAAAAATTGTTAAGACTTTTCCTCCTAAAGCTGCTTGCCTTGGCGATGTAACCAAATTTAGAAATTGGTATACCGATTTACCTCCTATTTGTCCATAACTAATGGCACAAAAAAGCAATACAAAGGAGATAAATAGTTTTTTAATCATACTAAAATCGGTACTAAACTTAACCTATAACGAGAATGCGAAGATATTATTTTTAAAGTTAAGACAAAAGTGAAAATAAAAAAGGCATGGGAGTAAAATTCTCATGCCTTTTGGATTCTATTTAGTGCTTACTAATCTATTATTTTAGCGTTTTTAACCTTTTCGTTAGTTAATGCAATGGCAATAACTTCACTCATTTCTTTTACATAATGAAAGGTCAATCCTAGCAAATAATCAGCTTTTATTTCTTCTATATCGCTTTTATTCTCCTGGCAAAGGATGATTTCTTTAATGTTGGCTCTTTTAGCCGCAAGGATTTTTTCTTTAATTCCACCTACTGGTAAAACTTTTCCACGAAGGGTTATTTCGCCGGTCATCGCTAATCCTTTTTTGATTTTGCGTTGGGTATATAAAGAAACCATAGAGGTTAACATAGCAATTCCAGCACTAGGTCCGTCTTTGGGTGTTGCTCCTTCTGGAACGTGAAGATGAATATTATATTTAGATATTACGTCTGGATTTAATCCGAAGATTTCAGCATTTGCTTTAATATATTCCAATGCAATTGTTGCCGATTCTTTCATAACCGTACCTAAATTACCAGTTAAGGTAAGAGTTCCTTTTCCTTTGGAAATCAAGGATTCAATAAAAAGAATATCACCTCCTACAGAAGTCCAAGCTAAACCAGTAACAACTCCAGCAACCTCATTTCCCTCCGATTTATCGCGTTCTAATTTTGGAGCACCGAGAATTTTTACAATATCTTCATCGGTTACTTTTTTATTATATTCTTCCTCCATTGCAACCGATTTGGCAGCATTTCGAATTACTTGTGCAATCTTTTGTTCCAAACTTCTAACTCCCGATTCACGAGTATATCCTTCTACAATTTTTTCAAATTGTTTTTTCCCAATTGTTAAATTTTTGGAAGTTAATCCGTGCTCTTTTAATTGTTTTGGAAATAAATGTTGGCGTGCAATTTCTACTTTTTCTTCGGTGGTGTAACCGGTCATATTGATTACTTCCATTCTATCTCTCAAGGCAGGCTGAATGGTTGACATGGAATTAGACGTAGCAATAAACATCACTTTTGATAAGTCGTAACCCAATTCAAGGAAATTATCGTAGAACGAATTATTTTGTTCTGGATCCAATACTTCTAACAATGCCGAAGACGGATCGCCTTGATTGCTAACGGAAAGTTTGTCTATTTCATCCAATATAAATACCGGATTGGAAGTCGTTGCTTTTTTAATACTTTGAATAATTCTACCAGGCATAGCACCAATATAGGTTTTTCTATGTCCGCGAATTTCTGCTTCATCTCGCAATCCACCTAAGGAAATACGAACGTATTCTCTGCCTAAAGCCTGAGCAACCGATTTTCCAATGGAGGTTTTTCCAACTCCTGGAGGTCCTGTCAAACATATAATTGGTGATTTCATATCGTTACGCAATTTCAAAACTGCTAGATGTTCAATCATTCGTTTTTTAACATCTTCTAGTCCAAAATGGTCACGATCTAATATTTTTTGAGCATGTTTTAAATCGAAATTATCTTTTGAATATTTGTTCCACGGTAAATCTAAAAATAAATCTAGATAGTTTCTTTGGATGCCAAAATCAGGTGCTTGCGGATTCATGCGTTGCATTTTGGAAAATTCTTTTTCAAAATGTTTTTGCGTTTTATCGTCCCATTTCTGGGTTTTGGCACGTAAACGCATTTCTTCAAATTCTTGCTCGTTAGAAACTCCTCCCAATTCTTCTTGGATGGTTTTCATTTGTTGGTGCAAGAAATATTCGCGTTGCTGTTGGTCTAAATCAAATCGAACTTTAGATTGGATATCGTTTTTCAACTCCAATTTTTGCAACTCTACGTTCATATAACGCAAGGTTTCTAAAGCTCTTTCTTTAAGAACGTGCATCATTAATAAATTTTGTTTTTCTTCTACAGAAAGATTCATGTTAGAAGAAACAAAATTGATTAGAAACGATTGGCTCTCAATATTTTTTATTGCAAAAGTTGCTTCGGTAGGAATATTCGGACTTTCGCGTATAATTTCAATTGCTAATTCTTTAATTGAATCTACAATTGCAGAAAATTCTTTGTCGTTCTTTTTAGGACGTTTTTCAGGAACTTCCTTAATAGCAGCAGTAATATAGGGTGTTTCTGAAATAACCGAATCAATTTCAAAACGTTTCTTTCCTTGAAGAATTACGGTAATATTTCCATCAGGCATTTTTAAAACACGAAGAATTCTAGCAACAGTTCCCACATGGTGGATGTCGTTTTTAGTTGGGTCTTCGTCTTCTTCATTTTTTTGTGCAACTACTCCAATAATTTTATTCCCTGCGTAGGCCTCATTTATTAACTTGATCGATTTATCTCTGCCAGCAGTAATCGGAATTACTACTCCTGGAAATAAAACAGTATTTCGTAAAGGTAAAATTGGTAAGGAATCTGGAAGTTCTTCGTTGGTCATTTCCTCTTCATCTTCCGGAGTTAAAAGCGGAATTAACTCTGCTTCGGAATCAAATTCTTGAAGTGACAAACTGTCAAAAGTTATAATTTTTTGGTTTGACATAGTATAAATTAAGTCAATATGACATTATTAGATTAGTAATTATTTAGCAAATATAAGGTTTGCTTTAGTTTTATTAAAGTAAATTTGATTAGTAACCTTATAATAGTTACTTTCAAATTAATTTTTAATATCTTCCTTAGTAGTCAAGGATTATGCCACTAAAAAAAATCCGCCATAAAGACGGATTTAAATAAGCCTTTTTCTTATTTTATTGTTTCGTATATACAATTGTAATATTACAAGTTAAATAAACTGGAGAATTGGTTACCGTATCGTATCCTACAACTTCACCATTATTAGCCGTTGCAGAAATAGTGTTTCCGGAAACCGTATAAGTATCAACAACTGGAGGTGTTCCTGCTGTAGTTAATGTTAATGTATTTCCTACTAAACTCCATGTTCCGGTATCATCTGGGTCTGTAAAACAGGACATTGTTTCTGTGGTACCATTAGAAACAATATCAATACCTTTAGAATTTGCAACAAAAGTATTATTAGAATTTAATGTTAAAAGCATATTGTTATAACAATTCGTTTCTAATAATTGATTAGTTGAAGCTGTTCCATCTGAATTTAAATCGGTTGGAACAGATGTATTAAAAGCAGTTAACATATAAGTACCTGAAACACCGCCAACTGTTCCAGAAGTAGTTGTATCACTAAAAGAAACATTTGTAAAAACTCCATTAGAAATTTGTTTTGTTAAAGTTGTGTTACTTAAAACATAACCAGTAAAACTAAAGGTTCCAGAAACTTTTTTATTTATCAAATCTAAAGAAGAAACAGTCAATGTTCCTGTAGGCTGAGCTGTAGTAGGATTAAATGCGGAATATACATCCGTTGTTGTAGAATTTTCTCTGTAAGACAAAGTTTGATTTCCGCCTAAGGCATTTACAACAAATGTTCCAACTGTAGGATTGATAAGTTGAATTCCAATATATTCACCTGAAGATTTTATTCCTGTTATTGTCAAAACATTGCTAGAATTTACTGTTGCATAAGTTCCAGCAGTAGCATCAGCAACAAAACTTTGTCCCGCAACAGTTGCTGTAAAATTTCCGGAAACAATTGTACCTCCACCTCCAGTATTTCCGCCACCACCACCAGTAGAATTATTATATTCGTCAAGCTGAGCAGCCAAAACCGAATCTATAGGTTCATCACTACAAGATGTAAAAATAAGAATAAATGCACCTAATATAGTTGCTAGAGAAAGTCGTTGTTTATACATGATATTAATTTTTTTCAAATATAATTATTATTTTTTAAGATTTAAATTATTTTTTTGGGGAACTCGTGTTAACAGAATCAATCCAATTACAAAAAACACTCCAAGAAATACAATTGCATTTCGCATGGAACCAGTTATTAAATCTACAGTACCATATATAGTCATTCCAATAACAATTCCAACCTTTTCGGTAACATCATAAAAACTAAAGAACGAAGCGGTGTCTTTTGTTTCTGGTAATAATTTAGAATAGGTGGATCGTGCTATCGATTGGATTCCTCCCATTACCAATCCAACAAATCCTGCGGTAGCATAGAATTCAATTGGAGTGTGAACAAAATAAGCAAAAGCACATAATATGGCCCAAACACCATTCAGAAAAATTAAGGTATTAATATTTCCAAATTTTTCGGAAGCTCTTGAAGTAATAAATGCACCAATTACAGCAACTAATTGAATTAAAAGAATGCTAATAATTAAACCCATAGTTTTATCATCACTTCCCCAATCTATTTCGGTTGCACCAAAATAAGTAGCTATAAGCATAACCGTTTGAACTGCCATTATAAAAACAAAGTAACTGTACAAATACCTTTTTAAAGCAAGATTTTGTTGCAACTGTTTCCAAACTAATTGCAATTCATGAAATCCTTTAAATATAAAATCTCGAGTTAGTGGAACTTTATTTCTGTTTCCTTTTGGCAAATAATAATACGTAACATGACTAAAACCAATCCACCAAACACCTACCATTACAAAGGAAATACGCATTGCCATTTTAGAATTTTCTATTCCAAAGATATCCGGAAACATCACCATCATCAAATTGATTACTAATAAAATAGTGCTCCCAATATACCCCATCGAAAATCCTCTAGCACTCACTCTATCTTGTTGTTCTGGGAAAGCAATATCTGGTAAATACGAATTATAAAAAACCAAACTAGCCCAAAAACCAATCAATCCAAAGAAATAAGCAGCATAACTCCAAAACAAATTATCTACATTAAACCAATATAATCCGATACACGAAAGACCTCCTAGATAACAGAAAAATCGCATGAATGCTTTTTTGTTTCCTAAATAATCGGAAATTCCAGATAGAATTGGAGAGCAAATTGCTACGATTAAGAAAGCAAAAGCTGTAACAAAACTAATCATTGCAGTGTCTTTGCACTTCATACCAAAAAACAGAACATAGTTTTTACCAGTTTCATTAAATATCAATTCATAAAATATGGGAAATACTGCGGATGCAATTACTAAACTATAAACAGAATTAGCCCAATCGTAAAATGCCCAAGCATTAAGTAGTTTTGGATGACCTTTTGGTAAATTTGGCATAAAAAAGAATAAAATTAAAAAACCATTCTAATAGTAGAATGGTTTCAAATATACTCTTTTTTTATAATTGGTAACTATTATTTAAACGTTACGCCGAATTTAGCAGCTTCTGCTTTTGCTTGCGGAATTAACGCTTTTAAATCGGCAATTCTCGTAGCATCCGATGGGTGTGTACTAGCAAATTCTGGTGGTGCTTTTCCAGACGCAGCAGCATTAGCCGACATTCGTTCCCAAAAAACAACGGATTGTTCCGGATTATAACCTGCTATAGCCATTAATGTTAATCCTATTTTATCGGCTTCACTTTCGTGGCTTCTGCTAAACGGAAGCATACCGCCATATTGGGTTACTGCACCATAAGCCGTCATTGCTATTTGTTGGGTTTGTGCGGTTTTAGTTCCAACTGCTGCTTGTACACCAGCAGACCCTAATTGCTGTAGCAAACCAGCGCTCATTCGTTGCTGCCCGTGATTGGCAAGAGCATGAGAAACTTCATGACCTAAAACAGTGGCCAAACCTGCTTCGTCTTTGGTGATTGGTAATATTCCAGAATACACAACAATCTTTCCACCAGGCATACACCAAGCATTAACTTCCTTGCTGTTTACCAATTTATATTCCCATTGGTAGTCTTTAAGATAACCTTGATAACCATTGGCATTCAGCCATTTTTCGGCAGCATCTTTTATTTTGGTTCCAACCAATTCTACTCTTTTAGCATCACTAGTTCCTGCAATGACTTTATTTTCTGTTAAAAACTGTCCGTATTGCTGAAAAGCGGATGGCAAAATTTCACTATTTGGAACTAATGCCAAAGTGTTTTTACCCGTGAACGGATTTTTGGCACACGAAAAAAAAACTAACAAAACGAAAAAACTAATTACTATCTTTTTACATTTCATTTTTTAAAATATTTGTAAACAAATTTACATAATTATTATGTTATTAAATTAAGTAATTATTATTTACAATAATCTATATCTTAATAAATTTTAAAATACTATTTTCTGAATTATTTTCAGAGCTAATTTGCACAAAATAAATTCCATTTGATAACTCCGATACGTTAATTCCATTCTTAAAATCAGTGTTAACCAATTTTATTTCTTGTCCAAATTGATTAAATACCTTAATTTTTGAAATCAAATTATTATTTAATTCTTTAATAAATAAAGTATTTGAAACTGGATTTGGGAATAATTTAAATAATTCCTTCTCAAAGCTAGAATTAGACAAAGATGGACCAATGGTAACATTAAAATCATACATGCAACCATAAGCTGCTTGACTTGTTGAAGAGCAACTAGGAAGTGTAAATGTAGAACTATAGGCACCGTAAACATTAGCATCATTAGTAGCTCTCTTAATTCGCATTCTAGTAACACCTGTGGTTGCAGTGGTAGGAATTGTAATTGTTTTAGTAACTGGTGTAACTCCACCTCCATATGTTGGCAAATCCGCATTAATTGTATTGTTGTTTTGCATTACAATTTCAGAATTTTCAAATGAATTATTGTTATTGAAATCAATCCAAACAGCAAAATAATTTGGTTCCACATCATTAACATTAAAAAAATCTAAAGTAAAACTATATCCAGATCCTTTAGCCAAAGTTGGTAAAATAGTAGTGCTATAATATTTAAAAGTATTGATAACATTGTGGTAAGAACCCATAGGTCCAAAAGATTGTATAACTGCTCCACCTATTTTAAAATCTTGCATCATATTATAAGTTGCATTAGTTGGATAAACAGGTGTACAATAGGGAGCTGCGCTTGTTAATTGTGCCTGTAATGCATTGGCAAGCAATAAAGTCATTATTGTAAAAGTAATTTTTCTCATAAGTAATTTATCTATGTTAATAGATTGAAATATATAATTTCAAACAAAGCATAAAATATTTTCTTGTTAAAGAGCAAAAATAATCGACAAAAGTAAGAGTCGCTTCATTTTTTCTTTATTTTAATATGAAAAATACTACACTATTAAAAAACACAAATCCCTTATGGAGGCCAAATTATTTCTGCAGAAAATGCTTTACCATTCCATCTAATTTTCTCAATATTAATTGGTTTACTATTTAGAAACGTCACTTCCATTATATTATATTCTATTTTATCAGAATTGAAAATTTCGGTTAGTTTTACTTTATTTGGAAGACCTATTCGGTATTTTTCATGAATAACCAGAGTCATATTACATACAGTAATCAAGTTTTCTTTTTCTTGAGTTTGACCTCTCCTAAAATTACTTGACACTTTTTGTTGTTTAGTTGAAGATGAATTGGAAAATCCAATTGCCAAATAGTCGCTTAAGTAAAAGAAACGGTTATTTCCTATAAAACTAAAGTGAAATGACAATTTTTCATTAAAAGTAATTCCCAAGGCAGTTACCAATTCATCTTTTCTAAAGAAGGCTATGAAATCCAAATTAGCACGTTATCAGATACTTATAACATAGAAACTGACATAAAAATAACCTTAGTTGCTACTACTTGATTAAAGTAACTCACCTATTTACATAACATCAAAAATCCATTTTGCATCTACAAAATGGATTTTTTATTAATTCTTAATTCTCTAATCTTAACTCACCATCCGTGCTTCCAAATCTTTCAAAATATCTCTTCTACCAAGAATTCCGTTATAATTTTCAATGACTTTTTCCATGATTGCAACGTCATCTTCATCAATCAAAACCAAGTTGGGATCTTTTTCATGTTTAGAAATAGCGCTTTTAAAATCTTTCCCTTTGATGTATTTCGGAATCCGATCAAAAATTAAATCGTTGTAACGCTCGGCAATAGTATTCAAATTCATATAACAAGTATAGGCCTCATCTTCCGTTTTATCGTATAAATAAGATTCGATGGCTTCTTCCATATAACATTCATAAAGTTCTATTGAACCTTTTAAAACCGCAGTTTGAAAAAAACAATTATCTGGGAAATTAATCATAGCCAAATCGTCATTGCTATTAAGAATAATCTCTAGCAACTTGGCGGTAGCATTAGAATTAGAAGTTGTATGCCTATTTAATAAAAATGCCGATAATAAAAGGCTAGCATTAGTAACATCGGTCACCAGTAATAACTCGTCTATACAAGAACTAAACCCCTGAAGATCGTTAGTATCCGCACATTTTTCTAATTTGGAAAGTATCTGTTTATCGGCGCTCATTTTTTTAACAAATTTAAGGTATCTTTTCACTAAGTACACTTTAATTTTAAAAGAAATGATTAAGTTCTAAAAACTAAACAGTTATACTATGTTCTTTACGCCTCTGCGCCTTTGCGAGAAGATTTAAACAAACCAAGTGGACACTATGTTTCTGCAATAGATTAAAAGGATTATAAGGATTTAAAATCTGTGCTAATCATTAGAATCCTTTTAATCTGTGGCAAAAAAATTATTCTTCTTTTTTATCATCAAATGTGAAATTTCGCAATTGCGGTACTTTTACAAAAGTAAAAGCAATAACCCCTAAAGTAAGACAGCCACCAACTACCACAGCCCTAACGGTTCCGAGCCAATTGGCCATAACGCCACTCTCAAAATCTCCAAATTCATTAGAAGAACTAATAAAAATAGTGTTAACCGACGACACACGTCCCCTCATAGCATCGGGAGTAACCAGTTGCAAAATTGTACTCCGAATTACCACACTCACAGCATCCAACATGCCAGAAAGTAAAAGCATCGCAAACGAAAGATAAAAATTTGTAGATATTCCAAATACAATTATAGACAAGGCAAAGCCAGTAACGCAAAGAAAAAGTTTTTTTCCGGGATTGGTTTTCAATGGCATAAATGCCAATAATCCTAAGGTAAGTAATGCTCCTATTCCGGGTGCTGCACGCAAAACGCCAAAGCCTATTTCATTAACATGCAATATTTCTTTTTGATACACTGGCAACAAGGCTACGGCACCACCAAAAAGCACCGAAAACATATCCAAACATTGTGCTGCTAATAATGTTGGAGTTTGAATAACAAATTTCAAGCCCTCTTTAATACTATATAATATTGGCTCTTTTTCTCTTTTCAAAATTGGTTTCACTGTAATGTGAAAAAGCGGAAAATAAATTAGAATAAAAACAATAATTACTGCAAAAAGTCCTGCGGCAATTCCGAAAAAAGCAATAAAAACCCCAGCAACAAGAGGTCCCAAAACCGATCCCATTTGCCAAGACATACTACTCCAACTCGTGGCATTCGGAAAATGTTCTCTAGGAACCACTAATCCGAAAAGGGAAAACATCGACGGACTAAAAAACGAACGAAGTATTCCGCCAACAAACACAAAAAAGTAAATTAATCCAACTAGTAAAGAAACCGAAATCTTTTTCTCAACAAATGGTACTGCTATTGCAAATAAACAAATTGCAGTAAACAAGTACCCCGAAAGGCATCGAACTACCATCTTTCGCTTTTCACTTTGGTCCACATAATGCCCTGCAATCAACGAAAACCCTATTGCTGGAATTACTTCGGCAAGACCAACAAAGCCTAAAGAAAGTTTGTTATTGGTAACATGATACACCCAATAATATAAAATGGTAGATTGCATGTTCAATGCAAAAATCAATCCGAATCGAGTAGAAAGAAAAGCCAAGAACTCCTTTATTTTCAACACTGGATTTTTATAAAAAAAGCCCGATACAGCAACCGATGAAGGATTTTCCTTTTTCATATATTAATTTCAATCTAATAGAAATAATTATAAATAAAAACTAGTATATCTATTTTTCAAATGTATTAATTTCAATAATCTGCATGCACAACAATAAATTATTTATTTGAAAATTTATTAACAATGTAGAGCAGTGGTATGTTTCTATTTTCAGTAGTTTTACAGTCTTAAAAAAACAATATGCGCGCTGATTATATCCTTGACCAAGAATTTAGAGATCAAATTCTAGACGATACCAATACCAAATACAAAGATTTTGAAAATTGCAACTTCTATAATTGTGATTTTAGAAAGTGTACCTTCCAAACAGTAACCTTCATCGATTGCAATTTCTTTGATTGTAATTTTCAAGAAACCAAAATTAATTATGTGTCGTTGCGTGGCGTATTTTTTAACCGATGTAATTTTACAAGCGTTAATTTTGCCATGACCGATCAAGTAATTTTCGAATTTCACTTTATCG
Organism: Flavobacterium sp.; assembly: GCF_044357305.1. Taxonomy (GTDB): domain Bacteria; phylum Bacteroidota; class Bacteroidia; order Flavobacteriales; family Flavobacteriaceae; genus Flavobacterium. The sequence continues at coordinate 41,439 of NZ_JBIKPS010000022.1, forward strand.
ATTGCCTACTCGATTATGCCAAATTTTATGCTTTAAAACTCAAAAAAATGCAATTCATTAATTGTAGCATGATTGCCATCGATTTCATGTCGAGTGATTTAACCGAAGTATTATTTGATAATTGCAACTTGCGTAGAGCCGTTTTTATTGACACTATTGCTAACAAAGCCGATTTTTCTACCAGTTACGACTATGTTATTGACCCCGAAAAAAACAAAATTAAGAAAGCAGTTTTTTCTGTAGATGGTTTAAAAGGTCTTTTAGAAAAATACGATATTGTAGTGCGCTAGGGGAAATTAAGATAGTAATCTAATTAATTTCTTTATTAAATCACTTCAATTTGCGGGTTTATCTTTTTCATTTCTGCAATAAAAATATCGCTTTGAATAGGCGAAATAAATAAATCATCAAAAGCATTATAGGTAATAATAAAACCTTTGGTATCTAGAGCAGGTTTTAACATTACAGGAACATTCAATCCCGAGTAATGTTTGATAGATTTGATTTTAGAAATATCTATTCTACCGCGAATAGGTCCCGAACGGTACAACAAAAAGTTGTTTTTAATCACATATCGGGTATCTAGCAAAACCCAAAGAACAAATACAGCAACTAATGCAACAATAATCATCGGAATAATTGGATCGTTTCCTTTTTCAAAATTTAAGGCAAGCATCACAACAAAAAATAAAACTATTCCCCAAAGAATAGCAATAGTAAAGGTGTTTTTGGTAGATAAAAATCGATTCATAATATTTTTAAAAGGGCTTTTAGTGATAGAAACTAAAAAATCGTTTATTTTTACGCTAAATTAGTACAAATTAGTAATACAATCGAAATTAAATAATAAATAGTTTTCAATGAGTGCAATAAATTGGGTAACCGTAAGAGAATTTGAAGATATTACCTATAAAAAATGCAATGGCGTAGCCCGAATTGCCTTCAACCGTCCGGATGTGCGCAATGCCTTCCGACCTAAAACTACTGCCGAATTACTCCAAGCCTTTCACGATGCACAAGAAGACACATCAATCGGAGTGGTTTTGCTTTCTGCCGAAGGTCCTTCAAGTAAAGACGGAGTGTATTCATTTTGTAGTGGTGGCGATCAAAAAGCGCGTGGCCATCAAGGTTATGTTGGTGAAGATGGTTACCATAGATTGAATATTTTAGACGTGCAACGGTTAATTCGTTTTATGCCTAAAGCCGTGATTTGCGTAGTTCCAGGTTGGGCCGTAGGTGGCGGTCATAGTTTGCACGTGGTATGCGATTTAACTTTAGCCAGTAAAGAACATGCCATTTTCAAACAAACCGATGCCGATGTAACCAGTTTTGATGGTGGTTATGGCTCGGCTTATTTGGCTAAAATGGTGGGACAAAAAAGAGCGCGAGAAATTTTCTTTTTAGGAAGAAACTATTCCGCTCAAGAGGCTATGGATATGGGAATGGTAAATGCCGTAATTCCGCACGACGAATTAGAAGATACTGCCTACCAATGGGCACAAGAAATCCTTGCCAAATCGCCTACCTCTATAAAAATGCTTAAATTTGCAATGAATTTAACCGACGATGGCATGGTTGGCCAACAAGTTTTTGCTGGCGAAGCAACCCGTTTGGCCTACATGACCGACGAAGCTAAAGAAGGCCGCGATGCTTTCCTTGAAAAACGCAAACCCAACTTTGTAAAAAAATGGTTACCTTAGTGTAGTGGTTAGTGGTTAGTGGTTAGTGGTTAGTAGTCAGTATTCAGTGGTCAGTGCTCGGTATACAGTGTTCCGTTTTCGCGCTAAGTTCACACCTAGTTTGTCATTCCGTAGGAATCTCAAAAAAATCAAATTGCAGTATTTTCAAATAGTCTGTTGTATAAATATCTTTAATTTTTTTATTTATGAAAAAGAAAATAATTTTAAGTTTAGTTCTCTTAGTTACTTTTAATTTCTATTCACAAGATCCAAAAGCGACTAATTCCAATAAAGAAAATAAATATTCTGTTTCAATTCATTACATAGGTAATTTACGAAACAACAATTTTGTAAGTGACAATTACAATGGTATTGCAGGAATAGATGCAAAATACAATCTTTACAGCAATGCCGATTTAAGCATCCAAGCCGGATTAGGGCTTGACTATTTTAAAGCCAGAGAAATTGGCTATCAATTAGATTTAAAGAATTCGTTAATGATAAACCCAAATATTGGAATTGTTTTAGAAGTAAATAAAGTATTTAAACCCTTTTTCAATTTGGGATACTCCTTTTTTACTTCAAAATATAATATACAACAATCCTATATAAATAGTTTTGACCCTAGCGATCCCGCTTTTATTACTAATCTAAATACAGTGAAATATAATTACGATAGTGTATCTATTAATCCTGGTTTTAGACTTTTTATGGACAAAAGCCTTTATTTCCAAACCGATTACAAGTATTTACCCGTTAAAACCAATTTTAATTTGCATTTATTCACAGTAGGAATAGGAATACAATTTTAATTTATGGAAAGATTTACCAACCAAACATTAGATACCAAGCAACTTCCTCGATATGAAGAAGTGCAACTCTCAGCATTGCATCCCAAATACAAAAGAGTAACATTAATTAATGTTGCATTAATAATTGCAATTTTAATTATAACATTTGCTGTTTTTTATTTTGTAAATAAAGGAAACATTTCCAACAAAATTTGGATTTCGTTGGCTATTGCAACCATGGTTATTTCAGGGTTAATTTGGTTTTTTTCTATCTTAGCATTTAAAAAAAAAGCATTTGCATTTAGAAACCATGATGTAATTTACAGAAGTGGCATTGTCGCAACAAACACAATGATAATTCCTTACAATAGAGTGCAACACGTAGCATTACATGAAGGATTTATTTCAAGAATTTTCGGATTGGCAAAAGTAGAAATTTTTACAGCTGGAGGAAATAATAGTGACCTTGAAATTCCAGGTATTGCCAAAGAAGAAGCTGAAAACATCAAACAACTCTTAATGGGTAAAATCCAAAAACAACTTTAATGGAAGTAAATTTCAATCAACCTCAAAGACAATCTTCTATCGGAATTTTGATTTTATTTGTTGATTCTTTGCAGAAATTCGCTAAGGCTTTATTACCTATTATTTTTATTTGGTTTTTTAAATCAGATGGATTAAGTAAACTTTTAGTTGTATTCGGAATTATCGGATTAATTACAATTATTGGATTGGTTGCTTATTTGCGATTTTTGAACTTTACCTTTTACATTGATGTTGCCAATGATGAATTTATTGTAAATGACGGAATAATTACGAAAACCAAAACAACAATTCAGCTCAACAAAATTCAACAAGTAAATATCCATCAAAATATAATTCAAAGACTTATTGGGGTATATTCATTGAGCGTCGACACAGCAGGAAGTGATAATAAAGAAGCCAATATCAAAGCCATCTCTCACAATTTAGCTTTGGCTTTAAAATCTATATTACTTAACAATGAAAATTTAAAAGCATCAACTGAAACCAGTGATACTAAATTGGCAACCGAAGACGAATCGGTAGCAAATCCTTTTTTGAAAATAAGTATTTTAAGTTTACTTAAAGTAGGAATTACCTCCAACTATGTTCAAAGCATTGGTTTAATTCTAACTTTCTTTTTTACAATAATTGAAAATCTTAAAAATATTGGCAAAGATGATATTATTGACAAGGACAAAATAGAAAAAGTAATTGATAGTTATCCTACATTTTATGCCATATTTTTCTTTATTTTAGTCTTGTTTACAATAATTTTTACAATAAACATTGGAAGAACTATATTCAAATATTTTAATTATACTTTGACCAAACAAAAAGGTTCTTTATTATTATCTTACGGATTAATCAATACGGAAAGTACCATTTTAAAACCCGAAAAAGTTCAAATTGTTACCATTTCAAGAAATTATTTCCAAAAGAAATTAAACGTACTCGAAATCAAAATAAAACAAGCTATAAGCGACGAAAAACAGCAGAAAAAAGCTATAATTGAAATTCCAGGATGTAATATTCTTGAACGCGATGAAATTCTAAAATTAATCTTCAAACAATTGCCCGCAAAAGGGGAGATGATGCAACCAAATTTTCGTAAATTAGTTTTCTCAATCTTTCTAACAATTGTATTACCTTTATCAGGTTTTTTTATCTTTGGTAATACAATTTATGTTAAGCTATTTCAATATACCAATTTTGCAATTTTTTACACTATATTATTTCTATTAATTCATTTTTTTGGATTTAGAAATTACCGATTATTCATCAATAATAATTATATTATTAAGCAAAGTGGCTCTTGGGATGTTGAAAACGAAATTATTGAAATCAAGAAAATACAAGCCATCACAACATCACAATTGTTTTGGCATAAAAACCTAAATATAGGTTCGTTAACTTTGCACACAGCAGGAGGAAGTTTAACTTTTAACTTAGGAAAATACAATAAAATTCAAGAATACGTTAACCTCTGGCTCTACGAAATAGAAACGTCAGACAGCAACTGGATTTAGTAATATGTTTAGTACCTGATAGTATATATATAAAATAAAAAATCTAAAATTTAAAATAAAAAATGAAACACTGGATTGAAGCCGCACGAGTACGCACCCTACCCCTTTCGGTTTCCGGAATTTTAGTAGGTAGTTTTTACGCCATGTCGCAAGGAATTTTCAATTGGAAAATTGTAATTTTTGCTTTATCAACCACACTTGGTTTGCAAATTCTTTCCAATTTTGCCAACGATTATGGCGACGGCATGAAAGGCACCGATAACGAAGATCGCGTGGGCCCAATGCGATCTATTCAGAGCGGAAAGATTACCCCGGCAGCCATGCGTTTTGCCATTTTTATTACAGCATTTCTAACCTTAGTTTCTGCCATGTTGCTCATTTATTTTTCTTTTAAAGGAAAATATTTATACTATTCTATCATTTTCTTTGTTTTAGGAATCCTAGCAATTGCATCTGCAATTCGTTACACCGTAGGCAAAAACCCCTATGGTTACCGAGGTTATGGCGATGTTTTTGTTTTTATTTTCTTCGGAATTGTAAGCACCTTCGGAACCTACTTTATGTTTTCCAAACAAGTAGATTGGCTGTTATTTCTTCCTGCAACTGCAATTGGTTTTCTAAGCGTTGGTGTGTTGAATTTAAACAACATGCGCGACGAAGAATCCGATAGAAAATCCAATAAAAATACCATCGTAGTTAAAAATGGTGGTGCTTGGGCAAAAAAATACCATTTCTTTCTAATCGTTTCTGCAATGGTTTTGATGTTGGTTTTTGCACTAATTTTCGATTTTAGTTACCGTGATCCAAGTCCGGAAACCTTCAATTTTGACATCTATTTCTTCCTAATTGCCTACATCCCAATTATTGCGCATTTAGTGCGAGTAGCCAAAAACAAAGAACCAAAACTATTGGATCCCGAATTGAAAAAATTAGCGTTAAGCACCTTTTTATTATCCATATTATTGTCGCTTTCGCTAATCTATTTTATCTCCGATTTAATCATTTATTACACTAATTGGCCATGAAAATAACCTTCTACGGGCACGCCTGCATTGGCATTGAAATAAGCGGCAAACACATTTTGGTAGATCCGTTTATCACTGGAAATCCCAAAGCCAGCCATATTGATATTAACACGATTGCCGCAGATTATATCTTGCTAACCCACGCACACAGCGACCATATTCTCGATGCCGAAGCCATCGCAATACGCACCAATGCTACAATTGTTTCCAATTACGAGGTAGCGGTACATTTCGGCAACAAAGGTCTAAAATACCACCCAATGAACCATGGCGGTAGTTGGCAGTTTGATTTCGGAAAAGTAAAGATGGTCTGCGCCATACATTCTAGTTCCTTTCCCGACGGTACTTACGGAGGTAATCCTGCCGGTTTTGTCATCGAAGGCGAACACAAAAACATCTACATCTCAGGCGATACGGCACTTACCATGGACATGAAACTCATTCCCATGCGCACCAAACTCGATTTGGCCATACTTTCCATCGGCAACAATTTCACAATGGATGTTGAAGATGCTATTATTGCAGCCGATTTTGTGGCATGCGATAAAGTGCTGGGCGTGCACTACGACACCTTTGGCTACATAGAAATTAACCACGACCAAGCCAAAAAGAAATTCTTTGATGCTGGAAAAGACCTAATGTTGCTCGAAATTGGTCAAAGTATAGATCTTTAGGAGCGAATGGCATGGGCTTTGCAGTAAACGTCATTCCCGTTTACCGTTACAATCTGTCCTTGCGAATAACGAAACAATTCCACCAGAAATTTCGTTTCGCAAGGCCAGGATTTCCACTTCACCCGGGGCTAATTAATAATCGTATTGAATAAAATTAAAATGCTTAAGAAAATCTATTTTATACTACCACTTATGTCGGTTGCACTAGCAACAGCACAATCCAAAGACGGCTATTGGGACAACATAAGAACTACCAACGAAACCATAAGCCTCCGCGCAGGAGAGAAGAAAGTAGTTAAAACTGCCGACTTCCCCGAAGGAACCACCGAAGTAGTGTACAGAATCACCCTGCTAGACGACAATCAAAAACTATCTTCTAGTTTAGTTTCCGTATTAAAAGCCATTCCCGATCCAACAGGAATAAGCCAAGGAGCCGCAGGAGCCGTATTTTTAGCCTCCACCATTTCGGGAGACGACAAATGCAAATACGCTATTTTCACAGACTCTAAAATTTCCGATGCTTTTCTTACCTCTGGTAAAACTACCAATGCTTGTTTGGTGCAAGACACGCCCATAAACAAAGAAGCCCGAATTTTAAAAATGAAAGGTTCCGATTGCATGACATTGAAAACGCAAAACTTGTATTTTGCAATTCAAAGTGACAATTGGGTAATGAGCGAAAAAGTAATTTTAGAAGTCGTGCCATGGGTAGATACCAAAGCAAGCCGTGGTTGGAATTCGGATACCAAAAATGAAATCATCACTTTAAGCAAAACCTTAAAAGTCTATGCTTTATTGACCAATAAAGATTCTTTTTCTGCTGCTTTTCTGGATAAATTATCCCAAAAATATACCTATAAAGAATTCATCAATCTTATTCCAATTGAAAGAAGTACTAGTATTGAATCGGTTACGGAAGAGGCTTTGAAAAAAACTGGGGAAGAGAAAAAATACTTCGGCCTTTTTAGAGACCGAGCCAATGCAGCCATCAACCAAGGTAAATTTGACGATGCCATCACCATCATACAATCGGAACTGATAAGTAAAAACAGAGCCGAATCGATAGATTATGCAACCCTAGCAAACTATTACATCTTATCCAAACAATTCGACAAAGCCGAAAAAGTTTTGAATGAGGCTATTGCTAAAGATGCGACGGATATTAATTTGCAATTACAATTAGCCCACCTATATACCTTCACCGACCGCTTATCGGAAGCCAAAGACATTCACAAGAAATACAAAGACCAATTCATCAATCCGAATATTTCTTGGATACAACAAACCAATAAAGACTTTGCGCTATTTAGCAAATGCCATTTACCCGATGCTAATTTGAAAAAAATCCTTCGCATTTTAGAATAGCTTCCAGTCTATTTTCTATATTCTATTTTCTATATTCTATTCTCTATATTCTATTCTCTATCTTCTCCACAAATGAAAGCCTCCTATCAAAAATACCTTCTAAATTTTAAACGCCCTTCTGGAACCTCCAGAGGAGTTATGAATGTAAAAGAAACTTGGTTTTTAGTTTTAGAGCTGGATGGCAAAAAGGGCATTGGAGAATGTGGAATTCTGCGAGGTTTGAGTGCCGATGATCGACCAGATTATGAAGAAAAAATCCAATGGACTTGCCAAAATATCCACCTAGGAAAAGACCAACTTTGGGAAGCCTTAATAGAGTTTCCTTCCATCCAATTTGGAGTCGAAATGGCTTTCCAATCGTTAGCATCCGAAACCCCATTTTTATTGTTTTCATCTGCCTTTACTGAAGGCAAAAAAAACATGGTTATTAATGGCTTAGTTTGGATGGGAGAAGCAGCGTTTATGAAGCAACAAATAGAAGAAAAACTAGCCCAAGGTTTTCATTGCATCAAACTCAAAATAGGTGCTATCGATTTCCAAAAAGAACTCGATTTATTGCACTTTATCCGACAAAATTTTGATGCGGACACTATTGAAATTCGGGTAGATGCAAACGGTGCTTTTGATGAGTCCGATGCTTTAGACAAATTAAACCAATTATCTGGTTATAAATTACATAGTATCGAACAACCTATTCCTAAAAACCATACTGACAGTATGGCAGAGCTATGTAAAACTACCCCAATTCCTATTGCGCTCGACGAAGAACTAATTGGAGTATTTTCGTATGCCGAAAAAGAGGCTCTTTTGATAAAAATAAAACCACAATACATCATTTTGAAGCCTAGTTTTGTAGGCGGTTTTCGAGGCACAAAAGAATGGATTGACCTTGCTAAAAAACACCAAATTGGGTGGTGGATTACCTCCGCTTTAGAAAGTAATATCGGATTGAATGCCATCGCACAATGGACCTTTTTACAACAAAATTCTATGCCACAAGGACTCGGAACTGGAGGTCTTTATACCAATAATTTTGACTGCCCGTTAGAAGTTAAAAACGGGCAACTATCCTATAATCCAAACTTGGATTGGAAAGTGGAATTGAACGATTTTTAGCTTGGATTAGTTCCTTACTATTAAAAACATTTTCAATGGATTGCTAAGTAAATTTTTCGTACATTTGAGTTGGTATCCTAATATAAAGCTCATGCGCTATTCTTTCATTATATTTACAGTCCTTACTTTTTCTTTTACTTCTTGCTCCAACAAAGACTCTGGAGAAATTCAACCTACCAAGGGAAACATCACAGAGAGTGTTTATGCATCAGGAGTTATCAAAGCCGAAGACCAATACACCGTTTTTTCAACCGTTAGTGGTGTTCTACAACAAACAAACGTTGTTGTGGGACAATCTATAACTCTAGGGCAACCTTTGTTTCAAATTGATAGCGATAAAGCAGCATTAACTACTGAAAATGCGCGTTTGGCTTTCCAACTAAGTCAAGAAAACAGTCGTTACATTCAGGATAAAATTTCCGATATGGAAACTAAAGTGCAAGCAGCCAAAGATAAATTGGCCTTGGACCAATCGGTTTATAATCGAAATAAAAACATCAAGCAATACAATATCATTTCGGAAGTAGAATATGAAAAAGTAGTATTGTCTTATAAAAATTCCAAATCCAATTACGAATCGGCTTTGAAACAGTTGTCCCAATTGAAAATCCAATTGCAAAACGATCAAAATCGAAACAACAACAATCTTAAAATTAGTGAAAAATCGCAAGGAGATTACACTATTAAAAGTGCCTTTACTGGTTCCCTTTTTGATGTTTTAGTTAAAGACGGAACTCTTATTACGCCACAAACCCCATTGGCAATCATAGGGAAAAAGAATGCTTATTTACTAGAATTGGATGTAGATGAAAACGATATGGTTCGAGTAAGTCTTGGACAAAAAATTGTGGTTACTCTCGATAGTTACAAAGGGAAAGTTTTTGATGCTATTGTAGATAAAATTTATCCAATTATGGGCGAGCGTTCCAGAACATTCAAAATAGAAGCCCATTTTGTAACTACTCCAGCTAAATTATATCCTAATCTTACTGCAGAAGCAAATATTATCATCCAAATTAAAAAAGAGGTGATCACCATTCCTAAAAGTTATTTAATAGATAATCAATATGTTTTGGTTAATAAAGACGAAAAACGCAAAGTAAAAATTGGATTAAGTGATTACCAAAATGTAGAAATTCTGGATGGATTACAAGCAACCGAATCTATTTATCGCCCAAAATAATGGATAGTAAACTCCTATTTAATATTGCTTTTCACTTGCTTCGAGCACGACTAAAACAAAGTATTGTTGCCGCCGTTGGGGTAACCTTTGGTATTGCGATGTTTATTGCATTGGTGAGTTTTATGCACGGATTGAATAATTTATTAGATGGTTTGATGCTTAATAGAACACCCCATGTTCGTTTGTATAATGAAATAAAACCATCTGAAAACCAACCGATATCGTTGGCTGCAGAGTACAAAAACAGTGTGAACTTTGTAAATTCGGTTAAACCAAAAGACCGCGGGAAAGCAATTTACAATAGCAAAGTAATAATTAATTTTCTAAAAAAAGACCCAAGAATTATTGATGTGGCGCCCAAAATTACAACACCTGTTTTCTTTAATTCAGGAACCATTGAAATTTCTGGGGTAATTAACGGAATTGACGTTTTAGCAGAAGAAAAATTATTTGCTATAAGCGATTATATTATTGAAGGAAAAATTGCCGATTTGAATCAAAACAACAGCATCATCATCGGAAAAGGTTTGGCAGACAAGATGCTTTTGGTGGTTGGTGACATTTTAAAAATAACCACTTCCAAAGGAAATTTAGCTTCTTTAAAGATTGTTGGAATTACTCAGGTTGGTATTGCAGAAATTGATGACGTGATGAGCTACTCTTCTTTAGATACTGCTCAAAAACTATTAGGAGAACCAACTAATTATATCACAGACATTCAAATAAAATTGTATGACATTACAACTGCTCCTGTTTTAACAAAAGAATTCAGCACCAAATTTGATGTGGATGCTATAGATTACCAAACCACCAATTCGCAATTTGAAACTGGTAGCACTGTTCGAAGTATTATTTCTTATTCTGTAGGTATTGTATTACTTATCGTAGCGGGTTTTGGCATCTATAATATTTTGAATATGATGATTTTTGAAAAAATGGACAGTATTGCCATACTAAAAGCAACTGGTTTTTCGGGCGATGACGTGAAATGGATATTCCTCTTTTTATCTATGATAATAGGAATTACAGGAGGAGTATTTGGCTTGTTATTTGGCTTTATTTTTTCCTATATCATTGATTTAATTCCATTTGAAACTTCTGCTTTGCCAACCATTACAACCTATCCTATCGACTATAGTATAATATATTACGTTATTGGGATTATATTTGCGCTAGTGACAACATTTGTTGCTGGATTATTACCTGCCCTGAAAGCCAGTAAAGTAGATCCTGTGGAAATAATTAGAGGTAAATAACTTGACTAAAAATGAGTAATATAGTTTTAAAAACCGAAAATCTTTCCAAATACTTTTACGACCCTGTCAAGTTTCAAGTATTGAAAGAAATCAACATGAGCATTGATCATGGGGAGTTTGTTTCTATTGTGGGAAAATCAGGTTGCGGAAAATCTACATTATTGTATTTACTTTCCACTATGGATACCGATTATGAAGGCAAATTGTATATACACGAACAATTAGTAACGGGAAAGTCGGATCCAGAATTTGCTAAAATTAGAAATGAGAACATTGGGTTTGTATTCCAATTTCACTATTTACTTAATGAATATAGCGTATTGAAAAATGTAATGTTACCAGGGCTTAAATTAGGTAAATTCTCAACCGAAGAAGTGGAACACAATGCTATGGAGCATCTTCGCACCTTAGATATGCAAGAACAAGCACTTAAAATGCCAAATCAGTTGAGTGGAGGACAAAAACAACGTGTGGCAATTGCTAGAGCATTAATAAATAATCCTTTAATTATTATGGGGGATGAACCAACCGGTAATTTAGATAAAAAAAATAGCGACATGGTTTTTGATATTTTTCAACAACTAACTTTAGATTTTAATCAAACCCTATTAATAGTTACCCACGATCTAGATTTTGCTAATAGAACTAATAGGATAATTACTATGGAAGACGGAATGATTATTTAACGTCTTTTAATGTAGATTGCAAAAAATAAAACAGCATCAAAAAGATTTTTGATGCTGTTTTTAGTTTAATTATTATTTTAAATAAATAGGCAACCTTTTTTAAAAATAAACCTATTTCTTATTATTTATCTCTTAATCACCCTTACGGTTTTAAGATTATCGCCTTGGCTTACAATCACGTTGTACACGCCAGAAGGATAGTTTGCTCCAATTTCAAATGCTTCTACTTGAGTAGCATCCATAATTTGGTTGTCCACTAGTTTTCCTAACATATCGTATACTTTCACTTGTAAAGCTTCTT
>NZ_JBIKPS010000038.1:0-16986 GCF_044357305.1 Flavobacterium sp.
CTCCTTGAATACCTTGTATTCCTATTGCGCCATCATTTCCGGCAATACCTTGAGCTCCTTGGTCTCCTTGAATACCTTGTATTCCTTGGTCACCTTGTTGTCCTTGGTCACCTTGTTGTCCTATTGCACCATCATTTCCGGCAATACCTTGTATTCCTTGGTCACCTTGTAGTCCTCTATCTCCTTGAATTCCTTGGTCACCTTGTTGTCCTTGGTCACCTTGTAGTCCTCTATCTCCTTGTAGTCCTCTATCTCCTTGAATTCCTTGGTCTCCTTGAATACCTTGTATTCCTTGGTCACCTTGTTGTCCTTGGTCACCTTGTTGTCCTATTGCGCCATCTGTTCCATCTGTTCCATCTGTTCCAGCAGCTCCTTGCAAACCAATTTCTCCTTGTATTCCTTGAATACCTTGAGGTCCTAATCCGCTTTTCCAAACAGAACCATCAAAATAATAAAACCCAGTGGTTGCATCAATTTGGTAAATTAATAATCCTGTAGCAGGATTAGCAATAGCATTTTTTTGAATAGCAGTCATCCTAGGGGCTAGTAACCCTTTGGTAGTTGAGCTAATATCTAATTGTGCCGAAGCATCCATATTAGCAGTTGACACTCCGATCCCAACTTGAGCGAAAACGCCAAGAGAGCTAAAGAACACAAAAAATAAAACAAGTTTTTTCATAAGAATAATTAATAAAATTTAGAAGGTAATTTGTTATTGGAATATTGGATTTTAATTTTTAAAGTGAACCTTTAGGTATAAATTAATTTATGCACTAAATAGAGAATTTAAATACAAATAGATTAAATCATTTAAGTATTCGGCAAATCTAATTCTAAAATTCCTACAAATATTTTATTCCTTTTTTTTTATATAAATTCCTTCTTTTTTATAACTAATATGATTTTTTAAAACTACATATAATGGATCAATTCAATAATCAAGTACTATGTTTACCTCATTTATATTTTTGATAAATGGTATTTAGTGTTGGTTCGTAAAAAAAATAGTTTGATTTTCAAAAACATTATATTGATGTTCATTGACATTTTGACTATTCCAAAAGCCTTAAAATAATTGACTTATTGGTGTTATATAAAATGAATATATATACGCTTAAAATTCGCAAAATTTGATAAATTGACAACTCCCTTTATAAAGGTTTTTAAATAAGAAAAGATTAATTAGCACTAATAGCTTTCCAATTATGTGTTTTACTACGTTTTTTAATTACTATTGAAATTTGTAGGATAATAGTCTATTTTAATGTTGCTTTTTACTCTTGTAACAAAATAAAAATTATAAGTATTGATAAGGTCCTTTAACAACTTTTGTGTGCTAAACTTTTGCAAATTAAAAAATGAATCAAGGATAGCACCAAAATTGCCTAATATAAAAAACAGTAAGGAAGTGAGAAATTGTTGTTTAGGAATTTCAATTTATTTTAAAGCTATTTCAAATACCATTTAGTAAATAAATCCAAATGCAGAAAATAAATAGTTTATACGGATTTACATTGTTATTTTATACTATTACATAAAGAAATATTCGCTTAGAAGTGCAATTAAGGGATGTATATTATTGGTTTGTCATTATACCAAATACTGTTAACCACAACAAAAAAACTTATATTATACTAAATACACAATATTAGATTACTACCGATTTCAATTTCGAATTCAGAAAGAATATACTTTAACATTGTTGTCCGATAAAACTAACTATTTGCTTTGTTAAGTCTTACAAATAGTACGAAATTTTAGACTCAACTTAATTTTTAATATATTCTCGCTAAGACACAAAGTCGCAAAGAACTCAGATATAAACTGCAACTTCGCGCCTTTGCGAGAAAAAACATATAATGTTTTTAGCAATAAATATTTTAATCGGACAATAATGATACTTTAAATAAAAAGTATGTATCCTAAACCTTCAGGTTTAAATGGGTAAACCCTAAAGAAAGATTGTGCAAAATGATTTGCAAATAATTCATTGGTTACTCTTTAATCAACTTTAAAGTATAAGTTGTTTCGTTTGTGATTTTTAATAAATATAAACCATTTGCTAAATCAGAAAAATCTTGGGTATCAATGTTTTTACCAGAATAAATTTGTTTTCCGTTAGTATCTGATAATTCATAAAATTCATTTCCAATGGTATTTGTCAATTGTAATTTTGTAGTAAAAGGATTAGAAAATAGTTTGATTGTATTGAATTCTTGCGCTACTTCTGGATTGGAAAGTGAAACTGGATTTCCTCTTACACAAATAACATAATTCGAATTCGTTTTTGTTTCAAAAGTAGTAATTCCAAATTGGGTATTCCAATACCATGCAGTTGTTAAATTGTTTGGATTTGGCAAGAGTGTAGTGGAAGACCAATAATTATGAACTCCAATGGTACTAAAAAAAGCAGTATTCACCGAAGGACTGGAAGTACTTTCCATGTTTAACGATTGTAATTCTTTGATGTTTGGAAGTCGCCAATCGGTTGCACTTGCTAAGGTTAAGCCTTCCGCATAAGTAATGGCTTGTTCCCAATTGAATAGATTAGCGTTAGGCATTTTTTGCCAAACCAATTGGGTTACGTTATCAATTATGGTACCATTGCCATTATCCGTAAAATGATTTGGTAAAATTGTTGGAGTAGTTATATCTCTAATGGCCCTAACATGATAACTTTTGGTTCCACCAGCACCGATAGTTTCTGCTTTGGGTTTGTTGCCAATTCCTCCGCCAGAGTTAGTGCACCATACTTTAGAAATATCGCCAACCTGAAACGTGTTTGTCCACCAATATTCGGCACCTGTAGATGGAAAATAAACTACATCCATTGCAGGGTTGTTTTTTTGTAAGTTCAGAATACTCATGGCTTCCATAGGGGTAGGTAGCCTCCAATCGGAAAAACCTCCTAAAACTAAATTATCACAATACAATGTTGCATTTTCTACAGTCATTTCCCCACCATCAGTTTGTTGCCACATTAATTTGGTAACATTATCGGTTATTGTACCATTTCCATTATTGGTAAACGAAGGCGCATTGATACTATAATCGTGGTCTTCGCCAAAGGTATTGGTATAACTAGTAGTTTGGCCAGTATCTGGCAGTAAAAGTATCGATTTGGTTACACTTTGCGCAAAGGATATAGTGGTTAGTAATAGAAATGCTATTTTTTTCATTGTTATTCAATGATTAATTTTTTTGAAATTTCAAATTCTGAGTAATGGAATTTTACAATATACAATCCAGAAGAAAAATTGGAAGTTGCAATTATATTTAAATAAGTATTGGAACTAAAAATCAATTCGCCAAATACATTAAATATCTGAATGCTCTGTAATTTATCTTTAATATATGGATTTATTTCTATTTCAAATTGACTTTTTGCCGGATTTGGATAAATATTAATATGATTATTATTTCCAAAAGTATCATTGTTGGATAAATTTGCTGCCACAGTTTTTCTCACAATTACTTCATTATCTAAAACTACATTTTTACTCCAAATAAATTGTGCATCATTTAAAACATCATCAAAAATATTCGCGAAATTAGTATAGGCAGGTTTATTGTCAACTCCAATAGTTGCATTAGTATATGTTGTTGCAGCTGGCCATAAAGTATCGTCAAAAGTAGCCAATGTCCAATTGGAAGGCCTTGGCCAATGTAAACCATAATAAGCGGTTCCAGAATTTGAATCGGCCGAACTACAAGCACTGGAATTTCTGATTGTGCCGCTTTCTGTCGGACAAGTTAAATTCATTATAGGAGCTGTATAAAATGTTTGTGCTTTCCAACTTGCATCTGTCTTTGCAATTATAGTGTTCGTTGCATCTTTAAAAACAGCTACCATTCCACCATCACCACAATGATAAGTAAATCCGCCATTGGTTTCGCATCCAACCCCTAATCGTTCTTCCCAATCTACTAATAACATCGAAATAATAAAAGGTCGATTGACTTTAAAACGAACAATATTAGAATTGAATTGCGTAAATGGTACATTGTCTTTACCTACAGCAATTCCGTTGATATACATTTCAAAATAATTATCGGCAAAAATATAGGCTGTTATTAATTCTCCACTAGCATCTATAGTAACAATATCGGAACCATTTAATGCTGCTAATGCCAAAGTTGAATTGGCATAAGTTGCTCCCGTACATTCGTTATATAAATTAGAGGCAAATGGAAATGTTGCGTTAGTATAATTAGTAACTGCAGGCAATGTCCAAACGGAATTATCGGAAGCTAAAATAGTTCCCACAGCGGCAATTCTTCCGCCTGTACAGTTATAAAGATTAGAAGTCGTGGTGGTTGCCAATCCTTGTGTGACCGATGCGGTTCCTGTATATTGTCCAATCGAAAATAAAGGACAATATAATAAGTAAAGGAATTTTCTCATAAAAATTGGATAGTAATTTAATTAGGGAAATTATTTAACTAAAACTTTTTTGGTTACTATATAATTAGGAAATTGCACTTTTACCAAATAGGATCCTATTGAAAGATTCTTAATATCAATATTCTCTTTGTAATGCGTTGTTTTTAATATTAATTCGCCTCTTATACTATAAATCGAAATAGACTGTATATCACTTTCTAAAACCCCGTTGCTGACTTGTATATTCAAAATATCGTTGGCTGGATTGGGATAAATGGAGATATTTTTATCGTATAATGCAAAATTAGTAAACCCTAAACCAGGAACAGTACATAGTGAGGGACCATTATAACTAGTTGTGGTTGTTCCGGTTGGCGTTACGTATTGAAACGTATACACTCCTGCTGTAGTAGCGGTGTAATTTGTTGCATATCCTGAAACGCCATTCAAACTATAGGAAGTATTATATCCATTATTGGCATTAGCAACACAGGATGTAATTAATGCTCCAGACAATGGCACCCAATTTTCATTTCTTATCGCGTTGCCTTGGGGTTGTGGTACAATTTGCAAATTGGCATCTTCGGTAACGACTCCCACCATATTTCCAATCATATAAGGAGCAGTTGTTGTACCGTGATAGTGATAAACACCATTAGTTCCATAATGTCCATGGTTGCCATCTAGTGTTGTCATTGGCATTCCGTTAGGTTCCAAACTACCGTAAACTGCATATCCATCAAGCCCAAAAGCAATGGGAAGTGTTGCAGAAGCTTGACCTAGTGTTATCAAATGCAAAGGAGCAGTGTGATAATGATAATCATCCCCTCTACCACAATGTCCGCCATAAGTATCAAGTTGTCCATCCAAAAAACTATCAACACCTGTATTGGTATGATAATTAAAAATGGGAACACCATTAATAGCCATAGCAACAGCGCCTTTCAAGAAATGAGAACCCGAAACTGGAATAGGAGTTGCAGCTAAAATAGGATTTAATGGAATGGTCCAATGACTATCATTAATATAACATTTTGATGTTGGCACTTGTTGTTGCCAACCATGATTTGAAATACCCACCATCATTACATGGTTTGGAATTCCAGTTGAATTTACATAGAAATAATTGGCATCATACGTGGTGCTAACTGTGGATGAAAATTGTGCAAATGCAGAAGTTAAAAAAGCAGGATCTGTTGTAGAAAGTGCTTTTTTAGTAAAACTATACAACGTCATTAGTACTCCAAGAAAAAAAACAGGATATAAGTATATTATTTTTTTTTTGTCAGAAAACTTAAAAAGCATATAGCCAAAAGAAACTAAAGCAAAGAAGATTATCCAAAATTTGTAATTGAAAACACTCAGGATTCCAACTGTTTTTTGTGGCTCAATAGTATTAATATTCTTGACCCATTCCTCCTTTTTCAATACATATGCCTGATCCTCTTTTGAAAAATCTGTCAATGGATATTTTGAAATTTTATTATCAGCATCCTCAATAAAAACAGTACCATTTTTATATAGCATAAAAGTACCGTCAATAAATTGATGTTTCTTTTGAATAGACCAATGTCTTAAACCGATATTATCATAGTTGACAGTGTGCGAAAACCCAAAATGGGTCAATAAGAAAAGTAAGATAACTAATAGTTTTTTCATTTTACTTGGGTTTAATTTATTGGTTAGTAAGTCTTATTGCATCTTATCATATACACCACGATAAAAAATCCTACATCCAACTGATTTGGTATACGGGTTTGATACTTCTTTATTCAACAACAACTCATCAGTTGCTTTTTCAAGATAATTATTAGTTTTGTTGGGATCTAGTGCGCTGTCATCTATTGAACCTTCATATTTTACAATCCATTGCCCTGAGTAATCTTTCATAATAACAAAAGATTGAGGTGTATAAGTAGCACCAAATTGTTTGGCTACTTTTTGTGATTTGTCTTGTAAATAGGGAAAATTTAGTTGTTCTTTTTTTACCTTTTTTTGCATTAAAGTAAAATTTTCTTCTTTATAAGCTACTGTATCCATTGAATTTATGGCTATTAAATAAATTCCTTTGGATGCGTATTTCAAATTCAAATTATTTAATCTTTTGGAGTATAATTTTGCCATTGGACATTTATTACATATAAAAACTACTATAAAACCTTTAGCATCTTTATAATCAGACAAAGAAATTTTTTGGTTATCTGTAGATTTTAAACTGAAATTTTTAATTTTTTTTTCTACAGATAAATAGGAATTTAAAGAAAAGCTAGAAATAAAAAACCCTAAAACTATAAGAATAAAACATGTTTTTAAAATTTTCATAATTTATTTTTTTATGAATTTTTTAGTGGTAATGCTTTTTGTTTTATCATCAGTTAGTTTTAATAAATACGTTCCTGATGCTAATGAAGAGATATCGATACCGTTTTGCCATTCTGGTTTAGGTAACATCATAGCAACTCGACCTTCTAAAGTTATTATTTTAATATAATAAATTTCAGTTTCGGGAGCCTCTAGTTCAATATATAATTTTTCAGTTGCTGGATTGGGATATAAACTAAATAAAATGGACGAATTATTTTCATTTGTGCTAAGTCCATTACTAACAATAAACTGCCCCATCATTCCTTCGTCTTCATGTGTTAATGCATGGCAATGGTACATGTATGGCCAAGTTGAATCTGAATAATCATCAAATTTTGCAACAAAAGTTGCAGTTCCACCAATTGGCAACCAAACAGAATCTTTCCAACCTTGCTCATAAGTACGTAAAGTTGTTCCCATATTACCGCCCGAACGAGAAATAATTTTAAAAAAAACATCGTGCAAATGAAAAGTATGACCAAAAATATTATTATTTACAATGGTCCATTGTTCTACAGCGTTTAAACCAACAATTTTAGGTGTCATTGTTGTACTGTAGAGTAATCCATCTAAGGTAAATGCGGTTCCACCGTTTCCGCCTCCAATACTTATGGTTCTTGTACTTGTCGCATTTGCCTCAGTCCAATAGGTATTATTAACTAAAGAGGTAGGAATAGAAGTTATTGGTGCTGTTTCTGTAGTAGTTGGAGCAATTTTAACGTTCAGTAGATTATAAGTAATATTATTTAACAAACCTCCATTTACTGGGCCATGACCTCCAGTTGGTGTACTTGCGTTTCCTTCTAATCCTGGCCATCCAAAACTATTCTGACCGGGAGTTAATGCAGTTATTTCTGCGGTTGTATTATAAGCTTTCAGAAATAAAGTTTCAGAACCAACGGAATCTGCACTTAAGTTTACCATAATCTCATAACGTTCTCCTGTTTGAACTGCCATTCTAGTTACAGCAACTGGTGCGTTTAATAATCCGCCATCGTTACCTATTACATAAAAAGTTCTATTATCACTAAAACCAATATTTAATCCTCGTTGTACTTCTGCATTCAAAATTCTAAAACGAACCCATTGTTTTGGCAAAGTGGCTTGGGGGTTTAATGTTCCGTTGATCATAGAATAATCACCATAATTATCAATTAATTGAAATGCCATTTCATTTGTCGTTGCTAAAAATCGACGACTAGAAATTGCTAAAGGAATATCATCTACTCCATACGTACGTGGAATTGCTAATGCCGATTCTTCAGCATCTTTTACAATTATAAATCCTCCAACACCTTTTGTAACTTGCTCTTGTGTAGTTTCGTGCAAATGTGGATGATACCATAATGTAGTTGCTTGGTTTTTGATTGTCCAATAGGGCTGCCAAAGTGCTCCTGCTGGAATTATTTGATGTGGTCCGCCATCCATAATTGCTGGTAAGTGCATACCATGCCAATGAATTGTGGTAGGTTCATTCAAATTATTGGTAACATCCATGTGCACAATATCGTCTTTATTGACAAAAATTGTTGGACCCCAAAAGTTATTTGTAATATTAGCTTCTGAATTTATTGCTCCTGTTACCGTTGCTTGTCCTGTTCTAAATTGCTTTACATTGTCATCTATATTTAAAGTAAATGTTTTTCCATCAGTACCTGTAACTCCATAATAAGCTTCTGGAATATTTAGCACTGTGTACTGACAAAAACCAATGTTTGCATTTAACAACATAGATAATCCAATAATTTTGGTTATTTTTTTCATTTTATATATTTTGATGTTTTTATTTAATGTTTTTACATTATTGATGATATTTTTTTATTTATTTATACCCATTTTTTTACATACAATTACGCTACAACAATAATAATTACTTAATCTTTAATGCAGCGCACTGCAAAACCTTGACCACGAGCAGAGGTGGATGATTGAACAATAGAGGAAATACTATATTTATTACCACTTGTACCGCTAAATTCGCTTGCCCAATAGTAACCTGTGTTGTTTGTAGTAGTAAAAACTCCATCTCCTGAGTTACGGTAATTTGTAGTCGTAAATTTAAATATAGAATTATATGCAGTTGCAGTGGTTAAAATAGAAGCTGCTGTCATTTCTGCTCCTAACTCTGCAGTTGTCGGTACTCTATAGCCTGTAGGGCATGGGTTATTTGTACCATCAACTCCTTGCCATAAGCTATAGTCAGTTAGATTTAGCCAGTTGGCATTCTTGATAAAAGCACCATTGGTTGTGGTTGATGTGGTGCTTACAGCAGTAATAGGAATAGTTACTGCTGGTCCTAAGATTACGTTAGTAAATGACCAATTCGTTAATTCATGACCATCAGTATTTCGTCCCCATTGAATTAAACTACCAAAGGCTTTGTAGTCTGTTGCTGAAGTTGCCTGTTGTGCAGGACTAAATACCGATTTATAAACATTACTATAATCTGCTCCAAGGTTGTTGTTGAGCCATGTTCTGCCTGTTGCGGATCGAATAGGCGTATAAAACATACTATGCGAAGTAGCAGTAGCAGCAGTAGTACTAATACTCCTATCGGGAATAGCAGCAATAGCACGTAATTCAAAAGGAGTTGTAATACCAACTACACTAGTAGGAATCGAAAACGTTCCCAATAAATATCCCAAATTATTGAAACCAATTCCAGTTTGTATATCAAGTTGTTTAAAATTAATTATGCTATTATCTGCTGGAATTAATTTAGCGCTGATAGTACCCGAACTAAAATCCGAAAAAGTAGCTTGAGCAATGATAAGTTTAACTTGTCTATCCACTAATCCCTCTTTTGTTGCAGCAGCGGGTATGGTAATTGTTTCTGTAAAGGCAGGTACAATAGTACCGTAGCCATTTGATTCATAGGGAATTTTAATTGTTATACCTAATTCTGGAAGTGACCCTTGAATATTGAGGGGCAAGAGTTCATTGGTCGCTGTACCTGTAGTAGCAGCTACTGATGCTGACAATGTGGCAACACTTGAAGGAATAGTATAGGGCAAATAATCCACATCATAAACAGAAGTAATAAAATAGGGCGTAGGAAAAAGCACTATATTTGGATACATATAGTAGGTAATTCTATCAAACGTACAGCCGGGATTAGAATTTAATGTATAAGTGAAATTTCCTGCTACAATAGGTGAACCATAACCAATAAGAGTAATTTCTTGTGAACCTGTAGTAGTAAATGTTCCCGAAAGTTGAAAATACATTCCATTTACGATATTGGTTAAAAAATTATAGGTACCAACAGCGGTAACAACTACAGTTACTTTTTGCACAACTCCGTCTAGGCCTTGCGATAAACTTATTGTACCATTATATACTGGATCAGAATCACAATCAATTGAAAAAATCACAGCAGTCCCGTTAGATGTTTGGTTTAAACCACCACTTAAACAACCTGACCAGAAGCCGTTATTATAACTCTTTACACATTTTGTAGAAATATCATACACCATAAGGCCGTTTTCAGGTGATAGTATTGCACTAGTAGTGGCAACACGCGGCAGTACCAAACCCTTGGTTGTACTTTGTAACTCTAGTACTGCATTTGCATCGATGGTAGTGGGAGCATCTCCTATTTTTAGCGATTGCTGGCCAAATACAAAACTAGTTAACAATAACATCACTATATTTATTTGTATTTGAAAGAATATTTTTTTCATTTTTTTTAAAATTTTGATAAATAATTAATCTTTGATGCAACGGACAGAAACGCCAGTAGCCCGACTTGAACCAGCTATTTTAGCTTCGGTACTATAAATAAATAGCTGGGAAATATTATTTATGGAATTGATGGTACTTGACATATAATATCCCGAACGAGTTCCTAAA
Organism: Flavobacterium sp.; assembly: GCF_044357305.1. Classification (GTDB taxonomy): domain Bacteria; phylum Bacteroidota; class Bacteroidia; order Flavobacteriales; family Flavobacteriaceae; genus Flavobacterium. Next base: position 10,601 of record NZ_JBIKPS010000038.1, read on the forward strand.
AGATTGCCTGTAATTAAGTAAAGCCCATCTGTGTCATTTCTATAACCTGGTGCAGGAAATTTTTGTACAGAATTGCTATATGCCGTGGCTGTATTTGTAATGCTGTAGGCTGTTACTTCAGCTAATAACTCTGTACTTGTAGGAATTCTATAACCTGTAGGACAAGGGTTGTTTATACCTGATTCACCTTGCCATAATGAATCGTTCTTTGGCGAAATCCAGTCTAAGTTGTTTGAGTAATTTAGCAAATAAATAAATTTAGCATGATTAGGCGAATAATTTCCCAAACTACTAAAAGTTGTAGTGGTTTGACTCAATGTTCCTGTTGTGCTAGACGTTGTGTTGGCGGCAGTCCATGGAATCAATTCATGACCATCCGTATTACGCCCCCATTGAATTAAACTACCAAATGCTTTGTAATCATAAAAATTAGTGGCTTGTGTTAAAGGGCTAAAAGCAACATTTGCAGTATTACTGTAATGAGCACCAAGATTGTTATTAAGCCATACCTTACCAGTAATAGAACGCACAGGCGCATAAAACATAACATGGTTGGTAATGGCGTTAATATTTCGGTCGGGGATTAAAGCAATATCACGTAAATCAAAAGTAGTGGTACTACCAGAACTATTAGTTACATAAGTGAACTGCCCAAATAAAACCCCTAAATTATCAGATCCAATTCCAGTTTGAATATCGAGTTTTTTTAAATTCAAAGTGCCATCTACTGCTTTTAAAGTGGCGCTAATAGTTCCGCTTCCGGCAGATAAAGAAGTAGCACTATAGGAAAGTGTTAAAGATCTACTAGTGTTATCGTTTGTATAACCTGCACCAATACTAATAGTTTGTGTAAATGCTGGCAAGGCTACCGAACTAGTGGCAGTATAGGGTATTTTAATTGTCACCCCAGTTGTAGAAATTGAACCTAAAATGTCAAGGGTGGTTATTTCATTAGTTCCATTGGCCGCTTGTGGCGTTGTTAAAGTTGCCACTCCAGTTGGAGCAGTATAAGGCAAATAATCTTGATCATAAACCGACGCAAAAAAATAGGGCGAAATTGCACTAAGAGTAACACCGGCTGGTAATGCTTCTATTATTGTTCTACTAAAACTACAACTAGATGTTGTGTTTAAATCAAAGGTACTAGTTCCTGCAGCTGTAGGGGTGCCGCTAGCGGTGAGTAAGAGTGAAGCAGTTCCTGCGATTAAAGTTCCCGAACCCGAAAAAGTAATACCATTCACCGTACTTGTAGCAATAGCATAAGTACCAGGGGTGGTTACACTAATAATAATGGTTTGCGTTACACCAGAAGCCGAATTATTAGTAGCCAGAGTTCCCGCTCCTGAGGCACATCCAGTAATAGTAATTACCGCCGATCCGTTGGAAGTAGGATTTACAGCAACTACTCTAACAAAACTACAAGTAGGTGTAGTGTTTAAATCATATGTAAGAGTATTATAAACTGCTACAGGCGTTCCTGTTGCTGCTAGCAAAATGGTTTGTAGACCCGTAGTAGTAAAAGTACCTGAGGCAGAAAATGTTACACCATTAGAAATCGAATTAATAGAATAAGTTCCAATACTAGACACATTAACTTGGAGGGTTTGTGAAACGTCCACCACTGAATTTCCTGCTGTCATAGTTCCTAATGAACTATAACTACAGTTAGAATAGGTGTATACTGCAGTTCCATTAGTAGAAGGATCTATAATTGTTTTGGTAAAACTACAACCAGTAGTGGTATTTGGAGTGAAGCTATGAGTTCCGGAAGCGGTTGGAGTTCCAGAAGCTAAAAGGGTTATTGTTTGTGAACCAGTAGCCGTAAAAGTACCCGAAGCGGCATAAATAACCCCATTAACTGTATTGGTCACAATAGAATAGGTTCCTACAGTTCCTACAGTAACTGTAATACTTTGTTGTACTGTGCCTGTAGCATCAGTACCTACTGTTAAAGAACCAGTACTAGAACCCAAAGTGCAGGAAGTAATAACCGCTGTACCATTTGAAGTTCCGTTAGCACCATTACTAAAACAGATGGACCAAACGCCATTTTCATAAGCACGGATACAATTAGAATCGGTATCATAAACCATCGTACCATCAATAGGATTGCTCATCGCAGTAATAGCAGTATTAGAAAGTCTAGGTAATAAAAGTCCTTTTGTAGTGCTTTCAAGTTCTAAAACAGCACAGGAATTAATGCTAGTAGGATTATTGCCTACTTTTAGGTTTAATTGGCCGAAAACCAAGCTTGAAATTAGTAGTACTACTACTATTATAATTTTTTTAAACTGCATTTTTTTATATTTATTATTATTCAATACTAAAAAGATTAGATTTTGATGCAGCGTATGGATTTACCTCTCGCCCGACCTAAACTTGTTTTATACGCCGTGATTGCACTACTACTGAATTCAAGAACATTATCAGTATAAAATAAACCAAACGAAATGGTTGTTGTGGACCAATATAATCCTAAACTTCCTATTGAGGCTAGAGCAGCAGTGGTATCATATCTAGTTCCTGCCATAATAAATTTAAGAGTTGAACTATAAGCAGTTGAACTATTCGTTATCCCTTTATTTGTTATTAAGGTATTATATTCTGCCGAAGTAGGTACTCTATATCCAGACGGACATGGGTTGTTAATTAAATTAGTAGGTTGCCATAAATTGGAATTTTGTGTAATCAACCAATCATACGATCCCCCTGTTTTCATAATAAAAAGTGAATTTCCGGGTGATGCCAATGATGCCAAAGTTGAAGTTGCACCATTTGCAGGTGTACCACCTGTACCGCTTGTCCAATTGATACTTGCATGGCCATCATTCCCTCTTCCCCATTGGTATAAACACCCATAGGCATAAAAATCAGTAGCGGAAGTGGCCGCACGGCTCGCTCCAAGATTTCGATCCATCCATATTTTTCCAGAAATAGCATCGGTAATTTCAACTACCTCTGTAGGTGTAGTACCATCACAAATAGCATAAGGTGTTACAACAGAAACTGTAGTACTACAACTTGGGTTAGTGTTTAATGCAAAAGTAGTAGTACTAGCTGATATTGGAGTTCCAGTGGAAGTAAGTGTTATGGTATTGTTGCCAGTAGTAAAAGTGCCCGAGCCTGAAAAAGTAACCCCATTAGCAGTAGCCGTGATAGCATAAGTACCTGCAGTGGTGACTGATGCTGTAATTGTTAGTGTTGCTGAAGAAGCAGCTCCTTTAATGATATTCCCCGATGGTGTAGAACAAGAATAACTACTCACAACAGCAGTACCATTAGAGGATTCATTTGCACCACCTGCGTTTAAACAAGAAGACCAAACCCCATTTTGATACACCCTAGTACAACCTGCTGCAGTGTCATAAATTAATAGGCCATAAGGTATCGTCGTACCGCCGTTAGATACTGAAGTTCTAGCCAACCTTGGCAACAATAATCCCTTGGAAGTACTTTCCAATTCAAGAACCGCACTTGCAGAATTCATAATTGTGGGGTTTGATCCTACTTTTAATCGTACTTGAGAAAATACAATTTGGGTAACTAAAAGCAGTAGAAAAAGTAGTTTAAGAGTTAATTTTATCATGTCTTTTTTCTTAAATTTATTTATTTTGAGAGCATTCACCAAATTTTAGTAATGGGCGACTCTACATTTCTTGGTGTTATTGATTCGTTTTTTGTGTAACTGTAGGGTCTTGAATTTCTATCCAAGCTTGTATTTGTTTTTCAGAAACTGGTTTGAGTACTATGGTGTTTTTTGCACCTAGCAAATACATCGTTGGCGAACCAAACACACAATAATCAAGTGCCGCTTTGGATTCCCATCCTTTTAATTCACAACTGGATAACCAAGGGAAATCTTTTACAAAAGCATTGAATTTATCTTTTTCTGTGTCCAGCGAAACAAAAACAATATCCATATTGTATTTGGTTTTCCAATCTTGATAATAAGGTATTAATTTGGGTAAATCTTCTTGGCATTTGCTACACCAACTCGCACCAAAAACAACTAACTTATATTTAGAAGAAATAGCTGATAATTTTTCTAATGGCTTTGTAGCATTTTCAAAAATAATCTCAGGTGCCATTTTACCTTTAGCCATCTTGCGATATTGTTCAAACAACGCTTCATGCTTAGCATCCATGACACAATTTTGTGTATTGAGCATCGTTAAGGCTAGATGTTCTGCATTGGCAAACAAACTTCTTTTTTCAAAAAGGCGAAACAAATATTCGGCAACATCTTGTTTTAGTATTGGGTTTTTATCTAGCGAAAGTAAGATTTTTTCAACACTAGTAGTAACGTGTTTGGAAACTATATTTAAATCGCCATACGTTTCCAACATAACAAAATAACTCTCAAACAGTTCTTTGTACAAACCCGATTGCAAAAGTCGGGTGTCATTAAAATCTAAAGCATTGAATTGCTTTTCGTTTTCTGGTAAACGTTCTCTAAATCGTTCTGAAGTTAAAGGAATATCTTGCAATAACTTTCGTATTGTTAAGTAGTAAACTACATACGATTGCTTGGGTAAAGTCGCTAAAAAATTAGGAAATGCTTTTTCTTTTAAACCAATTTCATTGTTAATCCAATCGACTTTTATCTTGTAAGAATTTTGAAATTCACTTTCACTTTCATAAATAGGTTTTAAATATTTTAATCCTAACAACGCCCCATCGGATTGTTGCGCTATATTAATCCCCTTTAAAAAAGCATTATTTTCGGTTGAATTTATAAATTTAAGAGATTTGAAATCTTCCAGATTATCCCATTGTATTTCAAAATTTTCCTGATTCAAAAGTACGATAACACTTTTGGAGTCTCTAATTTCTAATAAGGCAGCACCAGTATAGTTGGAATAATCCAAACTAAAAACACCTTTTTCATCTGCAGTGGCTGAAGCAAGAACAGCTCCATCAGCAAAAGAAAATGCTTTTAATCGAACTTCTTTAATAGCAGCTTGAGGTACAATTGCTTTCATTGAAAAGCGTAACTGTGCCATGGAAATATTACCTATTAAAATAAAAACAATCCCTAATTTTATATGTTTAATCATTTCTCATTTTTTTTAAACTGTAAAAAAATAAATATTTACGGTTTTTCTTGCTCTAAAAATTTACTTATTAATCAATAACATACCAACTTGTTCCATTAGATTGAATTCGAATCGTTTTCGGGAAATTAAGTGTAGAAAATGTAGTTGTGAGTGTATAATATAATAGTTGATCTCCACCTGTTGTAGTGAAATTCAAAGCAATGGCAGATTCATCGATTTTTCTTATTACATATATTCTGCCTGTACATGAAGAAGCATCAGGTAAAGTTAATGTAAAAGTACCACCAGCTGTATTACATAAAATGGTATAATCCGAAGTAGTAGCGGTGTAGGCAGCTGTTTTTGTGGTTATTGCATTGGTAGCAATTGCAGAAGCTACAAAAGCAGTTGTAGCTAATTGAGTAGTATTAGTACCTGAAGTTGCTGTTGGGGCTGTTGGAGTTCCAGTAAATGCTGGCGATTCTGACAAAACAACACTACCGAGACCTGTTGAAATTGTAACTCCTGTTCCTCCTTTGGCTACGGGTAATATTCCTGTAACGTTAGCTGCGGGTAAACTGGTTAATCCTGAACCACTTCCAGTAAAACTCGTTGCTGCAACATTTCCTGAAATAGTTGTATTTCCATTTTTTAATACCACCATTGCATTTCTCCTATCAGATTCGCTAGAACCGTTTCCAATAGTAAAGAGACGTTCAGTAGAATCATAAATAAATGAAGTTGATTGTGATGCAGAACTATTGAAAATACCAATAGTAGTTTCTGCAAACGAAGGAGCAGTTGTATTATAACCCATAGCGGTTGAAAAATCAGCACTTGCGGACGTATTAGAACCCAAAGCAGATGAATAATCACCTGTTGCTTGGGATAATTGACCAGATGCGAAAGAACCATATCCACTTGCTTTTGTATCTATTCCAAAAGCCGTGGAATGACTTCCAATATTAGCATCATTCCAAAAAATAGCTGTAACACTACCCGCTCTAAACGCTGCCTTTTTAGAATACCACATCATTCGGGTACCAGCACCAATTGAAGACGATGCGCCAGAGCCATATACACCAGTAGCGGTAATGCCGTCAGATGCATTTACTGTTAGTCCTCCTGTTAATGTGCCACCTGCTAAAGGCAAATAACTTCCTAAAGAAGTCGTAAGACTTGACGGAGAAACATAATCTGTTCCTGCAACTGCAATACTAGGCACCCCGGTTGAAGTCGTATTTTTTAATAATCCTGATGATAATCCTGCTAAAGAAGTTCCATTTAGTTTTCCTACAGTGGTAGCTCCTTGAGTTCCTGTTACATCTCCAGATAAACTACCTGAAAATG
>NZ_JBIKPS010000023.1:0-46221 GCF_044357305.1 Flavobacterium sp.
AAACAATTGTTAAAATTTTAAACTTGAACCAAGTTGAACCAAAATAATAATAATTTAATGCAGTAATTTGTAATAATTATTTCAATTACTAATTAGTAATCAAATTATCCAAAAAAACATTGAAAACTATTGTTGTTAATAGTGTAAATCAAAGGACGAAATTAAAAATAGGTGTTTAAATTATATAAATTAAAAATTAAAATACAAGTCCTATAAAAATTATTTATTCCTTATTAGGACTTTATTGTCACTATATTTTCGAAAACTTTAGAGAAATGCAAGTAGTTTTGTGATTTAATTAAGAGAATCTTAAGAATTGCCTTTAGGATGTTTTTTAGAGTTCTTTTAGAGTTTACACTACCACAGGGATGGTGTTTAAATTAGAATGCCAATTTGGGTAGCACAACCGTGACTAACCATGGGGAACCCGTACCAATTCAGACTGTTTTAAATATTAAAACTGTGCTACAAAGTTCTTAAAAAAACCTTTTTTTGAATTGGAAAAAACAAAATAAATAAAAAGATAGAAAAAGACTTCACTGCCAGAAAATAGGGTGAAGAAAAAGAAATCAAATTATATTTTAATACCCAAGACCACCGCTTCTCTAGTAGCGGTTTACGGAAAGAATTTTTTAACAAATAACTAGAAAACGCGCAGAAATAACCCTTTTTTTGTTCCCAAAATCAAAAAAACCTTTATGCCTACTAAATCTAACGTAACTCTAGTAGTTCTCACCGGCGGTGTAGGAAGCAGGCTTTGGCCGCTTTCTAGAAAAAGCCAACCCAAACAATACTTGGAGCTTTTTGACGGACAATCTCTTTTTGAGAAAACCGTAGCCCGAAATGCCGATGCCACGAACCAATTGATAGTGGTAGGAAATATCGAAAATTACCAAATGAGCAATGCGGTAATGACTAAATTCGATACTTCGTTTACCCATATCGTAGAAGCAACACCACGAAACACAGCTGCAGCAATTGCCTTTGCAGCATTTTCCTCCCACCCTGATGATGTGTTGCTCATCACCCCTTCCGATCACGTTATTGAAGGCAGCGACTTGTACACCAACTCGGTGCAGCAAGCCATTGCCCTAGCCAACCAAGATTTCTTGGTCACCTTTGGTATTCAACCCACTAAGCCAGAAACGGGTTATGGGTATATCGAATTTGAAGGCGAAAATGTGATTGCTTTTCACGAAAAACCCAACTTAGCTACCGCAACCACCTATTTAAATAGTGGTAATTACTTTTGGAATAGCGGTCTTTTTTGTTTTAAAGCGGGCTTGTTCTTATCAGAATTAGAAAAACAAGAACCAGAAGTATTTCGTACCTCCAAAAAAGCTTGGGAAGCAAACCAAAACGGATTTTTAGATTTAGATTTATCGATGCAAATTCCATCGATCAGTGTAGACTATGCCGTTATGGAACGTTCTGCCAATATAAAAGTAGTGCCAACTAGTTTTGATTGGTCCGATTTAGGGTCCTTCGAATCGGTTTATGATTATCTAGCACAAAAAGGACATCCTGTAGATGCTAATGGCAATATGGTCATTGGTACCGATATGCACACCACCTTTGTAGGAATGCACAATTGTTTGTTTATTAACACTCCCGATGCGCTAATGGTTTTGCAAAAAGAACATTCACAAGCCGTGAAAGAAGTGTATCAAAATCTTGAGGCGATGCAATCGGCACTAACCTAAAAAAAAATGACTTTAAGGTTAGATTAATTAAAAAATCTCCCTTAATTTTATGTCGAAATATAAAAGATGTCCAAAAATAAAAAAATATACATCGCAGGTCATAACGGAATGGTAGGAAGTGCCATCTGGCGAACACTAATTGCTAAAGGGTACACCAATCTTATTGGAGTTTCTAGCAAAGACTTGGATTTAAAAAACCAACAAGACGTTACCAATTTCATTGCTAAAGAACAACCCCAAGTAATCATTGATGCTGCTGCTAAAGTTGGCGGTATTTTGGCAAACAACAATTTTCCATACCAATTTTTGATGGAAAACATGCAAATTCAAAACAACCTTTTGGATAGCGCACATAAATTAGGCGTTGAAAAATTCCTATTTTTAGGAAGCTCTTGTATTTATCCTAAAATGGCGCCACAGCCACTTAAAGAAGAATATTTACTTACCGATAGTTTAGAACCTACTAACGAATGGTATGCTTTGGCAAAAATCACTGGAGTTAAAACCTGTCAAGCCATCCGCAACCAATTTGGTAAAGATTATGTAAGCTTGATGCCTACTAATTTATATGGCACCCACGACAATTTTGATTTAAACAGTTCCCACGTTTTACCTGCCATGATGCGTAAGTTTCATGAAGCCAAAGAAAACAATAATGCACCCGTAACCCTTTGGGGAAGCGGTACCCCAATGCGGGAATTTCTATTTGTAGACGATATGGCCGCAGCAGTAGTATTTGCATTAGAAAATAAATTACCAGATTATCTTTATAATGTTGGAACTGGAGAAGATTTAACCATTCACGATTTGGCCACTACCATTCAGAAAATTGTAGGCCACCAAGGAGAAATAATTTGGGATGCCAGCAAACCCGATGGCACTCCAAGAAAATTAATGGATATTTCTAAAATGCACGACCTTGGCTGGAAACACCAAGTGAATTTAGAAGATGGTATTGCAAAAACCTACGCTTGGTTTTTAGAAAACATAGAGAGTTTTAAGGAATTGAAATATAGTTAAAAGTACGAAGTTAGAAGTGGGAAGAGGGAAGTTAGAAGAGGGAAGTTAGAAGAGGGAAGAAAGAAGTTAGAAGAAAGAAGTTAGAAGTGTAAAAATAAGGTTTATTTGCATTAACTAAACTCATAACCTTCTAAACTCATAACCTAGAACTCATAACCTAGAACCCAGAACCTAGAACCCAAAACCCAGAACCCAATACCCAAAAAAACAATGAGCACAAAACAAAAAACAGCATTAATCACCGGAGTAACAGGGCAAGATGGATCTTATTTAGCGGAACTATTATTAGAAAAAGGATATATAGTTCATGGAATTAAAAGAAGAGCATCCTCATTTAATACCCAAAGAATAGATCATATATATAGAGACCAACACGAAAATAATGTCAATTTCAAATTGCATTACGGAGATTTAACCGATTCTACTAACCTTATTAGAATTATTCAAGAAACACAACCCGACGAAATTTATAATCTTGGGGCAATGTCGCATGTAAAAGTTTCCTTTGATTCCCCGGAATATGTTGCTAATGTGGATGGTATCGGAACTTTAAGAGTTCTAGAAGCCGTACGTATTTTGGGTCTAGAAAAGAAAACAAGAATTTACCAGGCTTCAACTTCCGAATTGTATGGAGGTTTGGCTGAAAATAAAAATGCTGCAGGATTTTACGATGAAAATTCGCCGTTTTATCCTCGTTCTCCTTACGGAGTTGCCAAAATTTATGGCTTTTGGATTACCAAAAACTACCGCGAAGCTTATGATATATTTGCCTGCAACGGAATCCTATTCAACCACGAATCGCCACGAAGAGGGGAAACCTTTGTTACCCGTAAAATTACAATGGCAACCGCTGCTATCGCTTTAGGTAAACAAGATTGCTTGTACTTAGGAAATTTGAATTCCCAAAGAGACTGGGGGCATGCTAAAGATTATGTGGAAGCTATGTGGCGCATTTTGCAACAAGACGTTGCCGAAGACTACGTAATTGCTACTGGAGTTACTACTTACATCCGTGATTTTGTTCGTTATGCTTTCGCAGAAGTAGGAATGGAATTAGCATTTGAAGGAGAAAACGAAAATGAAACTGCTACAATAATAGCGTGTAATAATCCAGAATACCAATTGCCAATAGGTACCGTAGTAGTTCGAGTAGACCCACAATACTACCGTCCTACCGAAGTAGATTTATTATTGGGAGACCCAACAAAATCGAAAACACAATTAGGTTGGAAACCACAATACGATCTTGCCGGATTAGTAAAAGAAATGGTCGCAAGTGATTTAGAAAACGTGAAAAAGGGGCATAATTAGAGGGTAGTGAGCAGTATTCAGTGATTAGTGTTCAGTCATCAGTGTTCAGTAATCAGTACATAAAAACAACCATAGATTAAGCAACAACAGAAATCTGTGAATTCTGCGCATTCTGCGGGAAAAAATCAATTACAATTTCAAAATCAGTGTTCCGTAATCAGTTATCAGTACACAAAAACAGCCATAGATTAAGCAGGAACATTAATATTCTGTGAATTCCGCGCAATCTGTGGAAAATAATCAATTGCAAAACACATTAACGATTATAATCAGTTCTAATCTGCTAAGCGAAGCGCATCTGCACTAATCCGTGCAATCTTTGGCAAAAAAACCAGTTTCAAAAATCAACATATAATTGCAACAATAATATTCTGTGAATTCCGCGCATTCTGCGGGAAAAAATTAACCACATAGAAACATAGATAATGCAACTGCATAACTAAGTTTTCTTTGTCAAGCGAAGCGCCTTAGTTACCTGCATAAAATTATGACCCTATGGGCTTTAAAAAATATAATTTCAGTAGATAATTGCAACAATAATCATCTGTGAATTCCGCATAATCTGCGGGATAAAAACAAATTTCAAAACATATTAACGATTATAATCAGTTCTAATCTGTTAAGCGAAGCGCATCTGCACTAATCCGTGCAATCTTTGGCAAAAAAACCAGTTTCAAATTTCAACATATAATTGCAACTATAATATTCTGTGAATTCCGCGCAATCTGCGGGAAAAAATTAACCACATAGAAACAAAGATAATGCAACTCCATAACTAAGTTTTCTTTTTCAAGCGAGGCGCCTTAATTCCCTGCATAAGCTTATGACACTATGTGATTAATAAAAAGAGCAATAACAATCAATTAGTTTTTGGTATCAATTAACAGATACCAAAATAGAATAAAAAAGTTAAATCTCTTAGTAAAAACATAAAAAAACATCAACGTATTGAGATAAAAACACGATAAAAACATCAATCCATTGATATTTTTACCCATAAAAAGTAGCAACCTATTGACATTTATCCTATTTTTGCATAAAAAAGAGTACTTATGGAAAAATTAGTATCCCTGTTTTATGAAAAATACGCAGCAACAGCAACCGATTCGGTTCGAAGTTTTATAGACACCATCGATTGGGATAACCGATTTATTGGAATCAAAGGCAGTAGAGGTGTAGGAAAAACAACATTAGTACTACAACATATAAAATTAAATTACCAACCAGACAAACGTGTTTTATATATCAGTTTAGATCACCTTTATTTTCTTGAAAATAATTTATACGATTTAGTTACTGATTTTTATAAAAAAGGTGGCGAATTTATAGCCATTGATGAAGTACACAAATACAAAAATTGGGCTGTTGAATTAAAAAACATTTACGATGACATGCCCAACTTGAAGCTAGTTTTTACAAGTTCCTCTTTGTTGCATATTCATCAGGCCAAAGCCGATTTAAGCAGGCGAGCTGTAGTATATGAAATGCCAGGATTATCGTTTAGAGAATTTTTACAATTTGAAACTAAAGCACCTCTAAACTCCTATTCCGTTGAACAAATAATAGAAAATCATGTGGCAATTGCTATTGACATCCATCAAAAAGTAAAACCGCTACACTATTTTGCCGATTATTTACACCATGGTTATTATCCATTTTATTTAGAAAATAAAAAATCATTTCATCAAAAATTAAGCGAGATACTGCTCACCGTTTTAGAAGTCGATATTCCACAATATGCTGTCATTTCACCTTCTAACGTTATATTATTAAAAAAATTAATGGCAATCATTAGTAGTTCCGTGCCATTTAAACCCAATATGAATTCTATAAGTGAGCGCAGTGGCATTAGTTTAAATACCATGAAAAATTATTTAAACCTATTGAATGATGCACAACTTTTGAATTTATTGTACACAGAAGACAAAGGAATTAATAGTTTGGGCAAGCCCGAAAAAATTTATGTTCATAATGCCAGTTTGATGTACAATTTAGTTTCCACTCCTAATGAGGGTAGCATTCGTGAAACGTTTTTTTTTAATCAAGTGAACCAAAACAATACAGTATTTGCATCAAAACAAGTAGATTTCACAGTTAACAACCTCTATTCTTTTGAAGTAGGTGGAAAAACCAAAAAACAAACACAACTAAAAAACATCCCCAATTCCTATATCGTTAAAGACACTATAGAAATAGGTAACGACAATAATATCCCGCTTTGGTTATTTGGGTTTTTGTATTAGTTGGTGGGTTTAAGGTTTTGGGTCTTGGGTTTTGGATCTTATGCTTTAGGTATAGTAGAAAACCACAAACAACAAACCACAAACAACAAACCACAAACAACAAACCATAAACAACAAACCATAAACAACAAACCACAAACAACAAACCACAAACCATAAACAACAAACCACAAACAACAAACAACAAACCATAAACAACAAACCACAAACAACAAACCATAAACAACAAACCATAAACAACAAACCACAAACAACAAACCATAAACAACAAACCATAAACAACAAACCATAAACAACAAACCACAAACAACAAACCATAAACAACAAACCACAAACAACAAACCATAAACAACAAACCATAAACAACAAACCACAAACAACAAACCATAAACAACAAACCATAAACAATAAACCACAAACCACAAACCATAAACAACAAACCATAAACAACAAACCATAAACCACAAACTAAAAACAACAAATAAAACCCTATTATAAGTTATAGACATAACTATAACTTTTTATATATTTGTTACTTATTAAAAGTATATCTATAACAAATGGTGAAATTCAAACTTCCTGAAAATACTATTAGACGAACGGTCTATTTAGAAAAAGTGCGACCTTTTAGGAACACCAATCTAATTAAGGTCTTCACGGGGCAGCGTAGGGTTGGAAAAAGTTATTTGTTATACCAAATTATTCAGGAAATTTTAAGTCAAAATCCAGCTGCAACTATAGTATATATTAATAAAGAAGATCTTGCTTTTTCAGCTATTAAAACAGCTAATGATTTAAACGATTATGTGCTTCTAAACAAATCGCAAACAGGAAAAACATATGTATTTATAGACGAAATTCAAGATATCATCGAATTTGAATTAGCGTTACGCTCGCTACTTCTAGATTTACAACTTGATATTTACTGTACAGGAAGTAATGCCAATTTATTGTCTGGTGATATAGCAGGTTTTTTAAGTGGACGAGTTATAGAAATTCAAGTGTATAGTCTTTCTTATTCAGAATTTTTAATGTTTCAGCAATTAGAAACCAATGTTAAAAATTTAAATTTATATCTTAAATATGGCGGATTACCTTATTTGAAGCATTTAAAACTAGAAGATGAAATTGTATTCGAATATTTAAAAAACATTTATAGTACCATTATTTATAGAGATATTATCAATAGGTATTCCGTTCGAAATGTATCTTTCTTAGAACAACTCGTTTTGTTTTTGGCTTCAAATACAGGAAGTATATTTTCAGCAAAAAAAATTAGTGATTTTTTAAAATCACAACGAATTAATATAGCCCCCAATCAAGTACAGATTTATAACCGATATTTAGTCAATGCTTTCATAATTCAAGCAGTATCGCGTTATGATATTATCGGAAAACGGATATTTGAAATTGGCGAAAAATATTACTTCGAAAATTTAGGGATTCGTAATGCACTTTGGGGATACCGTTTAGAGGATCGAGCGAAAATAATAGAAAATGCAGTTTACAATCATTTGGCTTATTGTGGGTATAAAATAAGCATTGGTATGCTTGGCGATAAAGAAATTGATTTTATTGCCGAAAAAAATGGAGAAAAAAAATACATTCAAGTAGCGCTAAGTATTCATGAAAAGCAAACTTTAGAGCGAGAGTTCGGAAACCTATTAGCCATCAAAGACAATTATCCTAAAATAGTAATTACTATGGAGCCTTTTTCGGGTAATACTGTCGAAGGAATAGAAATCGTACAATTAGAAAATTTTTTATTGACCAATTAGTAACCTAAATAGATACCCTTTATAAAATGGCATTGCAGGGTCACTTATAAAACAAACACAACTAAAAAAACCTCCCAAATTCCTATATAGTAAAAGACAACATCGAAATAGGGAGCGACAAAAATATCCCGCTTTGGTTGTTTGGGTTTTTACATTAGGTGTTAGATTTTTGGTTTCTTGGTTTAGGGTTTTAGGTTTAGGTTTAGGAATTTAATAAGTAGGAAAAATGCTTTACCTGTTAAGCAAAAAATTACAAAAATGCTTATTATATTAAGCAAAAAATAGTTATATTTGCTATCTCAATTAAGCAATAATGACAACACTATTTGAAAAACACCTCCGTAAAATTAATGCAACTCCCATGCATTTTACTAGGAGTATAATGGATACGATTCACTGGGAGGCGCGGTTAATAGGCATAAAAGGAGCAAGAGGAGTAGGCAAAACTACGCTGCTTTTACAATACATAAAGAAAAATCTGCCTATTGATAAGGCCACTTTATATGTAAGTTTAGACAGTATTTGGTTTACTGAAAACACCCTTAGTGCACTAGCAGATCAATTTGTAAAGCAAGGAGGAAACTATCTTTTCTTAGATGAAGTACA
The DNA here is from genome assembly GCF_044357305.1 of Flavobacterium sp. Lineage (GTDB taxonomy): Bacteria > Bacteroidota > Bacteroidia > Flavobacteriales > Flavobacteriaceae > Flavobacterium. Next base: position 8,662 of record NZ_JBIKPS010000023.1, read on the forward strand.
TAAATATCCTAATTGGTCACAGGAATTAAAAAACATATACGATGATTACCCCGAGTTAAAAATTGTTTTTACCGCCTCGTCCTTGTTAGAAATTCTCAATGCGAGAGCCGATCTCAGTAGGCGAGCTGTGGTATATACCATGCAAGGTTTGTCGTATAGGGAATATGTAAATTTAAACTTGGGTTTGCAATTACCCAAATACACCTTATCCGAAATTTTAGACCAACATGTGTCTATTGCCAGTGAAATAAATAAAAAAATTAAGCCATTACAGTATTTTAACGACTATTTGCACCATGGTTATTATCCTTTTTTTCAGGAAGTGCCCGAATTGTATTTTTATAGAATTGAAGAAGTACTCAATTTAATTCTTGAAATAGAATTACCGCTACTCCGAAAAGTAGAAGTAGCCTATATAGCCAAATTACGACAGCTGCTACAAATCATATCTCAATCGGTTCCATTTGTGCCCAATGTGAGTAAATTAAGCGAAAGAATAGGGGTAAACAGAAATACATTTGTAAGTTATTTGTATTTTTTAGAAGAAGCCCATATCACCAGAAACTTATACAAAGATGCCAAGGGAATTACCCAATTGCAAAAACCCAATAAAATATATTTAGAAAACACCAATTTGCAATATGCCCTTTCTCCAGATCAAGCTAACATTGGTACTATTCGCGAAACTTTTTTTTTAAATCAAGTAAGTGTGCATCACAAACTAGAATATATTGATGAAAGTGATTTTCTGGTGGACCACCAATACATTTTTGAAATAGGTGGAAAATCTAAGAACCACAAACAAATAAAAAATCTTAAACAAAGTTATCTCGCACTCGATGACCTTGAATATGGCATGGCAAATAAAATTCCGCTTTGGTTGTTTGGGTTTCTTTATTAGGTGGTTGGTGGTGGGTTGCAGGTTTAAGAAGTAACAATGACAATTGCAAAAATCTATGGCAATACAATAGCAATACCAATAACTAAGTTCTCTTTGTTAAGCGAAGCGCCTTTACACATAATAAAACTATAACCCTATGTGGTTTAAAAAATAACAATTTCAAATTTCAATAGATAATTACAACAATACTATTCTGTGAATTCCGCGCATTCTGCGGGAAAAATAACAATCGCAAAACACATTACCGAATAAAATCTGTTCTAATCTGTGTCAAGCGAAGCGCATCTGTACCAATCCGTGCAATCTGTGGCAAAAAAAATAACAATATCAATAACAATATCAAAAATCAACATATAATTGCAACAATGATATTCTGTGAATTCTGCGCATTCTGCGGGAAAAAAAATAAAAATCGCAAAACACATTACCGAATAAAATCCGTTCTAATCTGTGTTAAGCGAAGCGCATCTGTACCAATCCGTGCAATCTGTGGCAAAAAAAATAACAATTTCAATAGCAATATCAAATTTCAATAGATTAAGCAGCAAATATATTCTGTGAATTCTGCGCATTCTGCGGGAAAAAATCAATTACAATTTCAAAATCAGTGGGGCAGTGTTCGGTGTTCAGTACACAAAAACAACCCTAGATTAAGCAACAAATATATTCTATGAATTCCGCGCATTCCGCGTAATCTGCGGAAAAAAATAACAATCGCAAAAGCATAAACCAATAAAATCTGTTCTAATCTATGTCAAGCGAAGCGCATCAGTACCAATCCGTGCAATCTGTGGCAAAAAAACCACATAAAAAGCACCACCACGTTCAAGTAATAAACCCAATACCCAAACAGCTTAACCAATCCAGTTTACTGGATAAAAAATTAATACTATGGAAATAATAATAAGTTACCTCAAAGAATATTATTTTCTTGGAGCGTTTTGCATAGTTCTTTTTTCCTTTTTAATGTCTTATAAATTATTCCCGGTAATAATTAATTTAAGTAACGTTAAAAATCTACATCAGGAGCCAGAAGAAAGGAGTTCGCACCAACATAAAACCCCAACTTTAGGAGGAATAGGAATATTTTTTGGTTTCACATTATCCATTGCAATAACCGGATCCATTTTAAGTAAGCACTTTCAAAGTAGTGCGTTATTAGATCTGATTGCGGCCCTTTTAATCTTATTTTTCATTGGCGTAAAAGACGATTTAATTAACATCTCTCCTTTAAAAAAACTGATTGCACAGCTAATGGCTGCAAGTATTGTTCTGTTTTTATCCGATGTTCACGTGGTAACTTTTGATGGATTTTTGGGCATTTATGAATTGCCTTACATTATTTCTATACTCTTCACTTACTTTGCCTTTATTTTAGTAATCAATGCATACAACTTAATTGATGGCATTGACGGATTAGCTGCCTCCATTGCATTAATAATATTTGTGTTTTTTGGTTTTTATTTTTTAATAAACAAACAAATAACACAATTGTTAATCTCCCTATCGTTAATCGGACCCTTAATTGCTTTTTTGAAATACAATGTATCCTCCAAAAGAAAAATATTTATGGGCGACACAGGCTCTATGGTCATTGGGTTTATAATAGTATACCAATCCATAAATTTTCTTACCATAAATCAAACGGCCAATTTGCCATTCCAATTAAGTAATGGACCTGTTTTCATAATAGCACTTCTTTCCTTTCCTTTATTAGATACCTTAAGAGTATTTATCCTCCGAGTAAAAAAAGGCAATAGCCCTTTTAAGGCAGATAGAAACCATCTCCACCATTGTTTTATAGATTACGGATTTTCACATATCAATTCCACATTAATTATAGCAACCTTATCCTTTATCGTGTTACTAAGTGCTTTTTTATTACAAAAAACCAACATTAACCTTGAAATGTTTATCATTGCATTTATAGCTTCTGGTGTTTATTTATTTATCACTACTAAAATTAAAAAAGGCATTTCAAAAAAAAACAGTTAAGTTATTGAAATGGAATCCAAAAATACAAGTGTTAAAATAATAATCACAGGAGGAGCTGGTTTTATTGGTTCCAATCTATGCGAACATTTTCTTAACAAAGGATACTCTGTAGTTTGCTAGGGGTAAAGGTAATTCGTGAATTATCTTTAAAATAAATAGTCATGATTTTCGATAAACTAAAATTTAGATTTAGTAAGCTTTTTAAAATAAAACGGAATTTAAGACACTATTTATCATCCACAAGTCTATTTAACATAAGTAATAACTGAGTATATTTCACCTTTCATCTTATTAACTCACTACTTGCAATTCCAAACTTTTTTTGTAATATCTTATTAGTCAATAAAGCTAAGTACTATCAAGTATAATGAAATCTTATATAGGAGTAACAAAAATAGAATTCCTATTTCAATACATAATTCCTTTATAGCAAGAAAATGCAGTTGTATATAATCTTAAAGGAATATATTACGGAAATAATGCAATATTGTAAAATAGTAATTTTTAAAAATCATGAATATATTAAAACTTATAGGACGGACAGACCAGCTTTTTAAACAAGATATTTATTCTTATAAAAATAAATTAAGCGAAATAGTTTCATCTTCTACCTTCTTAGTTATTGGAGGAGCCGGTTCAATCGGACAAGCCGTTACTAAAGAAATATTTAAGCGGAATCCTTTAAAGTTACATGTAGTTGATATCAGTGAAAATAATATGGTTGAATTAGTTCGTGATATTCGAAGTTCTTTTGGCTATATTGATGGTGACTTTCAAACTTTTGCATTAGATATTGGATCTACAGAATATGATTCTTTTATAGAATCGGATGGTAAATATGATTATGTTTTAAATCTATCAGCCCTAAAACATGTTCGAAGCGAGAAGGATCCATTTACATTGATGAGAATGATAAATGTAAATATATTCAATACAGATAAAACCATTCAACAATCAATTGCTAAAGGAGTTAAAAAATATTTTTGCGTTTCTACTGATAAAGCGGCTAATCCAGTAAATATGATGGGCGCTTCTAAAAGAATCATGGAAATGTTTCTGATGCGCAGAAGCAAAGAAATAGCTATTTCTACTGCTCGTTTTGCTAATGTTGCTTTTTCTGATGGCTCATTATTGCATGGATTTAATCAAAGGATTATGAAAAAGCAACCTATAGTTGCACCTAATGACATCAAGCGTTATTTTGTTATACCAGAAGAATCAGGACAATTGTGTTTGATGTCATGTGTTTTTGGAGAAAATAGAGATATTTTTTTTCCTAAATTAAGTGTAAGTTTGCATCTGATTACTTTTTCAGATATTGCAGTAAAATACTTAAACGAGCTTGGATATCAGCCATTTTATTGTAAAGATGAAGATGAAGCTAGATTACTAATGGAAACATTACCTGCAGAGGGTAAATGGCCTTGCTTGTTTACAATTAGTGATACCACTGGAGAAAAAGATTTTGAAGAATTTTTTACGGAAAACGAAGTCTTAGATATGAATCGATTTGAAAATTTAGGTGTAATTAAAAACAACTTAAATTTTGATGAAGAGAAATTAAATCTTTTTACTCAAACAATAGATACTTTAAAGAAAGAAGGAAAGTGGAATAAAGAAAAAATAGTTGACTTGTTTATTAAGATGATACCAGATTTCGGACATAATGAAATAGGTAAATACTTAGATTCTAAAATGTAATTATGCAGAAAATTAAAAATACGATTTCATTCATTCAAGACTGTTATAAGTCAAAAGGTTTTATTTCGTTACATACCCCCTCTTTTGAAGGAAATGAAAAGAAATATTTATTAGAAACTATAGACTCTACTTTTGTTTCTTCAGTTGGTGCATATGTTGACCAATTTGAAGAAATGATGACTGCTATTACAAACACTAAAAAATCTGTAGCGGTTGTTAATGGCACAGCAGGAATACAAGTAGCTTTGCGATTAGTGGGAGTTAATGCTGGAGACGAGGTAATAACTCAAGCGTTAACATTTGTAGCAACTGCTAATGCAATTGCATATAATGGTGCATCTCCAATTTTTTTAGATGTTGATTTGGATACAATGGGTTTGTCGCCAAATTCGGTTTCTCTATTTTTAGAAGAGTATGGTGATTTGCGCGATGAGGGATGTTTTAATAAAAAAACAGGAAATAAAATTAGTGCATGCCTTCCTATGCATACTTTTGGATTTCCAGTACATCTTGATGAGTTAAAAGTAGTTTGTGATGCATGGAAAATACCTATAGTCGAAGATGCAGCTGAATCATTAGGTAGTGAATATAAAAACAAACCTACTGGAAGTATTGGTGAAATGGGAGTATTTTCATTTAATGGAAATAAAATTGTAACCTGTGGAGGTGGTGGCGCTATTGTAACTAAAAATGAACAATTAGGTATAAAAGGAAAATATTTAACTACAACAGCTAAAGTGCCTCATGCATATGAATTTTATCATGATGAATTGGGTTTCAATTTTAGAATGCCCAATTTGAATGCTGCCTTAGCTTGTGCCCAACTAGAACAACTTGATGTTTTTTTAGAAAAAAAACGTTCGTTGGCGGCTGAGTATAAAACTTTTTTTGATGTTTCAGGAATAAAATTTAGAGACGAAACACCAAATACAAAAGCCAATTATTGGTTGATGTGTGTTGAGTTAGAAAATCAAACAGAAAGAGATTTTTTTTTAGCTGAAACGAATGTGGCAAAAATTATGACGAGGCCAATCTGGCAATTGATGTATCGTTTACCGATGTACCAACACTGTCAAAGAGACGAACAATTAAATGCCCAGTTTCTTGAAGAACGCATTGTAAATATACCAAGTAGTGTTAGATAAGAAAATTATTTTAATTGGATATTCAGGACATGCATATGTCGTTGCAGATACTGCTATTGAGAATCAATATAATCTTATTGGTTTTACTGAAAATTCAATTGTCAAAAAAAATCCTTTTAACTTAATTTTTTTAGGGAATGAAAATGAAAATGATTTTTTCAATAAAAATATTGATGTAAATTACTTAATAGGTATTGGAGATAATAAAATAAGAGAAAGAATTTATAACCTTATTTCAGTTAAAAATGCTGAAGTTATTACATTAATAAGTCCTTCTTCATCAATATCAAAATCCGCAACTATAGGAAATGGAACTTTTGTGAATAGAAATGTTACGATTAATGCATTAGTTAAAATAGGCAAAAATGTTATATTAAATACCTCATGTGTTATTGAACATGAATGTGATATTTCAGATAGTGTCCATATAGCACCTGGAGCAGTTTTAGCAGGAAACGTTATTGTTGGCACAAGATCTTTTATAGGCGCAAATTGTGTTGTAAAACAAGGAGTTAAAATAGGGAATGATGTGTTTGTAGGCGCTGGAACAGTAGTTTTAAAAGACATTCCTGACGGAAAAAAAATTGTTGGAAATCCTAGTAGATTTATTTAAATATGGAAAAAGTAATAATAATTGCCGAAGCAGGAGTAAATCACAATGGGGATATTAATTTAGCTAAATATCTAATAGATGTTGCTGTTGCTGCAGGAGTTGATTATGTAAAATTCCAAACATTTAAATCAGAAAATTTGGTTTCGAAGTCTGCAAAAAAAGCTGATTATCAAATTGAAAACACACAAAATAAAACTGAAAATCAGTTGCAAATGTTAAAAAATTTAGAACTTTCACATGAACAGCATATTGAATTAATTGCATATTGTGGAGACAAAAATATTTCTTTTTTTTCTACAGCATTTGATATAGATTCTCTGATTTATCTTAAAGAGTTAGGTTTGACAATGGTGAAAATTCCCTCGGGAGAAGTAACAAATTTACCCTATTTAAGAAAAGCAGCAGAATTATTTTCAAAAGTAATTATATCAACAGGAATGTCAACCATTGACGATATAGAAAACGCATTAAATGTTTTTTTATCTGCGGGAATTAAAAGAAAATCTATTTATATTTTACATTGTAATACGGAGTATCCTACACCAATGAAAGATGTGAATTTATTAGCTATGTTGGAAATAAAAAATAAATTCAAAGTTGAAATTGGATATTCAGATCATACATTAGGCATTGAAGTGCCAATAGCAGCTGTCGCTCTAGGTGCTAAAGTCATTGAAAAGCATTTTACTTTAGATAGAAGTTTACCTGGTCCCGATCAATTAGCTTCTCTCGAGCCAGAAGAATTATCTGCAATGGTAGTTGGTATTCGAAATATAGAAATTGCAATTTCTGGAAATGGAAAAAAGGAACCTAGTATCTCTGAACAAAAAAACATGGAAATCGCGCGAAAAAGTATTGTTGCAAAAACAATAATAAATAAAGGTGAAATTTTTTCTGAATTGAATATTACAACAAAAAGACCAGGCAACGGAATTTCACCTATGAAATGGGATTATGTTATTGGAATAGTCGCTCAAAAAGATTTCAATGAGGATGATTTAATTGAGATAGCCAAATGAAAATAGGAGTATTAACAAGTTCAAGGGCAGATTATGGAATCTATTTGCCATTAATAAAAAAAATTAAAGATGATGATTACTTTGATCTTGAAATAATTGCTTTTGGTACTCATTTATCCAAAAGTCATGGTTATACGTTATCAGAAATTGAAAAAGAGAACTATAAAAAAACTCATTGTATATCTTCTTTGATTTCAAATGACGACGAGCAAGGAATTGCAACTTCGTATGCATTAACAGCATTGAAATTTGCAGATTTTTGGCAACAAAATAAATTTGACTTGGTTTTCTGTTTAGGAGATCGATTTGAAATGTGTGCTGCTGTTCAAGCTTCAATACCATTTAATTTAAAATTCGCACATTTTCATGGTGGTGAAACAACATTAGGAGCGATTGATAATATTTATAGACATCAAATTACATTGGCTTCAAGTTTACATTTTTCAGCGAACGAAATTTTTTCTAAACGTATAATAGAATTAATAGGTAAAAAAGATAATGTTTTCACTGTAGGTTCATTGAGTTTAAATGGAATTGAACGCTATCAACCAATTGAAAAAACAGAATTTTACGAAAAATTTAAACTATATAATGAAGATTTTGCATTAATAACTTTTCATCCCGAAACCGTAAATTCTAAAATGAACAAACAATTTGCTAATGAAATGAGAAAAGCATTAACTCATTTAGCATCAAAATTGTTTTTAGTAATTACCATGCCAAATGCCGACACAATGGGATCTTTTTTTAGAAAAGAAATAGCGCAATTAGAAGACGAATTTTCAGATCAAGTATTATGCATAGAAAACTTTGGAAAGGAATACTATTTCAGTGCAATGTATTATGCTAAATTATTAATTGGCAATACTTCTAGCGGAATAATTGAAGCCGCTTCTTTTGGCAAATATGTCGTAAATGTAGGTGACAGACAAAAAGGACGCCTTCAAAGTGATAATGTTATAAATGCACCATTTAGTAAACAAGAAATAATTGAAGCGTTTGATAAAGCTTTAGTTAGAGAATGTTATACTGGAAAAAATAATTATTATAATCAAAATTCAGCGGATTTAATTATTAAACAAATTAAACAATTCAATGAGGTCGTATAAAGAACATTTAATTTTAAGCGGGAGTTCAATAAAACAGGCACTTAGTGTGTTGAATGATTTATCTCTAGACGCTATATTGTTTGTAGTTGATAAAAACGAAAAATTAATTGGATCTATCACGGACGGTGATGTAAGACGTGGGTTTTTGAATAATTTCACTTTAGATAGTGTAATAGATACAATTATACAACCCAAGCCACGATTCATTAGAAAAGGATACTATGACGTTCAAAAAATAATTAAATATCGAGAAGAAAATTTTCGAATTATTCCTGTTTTAAACGATAATGATGTTGTAGTTAATGTGATTAATTTTAGGCATATCAAATCCTATTTACCAATCGATGCGGTAATAATGGCTGGAGGTAGAGGACAACGTTTACAACCTTTGACCGATAATACTCCAAAACCATTATTAAAAGTTGGAGATAAACCAATAATGGAGCATAATTTGGATCGATTAACTTTGTTTGGTATAGATGATTTTTGGGTTTCAGTTAATTACCTTGGCGAGCAAATAAAAAATTATTTTGGTCACGGAAAAAAAAAGAATATTAACATAGAATATGTTTGGGAAAATGAACCGCTAGGGACAATTGGAGCGGTGTCTCAAGTAAGAAATTTCAAACACGACTATATATTAGTGACCAATTCTGATTTATTAACAAATATTGATTATGAGCATTTCTTTTTAGAATTCATTAAACAAGAAGCAGATTTAGCAGTTCTAACAATTCCTTATCAAGTAACCATTCCTTATGCGGTATTAGAAACAGAAAAAGGGGAAGTCAAAAGTTTCAAAGAAAAGCCTACTTACACATATTATTCCAATGGAGGTATATATTTAATGAAGAAAGAGATGTTAACATTTATTCCACAAGATAAATTTTTTAATGCTACTGATTTAATGGAAGAATTAATTCATAATAATAAAAAAATAATTTCATTTCCTTTTTCTGGATATTGGCTAGATGTTGGTAAACACGAAGACTTTGAGAAAGCCCAAAATGATATAAATAATATCAAATTTGTATGAGAATTTTATATTTAATTCCAGCTAGAAAAGGATCAAAAGGTCTACCAGGTAAGAATACTAAAATACTAGGGGATAAACCATTGATTTTATATACGATTGATTTCGCATTAAATATAATGGAGGATGAAGATGTATTGTGTATTTCGACAAATGATCTCGAAGTAGTAAAAATAGCTGAAGCTAAAGGAATATTAATTCCATTTATACGATCGGAAGAATTGTCAAATGATAACGCAGCAAGTTATGATGTGATTATACATGCGATAAATCATTATGAAAAGTTGAGTCAAAAGTTTGATGCAGTATTATTACTTCAACCCACTTCTCCTTTTAGAATCCAAGAGGATTTTGTTCATTTAAAAAATGAGTTTGACATTACTACAGACATGGTAGTGAGTGTAAAATTCGCGAAAGAAAACCCTTATTTTACACTTTTTGAAGAAAACAATGATGGGTATCTAGATAAAAGTAAAGTTGGAAATTTTGAAAGAAGGCAAGACTGTCCTCCTGTTTATGCCTTTAATGGTTCAATGTATTTAATTAACATTGAATCAATTAAGAATTCAAAAATTGCAGATTTTAAAAAAGTAAAAAAAATAGTAATGCCCGAAGAGCGAAGTGTTGATATTGATACGCTTGCGGATTGGACTTTGGCGGAATTTAATTTAAAAAATGAAAACAGTTAGAATAATACCTAGGTTGGATGTTAAAGGTCCTAATCTTGTAAAAGGAATTCATTTAGAGGGTTTAAGGGTTTTAGGCAAACCATCTGATTTTGCCAAATTCTATTATGAACAAGGTGCGGATGAATTGATGTTTATGGATGTAGTTGCCTCACTATACGAGCGTAATAGTTTACATGATATTATTTCTGAAACAGCAAAAAGTATTTTTATTCCAATTACTGTTGGTGGTGGCTTACGCTCTATCTCAGATATTAAAGAAGTACTTAGGGTTGGAGCTGATAAAGTTTGCCTCAATACTGCTGCAATTAAAAATCCAAAATTAATAAAGGATGCCTCACGAATGTTTGGATCTTCTACAATTGTAGTAGCGATAGAAGCAATAAAAGAAAGCAATGGAAAGTATTTAGCTTACACAGATAATGGAAGAGAATATACTGGAGTTGATGTTTTTGAATGGGCACAACAAGTTGCTGAATTAGGTGCGGGTGAAATTGTTATTACATCAGTTGATAAAGAAGGAACGGGACAAGGATATGATTTAGATTTAATTTCAAAAATCACAAATATTGTTGGTATTCCTGTAATCGCTCATGGTGGTGCTGGTAAGCAAGATCACGTTGTTGATGTATTAATGAGTGGAAATATTAGTTCAGCAATGATTTCCTCTCTTTTTCATTATCATTACATTAAAGAAAATGAATCTCAAGGATCCAATCTAGAGGGTAATGTAGAGTTTTTGAACCAAAAAAGAAGTTTTCATACATTTGAACCTTGTTCAATAGAAGATGTCAAAAGAAGATTAAAAAGTAACCAGATTGATTGCAGATTATAATGGATAATAATTTAAAAAAAGTAATAATAATTGATTATCAACTAGGTAATCTATTTAGTGTTAAGCAAGCTTGTGATACAGTTGGTATTAACGCGGAAATAAGTTCAGATCGAGAAGAAATATTAAATGCAGACGCGTTAATATTACCTGGTGTAGGAGCTTTCATCGAAGCCATGAATAATTTAAAATTTTTTGGTTTAGATACGGCAATACAAAATAAAGTAAAAGGAGGGACGCCCATTTTTGGAATTTGTTTAGGACAACAATTATTGTTTACTGAAAGTGAGGAGTTTGGAGCAGGTAAAGGTTTAGATTTAATTTCAGGGATAATTAAACGATTTCCTGAAAGTTTTGAAGAACGAAAAATTAAGGTGCCACACATTGCTTGGAATACTATTTTCAGTAATAAACAAGAATGGGGTAATTCAGCATTAAGAAACTTAGATATTAATGATTTTATGTATTTTATTCATTCATATTATGTGAAACCTAATGATGATTCTTGTATTTTGACTCTTACAAATTATGATGGAATTGAATTTTGTTCATCAGTTTTAAAAAATAATATCTTTGCAACTCAATTTCATCCTGAGAAAAGTGCAGAAAAAGGAATTTCTATATATAAAAATTGGGCTTTAATTAATAACTTATTATGATGTCAGAAAATAAAAAATTAGAGGCATATTTTGGATTGCCTGAAGAGGTTGTATATTGTACTAAATGCGTAATGTCTAATCAACGGCCTACTTCAGCAGTTGAATTCAAACATACCAAAGACAGTAAAAAAACAACCATGAATTTCGACGAAGATGGTGTTTGTGATGCATGTAGAACTGCTGAAATCAAAGACAATATCGATTGGGGGATGCGGGAAGAAGAATTAGTAAAACTCTTAGATAAACACCGCAAAAATGATGGATCTTACGATTGTTTAGTGCCTGGGAGTGGTGGTAAAGACAGTGCTTATCAAGCTCATGTTTTGAAATATAAATATAATATGAATCCTCTTACTGTAACTTGGCCTCCTATATTGTATACCGATTATGGTTTGCAAAATTGGAGAAATTGGTTAGATAGTGGTTTTGATAATATTTCCTTCTATCGTAATGGTAAAGTAATGAAGTTGCTGACTAAATTGTCCATTGAAAATTTATTACATCCTTTTCAAACGTTTATTTTGGGGCAAAAAAATCTTGCCCCAAAAATTGCAGCTCAACATGGAATCAATTTGATCTTTTACGGAGAAAATGAAGCGGAATATGGGAATCCATTAGCTGACAACATGACTTCTTTAAGAGATAAATCGTATTTCAGTTTTGAACATCTAGACGAAGTGTTTTTGGCTGGTGTTTCCATTAAAGAATTAATGGAAAAATATGATGTAAGATTAAGTGATTTAATGGCTTTTTTGCCTCCCAAAATTGAAGATTTAGAAAAAGCAAATATTGAGGTACATTACCTTGGTTATTATCTTAAGTGGACACCACAAGAGGTGTACTATTATGCGGTTGAAAATACTGGTTTTAAAGCGAGACCACACAGAACACAAGGAACGTTTAGTAAGTATAGTGGAATAGATGATAAAATTGACGATTTACATTTCTATACAACATTTATAAAATTTGGAATTGGTAGAGCATCTTATGATGCAGCCCAAGAAATCAGAAATAGGCATTTAACAAGACAAGAAGGAGTTGCATTGGTTAATCGTTTTGATGGGGAGTTTCCAGATAGATATTTCAATGATGTCATGGAATACATCGGAATGGAACCAGAATATTTCCATGAATTGTGTGATAAGTTTAGATCTCCACATTTATGGGGTAAAGACGCAGACGGTAACTGGAAATTGAGACATAATGTTGCCGTAACTGGCATAGCAGATTAATAATATACAGAATTTATATGAAAAAAATATTTATTATAGGAGCCGGTCAATTAGGGAGTAGACATCTTCAAGCTTTAAAAAGCATAGAGGATTCACTAGATATTTATGTTATAGACCCTAGTAAAAAGTCCTTAGAAATTGCTAAAGAACGATATGACTCAATAACAATTATAGATAATAATATTGTAACCTATGTTGAGTCAATAAGAAACATTAATATTAATTCGAAACTAGATATTGTCATAATTGCTACATCTTCAAATGTGAGAGCAAGTGTTACTGAGGATTTATTAAATAATTTCAAGGTTAATAGTATCATTTTTGAAAAAATATTATTCAACAGAAAAGAAGATTATATAACTATTAATGATTTATTAAAAAAACAAAATATTAAAGCATATGTAAATTGCCCTATGCGTATGATGGACTTTTATAAAGATATTAAAACATCTATTAACGGAAGTAAATTTAAATATATAGTTTCTGGGAGTCAATATGGTTTAGTTACAAATCTTATTCATTATTTAGACCATATGTCATACCTGAACAACAGTTCTGACTATGATACAGATACTCAATTTTTAGATAACGAACTAATTTCTAGTAAGAGAGATGGTTTTTATGAGTTAAACGGATTTTTTCAAGTTAATTTTAAAAATGGAACACAAGGGTTTTTCAATTGTGAATCAAAAGGTAACTCTCCAATTATAGTTCAGGGTTTTAACGATAATTTACATTTTATATCTAAAGAATCAGAAGGGAAGGTATTAATTTCAAAATCTGAAAATGATTGGAAATGGGAAGAAATAAAATTTGAAATTCCTTTCCAAAGTCAACTAACTACTATTTTGGTTCAGGATTTATTAAAGAAAGACAGCTGTTCACTTCCGTTATATGAGGAAAGTATGAAAATTCATTTAACTTATTTAGATTCATTACTTGAATTCATCAATACTCATACTGAAAATAAATTTAATTACTACCCTTTTACATAAAATTTTGATTAATAATGAATAAAGAAACTAAAATACTTTTATTGGGCGCTGGGCCTATGGCTATTGAATATGCGAAAATTTTAAAACATCAAAATATAAATTTTATTACTATAGGAAATACTAGAAATGGGGCACTTAAATTTGAAGAAGAAATTAATACAAAAGTTGTTTTAGGAGGTATCGAAAATTGGATAAAAAATAACACTTTAATAAATTTAAGTTTATATAAAGTTATTGTAACTGTTAATGAAAATATATTAGGAACAATTGCTAAATTATTGATAAGTTCAGGGTTTAAAAATATTCTTGTAGAAAAACCAGGTGGCTTAGATTTCGAAGATATTCAAAGTGTAAATAATTTGGCAATTGAAAATAAAGCCAATATTTATATTGCTTACAACAGAAGGTTTTTTTCTTCAACTTTAACTGTACGAGATCTTATTGAGCTAGATGGTGGAGTAACTTCATTCAATTTTGAATTTACCGAATGGGGTCACATAATAAAAGATCTTGTTAAAAATGAGGGAGTGCTTGGTCAATGGTTTATTCAAAACTCATCACACGTAATTGATTTGGCCTTTTATATTGGAGGAAATCCTTATGTTTTAAAGAGCTTTGTAAAAGGGGGGCAATCATGGCATCCAAATGGAACAATTTTTTCAGGAGCAGGTATTTCAGATAAAAATGCTCTATTTTCATATAATGCAAATTGGGAATCTGCGGGTAGATGGTGGGTTGAATTTTTAACTACAGAGAATAGATATATAATGAAACCTATGGAACAATTATTTGTTCAAAGAAGAGGGAGCATCAAAATTGAACAAATTGAATTAGAAGATGAATTAGATAAAAGATTTAAACCTGGTTTATACAAGCAAGTAGAAGCATTCTTAAATTCACCAACTAAATTGATGAAAATTGAAGAGCAAATTAAAATGTTACCATTTTATAAAACGATGATTGAAGGAGATATAATAAATATTTGAAAATATAAACTAAAAATTTTGAACCTAATGAACCTTTTTAGAATGGAATTCTTTATGAAGAAGGAATTGTTCTTATTAATTAATTCAAGTTGCTAGTTTAAAAAGTATAGAAAAAGAAAAGCAAAGGTTAAGTAAATTTGTTTTGCGAACCAATAAACAAAACCAATGCTTAGCAAAGACAAAATTATATCAATTTTTTGTTTAATCGATGATATTTTACAAGGAATTGAGCACAAAGACGACATAAGAAGACGAGTAAGTGATAGTGAAATTATTTTAACAGCAATTGTATCATCAACAAGTTTTTATGGCAATCATTGTTCCGCTATTAAATTTATGAAGCAGTATGGATTTATTCCAGATATGCTAGATAAAAGTAGATTTAACAGACGATTACATAAAATTGGGAGTTTACTTTATGAGTTATTTGAAATGGTAAGTTCTTATTTTAAAGAATTTTGTTGCGAGATGCATTATATTATAGATTCGTTTCCCGTTGCAGTATGTAATAATATGAGGATTGCAAATTGCAAAATTCTTAAAGAAGAAAAGTGGCGAGGTTATACCGCAAGTATGCGAAATTATTTTTATGGCGTTAAAGTACAATTGCTTACCACAAAAGATGGAATTCCAATAGCATTTCATTTTACACCTGGAAAAACAGGCGATGCAAAAGCAATAGGAAAAATGATTGATAAATTACCAGCAGAAGCATCATTATATGGTGACAGTGCTTATACCGATTATGTTTTAGAAGATATTGCATTGGAAAGAAAATGTGTTTTATTAAAGATTCAACGCAAATCAAATGCTAAAAGAACGGATACTTTAGAACAAAAAAATGAAAAACTAAAAATGAGAAAAAGAGTAGAAACAACGATAAGTGACATCAAAAAAATGTTTCCAAGAACAATTCATGCTATAACATTAGAAGGATTTCTAATAAAACTAACATTGTTTGTCTTTGGACTTCAATTAAACAAATCAATTAACTAGCAACTTGAATTAATTATAACAAAGAATTTTTATAAATTTCTTGGGACTAATTATTTATTAGTATTGGGTCAATAAACTATCTTGATGAAGCTTAAATAAATTAACTTTGAATGAGGCATAGCTTTGAGTTACTGATAATAGAATAAATCAAAAAAAAGAAATAGTTAAATAATCTAAAATTGTAAATTAATAGATGTCAATTTTTATGATTAAAATAATTTGAATTTTAATAAACTTTTTTTAGAATTAGAATAACCTCAGGTGTATTAGTTAATAAATATTGTATCGTTAAAAACGGCACTAAAAGTTTAAATACTATAAAACCAATCAAATAAAGTAATTAGTCAATTTTTTGCCCATTGATTTTGATGTAATATTTTTAAATGTTTTAAAATTAGTTTCAATTTTTTAAAGATAATTTTCATTAAATTTAAAAAATTTAAAAATCTTAAAATATCAGATTTGGTATTAAAAAAACAACAATTTAATCATCATTTGGATTTACATAAATATGAAAAAAATTCTTAAAATATTTTCAAATAAAATATTCCTATATATATCTTCTAGATATTTAACTTATTTTTTGCAGTTTATCTCATCTATTTATATAGCAGTTAATCTTGGACCATATTATTTTGGTGTTTATGGATTTATATTATTGTTAATAAGTTATTTGTCTACAATTAATTTCGGAATTACACATTCAACAACTGTTTTGCTTGTGCAAAGCAAAACAAATGAAAAAGAAATAAGTAAAATTGTTTCAAATTCAATTTTACTAATTTTTTTTATTTCTTTGTTGGTAATTATATTAAGTTTTTTGTTTTTTTTTATAGATATCGATTATTTCAAAAAATACAATATAAATAGTTACATTTTATTTGTACCAATTATTGCTATTATTGGACACTTTAACATTTTATTCCTAACAATTTATAGATTTAAAAATAAACTTTTTGAAGTAGCTTTTCAACAATCTTTTAGACCTTTTTTAGTTTTTATATCAGTATTTATCGCTCCAAAAGAGAATTTATTATACATAATTTTATTAACATATTTGATAGGTGATTTTATTCCTTTGTTACTATTTATTTTTAAACGTCAGTTACCTTTTGAATTTAAGTTTTCTTTAAATGCATGCAAAAAAATAATTGTTAAGGCATTATATTTATTTATGTATATTTCTAGTTTTGGAATGATATTAATAACAACAAGGACTTTTATAAGTTATTACTATAGTGTTGCAGATTTTGGATTTTTTTCCTTTTCATTTTCTCTTGCAAATGCTATTTTATTATTTTTACAAGCATTAACATTTCTTTTTACTCCAAAAATATTGGATAAATTAAATTCCAATAATAATACCGAAACACTTTTGACAATAGAGAAAATAAATAGTATTTATATAACTTTTAGCTATTTTTTGCTTTTTTTAGCAATTGTTTTTTTTCCTTTTTGTTTAGATTTTTTTCCAAAGTGGAAAGCATCATTACCTACATTAAATATGTCTGTAATTTCGATTATGATGATTTCAAATTCTTTCACCTTTTCATCATTTCTTATGGCTAAAAATAAAGAAAAGTTACTAAGCTTAATTTCTATATTATCATTATTTATTAATATATTAGTTAGTTTTCTTTTGATTCGTGTTTTTAATGTTAAAATGGAATATGTGATTCTATCAACAATGATAAGCTATTTCATCTTTGGACTTTTGAGCACTTATTATGTATATAAAATTATTTCAAATTATAATTTCATAAAATTATTTAATGGCTTTTTACCTGTTAGATTACTTATCCCTTATTTTGTCTTAATTTTTAGTCTTTCCTTCAATGTTTCCTATGCATCCTACATTAGTTTATTAATATTTATAATTTTAAATTTTAAAGAACTATTAAGTATAATAATCTATATCAAAAAAGCTATAAATAACTCAAGTTTAATCGATTTATAATAATTCTCAATGAAATTACTACGACATATATATAAATTAATAATTTTCATTCCCAATTTTTTTTATAAAATCAAATATAATTTTTTTTATAAATATTACAATTTCGTAATTGTTAAAAGTCATAAATCAGAATTATTTATAGGTGGAAAGACATTTTTAAGTAGTAACACAATCTTGAATCTAAATCCAAATTTTAATGGTATGATTATTAAAGGTGGGGGGGAGGTTCTAATTGGAGATAATTTTCATTCAGGTGAAAATTGTTTGATATTAACTTCTTTTCATGATTATGATAATGGTTCCCATCTTCCTTATGGTTCAACTTTTGTTAACAAAGATATTAATATAAAGGATAATGTTTGGGTTGGATCGAGAGTAATAATTTTAGGTGGAGTAACTATTGGTGAGGGAGCTATTATTCAAGCTGGTTCAGTTGTAGTAAGTGATGTAGAAGATTTTGCAATTGTAGGTGGTAGTCCAGCTAAAAAATTTAAAAGTCGAGATGTAAATCATTATGATAGACTTTTCAAAGAAAATAAATTCCATTAATTCTATTCAAATGAAAGATTTTAAAGATTTTTTTTTTATTTCAATTTATTTGGTTATTCCATTGTTATTATATGTACTTCCTATATCATATAATGTTCCTCTCAAGATAATATTTCTATCTTCAAATATTATTATTGTTATAGGTTGGATATTAAAAAAAAATATAAAGCATGAATGGAAACCTTTATTTTTTTCAATTTCATTATTTTTATTGTCATTTATAGTTGTTTTTTACAAAGGTCTACATTGGAGTATACCCTTTTATTATTTAACGGGTTATATTTCGTATATACAAGTAAAAAAAATCCGTAATATTCAGTCTAAGTTAGAATATTTGATAATAATTTCTTATATTTACTTTATTGTTGTTTACTTTTCCAAATTGCCTAGTTTTATTGATAGACCTGGCTTTGATGAAAATGTTTTTTATGTTTCATCTTCCAATACAATTTCAATAGTTTTGAACATATATCTCCTTACATATGTAATTTTAGGGATTTATTTAGAAAGAATGAATTATCGAAAAATTTTAATCTTTGGCACAATAAATATAGGATTAATTTTTATTCAGCAAAGTAGAATAGGAATATTTGCTGCGATTATTATTTTATTTCTACCAATGGTTAGTAAATTTAAAAAATCTTATTTGAAATCATTTTTACCAATATTACTAATAGTTATTTTTTTATTTTTATTTCAAATTTTTATTAATATTGAAAATAAATTATCTTTAGATTCCTATTTATCTGATTCTCGTGGTGTTATTCAATTTGATTTTTTTTCTAATTTATCAGGAGATTTATTTTTTTGGGGGTACCCTTTAAGTTATGTGTACTTCGGTGATCTTGATAGAGTATACAATATGTTTTTACTAAATTATAATTATACAACTATTATTGGATTTATTTTAATATCCATTGTATTTCTATATAGAATCGTATTCTTTAGCAAATATTTTTTTCATTATTTATTTTTAGTCGTTATAATCTCCTATGGTATGGTTGAAGAAATATTTTTACCAATGGGATGGGATTTTATTTTGTATTTATTATTGTTTTTAAAATCAAACCAACAAAAAAACTTAAAAATTCATTCATAAATGAAAAATATTTTTCTTATTTATACGGAGCACCAATTACACGGAATAATTAATGCCATTGATTTTTTTAAAATTATAAATAAAGAATCTTTATTATTTATATTTGTTCCTCTTGAATTTTCCATTACAAAAAATGAATGGATTAATGAACTGAAAGAAAAGGCCATTTTTGATGATGTTTTTATAATAAGTGAATGGTCTATCGTAAATTCATTTTTCATTAGATCAAATAACGTTCTTAATTTTACCAATCAATTAATTAATTTATCAAAATATAAAGTTAGATTATTTTCGCCTATTTATAATTCAGATTCAGTTAACTTGGCATATAATATTCTAACACCGGAAAATCTATTTATATTAGATGATGGAAATGCGAGCTTTTCAGTAATTATTCAAAGACAGAGGAAGAAATATATTTCATTATATCCAATTTTAAGCTCAATTTATCATAGAAGGAACATGTTAAAATTTCCAAAAAAAATAATTTATTTCACAAAATATAATCTTCCCTTTTTCGGCATCGATACTATAATTAACTATAAAGAAGCTATAGAAAATAATACTTTGGGATTAGATGAAAGTAGTATAATTATTTTGGGCTCATCAATTTATGAGACTAAAAGATTTCATAAGACAGTAGTCGATTTTAATGACTATCTTTTAATTTTAACTAATTTACATAATAAATTTTCCAATAAAAAAATATTTTATTATGCTCACAGAAGAGAAAGTAAAAATTCTATTTTAATTATTGAAAAGCTCGGGTTCACTGTTGTGTCAAATAACGCCCCTTTTGAAAAGGTTTTCGGGGATTTTAAAATATGTCCTCACATTATTTTCTCTTTTGGTTCTCCAATTTTAGATAATATAGGTAGGAGATATAAAAATG
This sequence comes from Flavobacterium sp., assembly GCF_044357305.1. Lineage (GTDB taxonomy): Bacteria > Bacteroidota > Bacteroidia > Flavobacteriales > Flavobacteriaceae > Flavobacterium. The sequence continues at coordinate 29,061 of NZ_JBIKPS010000023.1, forward strand.
TACCTAGAATGATTACAATAAAAATGAATCTATCCGCTTTTCCAAATAATGGAGCTGAATTTGAACTCATATATAAAGATTTTGAAAAAAAAAGCTATTTAGAAGTCATATCATATAAAAATATAAATAGTTTTAATGTTTAAAATCTTTTTTAATGAAGATATTTTAACTTCTTTTACGTATTGTTGGTTTTTACTCAATGTTAACTTTCTATGTATAGGAATCAGTTAAATAAGGCAAACTTACAGTCATTAATTGTTTCATAATATTCCTAAATTTATATTATTTGATTAAACCTATTTTAATGTTTTTAATTCAAATTTTGTTAGAAGAATAAATCCAAAGTTCGAAAAGAAAACCCATTAGTGAATATAATTAATCTAGTTTATGTTTTCGATTACCTATTTATAAAAGTTTTTTAATTATTCAGAGCTAGTTCAATAATAACAACATCAATTTATTCATTCAATTTTTATTTAAGATTTAAAGTAATAAAACAATATTTAATAGTTATTTCATTAATTTACAATTCAACTAGGATTACACAGTCAGTTAAGAAAATCTTAATATAAGTATTTAACAATCTTAGTAATAAATGTTTTTTTATAATATTCAGAAAATATTAAGTAAAAAATATTTAATTTATTTAAAATCATTTGATAAAATTGGATATTGATAAATTCAATTCGCAGATAATTTGAATCCTAGTATTGCATGCAATGTAAAAGCTTTGATAGCTTTTTTGGATTACCAATATAGTTATTTATTAACCGAAAATATTATATAATTTATGTTCAATAGATTTTTTATAAAAATAATAACATTCAGATAAAATTTTAAAGGCAATTATTTAGGACTAGTCAATTTTAAAAATTATGTTGAAGTAATATTATTTGTATTGTTCTCTTAAAAAAAGTAAAAATTTAATTATAGTATAATAATTTCAGAAAAGTTTTGTTTTAATGCATCTTTTTTTACCAAAATAAATTAGATTATAGGGAGAGAAAAACAATTTTAAAAAGAAGAGATAATTCCCATAATATTAATTAAACAAAAAAAATAGTAATAATTTTATTTAAATATTTCTTATGTTAACTTTTTGAATAATAAAATAACCTTCTTTTAAAATCATATTTTGTTAATAATTATAATATATATTAACTCCTTTTTATACTCTATAAATTAAATTTAGATACAATGAGCAAATTAGCACCTGTAGTTTTATTCACTTATAAACGATTAGAAACATTGCAGCGTACAGTATCAGCATTGGCAGCAAACAACTTAGCATTACAAAGTGAATTAATTATTTATTCAGATGGAGCTAAAACATCAGAGGACCAAAGTGTAGTTACTGAAATTAGAAGTTACTTAAAAACCATTTTGGGATTTAAATCGATTCAAATACATGAATCCGAGATCAATAAAGGATTAGCCACTTCGATAATTAATGGAGTAAGTGAAGTGATGGCTCAGTATCACAAGGCTATAGTACTTGAAGATGACTTGATTACAAGTACTAATTTTTTGGACTATATGAATGCAGGATTAGATGAATATCAGGAAAAGAAAAAAGTATTTTCCATTTCAGGGTATGCTTTTAATTTAAAGTGTAAGACAACCGAATATGATTCTTATTTTCTAAATAGGCATTGGCCATGGGGCTGGGCGAGTTGGGAAGACCGATGGCAGGAAGTTGATTGGGATTTAAAAGATTACGTAAGTTTCAAGTCAAATTCTAAATTAAAAAAAGAGTTTTCTCAATTAGGTTCTGATGTGAACGACATGCTAGAAAAACAGATGAATGGCAATTTAGATTCCTGGTCCATTCGATGGACTTATTATATTTTTACAAAAAAAGGTTTGGTTTTATTTCCTAAAATTTCAAAAATAAACAATAATGGTTTCGATATAAACGCCACAAACACTATAGGAATTAACAATCGATATTTAACAGATTTTGATATTTCAAATAATACAAATTTTGACTTTCCAGAAGTTATTGAAATTAATGAAAAATATCAAAAAGCATTGAAACGGAAAATGGGCATACTTTCTCGACTAGTAAACAAAATCAAGGAGATAATATTAAAATAATTTTACTGTTTTAATTAATCAAGGAAATTAACAAAAAGTTAATTTTAGATTTTACTTTTTGTATAAATCTTTTCTAGCATTTAACTACTAATTCAAAAATAATAATAAATATAATAGTTTTTTTAAATTACGAGATAACATTTGTATTTAAAAAAAGCGGTACAAGTTTTCAATTTACTAAACTAATGTTTTTTTAATTTAATTTAAGTAACATAATATCTTTTCAATTCTTTAGTTTGAAAATAAACGCAAATTAGGCTCAGTAAAATTTTAAAAATTAAATAAAATGATAAACCTATTAGGCTTTAATATTTACATCAATGACTTGTCTAAGGTTGAGTTAGATAGAAAAATTATAATTAACACAATAAATCCCCATAGTTATTGTATATCTAAAAAGGAAGTTGTTTTTCAAGAATCATTAAAAAACTCTAATGTTCTATTGCCAGATGGAATAGGGATTGTTTGGGCATCTCAATTTCTTTTAGGAAAAAAAATTAAAAAAATTGCAGGTGCTGATGTGCATTTACATTTTTTAAATATAGCTAATCAAGATAATTTTAAAATATTTTATTTAGGTGCAAGTGATCAAACTTTGTCCAAAATTAAAAAACGTATCACAATAGAATTTCCAAATTGTAATGTAGCAACATTTAGTCCTCCTTTTAAATCTAATTTTTCGGAAAAGGAGAATGAAATAATGTTACAGGAAATAAATTCCTTTCAACCGGATATTTTATTTGTTGGTATGACTGCACCAAAACAAGAAAAATGGGTATTTCACAACAAAGAAAAAATAAATGCCAGAGTAATTTGTTCTATAGGTGCGGTATTTGATTTTTATGCCGGCAATGTAAAAAGAGCAAGTCCTTTTTGGATAAAAATTGGATTAGAATGGTTGCCACGTTTAATAAAAGAACCAAAACGGTTATTTTATAGAAATTTTATTTCTACTCCCAAATTTATTTTGGAAGTTATTAGTTTCAAAATTTTTGGGAAAGGAATTTTATAATAATTAATAATATATGTGTGGAATTGTAGGTTATATTGGCCATCGGGAAGCCTATCCAATTGTAATAAAAGGATTAAAACGTTTAGAATATCGGGGTTATGACAGTGCGGGAATCATGCTTTATGATGGTACGGATATAAAAGTTTCCAAAACGAAAGGTAAAGTTTCCGATTTAGAAGAATTATCTTCCTCAGAAATAATTCCTTCGGGTACCATTGGTATTGGTCACACCAGATGGGCTACACACGGTATCCCAAATGATGTAAACTCCCATCCACACGAATCCAATTCGGGAAATTTGTGTATCATTCACAATGGAATTATTGAGAATTATGCACCTTTAAAAAAAGAATTAGAGCAAAGAAGATACACCTTTAAATCGGATACCGATACCGAGGTTTTGATCAATCTAATTGAAGAGGTTCAGAAAAAACACCAATTAAAACTAGGTAAAGCAGTTCAGGTTGCTTTAAATCAAGTGGTGGGTGCGTATGCCATTTGTGTTTTTGACAAGAACAAACCTAACGAAATTATAGTAGCCCGTTTAGGCAGTCCGTTAGCAATTGGCGTTGGAGAAAAGGAGTATTTTATTGCTTCCGATGCTTCTCCATTTATTGAATATACCTCCAATGCGATTTATTTAGAAGATGAGGAGATGGCCATTGTACGTTTGCACAAACCATTAAAAATCAGAAAAATTAAAGACGATACCTTGGTAGCTCCTTACATTCAGGAATTACAAATGAATCTGGAGCAAATTGAAAAAGGCGGTTACGACCACTTTATGCTTAAAGAAATCTACGAGCAACCCAATGTAATAAAGGACACCTTTAGAGGAAGATTGCATGCCAATGAAGGATTAATTCAAATGGCAGGAGTGGAAGATAATTTGGATAAATTCATTAATGCTAAAAGAATACTAATAATTGCATGTGGCACTTCATGGCATGCTGGATTAGTGGCAGAATATGTAATTGAAGAATTTGCACGAATCCCGGTTGAAGTAGAATACGCTTCCGAATTTAGATACCGTAATCCGATTATAAATAGTAATGATATTGTGATTGCTATTTCCCAATCGGGAGAAACTGCAGATACTTTAGCTGCAATAAAATTGGCTAAAGAAAAAGGTGCTTTTGTATTTGGAGTATGTAACGTGGTTGGATCTTCTATTTCTAGAGAAACGCATGCTGGTGCTTACACCCATGCAGGACCAGAAATTGGAGTAGCATCTACTAAAGCATTTACTACACAAATTACGGTGTTAACTATGTTGGCGCTTCGTTTGGCTAAAGCCAAAGGTACTATCTCCAATTCCGATTTACATTTATACCTTCAAGAATTAGAAGCAATACCGGAAAAAGTTACCGAAGTGTTAACAAGTTCGGATGTTATTGCAAAAGAAATTGCTGTAATATATAAAGATGCACCAAATTGTCTTTACTTAGGTAGAGGATACAATTTCCCAGTAGCATTAGAAGGAGCATTAAAATTAAAAGAGATATCCTATATTCATGCAGAAGGTTATCCTGCTGCCGAAATGAAACACGGGCCAATTGCTTTAATTGATGAAAAAATGCCAATTGTAGTTATCGCTCCTAAACAAGGGCATTACGACAAAGTGGTAAGTAACATTCAAGAAATAAAAGCCAGAAGCGGAAAAATAATTGCTATAGTTACCAAAGGCGACACCCAAGTAAAAGCACTAGCAGATCACGTAATTGAAATTCCAGAAACCTCCGACGCACTTTCGCCATTAATTACTACAATCCCTTTACAATTATTGTCGTATTATATTGCGGTAAATAGAGGTTGTAATGTGGATCAACCGCGAAACTTAGCGAAATCGGTAACGGTGGAGTAGAAGACGAGGTACGAAGTAAGAAGTAAGAAGTTAGAAGTTCAAAATTCCATACTAAGAAAGTCAGAACCCAAGACCTAGAACCCAGTACCAAGAACCTTTACAAAAAAATTGCTTTGCCACGTTTCTCACAACGCCTCATAATAAAAATAGCACCAAAAAAACCTTAGAATCTTAGCACCTTAGTCTCTCAGTACCTTTACAAAAAAAATCTTCTTAATCACTATTCTCGCACTCCTCTCATAATTGCGATGAAGAAAGCAATCTAGTGATTGAAATTAAGGTTTTAAAACAAAAAAAAATGAATATCACAAAAATTTGCTGCCTAGGCGCAGGATACGTAGGAGGACCTACTATGGCAATAATTGCCCAAAAATGTCCTCATATTCAAGTAACGGTGGTAGATTTAAATACCGAACGCATTGCAGCTTGGAATGATAAAAATGTAGAAAACATACCCATTTACGAACCAGGATTAGCAGAAGTAGTCGCCGAAGCAAGAAACAGAAATTTATTTTTCTCCACCGATGTGGATAAGGCTATAGACGAAGCACAAATGATTTTTATATCGGTAAACACGCCAACCAAAACCTACGGTTCTGGAAAAGGTATGGCAGCCGATTTAAAATACATTGAATTATGTGCCCGACAAATTGCTTCTATTGCAAAAGAAGATAAAATCATAGTCGAAAAATCAACCCTTCCGGTGCGTACTGCCGAAGCGGTAAAAAACATACTGGACAATACTGGTAATGGAGTACAGTTTCAAATACTTTCCAATCCAGAATTCCTTGCCGAAGGAACCGCAGTTCAAGATTTACTAAATCCTGACCGAGTATTAATTGGTGGTGACCCATCAGAAGTAGGACAAAAAGCAGTGCAAGCTTTAGTAGAAATTTATGCCAACTGGGTGGCTAAAGATAAAATTGTAACAACCAACCTTTGGTCTTCCGAATTGTCCAAATTAACGGCCAATGCTTTTCTGGCACAACGTATTTCTTCCATCAACGCCTTATCCGAATTGTGTGAAGTTACTGGTGCTAATATTGATGAAGTAGCCAAAGCAATAGGAATGGACAGCCGTATAGGACCAAAATTCTTAAAAGCCTCGGTAGGTTTTGGTGGATCTTGTTTCCAAAAAGACATTTTGAATTTAGTATACATTGCCAAATCCTATGGTTTACAAGAAGTAGCAGATTATTGGGAACAAGTCATTATCTTGAACGACCACCAAAAAAGACGATTTTCGAAAACTATTGTTAAAACATTATACAATACCATTTCCGATAAAAAAATTGCTTTCTTAGGTTGGGCTTTCAAAAAAGACACGAACGATACCAGAGAATCCGCTGCAATTTATGTGGCAGACGAATTACTTAACGAACAAGCTGATATTGCAGTATACGACCCAAAAGTTACTAGAAAAAAAATCCTTGCCGATTTAGATTACTTAGAAACCCGAGCTTCCGAAGAAAATGCCAAAAAAGCGACCTCCTTTGAAGATCCTTACGAAGCATGCCATAATGCACATGCCATTGCAGTCTTAACCGAATGGGATGAATTTATCACTTACGATTGGCAGCGCATTTACGATAACATGCAAAAGCCAGCCTTTGTTTTTGATGGAAGAAACATCCTAAATGGAGCGCAACTAGAAAAAATTGGATTTGTTTACCGAGCAATTGGGAATTGATTTTGGTTGTAAGTTTAAAGTTGTAAGTTGTGGATTTACGGAAAACGAACAACGTTATGTCAAAAGCAAATAGAGAAGTTTTAAAAGCATAAAGCCTTATGAAGTTGGATGTTAGAACACTATGATTTCTTTAGTAGAGTGAAACGACTTTTATTTTTTTTATTTAGGATTATCCTATGTGGTTAAAAATAGTGCAAATACAAAGTAGAACTCAGAATGAAGTTGGAAGTTAGAACACTATGATTTCTTTTGTAGAGTGAAACGACTTTTATTTTTTTTAATTATGATTTCTATGTGGTTAAAAATAATGTAATTACCAAGTAGAACTCAGAAGTAAATTGGAAGTTAGAACACTATGATTTCTTTTGTAGAGTAAAACGACTTTTAATTTTTTTATTTATGATTTTTCTATGTGGTTAAAAATAATGTAATATTACATAAGAAATAAAAAATTAGTTGACATAAAAAATTAGTAATTAACAACAAAAAGTGTCAAGTAATTTTAGGAGGGGGCATATGGAAAGACAATAAGGATAGTCCGAAGCCCAACAAGTACTTACCGAAGCTTAATTGTGATCTACCGAAATTATTTCTTGTATTACGGAAGGTTTATCCTTACTTAAGGAAGCTTTATAAATACTTGCAGAAATTCCGTCTTGACCTACCGAAGGTAGATCTTCATTTACGGAAAATCCGAAATGGAATACCAAAATAGAATAAGTACCTACGGAAAACGAACAACGTTATGCCAAAAGCAAACAAGGAGGTTACAAAAGCATATAGCCTTATGTAGAAAACGAACAACGTTATTCCAAAAGCAAATAGACAGGTTCCGAAATAGAATAAGCACCTGCAGAAAACAAATGGAGATAATCCAAAAGCAAATAGACAGGTTCTAAAATAGAATAAGCATCTGCAAAAAGCAAATAGAGACAATCCAAAAACAGTGGTCAGTGTTCAGTATTCAGAAGGCAGTGTTCAGAAGGCAGTGTTCAGAAGGCAGTGTTCAGAGGTCGGTGTTCAGAAATCAATGATCAGTAATTGGTGTTCAGTAATCATTTTTCAAAATGTCATTGTACACATTTTAAACTTGGAACCTTAGCGCCTCAGTACCTTAAAAACAGATTGCTAAGCCAGTTCGCTATCGCTCGTGTCCTCGTTCCCCGGAATTACAAGTCAACGAAAGTTTAGTGCCCACAACAATAAAATAGTCAGAACTCATTTATAACGTAGAAAGTGTATTTGAAAACGATACTCACTCCCCTCTCCTGTCATTGCGACGTTGGAAGCAATCTAGGGGCTGGGGGAGAGGATAAATCGCAAGTTTGTATTGACAAGTAACCGGTACTGCAGTTTTCCAGAACCCAAAACCTAGAACCCAGAACCTTTTGATGAGATTGCTTCGTACCTCGCAATGACAAGTCACCGAAAGTTTAGTGCCCACAACAATAAAATAGTCAGAACTCATTTATAACGTAAAAAGTGTATTTGAAAACGATACTCACTCCCCTCTTCTGTCATTGCGACGTTGGAAGCAATCTAGGGGCTGGCGGTGAGGACAAACCGCAAGCTCGCAATGACAAATCGCCGGTACTATAGTTTTCCAAAACCTAGGGCCTAGAACCCAAGACCCAGAACCCAGTACCCAGAATTTTTTGATGGGATTGCTTCGTACCTCGCAATGACAAGTCACTGGAGGTTTAGTGCCAATAACAAAAAATAACAGATCCCAATTATAAAGTAAAAAGTGTATTTGAAAACGATTCTCACTCCCCTCTCCTGTCATTGCGACGTTGGAAGCAATCTAGGGGCTGGGGGAGAGGACAAATCGCAAGTATGTAATGACAAATCGCCGGTACTACAGTTTTCCAAAACCCAAAACCTAGAACCCAGAACCTTTTGATGGGATTGCTTCGTGCCTCGCAATGACAAGTAACCGGTACTACAGTTTTCCAAAACCCAAAACCCAGAACCTAGAACCCAAAACACCAGACTAAAAAATAAAATTATTTTTGTAATTTTGAAAAAAGATTAAAAAAATGAAAACATTAAGTATATCCATATCCGATTTAGAATTTAACAAATTCGGGATTAAAGAGAGTAAACTGAATTTCACTGATTTTGTAGACATTGTAAGTAAAGAATTAACCCGCCAAAATTTAAGTAAGTGTATAAAACTTGCTGAAAAATATGGTCTTTCTAAAATGACAATGGATGAAATTACAGACGAAGTAAAAGCAGTTAGAAAAGATGCAAAGAATCGTAATTGATACCAATGTAATTATTTCATCATTAATTCAAAAAAGTTATCCTTATACAATTATAAACGAACTTTTTATTGGTGACAAAATAGAGATGTATGTTTCCGAAGAATTAATGGCGGAATACTATGACGTATTAAGAAGAGAAAAGTTTGCTAAATTTCAAGATTTTTTTGCAAGAGCAGAAGTTTTACTTGTAGAAATAGAAACTAAAGCAAAAATGTTTAATCCGAAAATCCGATTAGAATTAATTTCCGATTTAGACGATAACAAGATATTAGAACTTGCAGACGAATGTTTGGCAAATTTTGTAATAACCGGGAACACCACAGATTTTACATTCCCAACATATAAAGAAACTAAGACTGTAACCCCAAGAGAATATTGGGAAATTCATAAGCTTAGTGCCTTAGAACCTTAGCGAATCAGCGCCTTAAGAAGAGATTGCTTCGTGCCTCGCAATGACAAGTCGCCGAGGGTATAGTCCCAATAACAACAAGATAGTCAGAACTCATTTTATAACGTAGAAAGTGTATTTGAAAACGATACTCACTCCCCTCTCCTGTCATTGCGACGTTGGAAGCAATCTAGGGGCTGGGGGAGAGGACAAATCGCAAGTTTGTATTGACAAGTAACCGGTACTGCAGTTTTCCAGAACCCAAAACCTAGAACCCAGAACCTTTTGATGGGATTGCTTCGTGCCTCGCAATGACAAGTCACTGGAAGTTTAGTGCCAATAACAAAAAATAACAGATCCCAATTATAAAGTAAAAAGTGTATTTGAAAACGATACTCACTCCCCTCTCCTGTCATTGCGACGTTGGAAGCAATCTAGGGGCTGGCGGTGAGGACAAATCGCAAGTTTGTAATGACAAGTAACCGGCAATGCAATTTCCAAAAACCCAGAACCCAAAACCTTTTGATGGGATTGCTTCGTGCCTCGCAATGACAAATAGCCGGGACTACAGTTTTCCAAAACCTAGAACCCAAAACCTAGAACCCAAGACCCAAAACCCAACACCCATCTCCGTTAAAAAAAACCATCCCAGATGTAATCCGATGCAAAAAATAACATATTTTCGTAAACTCATTGGAATAAGTTAAAAAAAATAGATTATTATTGTTTCTGATTTTTAATTAGAAAAAAAAGTCAAACATGCTGAACAGACATAAATTTTCTTTTCTTTTTTGTTGCTTGCTCGGCGATTTGTTGGCAATTATTGGAGGTGCTTTTATTTTTTTAAAGTATGCCAATACTTCTGGAGTAGTTTGGAATGGTTTTGTATTAGATAAAATGTATGCAGTTTCGGTAACGACTTGGTTGCTCTCGGCACTATTTTGCAGATTATACAATATAGGAAATACGTTCAATCTGATGTTTTTTTTTCGTCGTTCCTGGCATACTTTTTTATTGCATTGGATTTTAGTACAAAGTTTTATTTTTACCTTTCAAGGAAGTCTACAATTTCAAGTTGGTATTTCTTCTAATGTATACCAATTTACTTTTTGGGCACTGTATTTACTTTTTTCTAGGGGTTTAATAACGATTTTGTTGTTTAAAATTAAAAGCCGCCTGCAAAAACTTCTAAATGTTGCCATTTGGGGTTTTAATACAACCAGCATTGAATTGGCAGCAATATTAGAATCCAATGAAACGTTTATGAATTTCAAGGGAATTCTTAATGAAAAATCCGATACTGTAGTTGCTACTACAGAGGAGTATAAGCAAGAATTAACAAATGCCATTGCACAAGCCTATTCGGATAACATAGACGAGTTGTACGTTGTTACTGCTCCAGATAATATTGTTGATTTGAATTATTATTTTAAATTGGCAGATAACTATTGCATCCGATTGAAATTTGTTCCCGATTTTTCCAATATTTCAACGGTGCCCTATACCTCTTCCAATCTCAATGAGTTTCAGGTTATAAAGCCTAGACACGAGCCTTTACAAAATGCCTACAATCGTTTAATTAAGAGAATTTTTGACCTCTTTTTTTGCGTCTTAATTTTAGTATTTATTCTTTCGTGGTTGTATCCTCTTATTGGAGGAATTATTAAGTACCAAAGCAAAGGGCCAATATTATTCAAACAATTGCGCACTGGCAAGAAAAACAAACCATTTTGGTGTTATAAGTTCCGTAGTATGCAAGTCAATACGACTAGTGATAGCCAACAAGCACAAAAGGGAGATGTGCGTATTACACCAATCGGTAAATTCATCCGACAAACCAGTCTAGACGAAATGCCACAGTTTATTAATGTGTTGTTGGGCGACATGAGCATCGTAGGACCGAGACCACACATGTTGAAACATACCAAAGACTATAATGATTTGATTTCTAATTTTATGGTACGGCATTATGTAAAACCAGGAATTACTGGTTTGGCACAAGTATCTGGATTGCGTGGAGAAATAAAAAAAGTTTCTGATATTAAACGAAGAGTAAACGCCGACATTCAATACGTGCAGCAATGGGACATTATTAAAGATATTAAGATTTGTTTTTTAACTATATTTGTTGTTTTAAAAGGCGATAAAAATGCATTTTAACCCCAAATAAAAACTATTATGTTAGTAACCTACTTACTTGGATTCCTATCGGGTATTGCAATTGCTTCCTTTTTTATCGGAAAAGAATTGTACAGATTCTATGTTAAAAACAAAGTACAGGGAAAACAGTTGGAACGTTTACGACGTTTAAAAAAGAAAAAAAAGTCGGAAGTTAGAGTGGTCAGTGGACAGTAAGCAGTATTCAGTCATCAGAAAGCAGTCATCAGAAAGCAGTTGTCAGAAAGCAGTTGTCAGAAAGCAGTTGTCAGAAAGCAGTTAAACAGAGAGCAGTTAAACAGAGAGCAGGTAACAGAAAGCTGTCTGTCCCTGATATAGGTTGACTATAAAAGTCAATTAAGCAAGAATCAGAAGTATACTGATGAGTTTAAAAAGGAAATCATTATTGTCCGATTAAAATATTTATTGCTAAAAACATTATATGTTTTTTCTCTCAGAGGCGCAAAGTCGCAGTTAATATCTGAGTTCTTTGCGACTTTGTGTCTTAGCGAGAATATATTAAAAATTAAGTTGAGTCTAAAATTTCGTAATATTTATAAAACTTAACAAAGCAAATAGTTAGTTTTATCGGACAACAATGAAAGGAAATAATTTCTTTTTTTGAAAATGAAAATTTTAGCGTTATTCAACTAGAAAAACTAAATACGAACCACTAAATACTGCTTTGTGATCACTAAACACTGACCACTAAAACACTGACCACTGAACACTAATCACTGAACACTGACCACTGACCACTGAACAATAATCACTGACCACTGAACAATAATCACTAAACACTGACCACTGACCACTGACCACTAATCACTGACCACTGACCACTCAACCTACAACCTAGAAAAAAAAACATCATTATTAAAAAAAAACATCTATTTTTGTCGCGCCTTACGCTTAACCTAAATAATTTCTATGCAAACACCTTTTCCAAAAACGCTACTCCTAGTACTTATTGCTGTAGTAGTTACCTCTTGTGTGTCAAGTTCTAAAATCACCTATATGCAGGATATCTATTCAGCAAAAAAAGAGGGCCAAACCAACACCAATTACGAGCCAAAATTACAAGCAGACGATTTGTTAAGCATTATTGTCTCTGCAGAAAATCCAGAGAATGCACTACCGTTTAACCTTCCAACTATTCAAGGTAATTATAATACCGACGGTACAGTTGTTCAAAGTGCCATTAAAACCTATTTAATCAACACCCACGGCGAAATAGATTTTCCGGTTTTGGGTAAAATAAAATTAGCAGGATTAACGCATACCGAAGCCCACGATAAATTGGTGGCATTGGTATCCGACTATATTAAAAATCCTGGAGTAAACTTGATTCTACTTAATTTTAAAGTATCGGTTTTAGGCGAAGTAATGCGACCAGGAAGCATACCAGTTAGAGGAGAGCGTATCACTCTTTTGGAAGCATTGAGTGTAGCAGGGGATTTAACTATTTATGGCAAACGAAATAACATCTTAGTAATTCGCGAGCAAAATGGCGAAAAAACCTACCAAAGTATAGACATCACCAAATCGAGTTTTATCCATTCGCCTTTTTATTATTTGTCCCAAAACGATGTAGTGGTAGTGAGTCCAAACAAAACTAAAATAAATGCGTCCGCCGTAGGGCCGAATACCTCAGTAATTATTAGTTCTATTTCATTGTTATTGACCTTATTAATATTCCTTAAAAAATAAAATATGCAAGATTCTTTTAATATGCAAGAGGAAGAAGAGAATGAAGTATCTTCTTTTAAAATCTTAAGCCGGTACATACGATTCTGGAAATGGTTTGTAATAAGCATACTAATTTGTACTGCTATTGCCTTCTTAAAATTACGCTATACAACTCCCCAATATAGAGCTAAAGCTAAAATATTAGTTCGAGACGAAAAAAAAGGTGGAATTAATTCCGAGTTAAGTGCTTTTGCCGACTTGGGTTTAATGGGCGGGATGAAAAACAATGTAGATAACGAAATTGAAATCCTAAACTCGACTACCTTAATAGAAAAAACACTAAAAAAACTGCAGTTTAATATTGTTTGTATTTCTATAGGGAATATTAGAGATAGGGAGTTGTATAAAGAGTCCCAACCAATAGAACTACAGGTAGTAAATGCAACGGATGCCTTTTACAAAAAGAGACAAATTTTTACCATAACTATTATTTCAAACTCTAGTTTTGAGCTAGTGGATCCCAAAGGGAAAAAGAGGGGGACTTTCCGATTTGGAACTCCAATAGTGGTAGAGGAAGCACGTATAGATTTTCAAAAAACGCCCTTTTTTAATTTAATTAATCCAGTAAGCAAAGGGTTTAAGATAGTAGTTATGCCAATAGAAAATGCAGCCGCAGGATATAGTGGCGTATTACAAGTTGAAGCATTAAGTAAAACTAGTAGCATTGTAAACCTAAGTGTAAGCAATGCAGTTCCTAAAAAAGCCGCCGATTTTTTAGATGGATTAATTACCATTTATAATGAAGAAGCAATAAACGATAAAAATCAAATTTCAGAAAACACCTTGAAATTTATTCAGGAACGTTTAGGAATCATCTCATCCGAATTGGGTGCAGAAGAAAGTAAGGCCAAAGGATTTAAGCAAGCAAACCAATTGGTCGATATTACTTCCAATGCAAATATCTATTTAAACAATTTTTCGACCCTTGATAAAATGCTAATCGAAACCGAAACCAAATTGCGGGTAACCGAAATCATGGCGGATTTCATGAAGCACAAAAGCAGGTCGGAATTAGTGCCAGCAGAACTCATTCCGAGTGAAAAAATGACTGCTCTGGTAAATCCATTAATCCAACAGTATAATAATTTAGTGTTGCAAAACAACCGTTTGCTTAAAGATGGTAAGAAAAGCAATGCTACTTTAGTAAATATAGACCAGCAATTAACCGATTTAGAACGCGACATAACACAGAGTATTTCGCAATACAAATCCAAATTAGTGGTCGAAAAAGGCGATTTAACCAAACAATACAATTTAATGTCGGGTAAACTAAGCCAAATTCCTACACAAGAACAGGAGTACCGTGTGATAGAGCGCCAACAAAAAATTAAAGAAGGTATTTATTTGTATTTGATACAAAAAAGAGAGGAAACCGCGATAGCCTTATCCGTAACCGAACCAAATGCCAAAATTGTAGATGCCGGTCGTGCCTTTCCTAATCCAATTTCTCCTAATAGAAATATATATTATCTGGTTGCCTTGCTATTGGGCATGGGTATTCCTTTCGGGATTTTATATGTTATTTTCTTATTGGATGATAAAATATATAACGGTAGTGATGTAGAGGAAAAATCCAAAGGTATTCCGGTACTGGCAGAAATTCCAAACGTGTTAGAAGGTAAAAATGGAGAGACTCAAAAAATGGAGGCCTTTAGAACCTTGCTTAATAACACGAACTTTATTACGCCTTATGGTGAAAACGACGAGGGTAAAGTAATATATGTATCCTCTGCCAAGAAAGGAGAAGGTAAAACCTTTGTAGCTTACAATCTTGCTAATTCGTATTCTAGTTTGGAGAAAAGAACCATCCTAGTAGGTACCGATTTTAGAAATCCACAGTTGCATAAATTTTTAAATCAAAGTAAATCTGCCAACAAAGGGCTTTCTAATTATTTACACAATAGTTCTTTTAAATGGAGAGATTTAGTTATTTCTACAGCAGAACACGGATTCTCATTTGATATGTTGCTAGCTGGAGATATCCCTCCAAATCCTACTTTGTTGTTGTCTAGTAAGCGTTTTGCAGATTTTATGGCAGAATTGAAAAAAGAATACGATATAATTATAGTGGATACTGCTCCAACCCTATTGGTTTCGGATACTTTGATTATTTCTAAATACGCAGATACTACTGTGTATGTAGCACGATCTGGAGTAACCGAGAAAAAATTAATTCAGTATGCGGTTAAATTGAAAGAAGATGATAAAATTAACAATGTTGGTTATGTAGTTAATTCTATTGATTATTCAAACACCTACGGATATGGTTATGGCTACGGGTATGGCTACGGATATGGCTACGGATATAACTATGGTTATGGTTATGGTTACGGAGCAGAAGAAGCCGCTAAACCTTGGTACCGAAAAGGCATTGTAGGTCGCTTTTATAAAAAGGTATTTAAAAGATAAGAAGTTATAGGATAACTAGAAAAAAGGTGGTCTTTAATATCCAAAACCACTACCTGCTTTTATAATTTCATTGGTATATAAAAAGCGTCGGAAGATTTTTCCGACGCTTTTTGTATTTTATAGAAATAAGCTTTTATAAGAGGTCCAATTTTTATAAATCAATATTCCGTTTAAGATAGCAACAACTAATGCACCTGCTATTCCGGAAGCATCTAAAAAAAGATGAAACAACACAATATTAATAGATATTGGAACTAACGAAAGCAATGCAAAGGCCACCCATTTTTTTGCTAATAAAAGTACGCCAATAATTAGTTCTAATAGGGCTACAGTTTTCAAAATATAACCAGTCGCAGCCATGGAAGATAAAAAGGCAGCGGCCTTTTCTGGTGGCACTGGCAACGGAATAAAAGGTTGCGGCAGCAGTATATTCAATCCGAATAAAACAAGAATACCACCCAGTATTCTTCTAACAATTTTAGTAAACATGGAATTCATAATTGGTTGGTTTAAAGGTTCGTATAAAGTAAATTTATAAATAATTTTTAACACTACCCAATTATTCATCTCAAAATATTGGAAAACCAAGTGTTTATTGGAGGTTTCAACGTATACCAATCAAATTATATAACCTAAGCATCTATGTACAATTGCAATGCAAAATCAGTGCTCGGTTATCAGTGCTCGGTGCTCAGTAATACAAAACAAATTACCGTACTAAATTTTCAGTAACAATATTCATCTGCGTTATCTGCGGGATAAAATTCAATGGCAATGGCAATGTCAAAATCAATAACAAAAAAATCTGTTCTAATCCGTGCAATCTGTGGCAAAAAAACTACTTGCTATATTATTCTATACAAAGCGAAGCGCCTAAACTACATTAAAAACCTATGAAACTATATGGTTAAAAAAATGCAATTGCAAAACCAGTGTTCAGTGCTCGGTGCTCAGTAATACAAAACACACAAAACAAATTGCCTTACTAAATTAAGCAGTAACAATATTCATCTGCGAAATCTGCGTAATCTGCGGGATAAAATTCAATAGTAATGTCAAAAATCAAAATCAATAACAAAAAAATCCGTTCTAATCCGCACAATCTGTGGCAAAAACAACTACTTGCTATATTATTCTATGCAAAGCGAAACGCCTAAACTACATTAAAAACCTATGAATCTATATGGTTAAAAAAATGCAATTGCAAAACCAGTGTTCAGTGCTCGGTGTTCAGTAATACAAAACACACAAAACAAATTACCATCCTAATTTTTCAGTAACAATATTCATCTGCGAAATCTGCGTAATCTGCGGGATAAAATTCAATAGTAATGTCAAAAATCAAAATCAATAACAAAAAAATCCGTTCTAATCCGCACAATCTGTGGCAAAAACAACTACTTGCTATATTATTCTATGCAAAGCGAAACGCCTAAACTACATTAAAAACCTATGAATCTATATGGTTAAAAAAATGCAATTGCAAAACCAGTGTTCAGTGCTCGGTGCTCAGTAATACAAAACA
>NZ_JBIKPS010000001.1:0-410985 GCF_044357305.1 Flavobacterium sp.
AAAAAATGCAATTGCAAAACCAGTGTTCAGTGCTCGGTGCTCAGTAATACAAAACAAACAAAACAAATTGCCCTACTAAATTAAGCAGTAACAATATTCATCTGCGTAATCAGCGTAATCTGCGGGATAAAATTCAATAGTAATGTCAAAAATCAAAATCAATAACAAAAAAATCCGTTCTAATCCGCACAATCTGTGGCAAAAACAACTACTTGCTATATTATTCTATGCAAAGCGAAACGCCTAAACTACATTAAAAACCTATGAATCTATATGGTTAAAAAAATGCAATTGCAAAACCAGTGTTCAGTGCTCGGTGCTCAGTAATACAAAACACACAAAACAAATTGCCTTAATAATTTAGCAGTAACAATATTCATCTGCGTAATCAGCGTAATCTGCGGGATAAAATTCAATGGTAATGTCAAAAATCAAAATCAATAACAAAAAAATCCGTTCTAATCCGTGCAATCTGTGGCAAAAACAACTACTTGCTATGTTATTCTATGCAAAGCGAAGCGCCTAAACTACATTAAAAACCTATGAATCTATATAGTTAAAAAAATGCAATTGCAAAACCAGTGTTCAGTGTTCGGTGCTCAGTAATACAAAACAAACAAAACAAATTGCCCTACTAAATTAAGCAGTAACAATATTCATCTGCGTAATCAGCGTAATCTGCGGGATAAAATTCAATGGTAATGTCAAAAACAAATAAAATCCGTTCTAATCCGCACAATCTGTGGCAAAAAAACTACTTGCAATATTATTCTATGCAAAGCGAAGCGCTTAAACCACATTAAAAACCTATGAATCTATATGGTTAAAAAAATGCAATTGCAAAACCAGTGTTCAGTGCTCGGTGCTCAGTAATACAAAACAAACAAAACAAATTGCCCAACTAAATTAAGCAGTAACAATATTCATCTGCGAAATCTGCATAATCTGCGGGATAAAAATCAATAGTAATGTCAAAAATCAAAATCAATAACAAAAAAAATCCGTTCTAATCCGCACAATCTGTGGCAAAAACAACTACTTGCTATATTATTCTATACAAAGCGAAGCGCCTAAACCACATTAAAAACGTATGAATCTA
Source organism: Flavobacterium sp. (assembly GCF_044357305.1). Lineage (GTDB taxonomy): Bacteria > Bacteroidota > Bacteroidia > Flavobacteriales > Flavobacteriaceae > Flavobacterium. Next base: position 1,100 of record NZ_JBIKPS010000001.1, read on the forward strand.
TATGGTTAAAAAATGCAATTGCAAAACCAGTGTTCAGTGCTCGGTGCTCAGTAATACAAAACAAACAAAACAAATTGCCCTACTAAATTAAGCAGTAACAATATTCATCTGCGTAATCAGCGTAATCTGCGGGATAAAATTCAATGGTAATGTCAATAACAAAAAAATCCGTTCTAATCCGTGCAATCTGTGGCAAAAAAACTACTTGCTATATTATTCTATACAAAGCGAAGCGCCTAAACTACATTAAAAACGTATGAATCTATATGGTTAAAAAATGCAATTGCAAAACCAGTGTTCAGTGCTCGGTGCTCAGTAATACAAAACACACAAAACAAATTGCCTTACTAAATTAAGCAGTAACAATATTCATCTGCGTAATCAGCGTAATCTGCGGGATAAAAATCAATAGTAATGTCAAAAATCAAAATCAATAACAAAAAAATCCGTTCTAATCCGTGCAATCTGTGGCAAAAATAACTACTTGCTAGAAATCTATGCAAAGCGAAGCGCCTTTATTGCATTAAAAACCTATGAATCTCCTATGTGGTTAAAAAAATAATAGCAATTTCAATAACAAATCACCAAGAAATAAACGGATAATTTTAAAATTGTTTGGGATTAAATAACAAAATTAATCCCCAAAACAATATTCCTTCCAATGTTGGGGATCCCATCATTTTTTAATCTGGACAAATGCGAAATATAAGTTTTATTCAATAGATTATTAGCATTCAAATTAACATCAAAAGCCATTTTGCCTAAAGTAACTTTCCCACCAAAACCCAAATTCAATAAAGTATAATCGTTGGATTTGGTTTCAAACGGACCTGGATTATTTTGATTTAAAGTATGTTCTACATTTAAAACTGCAAAACTATCTTTTAAATATTTAGTCGATTGGAATTCGGTTTTAAAGGAATTATTCCACTTGTTAGCCGGAATCAAAGGCAAGTTATCTCCGTTTTGTTTTTGACCCGTTACGCTTTCAAAACTACTCGTAATGTGTAACCAATCTAAAGGATGCGGATGAAAGTGAATTCCGGCTTCTCCACCAAATAAATTTGCGTTTTCTTGTTCATAATCATATGCATCATTTTCATCAATTACATTTCCATTTGGAGCAATAAAAATATAATTATTGATATGATTATAAAATCCGTTTACAAACAATTCAAAATGCGGATTTCTATATTCCAAATTCAAATCAGTTTGAAAATTTTGTTCGTTTTGCAAATTTGCATTTCCAATTTCATAGCGATTACTACCTTCATGAACGCCATTCGAAGTCAATTCTGCCAAGTTGGGAGCCCTAAATCCGGAAGCTAAATTCAATCGCAAAATGATATTTTCCTTCAAATTGGTTTTAAATCCTAAAGACGAATTAAAACTTTGGAATTTTTTATCGATAGCAGCAAAATAACCTTCTTCTCCTTCAATTCCATTTGTTTTAGAAGTCACTTCTCTATTGTCAAATCGGATTCCGGCTTGAAGTACATTCTTGTTCCATTCGTAATTGGCTGTGCCAAAAACTCCAAAATCATTCGTTGTTGCGTCCGGAATTAAATATTCCATCCCCGAATTAGTATTGGTTTGGTGCATTCCTTGCGTACCAATAATCGATTCTAATTTCCCGAATTTTGGTAAATAATACTTCACATTATAATTTAATGTTTTCAATTTCATACTTAAAACTGCCACATCACTATCTTCAAATTCGCTTCGGTCGTTGTTGATGTATCCTAAATCGGCTTCCAATTTTGAATTTTTAAAGAAAAAACTGTTATTCAAACTCAAAATCTGACTGTAAACGCCTTGTTTTGGAAACTCGGTAGTTTTACTATTGGATTGTTCTGCAATACCGTTTTCTGGAATTCCTAAATCTAATTTATTGTAATTGTATCTAAAAGTGGTAGAAAAACTGGAGTTAGAATATCCTAAAGCAGTTTTGAAATCCAGTTCTTTATATCGCGTATTGGTCACTCGATCTCCATCGGCAATTTTATAATCGGCATGTCTGGTATTGCTTATTCGAGTTGAAAATTTTAAATCTTCCCCAGATAATTTATATCCTAAAGAAGAATTTGTCCCGTTGGTATTGCTGAAATATTTTTGATTGAAATTCAATTCAGAAGTATTGGGTTTCCCAAATTTTTCAGGATTAAAATACAAAACACCGCCAATAGCATCCGAACCATATAATAACGAAGCAGGTCCTTTGATAACTTCAACGCTTTCCACTCCAGCATCGTTCAGCCCTAGTCCGTGTTCTTCTCCAAATTGTTGGTTTTCCATTCGAACTCCTTGCGAATACACCAAAACTCGATTACCACTCAAACCACGAATTACGGGTTTTCCAATAGAAGTTCCCGTTGAAATTTGTGAAACTCCTGGTATAGTTGCCAAACCTTCCATTAAGGTAGAAGTTCCTTTTTGTTGCAGCGCTTTCATCGATTGGTGTTCTACTTTCATCACATTTTGCGATTGCAATTTATTAAATGCTGTAGAAATAATTACCTCATCCATTTGGTGTATGGTCTCCTCCAAAACAACATCCATATTAATTTCTTTTTGATTCATCAAAAGTGATTTGGATTGTGTTGCAAATCCTATAAAGGAAAATACTATTTTGAAATTTCCAGAAGGTAAATTAGTGAAAACATAGGCTCCAGAAGCATCGGAAATGGTTTCCTTATGAATTTCTGGAATAGAAATGGTTACGCCAAGCATTGGCTTATTTTGAATGTCTTTGATAGTTCCTGTAATTTTGTTTTGCGCGTTAGCAAACAACGAAAACCCTAATAGTAGGGCGTATAAAAATGATTTCATTTTGAGAAAATTTTAGATTATTTCTATCGGAACCATTAAGAAATTAAGGTTCATTAAGAAACAATTTGATTATTGTTTAATTTTAATTGAGGAATTAAGCAATAATTGGCGGTGCTCGAAGTGCAAAAAGACTGCCTCGAAAGGATTGGGTTATTTCTTTAGAATAGAAATAAGAATACGAAACTGGGATTAGCTCTTTCTTAAAGGTGAAAGAAAAAATATCCGATTTTATAGAGGTGCTAAAGGTAAATTCACAAGCAAAACAATGGTCAGAATCGTGGTGACTATGGCCAACTTCTGTTTTGTTAATGGCGTATTTATGGTGGCATTGCTTCTCTGAAAAGGCTTTTTGGATATGATCATAAGAGTGAACTGATTGTAGCGTTATTGCGAACAATATTGCCAAACCAAAAAGCATACTTAGTATAGAATCTTTTCTTTTCATCGCTGCAAATATAGAATAGAAAAGCAAAAAACCATTTGAATTAACAAATTTTATGATTTGAAAATGCAAATGGTTCTATAATGGTAACTATTAAACTAGTTTATGCGCCACTAAATATTCCGCAATTTGAATGGTATTGGTGGCAGCACCTTTTCTTAAATTATCGGCAACAATCCACATGTTTAGGGAATTGGCTTGGCTTTCGTCGCGGCGAATTCTTCCAACAAAAACATCGTCTTTTCCTTGTGCGAATAAAGGCATAGGGTAGGTATAGGTGTCGTTGTTATCTTGTACCACCACGCCATCGGTATGGTGCAAAATAGAACGAATTTCACTCACATCAAAATCGTTTTCAAATTCGATATTCACCGCTTCACTATGTCCGCCTACTATAGGTACACGAACTGCTGTTGCGGTAACTGCAATAGAATTATCGCTTAGTATTTTCTTGGTTTCTTTAACCAATTTCATTTCTTCTTTGGTGTAACCGTTTTCTTCAAAACTATCGCATTGCGGAATGGCATTGCGGTGAATTGGGTATTTGTAAGCCATTTCACCTTGCACTCCTGCATATTCATTTTCTAGTTGTTGCACCGCTTTCACTCCGGTTCCGGTGATGGATTGGTAGGTAGAAACAATAACGCGTTTGATTTTATATTTGGCATGCAAAGGTGCCAAAACTAAAACCATTTGTATGGTAGAACAGTTTGGATTTGCAATGATTTTATCGTCTTTGGTCAATTGGGAAGCATTGATTTCGGGAACGATTAATTTTTTAGTAGCATCCATTCGCCAAGCCGAGGAGTTATCGATAACGGTGGTTCCTGCTTCCGCAAATTTAGGAGCCCAAACCAAAGAGGTTTCGCCTCCTGCAGAAAACAAAGCAATATCTGGACGCAGGTCAACAGCGGTTTGCATGCCTACCACTTTATATTTTTTCCCTTTAAATTCGATTTCTTTTCCCACTGATTTTTCCGATGCCACCGGAATTAACTCGGTAACAGGAAAATTTCGTTCTGCCAAAACTTGAAGCATTACTTCGCCAACCATTCCGGTAGCGCCAACCACAGCAACTCTCATATACTATTATTTAGATTTTAATAAAATTAACGAAAAACAAAAGTAAACAGAAATTTGTTTTTAGGGGAAGTTTTGAATTAAAAATTATTGTTTACTTTATTGTAGGCAAAGATTCTAATAGGTTTTTATCCGCGTTGCTTTGCATCCGTTTTATCTGCTTCCAATTTAGTAATAGCACGCTGATTTTACAGATATTCTAACGCAGATTCAAACGAATTTTTTATCCGCGTTGCTTGCATCCGTTTTATCTGCGTCCAATTTAATCCTGCAATCGGAATAGCACGCCGATATTACAGATATTCTAACGGACTTGTACTATCGTAACCATCATCAAAACTCAAACCGCAACTGCACCACTACCGTTTTTTTTATATCGGTATTCAAGTTGTTTAACGAAATGCCCAGCAACCGCACCGAGTCTTTCATGCGTTCTTGGAACAATAATTCTTTTGCAGTTTCCAATAGCAAACCTTTATCGGCAATAAAGTAAGGCAGGGTTTTGCTTCGGGTTTGGGTAGTAAAATCGCTGTATTTTATTTTCAAAGTAACCGTTTTTCCTGAAAGGGTATATTTCTTGAGCCGTTTTTCCAGTTCGGCAGCAATTCGTTCTAATTTTTCCAACATAAAAATCTCTGAAGTTAGATTTTCATTAAACGTATGCTCTGCTGCAACCGACTTCGAAATTCTATTCGGTTTCACTTCACTGCTGTGAATTCCTCTGACAATATTGTAATAAAATCCGCCACTTTTGCCAAAATGGTGTTCTAGATATTCTTTGGTTTTAGACTTTAAATCTTTACCCGTAAAAATACCATGTTGGTACATTTTCTCTTTAGTCACCTTGCCAATTCCGTAGAACTTTTTAATCTCTAAGTTTTCTAAAAATCGTTCTACTTCTTCTGGATTTACTGTTTTTTGACCGTTGGGTTTGTTGTAATCACTGGCAATTTTGGCAACAAATTTATTTACCGAAATCCCCGCAGAAGCATTTAAACCTACTTCTTCATGAATACGTTTCCGAATTTCTTGAGCAATCAAACTTGCACTTGGATTCCCTTTTTTATTTTGCGTAACATCCAAATACGCTTCGTCTAAGGAAAGCGGTTCTACTAAATCCGTATAATCCAAAAAGATTTTCCGTATTTTGTTAGAGATTTCTTTATAGCGGTCAAAACGAGGTCGTACAAAAATTAAATCGGGGCAATTTCGTTTGGCTTGCACGCCACTCATGGCACTTCGTACCCCAAATTTTCGAGCCTCATAACTCGCTGCCGAAACCACGCCACGAACTTCACTTCCACCAACAGCCAATGGTTTTCCTCGAAGTTCGGGAAAGTCCATTTGCTCCACCGAAGCGTAGAACGCATCCATATCTACATGGATTATTTTTCGTAATTGGATTTCTTCTGACACAGTACAAATTTAGTTTTTTTATTGCACCAAGAAATAGTATTTTTGAACAAAACAATAAGGTTATGATAGAAATAGAACGAAAATTTTTAGTGACTTCTACGGCATTTATAGCCGAATCTTTTACGCAACACCACATTGCGCAGGGCTATCTTAATTCCAATCCTGAAAGAACGGTTCGCATCCGAATAAAAGGAAACAAAGGTTTTATAACCATCAAAGGAATTGGGAATGCAAGTGGTGCCTCTCGATTGGAATGGGAAAAAGAAATCCCTCTTGAAGAAGCCCAACTATTATTCCCTTTATGTGAAAAGGGTGCTATAGAAAAAACCCGTTACGAAGTAAAATCAGGAAAACACGTTATAGAAATAGATGTTTTTCACGGAGAAAATGAAGGCTTAATTCTTGCCGAAATAGAGCTAAAAAATGAAAATGAAGCCGTAGAAAAACCATTTTGGCTTGGTGCAGAAGTAACTGGAGATAAGCGCTATTATAACTCTTATCTCAGTTTACATCCGTATAAAAGTTGGTAATTTATTTTTGTAAAACCTCCATAGAAACATTGATATAACCAGCGCCACTACTAGAGGCAATAGTAAAAAATGCTTTTTTAGATAAGTCTATTTCGCGACCTCTCACAAATGGACCTCTATCCGTTATTTCCACCACTACCGATTTACCGTTAGTAGCATTAGTCACCCGAACTATAGTTCCAAAAGCAAGTGTTTTGTGCGCTGCTGTTAATTTGTTCATGTCGTAAACTCTTCCGCTTGCAGTGCGCCTTCCATGAAATTTATTAGCATAATAAGATGCCCGAGCACTTTTTTTGTAAGGCTTAAATTTACCTTTATATGCAACAACAGAATCGGTAATTATGGTTTCCTTTTCTGGTAATTTAATTTTTTTAATCGTGTCTCTGCTAGTTACTTTAGTGTCTTTTTTCCCAACTAAAATAGATTGCGCAAAAAAACTCGTGCCAATTAAAGCAATACTAAGAAATAGTAAAATGGATAATGTTTTTTTCATCTTGGATAATCTGTAATTTAAAAAATGCTAATTTAGTAGGGATGTTTTTTTTACAAAATAACTAAATGGGGCAAAGCATTTTTTATTAAAACCACAAATGCCATGGAATTCTCGCTACTATTAACACCAATCCTAATCCGTAAAAAACAGCAATAGATTTAAATTTAGATTCGCTAGTAGCAGCTTTTTTATGTTTAGACCATCCTATAGTAATTAATACAATCGCAATGATATTAATTAAGGGATGCTCTAATGAAGTTAATCGTAACGAAGCGTCACTCATTTGACCTAAGCTTGCCTTTCCTAAAGGGGAAACAAAATATAAAATTAATCCAACTAGTAATTGAATGTGGATAAATACCAAGCCGAATAAAGCTATTTTTCTGTCTTTTTCGGTAAATTCTTTTTTAGAACTTAACCCAATTACAGAATTTAGAACTGTAATTACTAACAATAAAAGCGCTAAATAAGCCCAGCCAGAATGAAATTTTTGAAGAAAATCGTACATAAAAAGTAATTTAGTTTTAACAAATATATCAAAAAAAATGGAAAATAAAAACGTAAATTAATACCAGTTTAATTTAATTTAATTACAAAGCAGTTATTAATTACTGACTAATAACAACTTAGGCATGAATAAAAATCCTATTTGGATTATCATTTCCAAAAGAAAAAAACGCCCTATCGTTCCTTTTTCAAGTCTTCGGCTACTTTTTCCAATTCCATATACCAGTCCTCTCCAAATCTTCGAATTAAAGCTTCCTTCACAAATTTATAAATAGGAACTTGTAGCTCTTTTCCTAAAGAACAAGCGTCATCACAAATATCCCATCGATCATAATTTACTGCAGCAAATTCGGTAAAGTCTTTCACACGAATAGGATACAAATGACACGAAACTGGTTTTTTCCATGAAATTACACCTTGGTTATAAGCTTGTTCGATACCACAAAGGGCAGTTTTACCATCAAAAATAACATAAGCACAATCCTTATTATCTATAAGCGGCGTTTCCAAATCTTGATCGGTGCCTTTAACCCAAGTGCCCAATCGCTCGATGGCCTCGATACCTTCCTTGCGAAGAAATGGTTTTACCTTTGGGTAAATGGCTTCCATTATTTTAGTTTCTTCTTCGCTCAAAGGTGCACCCGCATCACCATCTACACAACAAGCGCCATGGCAAGCAGAAAGGTTGCAAACAAAATCTTTTTCTAATATATCTTCCGAAACGATGGTTTTTCCTAATTGAAACATGGCTGCTGCTAATTTTAAATATCGCCAAAGGTACAACGGATTTTTATTTTTTTGCCAAGAGTTATTTATCCTAAAATTAACAAAGGCATTAGTTGGTTAGTATTTGTAAAGGCTTAATTTTGCAAACTAAATAGAACTATTATGTTAGGATTTGATTTTAAAGAAATTGCCACTATCGGAATGGTGCTTTTTGCTGTAATTGATATTGTAGGAACGATTCCGATTGTAGTAGATTTAAGACAAAAATATGGTCATATTGAATCGGAAAAAGCTACTATAGCTGCAGCAATTATCATGATAACCTTTCTTTTCGTAGGAGAAGAATTGCTAAATTTAATTGGAATTGATGTACATTCGTTTGCTGTTGCAGGTTCTTTTGTTTTATTTTTTCTAGCCTTAGAAATGATTTTGGGCATCCGCCTTTATAAGGAAGAAGAAGCTAGTTCGGCATCTATAGTACCACTTGCATTTCCTTTAATTGCAGGTGCTGGAACAATGACTACTTTGCTTTCCTTACGTTCCCAATTCCAAACCGTTAATATTGTTGTTGCCATCATATTAAATATAATTATAGTATATATAGTCCTAAAATCATCGGCTAAAATCGAAAAAATGTTAGGCAAAAATGGTTTGGGAGTTATCCGAAAAACCTTTGGGGTAGTACTCTTGGCGATTGCTGTTAAATTATTTGCGGCTAATGTTAAAGGATTATTCGTTTAATTCCTTTTTCACTATTTTTACACTTTAAATTCCTACTATGAAAATTTTTACTACTATATTGATTGTTATTGCAATTGGACTTGTCATTTTTAACTTAACAATGTTGGATTTCAAGAAACCTTTTGAAGGGAATAGCATGATAGCATTGATTGGTGTTGTGGCTTCTTTTTGCGCAGTTTTCATCCTTCTTATTTTTAAAATGTCTAAAAAAATTGAAGACAAACTTAAAAATCAATAAATTTTAATACCTAATTTATGTTGGATGTTTTAATAATTGGCGGAGGAGTTTCTGGAGTTTCTTGCGCATTGGTTTTAGGTTCTGCAAAAAACAAATCTTTTGTTTCCGACAAGAAAATTGCAATTATTACCCACCAAAAAACTTCTGCCTTACAAGAAGCCTTATTCAATAATGCTTACGGAATCCCCGCAGGCAAATTAGGCTCTGAACTTCTAAGAGAAAGTTTGGAACAACTTGAAAATTTATATCCTCATATTACACAAATGGAAGGCGAAAAAGTAATTGCGGTAACTGGAGAACATCCAAATTTTACCGTTGTAACGAATAAAAACACCTACCCTACTAAAAATATTGTGGTTGCTATTGGCGCTTCGAACACTTTTGCAATTGAAGGTTTAATGCACTATGTAGAACCTCATAAAAAATCGATTGCTGAAAAACTACGCATCCAACTCCATAACGACGACCATTTAGTTGCCGATGGAATTTATGTTGCCGGAACCCTTGCAGGCCATCGAAGTCAATTGGCAATTGCTGCCGGAAGTGGCGCTGCAGTTGCAACAGATATTTTGACAGTATGGAATGATGGAATTTCGAGTCAAAGTCACGATTCTATAAAGAAATAATTACTTCTTCATAACTGCCTTAATCATATTATCGTCTTTCAAGATAATTTGATAGTATTGGTTTTCACCAAATAATTGTCGGGCGAATTCTGCAGTGATATATCGGTTTACGACCTCCGTGTTTTTAGTTAAGTTGAGATCAATACCCGCTTTAAATAAATACTTTTGAAATTGTTTTAAATAAAAAGTATCCTTTTGCATTTGAACTTGAAATTGCTCTATTTTTAAACCTCGAAATGCTTTTGGATTTTGATCTAATTGTTCAAAGACAAAGTGTCCTACAACACCTGTTTGCAAAATATATTCCAAACTTTCAGTACCTTGTGTAACTTCTAAAGGAACAAAAACATCAGGAACAATACCACCACCACCATAAACGATTCTTCCTTTTTTTGTTTTAAATTTTAAAGAATCGGCAATTTTTATTTTGTCTTTTTCGTATAATTCGCCACTTTCAAATCGGCTTTCCGATTCTTTATAGTAATCTTCGCTATCGCCTTTTTTATAATGTTTTTGGATAGAACGCCCACTTGGCGTGTAATATCTTGCAATGGTTAACCGAACGGCAGAACCGTCGTCAAAGTCCATTTCGCGTTGCACTAATCCTTTCCCGAAAGATCTTCTTCCGTAAATAGTTCCGCGGTCATTATCTTGAATAGCCCCTGCTAAAATTTCACTAGCCGATGCCGAATTTTCATCAATTAAAACCGAAACTCTACCCGATTCAAAATCGCCATCTTCAGTGGCAAATGTTTTATCTGTAGTGCCTTTTTTGTTTTTTGTGAAAACAATTAGCTCTTTATCTTTTAGTAATTCATCGGCAATTTGAACTGCCATTTCCATAAATCCGCCACCATTATTACGCAAATCTATTACCAACGAGTTGATGCCGCCTTTCTTTAATTGCAAAAGTGCAGTATGAAATTCTTGCCCAGTAGTTTCTGCAAAACGATTGATTTTTATATAGCCAGTAGTTTTATTCAATAGTAGGGCAACATCCACACTTTTAATAGCAACCACATCGCGTTTTACCTTAACTTTAAGTCTTTTATTTTCCGATTTTCTGTAAACGGTTAAGGTTACTTCCGAATCTTTTTCGCCTTTTAATTTGCTGAATAATATTTCATTATTAAGTTTTTTGCCAAATAACTGGAAGTTGTCTGCGTACAAAATTCGGTCTCCTTCTTTAATTCCTGCTTTTTCTGCCGGACCATTTTTAATAGGTTTAATAACAGCAATAGTATCTTTGTACGAATAAAAATTAACGCCAATTCCTACAAAATCACCTTTCATACTTTCGGCAATAGAAGATTGCTCGCTTGGTGGCACATACACCGAATGCGGATCTAGATTGGCCAAAATAGTAGTAACGGTTACATCTACAATAGAGTCGGTTTTTACGTCGTCTACATATTCGTTATCAATAAAATCTAGTAATTTATTGAGTTTAGTCTTATAATACTTCTTTCCTAATGTAGTTTTGGATGTTGGATAATTTATGAATCCACCAATTACAATTCCCAATGCAACGCAAGAGAAAAACAAAAGTGGCAAATAGGTTTTTTCAATTTTCATTTAAGGATAGGTGTTATTCAGCGATAGATACAGAAGAACAAAAGTATGAAATTGAATTCACAAATAATGGATTAGTTTTTTAGTTAATTTCTAAAAAAAAATAGATACCGAAGCAAATCTATCTTCAGGAAAACACCCTAAATTATTTGGTCTTTACAGTTAGTTTTGGCATTTGGTTTTTATTCAAGGCCTTTCCAAATGAAAATTTTATCCCAAGAGCAGGGATTAATTGATTAGAGACAGAATAGAATTTTTGATACGGCCCATCTAAAATAACATCATACTTGGTATGGTTGTATTCTAATCCAAAAAAAGCGGTCAGGACATCATTTAAAAAGTAATTAAATTTTGTTCCAATAAAAAAATCGTTCCCCGTTATTTTATATTCGGACAATTCCGATTTGTTATAAATTGTGGCATTCCCAAACCCTAATCGGCTTTCAAAATACATTTTATTGTTCTTTAAAAAATTTCGATATCCCACAAATAGATGAGAAGAATTACTATAGGCGCTACTAAAATCTCCTATTATTTCAGAATCTATACTGGAAAAATAATGTTGTTGGAAGTTTGCACCTATTAAAAAATTTCTTCGAACGTTTAGTTGTATTTCAGAATCAAAACCAAAAGCATTAGTATATCCCTTGTTCAGAAAATTATCTCCCAACGAAATTGGCAAATTCGGCGCAAAAGACAAGGAAAATCGTCTTAATACATTTTCTTGTGCTTTAGCATTAAAAAGAAAAAGCAACCCTAATATAAGTGTTATTTTTTTCATCTTTTTAATTGTAATTAATTAGTTTAATTATCCCAAAATTATAATAAGTGCCGTTCAAACTATTAATAAAACCATAATAATACGGAGGATGATTGCCGTCCTCTTGCAACAAAACGGAGTGGTTTTGCATGTTTATTATATTTTTATTTACAAAACCTAAAGAGTAATTATAATTGGCTTTAGGAGCCGAAACATATATCTTTCCATCATTATCTGAAAAAACTTCTTTAACAGAAATTCGAACGGTACTTCTAAAGGTATATAACTCTGCCGATTGGTTTGCTAATGGCATTCCATTTTCATTAACTAAATACGCTTCAAGAACAATTCTAGAATTATTCTCATATTTAAATGGCGGTGAAGATTCGCCTCCACAGCTAAATAAGAAAATAGTTGCTAAATATAAAATGGCTTTTTTCATAACTCGTTCTTTAAATTAGTATCAAATAAAACAGAAGATGAAAATTAATTATAATTTTCATCTTCCTACGAAACAATGCGCTAATGAAATATAAATATAATGAAAAAAGGGAGATAAGACTACTATTCCAAATCTTCAATTTGCGCTACTTCAATTCCGGCTTTAACCAAAAAGTCAATTCCAGAAGTATCGCGATAACCATTTTTATAAACTACTCGCTTAATTCCCGACTGGTGAATTAGTTTGCTACACTCTTTACAAGGTGAAAGTGTGATGTATAAAGTTGCGTTGTCGCAAGTTTGAGTAGAACGTGCCACTTTTAATATAGCATTGGCTTCGGCATGAAGCACATACCATTGGGTTAGCCCTTCGGTATCTTCACAACAGTTTTCAAAACCTGATGGGGTTCCGTTATAACCATCCGAAATAATCATTCTATCGCGAACTATTATGGCTCCTACTTGTTTGCGCTTGCAATAGGAAAGCTTGCTCCATTCGGCAGCAATTCTCAAATAAGCTTTGTCGTATTTATTTTGTTTTTTATCTGTCATGTCATTTGCCGCTAAGGCACTAAGGCGCAAAGTTTAAATTGTTGTAGTGTACAAATATAGTTAGGGTTTGGCTTACTAAACAACTTATTTCTTCCAAATTGGATTTTCTATAATCAAAGGCACTACTACACCTATTACAAAACTAGACATGATAAGAGTAAAATCGCGCTTATTAAATCGGAGTAAATTCTGTACTATGAAGGCTAAAATTAAAACAGCAATTACTACAATTATTTGAGCACCTTCTATACCGAGAGCAAATTCTAATAATGGTAAGAGTTTCTCTGTAGGTTTTCCGGGTAAAATAGTATTGAAATAATTAGAAAATCCCAATCCGTGGATGATTCCAAAGAAAATTGTTACTCCAGCAATAAAACTAATGTTTCCGTTTTTGGATGATTTTCCGACTAAAATAAGATTCGAAAATGCCGTTATAAAAATAGTAATCGGGATTAATAATTCTACCCACTTAGACTGCACCGTTACTATATTAAAAACCGATAGAAATAAAGAAATAGTGTGACCAAGAGTAAAACACGAAACTAGAATAATTATTCGTTTCCAATCTTTAGCAACATAAGGAACCGTTAGGGCAATTAAAAAAAGTAAGTGGTCGTAAGCATGTATGTCCAACACATGGGTAAGACCTATTTTTAAAAAAATTATAAATTCGTCCATCAATACCGTTGTTTAATCTTTTATAATGGTAAACATACAAATTATTTTGAGTTTTTATAAAAAAACACCGAAATTCAGTTAGTTTTTTCTTTCATATTATTGAAAATTTCTTTAAATTTGGGTATAACTTAATACTATTTATTATGTCATTCTCCGATTTATTTAACAGCGAATTCAAAGCCCGAAACAAAGGTCATTTTTCTGCAATAGTGCGCGTTGCCACTGCCGATGGAAATTTGAGCAAGGAAGAAAAAGAATTTTTAGATAAACTTGCCTTACGATTAGAAATATTACCAGAAGAATATGCGGAAATTTTGGAAAACCCATTGAAATATCCAATTAACCCTCCTTATTCTTATGCACATCGATTGGAACGATTGTATGATTTATCTCGAATGGTTTATGTAGATCATATTTTGGGAGATAAACAAAAACAAATTCTAACTCGATTTGCATTAGCACTTGGTTTCACCCCAGGAAATGTGCATTATATTGTAGACAAAGCACTTTCTCTATTAGTTTTGGGAGTAGATTTAGATACTTTTACCTACGAGATGCAACACATGAATAAATAATAAACTAAAAAGGCTGTTTTCAACTCTTGAAAACAGCCTTTTTAATGTTTTTTTGACTCCTATTTAAATTCACTCATAAACTCTTCCGCTTTTTCCACCATATTATAACTTCCACAGAAAAAAGGAACTCTTTGGTGCAATTCGGTAGGTTCAATTTCCATAATTCTTGTATAGCCATCGCTTGCTTTTCCACCTGCTTGTTCGGCTATAAAAGCCATTGGATTACATTCGTATAATAAACGTAGTTTCCCTTTGGGTGCTTTAGAACTTGTAGGATAAATGTAAATCCCACCTTTAATCATGTTTCTATGAATATCCGAAACTAAACTACCAATATATCTTGAGGTATAAGGTCTATCTGCTTCTTCTAGTTGGCAATATTTCAAATAATTTTTCACACCTTGTGGAAAATGCACATAATTTCCTTCGTTAATAGAATAAATAGTACCATCTTTAGAAAACTGCATGTTAGGGTGCGAAAGGTAGAAAGTTCCAATTGCTGGATTTAATGTAAATCCGTTTACACCATGCCCTGTTGTATAAACCAACATGGTAGAAGTACCATAAATAACATATCCCGCTGCAACTTGATTAATTCCTTTTTGTAAAAAATCTTCCGAGCTAACAGGTGTTCCCACCGGAGTAACCCTTCTGAAAACTGAAAATATAGTTCCTACCGAAACATTTACATCAATATTAGACGATCCATCCAATGGATCCATCAAGACTACATATTTATTGTTATGGCTTTTGTCACTTCCGGCAACGGTAATAAAATCATCGTTTTCTTCCGATGCAATTCCGCACACAATTTCGCGATTGATCAATGTTTGAATAAAAACTTCATTGGCATAAACATCTAATTTTTGTTGGTCTTCGCCTTGAATGTTTTGTTCCCCAGCCGCTCCAACAATGTCAACTAATCCCGCTTTGTTTACTTTGTAGTTTACCACTTTGGCTGCAAGGCGAATGGAGTTAATAATCCGGGACAATTCCCCGGAAGAATACTGAAAGGCATTCTGATTTTCAATGATAAATTCTCCTAATGTTGTGTTTTTTGTTTCCATTGCGCAATCGAGGTAGTTAGAGGACAAATGTAACTTTTTTTCTGATTAATATGTAATAAAATTGCTTCGTATAAGAAGTATTTTAAGCAATTTTTTTTTATCTTTGAGATAATCAAATTCATAAAAAATGAGATCAAAAAAAACATTAACACTAATTTTAATTGCCTTTTTAATTTTTTCAAAAACTTCTGCACAAATAAACTTAGGGGAAAGAGCTCTAGGAGCATTACAAAATGGCATGGCAGCCTTTACCTTTAGTGATGAAGATGCGGCAAAATTGTCTAAAGAGGCAGTACGGAAATTAGATTCTACAAACGTAGTTGCAGGTCCAAAAGATGGCTATACCCTTAGATTGAATCGGGTATTTGGAAAACATATCGCTGAAAATGGCTTAAAATTAAACTACAAAGTGTATTTAACTAAAGATGTAAATGCATTTGCCACTGCCGATGGAAGTGTTCGGGTTTTTTCTGGTTTAATGGATATCATGGACGATAACGAATTGCTTGCGGTTATTGGACACGAAATTGGGCACGTTGCCAACCACGATTCAAGAGATGCCATGAAAGCTGCCTATAGAAAAGCAGCTCTAATTGATGCTGCAGCTTCGCAATCGGATAAAATTGCTAAATTAACGGATGGCCAATTAGGACAAATAGGAAGCGCAATAATTGACAGTAAATTTAGTAGAAAACAAGAGTCGGAAGCCGATACATTTTCCTATGAATTTATGAAACGTAATGGCTATAATGTAAATGCGGTAGCGTCTGCATTTTCTATTTTAGCAAAAATGAGTGAAGGCACACAATCCAATTTTTTAACCCAAATGGTAAGTTCACATCCTGAGCCAAAAAATAGAGCCGAAATTGCTAAAGGCAGAGCACAAGCAGATGGTTTATATAAACCGTATGTTGCTAAACCTATAAATAATAAAGCCACTACTACAAAGGTTCCTGCTAAAAAAGCAACGAAGAAAAAATAAATATTTTTTCAATAAATTAAAATCCCAAATTCCAATTTCTATTGGGATTTGGGATTTTTTTTTACATTTACATCTAATTAATAGAGCCCTAACAAAGACATGATAATACGAAAAGGAATTTCTAGCGACATGCCGTCGGTTTTAGAATTAATAAAAGAATTAGCCATATTTGAAAAAGAACCCGATGCTGTTGTAGTAACGGTAGACGATTTAGTTCGAGATGGATTTTCAGAAAATCCTTTATTCCACTGTTTTGTTGCCGAAGAAGATCAAGAATCAAGCGAAGGCAATCCATCGAAAAAAATAATTGGGATTGCCTTGTATTACTACCGCTATTCTACCTGGAAAGGAAAAACCATCCACCTAGAAGATCTAATTGTAAAAGAAGACAAACGAGGGACCGGAGCAGGCATGGCACTATATCGCGAAGTCATCCGCCAAGGAAAACGCGATAAAGTACGAAGAATAGAATGGGCAGTTCTCGATTGGAACACTCCTGCTATTCATTTTTATCAAAAAACAGGCGCTAACGTTTTAACCGATTGGCATGTGGTTCAAATGGATGAGCAAGGCATTGACACATTTTTAAAATCAAATATTTAACAATTACATTTGTTTTTAATAGCTTTGGAAATTATTTGGAATTTGTTATTTAATTATTGGAATTTTTAAAAGTATGAGAATTTTTAAATTTGGAGGAGCTTCTGTAAAAGATGCCGATGGGATAAAAAATGTATTGGATGTTTTACAAAAAGTAGGTCATGAAGACGTACTTGTAGTAATCTCTGCAATGGGAAAAACAACCAATGCTTTGGAAATTGTAATTAAAAACTACTTCGAAAAATCAAGTGCTTTTCATGCCTCTTTACAAGAAGTCAGAAAATACCACAACCAAATTTTATTGGATTTATTTGACAACGAAGAACACGACGTATTTTTTGCTGTAAATAGTCATTTTGCCGATTTAGAATATTTTTTACGCAGCAACAAATCACCCAACTATAATTTCGTTTACGACCAAGTGATAAGTTACGGAGAAATTGTTTCTACGGCTATTGTAAGTCATTATTTCAACGAAAAAGGATTGAAAAATAATTGGATTGATGTTAGAAATTTCATCAAAACCGATACAAACTATCGCGATGCAGAGGTAAATTGGGAGCAAACCCAAAAATTAATTTCTAAAGGTATTAAGAAAAAAACCTTGAACATCACCCAAGGATTCTTAGGGTCGGATGAGAATAACTTCACCACCACTTTAGGTAGAGAAGGATCCGATTATACCGCTGCAATTTTTGCTTATTGCCTAAGTGCCGAAAGTGTCACCATTTGGAAAGACGTTCCCGGCGTGATGAATGCCGACCCAAGATATTTTGAAAATGCGGTTTTGTTAAACCAAATTTCCTATCGTGAAGCAATTGAATTGGCTTTTTACGGCGCTTCGGTGATCCACCCAAAAACCTTACAACCTTTACAGAAAAAGGAAATTCCGTTATATGTGAAGTCCTTTATAAATCCTTTACTTTCGGGAACTAGCGTTTCTAAAGGAGAAGATTTAGAACCAAAAACTTCTTGTTTTATAGTAAAGAAAAACCAATTGTTACTTTCCTTATCTTCTATAGATTTCTCTTTTATTATGGAAGAAAACATCAGTGAGATTTTTGCTTTGTTCCACCAATTCAAAATGAAAGTGAGTTTAATTCAAAATTCGGCTATTAGTTTTTCGGTTTGCATGGAAGATAAATTTGGGGATTTTAATGATTTGAAAGGTATTCTTTCTAAAAAATTCAAAGTGGCTTACAATGAAAATGTCTCGCTATACACCATCCGACATTTTACTAAAGAAGCAGCCGAAATGGTGGAGAAAGACAAAGTTGTTTTGTTGAAACAAATATCTAGAGAAACCATGCAAGTGGTTACTAAGGAGTAGAATATTTTTAGCCTACTGGAACAATTCATGTTAAAATAAAAATCAAATGAGAAAAATTAGTAAATTTGTGTAATAAATTTTTAGCACCATGACAACCATTGCTTTACGAAAATATTTAGTTTCCAAAATTAATCTTGTAGAAGATGATTTGATATTAGAAAAAATCAAAAAAATCATTGAAAAAAAAGAAAAAGTATATGAACTTTCTGAAGAACAACTAAAGAGTATAGAAATTTCTGAAAAACAGATTTTAATGGGCGAATATTTTGACCAAGAACAAATGGACGAAAAATTTGAACAATGGTTAAAAAGAAAATAATTTGGACAAAAAGAGCTCATTCTGAATTGTATGAAACATTAGATTATTATACCAACAGAAATAAAAGTAGGATTTATAGTACAAAACTCTATAAAGAAATTCAACAAAAATTAAGGAAATTAGATTTTTCTATCGCATTACCAAAGAAAACAAGTAAGCCAAATATTTTTTATTTTACATATAAACATGTTTCTGTGTTTTTTTCATTTCAAGAAAACACTATTTTTGTGAAAGCACTTTCTGACGATAGAAGAAATCCAAAAAGTTTTGAATTAATTTTGCGTAATTTGGAATAATTATACTAACTACTTTCATGTTGTAAAACTCAAATTAAATTAGAATATGCCTAAATTATTTTGAGTATACTTTTCGGTACTTAATAAACTAACTAAGGCGGCACCAAGACAGCTGATTTCTTATAATTCAGAAACTTAAAATTAAGCAACCTACACAGATGTTCTATGAAATTTTTTCCAATTATAAATACTACTTTTGACATTTACGAGTTATCTTAATTATGTTGAAAAATAGTTTTTTAGGATTGTTGTTATTCTGTTTTTCGGGCATTTTTGCTCAGGAAATAGAAACGCCCTACAAAAACAAAAAAATTGCCTATTCCAAAGACACTATTGCTATTGATAATGTCAGTATCAACCACTCTTTTTTTAAAATCCTTGACCAACAAGGGAATCCAGTGGATACTTCCTTTTATAAAATGGATTTCCAAAAGGCAAAATTGGTTTTCAAAAATAATTATATTGCCAAAGATTCACTAACAATTAGGTATTTGAAATTCCCGGAATTCCTAACCAAAACTTACTCTATTTATGATGATGCCCGAGTGATTTCTAATGAAGCGGGTAATTTATACGCATTAAAAAGAGAGAACATTAAACCCTTCAAACCTTTTGATGGGCTGAATACTTCCGGCAGTATCACTCGTGGAATTACCGTTGGAAATAATCAAAATTCTACACTAAACTCCAACCTCGATTTACAAATAACCGGTAGAATATCCAATAAGGTTTCGCTTCGTGCTTCTATTCAAGACACGAATATCCCTTTGCAAAGTGGCGGCTATTCGCAGAAAATAGATGAATTCGATCAAATTTTTATCGAATTGTATTCCGATAAATGGAACATTCGTGCGGGAGATTTATTTTTAGAAAACAGACAATCGAAGTTTTTAAATTTTAACAAAAAAGTACAAGGATTATCCACCCATTTCACTTTTGGAACTCCCGAAAATAAAACTGAAATATTTGCATCGGCTGCATTGGTTCGTGGCCAATATGCTAAAAGTAGTTTCACAGGAAAAGAAGGAAACCAAGGACCTTATAAATTAAAAGGCAACAATGGCGAGTTGTATGTGTTGGTGATTTCAGGTTCGGAACGAGTATATGTAAACGGAATCCTACTAAAACGAGGCGAAAACAACGACTATGTAATCGATTATAATGCTGGCGAAATCAAATTTACTTCCTTGTTTCCCATCACTTCCGAAATGCGAATTGTAATAGAATACCAATATTCCGAAAGAAATTATACTCGTTTTGTAACTTATACAGGAGCAACCCACGAAGAAGGAAAATGGAGTATTGGTGGTTTTTTATATTCAGAAAATGATGTAAAAAACCAACCCTTGCAACAAAACCTTTCCACAGATCAAGTGGCTATTTTAAAAAATGCTGGAGACGATGCTTCTTTAATGGTTGCGCCTTCTGCCTATTTAGATAGTTATTCAGAAAATAAAATTTTGTATAAAAAAGTAACCCTAGGAAGTGTGGAGATTTTTCAATATTCGAATGTTTCTACCGATGTTTTATATAATGTAAAATTCACTTTGGTAGGGAATAATTTAGGAAATTATATTTTATCCAATAGCGCTGCCGTGGGAAAAATCTACGAATACATAGCACCAATTGGTGGAATTCCGCAAGGAAATTACGAACCAATAACTAAATTAGTAGCACCAACCAAATTACAAATTGCCACCTTTTTAGGGAAATTCAATCCGTCCGAAAAATCCAGTTTCGATTTTGAATTGGGCGTAAGCAACAACGACTTGAATTTATTTTCCAATCTGGACGATTCTAATAATAAAGGAATTGCCACCAAATTGAACGGAAAACAACGTTTGTATTCGGGGAAATTTCTTTTGGATGCTTTTGCAAATTACCAATTAATTCAAAGCAATTTCAAAACAATTGAACGCTTGTTTACCATAGAATTCAATCGCGATTGGAACATAAGCAATCCATCGGGAAATCAAAGTTTGTTAGTTTCGGGTTTGAATTTTGATTTTAAAGAAAAGGGAACCATTAAATACCAATTAGAAAAACTAGATTTCACCAATAGTTTTTCAGGAACACGCCACGTAATTCAGGCGAATATTATACAAAAAGCTTTTGTAGTAACCGAAAAAGGAAGTTACCTAAAAAGTTCGGGGGAAATATCCAATTCTACTTTTGCAAGAAATCAAACCTTGGCAAAATACCATTTTAGAAAAAATTGGATTGGTGCTAGTTTTCGCGCAGAAGACAACCAAGAAAAACTGGTTGCAACCAATAATTTTAGTATTTTAAGTCAAAAATATTTTGAGATTGGGAGTTTTATAGGTCGAGGAGATAGTTTGAAAGTTTTTACCGAGCTGGGCTATTTGCATCGCAATAACGACAGTGTGCAAAGTGGTGTCTTGAAACGCGTTAACACCTCAAACTCCTATTATATAAAGTCGAAATTAATACAAAATCAAAAAACCAATCTATCGGCTTTTGTGAATTACAGACGATTGACGTTTACCGATCCCGCCAAGCCAACAGAGCCTTCGTTGAATTCTAGAATTTTATACAACGATAATTTTTACAATCAAATTGTGCAAATTACCTCGGCTTATGAAACGGTTTCGGGCACCATTGCACAACAAGAATTTACCTATTTGCAAGTCAATCCTGGGCAGGGAGTTTATATGTGGAATGATTATAACGGCAACGGAATACAGGAATTACAGGAGTTTGAGGTAGCACCATTTCCGGATCAAGCCAAATACATTCGGGTGTTTTTGCCCAATCAAATATTTATGAAAACGCATCAAAATAAATTTTCGCAATCCATAACATTATCGCCATCGCAGTGGATGAATGAGAAAGGATTTCTAAAAATGCTTTCTCATTTTTACAATCAAACTTCCTTTTCGATGGATCGAAAAATCCTTCGAAATTCGGATAATTTCAACCTCAATCCGTTCTCGACTAGTGTAGAAAATTTATTGGGATTGAATACCAATTTCCGAAATAGTTTATTCTACAACCGCGGAAAACAAGACCATTCGGTTACTTACACTTTTTTAAATAGCCATGTTAAAAGTTTGCTATCTATAGGATCGCAAGAAAATTCGTCGCAATCCAACCAATTGCAATATGCTCATTTGTATAAAAAAAGTTGGTTGTTTAATTTGGATACTTCGCTTGCCAAATCGAATAGCATTTCGGATAATTATGCTTCTAGAAATTTTGAATTGAATAATTATTCGGTGGCGCCAAAAATTTCTTATTTATTTTCGAGTAATAAAAGTTTGTCTTTTATATATGAATTCAAAAACAAAGCAAACACCATTAACGATCAGGAAACTTTAAAACAACAACGATTGGGAATTTCCTTTACCTATTCGGGAGAAAAGAAAATCACCTTAAACGGAGAATTCTCGTTATATAATAATGCCTTTATTGGAAACCAACTTTCTCCAGTTGCATTTCAAATGTTAGAAGGATTACAAGCAGGAAAAAACACCACTTGGCGTTTGCTTTTACAGAAAAACCTTACACAATATTTAGACATTAATATTAATTATCAAGGGAGAAAATCAGACACTAGCCAAATAATTCATACTGGAAATGTGCAATTAAGAGCCTTTTTTTAATAACTGTTTTATTAATAAAAAAAATTTATCTATTTATTTATCAGTTATTTAAATAATAAAAATCGTGTATTTCTCTTTATAAATTACCTAATTCACTTCTTGGTTATTTTATGTTCACAACAAATAATAGTTCCATTATCCTAAAATAAAAATAGTTCTTGAATTGATTTTTGTAAAAATATATTTACTAATTTTAAGTATAATTTTAACAAAAAACCTTATGAAAAAATTAATTTTATTGTGTTTAGTTTTTGTTTTTTCTAACACATTTTATGCACAAGACGCTAAAACAAAAACAAAAAAAGCAAAAGCAACCACCGAAAAAGTGGTGAAAGAAAAAAAGGAAAAAGTAGCAAAAGTTAAAGACAAAGCTACTAAAGCAAAAAAAGACGCTGATAAGGAAGCTAAAAAAGCAGAAAAAGAGGCGAAAACTAAAGCCAAAAAAGAAGCAAAAGGAGCAAAATCTTCTGCCGTCACGGATGCTGAAAAAGAAGCTAAAAAACAAGCGGCTAATGAAAAAAGAAAGGCAACTATAGCTGCAAAAAAAGCTGCTGCAGATAAAGAAACGACTCCAAAAACTGCAAAAGAGGCCAAAACCAAAGCAACTAAAAAAGTAAAAGAAAAAGCTAGTGCAGTAGAAAAAGAAACCAACGAGAAAGCACCAAAAGTTGCGGATAAAGTAACAGGTGAATATAATGGTCATAAAGTATTTACAGGACCAAAAGGGGGTAAATATTATATAAATAAAAATGGCAACAAAACCTATATTGATAGGGACGCTGCAAAATAAACTACTTACACAATTTTTGATTAAAAATCACGATTATTTCGTGATTTTTTTGTTTATTTTTTTGTTGAAATATTTTATTATAAATTTTCTGAAATAAATCTTTAACCCCTTATTTTTATGGGTATTGACTTTTATAATAAAGCATAAAAAACTGTTAAACAACATTTTAAATCAAACCTTACGGGATGCCTTGAAATATAAGCATTGTTAAAAACTATAGCCGATTGTGAATAAGTTTGACTTTCTTTTTTGGTTAAATTTGACAACCTTTGTGACAGCTGAAATAAGTAATAAAATCTTTTAAAAAACCCAAATTATGTCTTTCATTGAACCAATTCTTAAAGAAAATAAAGATCGCTTTGTAATTTTTCCAATTAAGCATCAAGATATTTGGGAGTGGTATAAGAAACAAGAAGCATGTATTTGGACTGCTGAGGAAATTGATTTACATACCGATTTAAACGATTGGAACAACAAGTTAAGTGAAGATGAAAAATATTTCATCAAACACATACTTGCTTTTTTTGCAGCTTCCGATGGAATTGTAAATGAAAATCTTGCGGAAAATTTTGTAAGCGAAGTTCAATATCCAGAAGCTAAGTTTTTCTACGGATTTCAATTGATGATGGAAAACATTCACAGCGAGACCTACTCCTTATTAATCGATACTTACGTAAAAGACGAAGCTGAAAAAGACGAATTATTTCATGCTTTAGATAATTTTCCAGCAATTAAAGAAAAAGCCGACTGGGCTTTAAAATGGATTGAATCCGATTCTTTTGCCGAAAGACTTATTGCATTTGCAGCCGTGGAAGGAATTTTCTTTTCTGGTTCTTTTTGCTCTATTTTTTGGTTAAAAAAACGTGGATTGATGCCTGGATTGACATTTTCTAACGAACTTATTTCTCGTGACGAAGGTTTGCATTGTGATTTTGCAGTACACTTACACAACCACCATTTGGTAAACAAAGTGCCAAAAGCAAGAATTACCGAAATCATTACCAATGCTTTAGATATTGAAAGAAAATTCATCACCGAATCGCTTCCAGCAAGTTTGATAGGAATGAATGCCGTATTGATGACCCAATATTTAGAATTTGTTACCGATAGATTATTGGTAGAATTAGGTTGCGATAGAGTCTACAACTCTTCTAATCCGTTTGATTTTATGGACATGATTTCGCTTCAAGGGAAAACCAATTTCTTTGAAAAACGCGTTGCCGAATACCAAAAAGCAGGCGTTATGAATTCGGATTCGGAATCTAGTAAAATTAGTTTCGACGCTGATTTTTAATTAAACCATTAAGAAATTTAAGTTTCCTAAAGGCTCAATTTTATTAACACTCTTAATGTTTAAAAAATTACCAAGCCATTGGTTTGGGTTAGCCCAGATTGCAGTGGAAATCCTTTTATTTTTTTTCTTTAAAAAAATAAAAGATTGCAACGGAAAGCTGGAATAGCTCCAAAAAAAAGAGAAAATGAATCAATAATGAGATTGCTTCGTTCCTCGCAAAGACTAACAAATAACCCGAAATAGCGAAGGGATTTTCTATTTCACAAAAAACAAAACTTATGTACGTAGTAAAAAGAGACGGCCACAAAGAGCCAGTAATGTTTGACAAAATCACCGATAGAATTAAAAAACTATGCTATGGTTTAAATGATTTGGTAGATGCCGTTAAAGTAGCAATGCGAGTAATTGAAGGGCTTTATGACGGAGTTACCACATCGGAATTAGATAATTTAGCCGCAGAAACTGCTGCTTCCATGACTATTTCACATCCAGATTATGCACAATTGGCTGCGAGAATTGCAATCTCTAATTTACATAAAAACACCAACAAATCGTTTTCGGAAACGATGAACGAAATGTATTTTTATGTAAATCCTAGAACAAACCAAAAAGCGCCATTACTTTCGGAAGAAGTACATAACGTAATTCAAGAAAATGCAGAATTTTTAAATTCTCATATTATATACAACCGTGATTTTAACTACGATTATTTTGGTTTCAAAACTCTAGAACGTTCGTATTTGTTAAAAATAAATGGTAAAATTGTAGAGAGACCACAACACATGTTGATGCGTGTTTCAGTTGGAATTCACATGAACGATTTAGAATCGGTAATTGAAACTTACGATTTAATGTCGAAGAAATTCTTCACCCACGCTACTCCTACTCTATTCAATGCAGGAACTCCAAAACCACAAATGTCTTCTTGTTTCTTATTAACGATGAAAGACGACAGTATTGATGGAATTTATGATACGTTAAAACAAACGGCAAAAATTTCACAATCGGCAGGAGGAATTGGATTAGCAATTCACAATGTTCGTGCAACTGGCTCTTACATTCGTGGAACTAACGGAACTTCGAATGGTATTGTACCAATGCTACGTGTTTTTAACGACACTGCTCGTTATGTAGATCAAGGTGGTGGTAAAAGAAAAGGAAGTTTTGCAATTTATTTGGAAACTTGGCATGCCGATATTTTTGACTTTTTGGATCTAAAAAAGAATACCGGAAAAGAAGAAATGCGTGCTAGAGATTTATTCTTTGCCATGTGGACTTCCGATTTATTCATGAAACGAGTGGAAGAAGACACCACTTGGACTTTAATGTGTCCTAACGAATGTCCTGGCTTGGATAATGTTTACGGAGAAGAATTTGAAAATTTATACCATTCGTATGAAGCACAAGGAAAAGGAAGAAAAACAGTTAAAGCACGGGAACTTTGGGAGAAAATCCTAGAATCGCAAATTGAAACTGGAACACCTTATATGTTGTATAAAGATGCAGCAAATAGAAAATCGAACCAAAAGAATTTGGGAACTATTCGTTCGTCAAACTTGTGTACCGAAATTATGGAATACACTTCAGAAGACGAAGTGGCAGTTTGTAATTTGGCATCTATTTCGTTGCCAATGTTTGTGGAAAACGGAAAATTCAACCACGAATTGTTATTCAATGTAACCAAACGAGTTACTAGAAATTTAAATAAAGTTATTGACCGGAATTACTATCCAGTAGTTGAGGCCGAAAACTCTAACATGCGCCACCGTCCAGTTGGATTAGGCGTTCAAGGATTAGCAGATGCATTTATTATGATGCGTTTGCCTTTCACAAGCGATGAAGCGAAAGAAGTAAATCAAGAGATTTTTGAAACTTTATATTTTGCTGCTGTAACGGCATCCATGGAAATGGCAAAAGAAGAAGGACCCTATTCTAGTTACGAAGGTTCTCCAATTTCTAAAGGAGAATTCCAACACAACCTTTGGAATATTAAAGACGAAGAACTTTCTGGAAGATGGGATTGGGCTAGTTTGAGAAAAGAAGTATTGCAACATGGTGTAAGAAACTCTTTATTGGTTGCTCCTATGCCAACCGCTTCTACTTCGCAAATACTTGGAAACAACGAAGCATTTGAACCATACACTTCTAATATTTATACTAGAAGAGTTTTATCTGGGGAATTTATTGTAGTAAACAAACATTTGTTGCACGATTTAGTAGAACGCGGTTTGTGGAATGAAACTTTGAAACAAGAATTGATGCGTAAAAACGGATCGGTTCAAGATTTAGATATTCCAGAAGACTTGAAAGAATTATACAAAACCGTTTGGGAGATGTCTATGAAAGACATCATCGACATGAGTCGTCAAAGAGGGTATTTTATTGATCAATCGCAATCGTTGAACTTGTTTATGCAAGATGCCAATTATGCGAAATTGACTTCGATGCACTTCTATGCATGGAAAAGCGGATTGAAAACGGGAATGTATTATTTAAGAACTAAATCGGCTGTAGATGCTATTAAGTTTACTTTAAATAATGATAAAAAAGCAGAACCAACTCCACAAGCAGAACCAGTAGCATTAGAAGTTATTGCTCCAAACGAAACAGGTGAAATGACTGCAGAAGACTTTAGAGCAATGGTAGAATTAGCACGAAATGCTGGCCCGGATGATTGTGAAATGTGTGGGTCATAAATAGTAATTAGGATAAAGAGAATAGAATATAGAAACAGCTGTCAATTGATGGCTGTTTTTTTATAAAATTTTATAAATTTGTAACTCACATAAAATATTTCCATATGGATATTGCTTTAGAAAAACAAAATATTCTTCATTGGATTCAGAATTTGAAAGACAAGAAAATTATTGAAAAGCTTCTTGATTTAAAAGAGGAAAACGAATCATCTAATTTTGAAAACAAATTAATTCAAAAAGGATTAGAAGATGTTTTGCAAGGAAATACTAGTTCTCATGAAGAAGTGAAAAAAAGATTTGAAACCAAGTTTGCAAAATAATAAAAATTATTTGGACAAAATTTTCTGAGATTTCATTGTTAGAAATTGTTGATTATATTGAAGTTGATTTTGGGGTTTTAGTTGCTGAAAAATACTATTGGGAAGTATTAGAAACTATTAATGCAATTGAAATCAATCCGGAATTATTTCCAATTTATCAAAACCCTACAAATACAAGAAAGGCTGTCATCAATAAAAAAACAATTCTATATTATAAAATCGTAGAAAACAATATTATATTACTTGCATTTTATGATGTGAGAAAAGGAACACATAAAATATAACAGTCATCAATACGATGGCTGTTTTGTTTTTTAATTATCTTTGAAATCAAATTAAAACACAATGGCAAAAGAAAAAGGGGTTTACACCGGAATTATCGAAATAGACGAAAACGGAAATTATTTTTGTGGAGAATATTTATTGGATTACCAATATACCGTGGCAAGTTTTAAACTTGGAGATGAGATCAATCTTAAAACGGTGATAGCAAATCCGAGCGATAAAAGTTACAACCAATACCCAAAGAAATCTAAAAATTTCTTTTTGGCTAACGACAAGCAATAAAAAGATTTTAATATTTATTTGCTAAATAATATCTAATATTTGAAATTTAATATCTAATATTTAATGATGCACTGGGAACAATTATTATCTTTAAAACGCCAAGGCGACAAAGGCAAACGTCTTAGGATAGAACAAGACGACACCCGATTGGGGTTTGAAGTAGATTACGACCGTATTATTTTCTCTGCAGCTTTTAGAAGTCTGCAAGATAAAACACAAGTCATTCCGCTTTCTAAAACCGACTTTGTACATACTCGATTGACACACAGTTTAGAGGTTTCGGTTGTTGGACGTTCTATAGGGAGATTAGTAGGTAAAAAAATAATTGAAAAATACCCCCATCTACAAGAAATTCATGGCTATCAAGCTAACGATTTTGGAGCCATTGTTGCTGCGGCAGCATTATCACACGATATTGGAAATCCTCCGTTTGGACACTCAGGAGAAAAAGCAATTGGCGAATATTTTTCTATTGGAAATGGACTGCAATACAAAAACCAACTAACCCCTAAAGAATGGCAAGATTTAATTGATTTTGAAGGAAACGCCAACGGTTTTTCGGTTTTAACTAGCTCCCGTCCTGGAATTGAGGGTAGCATCCGTTTGACGTATGCCGTACTTGGGGCTTATATGAAATATCCGAAAGAAAGTTTGCCTAAAAAACCAACTCCGAATATTGCTGATAAAAAATACGGTTTCTTTCAAACCGACAAAGAATTCTTTCAAGAAGTTGCAGATGAATTGGGTCTGATACGTAATAAAACGGGGAATGACATTGGATATGAAAGACATCCCCTTGCTTATTTAGTGGAAGCTGCCGATGATATTTGTTATACCATAATCGATTTTGAAGACGGTATTAATCTAGGTTTGGTATCCGAGGATTTTGCTTTAGAATATTTGATAAAATTAGTAAAAGACACTATTGACACTTCTAAATATAAAACGCTAACAACCAAAGAAGATAGAATAAGTTATTTACGCGCTCTGGCTATTGGAAATTTAATTAACGATGCAGTTCGAGTGTTTGTTGAGAATGAAGAAGCCATCTTAAAAGGAGAGTTTCCGTATGCTTTGATGGATAAAAGTAAATACAAAGCGCAAATTGATGACATCATTCAACTAAGTGTAAAGAAAATCTATCAAAGTCGTGAGGTGATAGAAAAAGAACTTTCGGGTTACCAGATAATAAACAATTTATTAGATAAGTTTAGTACTGCTTATAATAATGATTTTGAAGGAAAAGCAACCAATTACGATACTTTATTACTCAAAATTTTACCCGAAAAACATTTAATAAAAAAAGAAAGTACTTACGAAAGATTGTTACACATTTGTCATTTTGTTTCGATGCTAACCGATGGAAAAGCAGTTCTCTATAATAAAATTGTTACTGCATAAAAAATGTTAAATTTTTGAATATAAAAAAAGCGACTTAAATATTTAAGTCGCTTTTTTTATATTCAAAATTCTGTTTTAGGGCTATTCTAACAATAGTTTCATTATACTTTCCACATCTATCCCACATATTTTTTGAAGTTCTTCCACCGTTCCGTGTTCTACAAACACATCAGGAATTCCGAGAACTTTAATAGGTGTAGCATAATTATTTTCGGCAGCAAATTCAATAATTGCACTTCCAAAACCTCCCTTAATTACACCATCTTCTATGGTGATAATAGTTTCAAAAGTAGCAAAAATTTCATGTAAAAGACTTTCGTCTAATGGTTTTACAAATCCAAAATCATAATGCGCTATAGCATCCGAATTGGAAATTTCATTCAAAGCCAAAGTCACATTGTTGCCAATAAATCCCGTAGATAAAACTGCAGTTTTAGTACCTTCTTTAAGTTCGTGTCCTTTACCAATTTTAATAGTTTGGAATTTGGAATTTAAAACTTGAAATTTAGAACTTAGGTATTTCCCCCTTCCTCGAGGATATCGAATAGCAATAGGATGTTCCAATCCCAACGATGCGGAATAAAGTATATTTCTTAAATCAATTTCATCTTTTGGCGCATAGATAATCAGGTTTGGAATACATCGCAAATAAGCCAAATCAAAAACACCATGATGGGTCGCGCCATCTTCACCAACCAATCCTGCACGATCCAAGCAAAAAATAATAGGCAAATTTTGCAATGCTACATCGTGAATAATCTGGTCGTAGGCACGTTGTAAAAAAGTAGAATAAATATTGCAAAATACCACCATGCCTTGTGTTGCCATGCCAGCAGAAAGCGTCACCGCATGCTGCTCAGCGATTCCCACATCAAAAGCCCTGTCAGGAAAAGAATCCATCATAAATTTTAATGAACTACCACTAGGCATTGCTGGGGTAATCCCAATAATTTTCGGATTATTGGTAGCCAATTCCACTAAAGTTAACCCAAAAACATCTTGAAATTTTAAAGGCAAATTCTCTTCCGATTTAGGATGAATTTCGCCAGTAGTTTTGTCAAATTTCCCAGGAGCATGGTACTTTACTTGGTCGTCTTCGGCTTGTTGTAAGCCTTTCCCTTTGGTGGTTATTATATGGAGAAATTTTGGTCCTTTTACTTTTTTTAATCGTTCTAATTCCGAAAGCAACTTAGGTAAATCATGCCCGTCAATAGGTCCCGAATAATCAAAATTCAGCGACTTAATCATGTTATTTTGCTTCGGATTTTTCCCTTCTTTTACTGAAGTCAAGTACTGTTTCAAAGCCCCAACACTCGGATCAATTCCAATAGCGTTATCATTCAAAATCACCAACAAATTGGCATCGGTCACTCCAGCATGATTCAATCCTTCAAATGCCATGCCGCTTGCAATGGATGCATCCCCAATAACGGCAATATGCTGTTTATCTTCCCCCTTCAATTGTGATGCAATCGCCATCCCTAAAGCCGCAGAAATAGAAGTCGAAGAATGTCCCACGCCAAAAGTATCATAAACACTTTCACCCCGTTTTGGAAAACCCGAAATCCCACCAAGTTGTCTATTCGTGTGGAATTTATCTTTCCGTTCGGTTAAAATTTTATGTCCATAAGCCTGATGGCCTACATCCCAAACCAATAAATCTTCGGGAGTATTAAACACATAATGTAAGGCAATAGTTAATTCTACAACGCCAAGGCTAGCGCCAAGATGTCCTTCTTTTACCGAAACTACATCAATAATAAAATCCCGCAATTCTTTCGCCAATTGTGGCAACTGCGAAGGTTCCAATTTTCTTAAATCGGTTGGATTGTTGATGTTTTCTAGAAGGTTGCTTTTCATTAGAATTAAAAAAGCAAAGTTAAGGTTTTGATATTACTTTCACTATTCCTTTTTTGTAATAGAATCTTTTTTGGGAGGTAATGATATTCCCAATACATGTTTTTCTTTAATTGTATCTTTTGGAATATAAACCGTATCACCAACAAGTTTATTTTCCTTAGTAGCAGAAGTATCCTCAACTACCGAAACTTCACCCAAAGTGGCATCGTTATGATTTTTGCAACTAAAGAGTGTGCTGCCCATCACTATAAAAAGTGTCAACAAAAAAGCCTTGTGGAATGACATTTGTCGCTGTAAAATACTTTGTGGAATTGAAATGTCAAACCTGCCAACTTGTTCATTCTTAAATCTCCCACAAATTTTTTGCCCTTGATTTTGACTGAAATAATTTTGAATTTCTTCTGAATTTTTATTTGTAAAATCAACAACTCCTTTGGTACAAACACTACAAAATCTTCCTGTTTCTTCAGGGGTCATGGCATTCCAATCTTCATGACAAGGTTTTGGAATGGTTATTTTAAACTTGTCTTCCATAAAAATAAAGTATTCGGGTTTAAAAATAACGATAATTATTTCAAAATCGTATATTTAGTTTATTTTCACTAGGTATGATTTTTGTGTAATTTCGTATATTTGTAATTCAAAAATCCTTGACTATGACAACTTTCACTATAAAAATTAACGAGCGCACTAAAGCAGGAAAAGCCTTTAGAGCAATGGCAGAAACGTTTTTTAAAGATGCAAATGGCATAGAAATTACCGAAAACCCAATTCTAAAAGAAGACGAAATTTACAATCCTGAATTTGTAAAAATGATATTAGAACGTGCAGAAGGAATAAATAACCCTGAAAAACGTAAAAATTGGACCACTGTAAATCCTAAAGATATATGGGGAAGTATATTGTAGTTTTTGAACCATCCGCAGAAATTGAAATTAAAATCCATTTAAAATCCGGCAACAAAGCAATTCTGAAAAAACTAGAAAAATTAATTGCCGAACTTTCTGAAACTCCTTATTCGGGCATTGGAAATCCTGAAGCCTTAAAACACAAATTATCCGGATTTTGGTCCAGACGCCTTAGCCCAAAAGACCGACTTATATATAAAGTAGAAGAAAATATTGTTACTGTATTTGTAATCGCTGCCTTAGGTCATTATTCCGATAAATAACTTCAAAACCCCTAAATGGAAAACATTTTCACCGACGAATACTTCATGAAAAAGGCTTTACAAGAAGCAGAAATGGCTTTTGATAAAGAGGAAATCCCCGTTGGTGCTATCATTGTCATTGACAACAAAATAATTGCCAGAAGCCATAATTTAACCGAGTTACTACACGATGTCACCGCACATGCCGAAATGCAATCCATCACCGCAGCAGCCAATTTTCTTGGCGGTAAATATTTAAAAGACTGCACTTTATACGTCACTTTAGAGCCTTGCCAGATGTGTGCCGGCGCTTTATATTGGAGTCAAATTTCCAAAATTGTTTTTGGAGCCCGCGACGAACAACGTGGTTTTTTAACTCTCGGAACCAAACTACATCCCAAAACCCAAGTAAAACAAGGCGTTTTAGCCCAAGAAAGTGCCGATTTAATGAAGCGTTTTTTTGCTAAAAAAAGAAATTAAAATATTTTTACGATTTTGTTTTTGTATATCAAAAATGTATAACTTTACTAAGAATTTCCCAAATTAAATTTAAAAAGAAAAACACCTGTTTATTCATTTTTTAAAATATAATTTATGTAGTTAAATATTTTGAAGCAAATGGCTTGGGCACTCTTTCCCACCATTTTCCTGCTGTACGCTTCAATCTCGCCAAGAAAAATGGCGAGGATTTCCGCTGCCATCAGGGCTAGATACAATCTTATTTTTATAAAAAACCTATTTTAAATTTACCGAAAAATGAAAACCACCAAAAGCATCCTTATTTTGCTTGCAATCTTTGTATTGCATTCTTGTTCCAAAAAATCGGCAAACGATTTTGATTCCAATTTTTCATTGTATAAAGATTATATCTCGAGTTTCTCCTCCGGATACGTTCCTGTTAAATCCGATTTCCGAGTACAACTGGCCTTCAACAAAAGCGATTGGAAACCCAATCAAGAACTTGACGACGATTTATTCGACATTTCTCCTAGCGTAAGCGGAAAAGTGGTAGCGTTATCCAGCAATACCATTGCTTTTATTCCAAAAGACAAGTTGGAACAAAACACCTTGTATCAAATTACGTTGCACCTCTCTAAAATCACCAATAAAGTTCCTAAAGAATTATCCGATTTTAATTTTTCGGTGAAAACCATAAAGCAAGATTTTATTGTAAATACCTTAGATTTACAATCTTACGATAAAGACACTTATTATCTAAACGGAACTATTAAAACTGCCGATAATTTAAGTTTTGAAGAGGCTCAAAAACTGCTTGAAGTAACTCAAAACGGAGACGATTTAAAAGTGACTTTCGATAAGGCAACAAGTACCGCAACCGAATTCAAATTCACCATCGATAAAATAAAACGATTTGATGATGATAGCGAAATAGTAATCGCTTGGGATGGCGATGATGCCGATATCGACCAAAAAGGAGAAGTGAAATTCCCAATTCCTGGGAAAAACCAATTCAAAGTTTTAGACATTAAAATTGGCGACGAAAACAACCAATCGTTGTTAATTAATTTTTCAGATCCCTTAAAAAGAGACCAAGATTTTAAAGGATTGATTGCTATTGAAAATACTAAAAATTTGAAATTTGCCACAATGGGTAACGTTTTAAAAGTATTCTTTAGCAACGAAGCAAAAAATTCCGAAGTAGATAAAGGAACTACCAAAGCCATTGCGGTTGGCGCGGTTGTCGACTCCACAGCCGTTGCTGCTGACAGTGCTGCTGTGGCAGTAGACGATGTTTCGGATGCGGTTGCCGTACCTACAGAAGATGCATCTGCTTTAGAGCAAGCCTTCTCGGGAAGCAAATTAGTAGAAGTTTTTCAAGGAATTGAAAATGATTATGGGTATAAAATGAAAAATACTTATTCTGAAAAAATAGTATTTGAACAAATAAAACCCGGAGTACGTTTAGTGAAAAGTGGAACGATTATGCCAAGTTCCAACAATTTAAAACTGAATTTTGAAGTGGCCAATTTGAATGCAGTAGATGTTAAAGTGTATAAAATTTACAAAAACAACATCCTGCAATTCCTTCAAGACAACGAATTAAATGGCACGCGAAATCTAAGACAAGTAAGTCAGGCCATTGCCAAATCGACTATAGAATTAAAGCAAAACAACTTGCTCAATTACAGCAAATGGAATACCTATGCCTTAGATCTTTCTAAAATTATCAAGCCAGAACCTGGTGCAATCTATCGCGTAGAATTCTCCTATAAAAAGAAATATTCTTTATATAAATGTACTTCCACAACATCCGAAACCGAAAATACAACCGACGAAGACGAGGAAGAAGTAGATGAAAACGACGTGAATTATAGTGGTGAGAATTACGATTATTACTACGAAGAAGATTACGATTATCGAGAAAGCCAAGACCCTTGCAGCGATTACTATTTTAGCAATACCCGAATTGGAACCAATATCCTAGCGTCTGATTTAGGAGTAATTGCTAAAAGAGGCACCGACAAATCAGTAGTGGTAGCCGTGAGTGACATTGTATCTACCAATCCGATTTCGGGTGCCAAAGTAACTTTATACAACTACCAACAACAAAAAATTGCCGATTCCAGCACCGATGGCGATGGAATGGCTTCTTTTCAATTAGAAAAAATCGCCTACTTCGCAATTGTAACCAAAGGCGATCAAAGCACTTATGTGAAATTGGACGATGAACTTTCATTATCTGTAAGTAATTTTGATGTTTCTGGAGAAACCTTGCAGAAAGGTATAAAAGGTTATTTGTATGGAGAACGTGGCGTTTGGCGTCCTGGTGATACTTTGTTTTTATCTTTTATATTAAATGATAATGCCAATAAATTACCTGCCAATCATCCTATAAAATTAAAATTAAACGACCCTAGCGGAAAAACGGTTTACCAATCGGTTCAAAAACTGAACGAATTGAACCATTACAAATTTGTAGTCCCAACCCAATCAAGCGCTCCAACAGGAAGTTGGGAAGCAGTAGCAAGTGTTGGTGGTGCTCGTTTTTACAAAAACATCAAAATTGAAACTATTAAACCTAATAGGTTAAAAATAAAAAATAGTTTCAATGATGCCCTACTTTCTGCAAGCAAAAATAACGTCAACAACATTCAAGTGTTGTGGCTTCATGGTGCTGTAGCAAAGGATTTAAAAACCGAAGTTCAAGCAAAATTTTCGCAGCAAGTAACCACCTTTAAAGGATTTGACAAATATGTTTTTGATGATCCAACAAGAACCTTTTCTTCCGAGGAAATTAATATTTTTTCTGGAAAAGTGGATGCAAATGGTCGGGCTTCTATTCCGATTAAACCAACTTTATTAGGTCAAGCGCCAGGAATGTTGAAAGCGGCTTTTATTACCAAAGTATACGAACAAGGTGGCGATGTGAGCACCGATGTAGCCTCTACTTCTTACTCGCCCTACCTAACTTATGTTGGGGTTAAGGCTCCTGAACCGAACCGTTATGGCATGTTGGAAACCAGTAAAAATAACCGTTTTGATATTGTAACGGTGAATGAAAATGGGAAACCAAAATCAGTTCCAAATTTGGATGTCCGCATTTACAAATTAGAATCTCGCTGGTGGTGGGATGCGTCCAACGCTAATTTGTCGAATTACAGTTCGTCCAATTCTACTATTGCTTATCGAAATTATAAAATTTCCACCGATTCTTCTGGAAAAGGAAGTGTTTCTTTTGCCGTACCTCAAGAAGATTGGGGGAATTATTTAATTCGAGTTTCCGACCCAACCGATGGTCATGCAACAGGAACTAGAGTTTTTATTGACATGCCATATTGGTCCGATCGATCTAAAAACGGAAGTGGAAAAGAAGCGACTATGCTTCGCTTTTCAACAGATAAAACTAAATACGCAGTTGGAGAAACCGCTAAAATATTCTTCCCATCCAGTGAAGGTGGAAGGGCTTTAATTTCTATCGAAAACGGAACGAAAGTAGTGAAGACCCTTTGGGCAAAAACCAAAAAAGGTGAAACTTCAGTTGAATTGCCAATCACTGGAGAAATGGCACCAAACGTCTACATTAATCTTACTCTTTTACAACCACATGCTTCTACTAAAAACGATTCTCCTATTAGAATGTACGGAATCGTTCCAATAGAGGTTGTAGATAAAAACACCGTTTTGGAACCGCAAATTTCCATGCCAAACGTACTTCGACCAGAACAAAAAGTTAATGTAAAAGTTTCCGAGAAAAACGGGAAAGCAATGACGTATACCATTGCAGTGGTAGATGATGGTTTGTTGGATTTAACCCGTTTTAAAACTCCAAATGCTTGGGATAGTTTCTATACTCGGGAGGCTTTAGGAGTGCGAACTTGGGATATTTACGACGAAGTAATTGGTGCCTATGGCGGAAAAGTAAATCAGGTTTTCTCCATTGGTGGCGATGCCGATTTGGGCGGAGGTAAAGCCAAAAAAGCCAATCGTTTCAAACCGGTTGTAATGTATTTCGGTCCATTCGAATTAGGGAAAGGAGCTACTAAAACCCACTTAATTAAACTTCCAAAATACATTGGATCCGTTCGAACTATGGTGGTGGCAGCCAATAAAGAAAAAAGTGCTTATGGGATGGCCGAAAAAACCACGCTAGTAAAAAGTCCGTTGATGGTATTGGCTTCGTTACCAAGAAAAATTTCTCCGTCCGAAAAAGTAACCATTCCAGTAACGCTTTTTGCAACCGAGAAAAACATTAAAAATGTAACCCTTCAAATAAAAACAAAAAGTGCTGTTAGAGTGGTTGGAAGTAAATCACAAATAGTGAAATTTACGGAACCTGATGAAAAAATGGCGTATTTCAACCTTGAAGTGGGAAGTGCAACGGGTTTAGGGAAAATTCAAATTATTGCAACTTCGGGCAAAGAAAAATCGGTTTATGATGTGGAAATTGATGTCACAAATCCGAATCCTGTAACCACCACATATACCGATATTGTAATAAATCCGAACAGTTCCAAAGCAATATCGTGGAAATTATTTGGGGTAACTGGAAGCAACACTGCTAAAATGGAAGTTTCTTCCGTTCCAACGGTGGATTTCAGCCGACGATTGGATTATTTAATTCAATACCCACATGGATGTGTGGAACAAACTACGTCTTCCGTTTTCCCTCAATTGTATTTGAATGATGTGATGGATTTAGATGCTACTTACAAACAACGAATTCAGAAAAATGTAACTGCTGGAATTCAAAAATTAGGTAATTTTCAAGTTGCCAACGGCGGATTTTCCTATTGGCCGGGGAATGCCGATGCCGACGATTGGGGAACATCGTATGCAGGACATTTCTTAATTGAGGCCGAGAAAAAAGGCTATGTGTTGCCAATTAGTTTCAAAAATAAATGGATTTCCTACCAACAAAAAATGGCGAAACAATGGCGCTATGAAAAACAATACGGCAATGATTTTGCGCAAGCCTATCGCTTATATACCTTAGCTTTAGCAGGTTCAGCCGATTTAGCATCGATGAATAGACTCCGCGAAACAGTTGGAATTTCTAACGAAAGTAAATTGCGTTTGGCTGCTGCTTATGCTATCATCAAACAAAATTCCGCAGGATTAGCCTTATTGAGCAAATCTATAATTGACGAACAAAACGAAGATGGATACTACTATTATTATGGTTCCAACGAAAGAAACCGAGCCATGGCTTTAGAAACTTTGATTCTTTTAGGTCAAAAACAAAAAGCATTTACAATGGCGACAAAACTGGCGAAAAGTCTGTCTAGCAACGAATGGATGAGTACACAAACTACCGCTTACGGGTTGTATGCCATGTCGAAATTTGCTCAAAGTAATGGTAGCAAAGGTGTTTCCATTCAATATACCAATGGCGGAAAAGTGCAAGTAATCAACACCAATAAAACTGTTGCACAACGCAATTTGGTTCTAGTTTCTGGAACCAATTCGGTTACAATCAAAAACAATAAAAACAATACCTTATTTGTTCGTGTCTTGAATAGTGGCATTCTTCCTGTTGGAAAAGAGAACGTGGTGCAAAATAACGTAACAGCAAATGTAGTTTTCAAAGACCGAAAAGGAACCGCAATCACCGTTACCAAAATCGCACAAGGAACCGAATTTATTGCAGAAGTAACCTTGACCAATCGCAAAAATGAGCGAGTAGAGAACATAGCGCTTTCGCAAATTCTACCTTCTGGATTCGAAATTGTAAATACGCGTTACACCGATTATGGCGATGCTACCAATAACGTTGCCGACTATATTGATATTCGGGATGATCGTGCCAATTACTATTTTAGTTTGCGTGCCAGTGAAACTCGAACGTTCAAAATCTTGCTTAACGCATCTTATTTAGGCAAATATTACTTACCTGGATTGCAATGTGAAGCCATGTACGACCATGAATTCTTAGCCAGAACTAAGGGACAATGGGTGGAAGTGGTGAAGTAACTAATATTTCTAACTCTCTAACTCTGTCAGAGTTTGAAACTCTGACAGAGTTATTTTAAAACATGAAACAAAAACTCCAAGCTTTCTTACAACGCATTTTAAACTACCTAAAAACCAACAAAAAGAAATCTGTAATTATCAGTATTCTTTTACTTGTCTATTATTTTTCGTTGCCTCGTACTCTTTTTCAAGAACCCTATTCCACGGTTATTGAAAGTAACGATGGCGAATTGCTTGCTGCCAAAATTGCAAGTGATGGCCAATGGCGTTTCCCTGCCAAGGATAGCGTACCAGATAAATTCAAAAAATGTATTGTATATTATGAAGACGAACACTTTTACCAACATTTTGGGTTCAATCCAGCGGCTATGTACAAGGCATTTAAACAAAATCGAAGCGCCGGAAAAGTAGTCCGTGGTGGAAGTACCATTACGCAGCAAGTCATTCGGTTATCTAGAAATCACCAAAGGAGAACCTATTTCGAAAAAATAATCGAAATGATTCTTGCCACCCGCTTGGAATTCCGTCATTCTAAAGAAAAAATTTTAGAGTTATATGCTGCTCATGCCCCTTTTGGAGGAAATGTTGTCGGTTTAGAAATGGCTGCTTGGCGGTATTTTGGAGTGCAATCCCACCAATTATCTTGGGCAGAAAGTGCTACATTGGCAGTCTTGCCTAACGCTCCAAGTTTGATTTATCCGGGGAAAAACCAACAAAAATTACTCAAAAAACGCAATGCCCTTTTGTTAAAATTATACAGCGAAAAAATTATGGATAGGATGACGTATCAATTATCTGTTAAAGAGCCCTTGCCACAAAAACCGTATAATTTACCCCAAATTACACCCCATTTATTACAACGCATTGCCAAATCGGAGGAAGGAAAACGCATCAAAACCACCATTGATGTGTCGTTGCAAAATCGTGTCAACCAAATCGCTGCCTATTATTACAACCAATACAAGCAAAATGAAGTGCACAACTTGGCGATTATGGTTATCGATATTCAAAACCGAAATATTATTAGTTATGTGGGAAATGCTCCAACCGACAAAGACCACGACAAAGACGTCGATATTATTGCCGCTCCAAGAAGTACCGGTAGTATTTTGAAACCGTTGCTTTATGCTTCTATGTTAGATGATGGAGAAATTTTACCCAACACTTTGGTTCCCGATATTCCTACCCAAATTTCGGGCTATACTCCAGAAAATTTCAATCTCACTTTTGATGGTGCAGTGCCTGCACAAGGTGCTTTGTCGCGTTCGCTAAACATTCCGGCGGTGTTAATGTTGCAAGAACACGGAGTAAATAATTTTTACGAATTACTCCAAAAATTCAAACTAAAAAACATCAACAAACGTCCCGATCATTACGGATTATCGCTAATTCTTGGTGGTGCCGAAAGCAATTTGTGGGATTTGTGCCGCACCTATGCCAACTTATCGTCAACGCTGAATTACTACAACGCTTCCAAAGGAAACTACCGCATGCAAGAATTTGCCGAACTTAACTACAACAATGATTTTAAACAAGACTACGGAGACCAGAGCAACCAAAAGACAATCTTAGGCGCAGGCTCCATTTTCTTGGCTTACAACGCCATGAAAGAAGTCAACCGTCCCGAAGGGGATGAAGCCTGGAAATTTTATGATTCATCACTAGAAATCGCTTGGAAAACAGGAACTAGTTTCGGAAATCGCGATGCTTGGGCCATCGGAACCAATTCGAGATATGTAGTTGGCGTATGGGTTGGCAACGCTTCAGGCGAAGGACGACCGCAATTAACCGGAGTAGAAAGTGCCGCGCCAATTCTCTTTGATGTATTCAATTTACTTCCAAGAAAAGCATGGTTTCAAGCGCCTTTAAACGATTTAGAATATGCTGATGTTTGCACCAAAAGCGGTTATTTAGCACAAGAAGATTGCCCAAAAACCAAACAACTCATCCCTAAAAAAGGAACCAAAACTGCCATTTGTCCCTACCACAAATTGGTACATTTGGATGTCACGCAACACTATCGGGTAAATAGCAGTTGCGAAAATGTAGACAATATTGTCCGTAAAAAATGGTTTGTTTTGCCTCCCGTAATGGAATGGTATTACAAAAGCAACCACATCGATTATATGCCTTTGCCCCCATTTCGTGCCGATTGCCAGCAAACGCAACAAGCATCCATGGATTTTATTTATCCAAAGGCAAATAGCAAAATTTACTTAACCAAAGATTTCAACAGTAAAATCCAACCCGTAATTATTAAAGTAGCGCATTCCAACAAAGAAGCTAAACTGTATTGGTATGTTGATAATGTCTATAAAGGTACCACCCAAACCTTCCACGAAATGCAAATCGAGGCCAACACCGGCTTTCATTACATCACCGTTGAAGACGAATTCGGAAACGAAATTAAAAGAAAAGTGGAAATTGTGCGGGATTAATTAACTTTTAAACGATTTTTAATATCAAAAAACGCACACTTCGCAATAATTTTTAGACGTTTTTTCAAAATATTTTGTGCCTTTTGTAATAATAGAAAATCAGCACTAATTAGCAACGCAAAACCATACTCAAACAACTCCAAACTCTTTGATTTACTAAAATCTTTTGTGCCTTTTATTAACAACAAAAAGGGTCAAGTAATTTTAGGAGGGGTCACCGACCCCCAATAAAATAAGGAAAAAACAAAAAATAAACCCCACAAAAAAACCGCCAATCTCACGAAAGGCGGTTTCAATTATTTAATTTCTTTTCCGTCACTATCAAAAAAATGATATTCAAGATACGTGTAGGCATCACGAGGAATTATTTTTATCCATTTTTTATGCTCTAAGAACCACTTCGAGCGTATTGATGGAAACCCTTTTTTAAGATATGCTGCCACAAAAGGGTGAACATTAAGTTTCACTTTACTATGGTCTTTAACTATTTTTTCAAGTGAAAAAGCAATCTTATCAATAATCTGAATTGGAGCGTCTACATCTCCGCTCAAATTATTTGGATTCTCTTCTCTTGTTTCAATATTTACTTCTGGTCTTACTCGTTGTCTTGTAATTTGAACTAATCCAAATTTACTCGGCGGTAAGATCTTATGTTTGGCTTTATCGTCGCTCATTTCCTCTTTCAAGAAATTGTATAGAACCTGACGATTTTCTGGATTTTGCATA
This sequence comes from Flavobacterium sp., assembly GCF_044357305.1. Classification (GTDB taxonomy): domain Bacteria; phylum Bacteroidota; class Bacteroidia; order Flavobacteriales; family Flavobacteriaceae; genus Flavobacterium. The sequence continues at coordinate 43,197 of NZ_JBIKPS010000001.1, forward strand.
TCGATAAAATCGACTACAATAATACCTCCCATGTCGCGAAGTCTTAATTGGCGAGCAATTTCTGCTGCGGCAATCATGTTCACTTCAAGAGCAGTATCTTCCTGATTAGTTGCTTTGTTAGAACGGTTTCCGCTATTTACATCAATAACGTGTAATGCTTCGGTATGTTCTATAATCAAATAAGCCCCTTTACTCATAGAAACGGTTCGTCCGAATGAGGTTTTTATTTGACGTTCTATATGATATTTCTCAAATAGTGGGGTATCGTTTGACTGATAAAACTTCACTATTTTTTGTTTGTCTGGAGCTATTTCGGCTAAATAGTCCTTTGTTTCTTGGTACAACTCTTCATCATCAATATGAATACCGGTGAAGGTATCATTAAAAACGTCTCTTAATATAGAAGATGCTTTATTAAGCTCTCCTAATACTTTGGACGGATGATGAGCAGTTGGTAATTTTTTACACATTGCAGTCCATCTACTCATAAGATTCTGCAAGTCTTTTTCTAATTCTGTTGTTGTTTTGCCTTCGGCTACTGTTCGCACAATAACACCAAATCCTTTTGGTTTAACTGCTTGTACCAATTTTTTTAATCGGTCTTTTTCTTCTTTTTCTTCTATTTTTTGTGAAATAGAAACACGATCTGAAAAAGGGACAAGAACTAAAAATCTACCGGCAAAAGAAAGCTCAGAGCTTATTCTTGGTCCTTTGGTAGATATAGGTTCTTTAACCACTTGCACTAAAATAGATTGATTGGCGTTTAGCACATCGGCTATAGCACCATCTTTATCAATTTCTTTTTCAAACTGAAAGGTTTTTAGGGAGAAATCTTTTATTTTACCTGTATTTACAAGTTTTATGAATTTCAAATAAGAAAGTAATGCTGGTCCTAAATCGTGGTAATGTAAAAAGGCATCTTTTTCGAAACCTACATTTACAAATGCCGCATTAAGTCCGGGAACAGGTTTTCTAATTTTGGCAATAAAGATATCGCCAACCAGAAAATTGCTTCCTTTTTCTTCTTCTTTGTGTAATTCTATTAGTTTTCCATCTTTTAATAAGGCAAAATCTACAGCATTTTCACCACTTCTGATGATTAATTCTTTATTCATGTTGTAAATTTTTATCCTGACTTCGTGTTAGTAGTTTATAGTTAGTAGTTTATAGTTAAACAACCATAAACTTACAACTCTAAACCATAAACTTTTCAGCAAGGATGGATTAAACATTATTTCAGGTATTACCCGGTGGAATAATATTAAATTTTTAATATAAGATATTAAATTTATGCGGATGCTTTATATTTAATATCTAATTTTTCAAATCTAAAATTCCTTTTCAATGAACGTTTAAAAAGAAAAAAGTAGTTTAAAACTACTTTTTCTTTTTGTGACGGTTAGCTCTCGCTCTTTTTTTACGTTTGTGCGTCGCTACCTTATGTCTTTTTCTTTTTTTACCGCTTGGCATGGTATGAGTTTTTTAGGATTAATAAATAAGTTTTTTAAACTGCAATTTCAGTTTTAGTTTTTACTCCTTCTACAAATACTTTTGCAGGTTTAAATGCAGGAATATTGTGTGCAGGAATTTTAATTGTAGTATTTTTTGAAATGTTTCTACCTGTTTTTTCAGCTCTAGTTTTGATAATAAAACTACCAAACCCTCTTAAGTAAACATTATTCCCACTTTCTAATGATGATTTCACCTCTTCCATTAGTGCTTCAACTGTTGATTGTACATCTCCTTTTTCAAGCCCTAATTTTTCTGAAATTTTTGCTACGATATCTGCTTTCGTCATTTTCTTTCGTATTTAATATTTATTGTAATTTTTTTAAGAGTGCAAATATAGGAATTAAAAAAACAATATTTCAAGTATAATAGATTAAAATTTAATCACATAAAGATTTACTTTTACATCCCAATACATTTAAATGGATTTTTCTAACTCTTTACTGTCATGGTATTTACAAAATAAGCGCGATTTGCCTTGGCGAAACACGGTAAACCCTTATCCTATTTGGCTTTCCGAAATTATGCTACAACAAACGAAGGTAGCGCAGGGACTCCCTTATTTCTTCACTTTCATTGAAGCTTTTCCCACTATTTTAGATTTGGCAAAAGCCGATGAAGAACAAGTTTTGAAACTTTGGCAAGGATTAGGTTACTATTCTCGAGCTAGAAACATGCATAAAACTGCACAAATTATAGCTTTTGAGTTAAAAGGAAACTTCCCAAACAACTATAATGACCTTATAAAACTGAAAGGAGTTGGAGAATATACTGCTGCTGCCATTGCCTCATTTGCGTTTAATGAAGTGGTTCCAGTGGTAGATGGAAATGTTTTTAGAGTACTTTCTCGTTATTTGGATATCGAAACCGACATTGCATCGGCTTCAGCCAAGAAAGAATTTTCGGCTTTAGCCAAAGAATTAATGCCTGAAAATAATCCTGCTTTATTCAATCAGGCAATCATGGAGTTTGGTGCATTGCAATGTGTTCCTAAAAATCCAGATTGTACTAATTGCATCTTTAATACTAGTTGCGCTGCTTTACAAAAGAAAAAAGTAACCGAATTGCCTGTGAAATTGAAAAAAACTAGGGTAACCAATCGGTATTTTAACTATTTAGTTTTTTTAGATAATTTGAATAAGACTATAATTAATAAGAGAACCGAAAAAGGAATTTGGCATAACTTATATGAGTTTCCGGTGATTGAAGCCGAGGAAGAATTGGATTTTGAAACTATCTCGGAAGCAATTTCCGAAAAGTATATTGATTTCTCTATCGATTCAATTGTGGTATATAATCCAGAACAAATAATACATAAACTATCCCATCAAAAATTACATATTAACTTCTATAGAGTTGCCGTAACCGAAGAAATTTTGGAAGGAGTTTCCTTAGATATTCTAAAAAATTACCCATTCCCGATAGTAATTTATAATTTTATTGAAAAATATTCTATTTAATTTGTAAATTTGATATTACAAAAACGCTTTCTTATGTATGGAACTTTAAATAAAGTAATGCTAATTGGCCATTTAGGCAATGATATTAAAATGCACTATTTTGAAGGTGGGAACAGCATTGGTCGCTTTTCTTTAGCAACTAATGAGGTTTATATTAATAAGCAAACCAATGAAAAAATCACTTCAACCGAGTGGCATAACTTGGTTGTACGTAATAAAGCCGCCGAAATTTGTGAAAAATACCTATCTAAAGGAGATAAAATTTATATAGAAGGACGTATAAAATCCCGTCAATGGCAGGCAGAAGATGGCTCTATTAAATATACGACTGAAATTCAAGTTACCGAATTTACTTTTTTAACCGTTAAAAAAGATGCCGATGCCATCAAACAAATGCCCGAATCAGAGACAAAAAACACTAACTTTGACGACATGAATTCTCCAATAGAGAACGATTTGCCTTTTTAATAGTAACCAATTTTATTTAATTTGGACCCAGAGCCCAGTTTTACGTTATTCAATTTAGATTCCAATTTGTTTATTGGAATTTTTGGCATTTGCTGCTTGCTTTTTTGCACAGCAATGGTTGCTGCTGCAGAAGTAGCATTGTTTTCTTTATCCCAAAAGGATTTGTCGGATTTATCGCAACAAAATCCTTCCAAACATTTAATTATCAACCAACTTTTGGCAAAGCCCAAAAAATTATTAGCCACTATTTTGGTAGCAAATAATTTCCTGCATATTGCGGTGGTAATTCTTTTCTCCTTTTCATTGGATAAAGTATTTTCAATGATTGCTATTCCGGCGGTGAAATTTTTAGTGGAAGTACTGTTAGTTACTTTTTTGATCTTACTTTTCGGAGAAGTCCTTCCTAAGGTATATGCTAGTAGAAACAATAAAAAATTTGCCTGTTTTATTGCTTATCCATTATTGATTTTGAATAAAATATTATCGCCAATAAGCATTCCGCTGAGGGGTTTAACCATTTTTATTCAAGAAAAATTAGGAAAACAAAAGACTAATTTTTCTATTGACCATCTTTCGCAAGCATTGGAATTAACTTCTACCGAAGATACTTCCCATGAAGAACAAAAACTTTTGGAAGGCATTGTTTCTTTTGGAAATACCGACACCAAACAGGTCATGAGTCCTAGAATTGACATTTTTGCAGTAGAAATTGAGGAAACTTTTTCAGATATTCTTCCAAAAATTATTGAAAAAGGATATTCCCGAATTCCGGTTTATGAAGACAATATTGACCACATTAAAGGCGTTCTATTTATTAAAGATTTAATTCCGCATATAAATTCGGAAGTTTTTGATTGGAAAACATTACTTCGTGAGCCATTTTTTGTGCCAGAAAACAAGAAATTAGATGATTTATTAAAAGATTTTCAGAGTATGAAAAGCCATTTGGCAATTGTGGTAGATGAATATGGCGGTACCTCTGGCTTGGTTTCTTTAGAGGATGTTATAGAAGAAATTGTTGGCGATATTAGCGATGAATTTGATGAAGAAAATATTAATTATTCGCAAATTGATGCTACGAATTTTCTTTTTGAAGGGAAAATTAACCTAAAAGATTATTATCGAATTATCCCGGTTAACGAAGAATTATTTGAAATTAGAAAAGGAGAAGCAGAGACTTTGGCGGGATTTATCCTAGAAATATTAGGGAATTTTCCGAAAAAAGGACAAAAAATTCAATTTGAAAACTGTCTTTTTACCATTGAGGTAGTAGATAGAAAAAGAATTAAACAAATAAAAGTAACTATTGATGGTTAAGATATTTAAATATAGTTGTGGTTTACTGATAAGCGGAGTGCTATTAATGAGTTGCAAAGAGGAAGTTTTACCAAAGCCCCCAAGTCAATTGCGATTGAATTATCCGGTTGCCGAATATGATGCTTTTGAAAACCATTGTCCATTTATTTTTGAGATGAATTCGGAGGCGGTAATTAAAGAGGATAAAGATTGTGGGTTTACTATTACCTATCCAAAAATGAAAGCTACCATTTATTTAACCTACAAAACGGTGAATAATGATATTGATTTTTTATTACGTGACGCACAGAACCTAACCTACAAAATGCATACCATTAAGGCAGACGAAATAATAGAATTACCTTATTTTAATAAAGTAAAAAAGGTATATGGAACATTTTATGATGTCACCGGAAATGCGGCAACCAACTCATTATTTTATGCAACAGACAGTGTCAAGCATTTTGTCACTGGATCGGTTTACTTTTATGCAAAACCTAATTATGATTCTTTACTCCCTGCAGAAAGTTATGTAAAAAACGATATGCAACATCTAATGGAAACAATAAAATGGAAGTAAAAAAACCTCACCCCCGACCCCTCTCCAAAGGAGAGGGGAGCCAGACTGTGAATGGATTATGTTTGGTTAATGGAAAATAAATAAGGGCTTAAGTTATATACTTAAGCCCTTATTTAATAAATCTATACTAGAATTGATTAAACCTTAGTTCCCGTTTTTACATTAGAAACTTTATACGTTTGTCCATCACCTGTAGTTTCGACCGCTTTTACTAAATCTTCTGATTTTAGTTTGTCCAAATCAAAGTTCACTGTTGCTTGTTTTTTATCAAAATCTACTTTGGCATTTTGAACACCATCCATTTCCGATAGTTTTTTTTCAATTGTCTTAGCACAGCCAACCGCACAGGTCATTCCATCTATACTGAACGAAGCTGTTTCTGGTTTTACAGCTGCAGCTATTTCTTTTTTTGTTCCTGTTTTTGAAGCAGCATCTGCGGGAGTTTTTTCGTTGTTTTTACATCCTACAAAAAGAACTGAAGCAATTGCTATACCTATGATTGAATTTGAAAATTTCATACTATTATATTTTATAGGTTTGGGAATCAATTAATTTATTTTAGCAAAATTACACTATTTTTTAATCGACAATTCATAAAATTATGTCAAATTTGTCGCTTCAAACAAAAAACGATGCAAACCAAACAGCTCCAGTGGACTTTATTAGTAGTGCTTTCCTTAATCTGGGGAAGTTCTTTTATCCTTATCAAGAAAGGATTGATTGGTTTATCACCCTACCAACTGGGAGCCTTACGAATTATTTTTACCGCCGGGTTTTTATTGCTAATAGGATTTAAAAGTTTAACCGAAATAAAACTCTACCAATGGAAATACATTGCTTTAACGGCACTGTTTGGCACTTTTATTCCAGCCTTTCTTTTTGCTGTAGCTGAAACCAAAGTAAGTAGCTCGATATGTTCTATTTTAAATTCCCTAACGCCATTAAATACTTTATTAATAGGATTTGTAGCGTTTGGACTTTCGTTTAAAAGAAGCCAATTTATTGGCGTGGTGATTGGTTTAGTTGGCACTGCCGTTTTAATTTTTAATGGCAAACAAGAAAGTTCTAATGACAATTACTATTATGCCATTTTGGTGATTATTGCTTCCGTTTGTTATGCTGTAAATGTAAATTTGATAAAGAAATTACTTTCAGATGTAAAGCCATTAAGCATCACTACTGGAAATTTTGTGGTGCTGTTAGTGCCAGCATTAGTAATTTTATTTTCAACTGATTTTTTGTCAATTGTCTCTTTACCAAAAACGCAACATTCGATGTTGTATATTATAATTCTTGGCATCGTTGGGACTGGAATTGCAAACATTTGTTTCTTTAAATTGATTCAAATATCCTCTCCAGTATTTGCCTCTTCGGTGACTTATTTAATTCCAATTGTGGCATTTTTTTGGGGATTATTAGATCATGAAATGCTTACTCCTTTGCAATTCTTTGGAGCATTTGTAATCTTAATTGGGGTGTATTTAGCAAATAAAAAATAATCTTAAAACTATTATATACAAAAAAAACCGCCATTGCTGACGGTCTTTTCTAATTTATGGTAGTTCTGATTATTGAAAATCAGCATCCGAAACACCTTCATTAATTTTAACATCGGTAACTTTAATTTCAATCTCTCTTCCTTGAGACATAACAATAACGTAAGGAATTTTAATTCCTTTAACTTCTTTATAATCGTTAAAGCTTATCGTTGAAGTCATTTTTTGTCCATTTTTTTCAGTGGTAGTTGATGACATAACTTTAAGACCCGTTTTCACGTCATAATATAATGTGGTTTTTCCGTTTTTAATGGCATAAGCATCACTGCCATTTATTGGTTCTATTCCATCCAATGTTACATCTGCTTTTTTAGATAATAACAATTCTTCAAAAGTAGTTGCAGTTGCTTTTTTCTCAGCAAATTCTTCTGGAGTTAAATCCTTTTTTTGACCTTGAGCAGCTGAATAACCTGTTTTATCACCTACTACTTGTTTAGATAATTCCATCATTCCAACCAATTCCAATTTAAAAAATACTCTTCCTTTTGTGTCTTTTTTAGAAACATAAGAAAGAGGCGCTGGTGCACCTTCAATCTCTGAAGCACCTGTAACAAATAAAGATTTCACTCCTGTTACGGCTTTTTCTCCTCCAATTGCTGCAATGTAACCATCTAAAACTGTTTTAACGGTAACTCCTGCTGGAGCTGGTTTTTTCATTTTAGGTTTTTCGGTAGGATTACCAAATTTGTCAAAATAGAACATTGGAATTTTTAGTTTTTCCAATCCTGGTATAACATCAGTCCCTTTTCCTGTAATTAAAATTCGCATGTTATCAGCAAGAATGTACTTGTTCATTACTCGCATTACATCGTCAGCAGTTACTGCTTGAATATTTTTGATGTAATTTTCATAAAAATCAGCAGGTAAACCTTCGGTTTCAATATTAAGTGCATAACGAGCAATGGTTTGTGGTTTTTCAACTTGCATTACAAATCGACCAACATAACCAGCTTTTACGTTACTCAAGGCTTCATCCGTTACTTTTTCGGTTCTAATTCTTTTAATTTCTTTAATGAATTCTACCACAGCACTATCTGTAACCATATTTCTTACTTGAGAATTGGCTTTAAATTTGCTAACAGTATATTTATTAACTCCAACACTTGAACGCGCACCATAAGTCCAACCGTGAGCTTCTCTTAAATTCATATTTAAATAACTGTTGAAATCGCCACCCAATACTTGGTTTGCAACAATAACAGGAAAATAATCTGGATCAGATAGTTTTAAATTAACTGAGTTTACCAAGGAAATTTCCGACTGTACTGCATTAGGCATATCTACAAAATTGATTTGAGTGTATTGTACATTGCTTGGCGCAGAGTAGGATAAATTTGGTGCGGTAGCTTTTAACCAAGAACCAAATAATTTCTCTACCATTTTTTTAGTGTCCTTGAATTTTACATCTCCAATTACTACTAAATAAGCATGTTCTGGAACGAAATATGTTCCGTAATGGGCTTTCACATCTGCAAGAGAAACATTTTTAATGGATGCTTCAGCCAAATATTCTCCAGCTGGATGATTTTTCCCGTATACCAATACATTTTCAACACGACCTGCAACCACAGGAACACTTTTTTCTTGTGTTTTTAAACCTTCTATTAGCTTGTCCTTTTCTTTGTCAAATTCTTCTTGAGTAAAATTAGGGTCTAGGGTACCTTCTGCCATTAATTCTAAAATTCTTTTAGAATATTTTGAAAGTCCACTTGCATAGGCTCCGTTAGTGCTAAAGTTTATATCAGCACCAAGGAAGTCAATTTCTTCGTTGAAAGCATCTTTAGCAATTTTCATTGAACCATTACCAATTAGACCTCCTGTTAATTCATCAACCCCTTTTTTATCGCCTTCGGTGTAAGGCGCATTGTCTAATGATAAATTAAAAGAAACCCTTGGTAATTTATGATCTTCTACCACTAGTACTTTTAAACCATTAGGCAAGATAAAGGATACTGGTTTTTTAATGTTTATTGTAGGAGCAGGTCCTGGTTTTGGCTGGCTTCTATCTTGTGCTTGCATAGTTATAGTTAAAAACAAGCCCGATAATAATATAATTGATTTTCTCATTTTCTTGTTAGTTTATTTATTTTCAGCTTTGTCTTTTGCAGGAATATAATCCAAAAGCAAACGTTGATTTGGATTCAAATATTTTTTTGCGATGTCTCTAATTTCTTCACGAGTAATAGAATTGTATATTTCTATTTCGGTATTAATTAAATTTACATCACCATATAATAAATAATAAGTTGCTAAATTATCAGCAATCCCTTCAACACTTGCGTTTCCACTAACGTAACTGTTCTCGAATTTATTTTTTAATTTTTGAAGATCATTTTCAGATATCAATTCCGATTGAAGTTTTACAATTTCTTCATCTACTTCTTTAATAATATCTTTAGATGTAAAATCGCCTTGTGGCATTCCGTAAAGAATATAGGTACCGTAGTCTTCTTGGTTGTAACTAAAAGCACCTATTTGAAGCGCCATTTTCTTGTCGTCTACAATTTTTTTATACAATTTTGAACTTTTACCATCACTTAAATAAGTAGATATAAAATCCAAAACTCTAGCGTCTCTAGTTTTCATGGATGCTGTTCTGTAAGCGGCAACCACCATTGGTTTTTGAATATTATTGTCTTCAAAAGTAGCATTGATTGGCTGAGTGATTGGGTCCTCTACAAAAGTTTCACGAACTATTGCTGGTCCTTTAGGAATAGATCCAAAATACTTTTCTATCCATTCTTTTGTTTGTGTAGGATTGTTAATGTCTCCCGCAACTACAAGAACCGAGTTATTAGGAATGTAGAATTTTTTATTGAATGCTTGGAATTCTTCTAATTTAGAAGCGTCCAAATGATCCATTGAACCGATGGTTGTCCAACGGTATGGGTGTTTGGTAAACATGTTTTTTTTCACTTGCGGAATCAATTGACCATAAGGACTATTGTCATAACGCAATCTTTTTTCTTCTTTTACCACTTCGTTTTGCGTGTCAACACCTATTTGGTTAATAACCGGGTGCATCATTCGTTCCGATTCCATCCATAATCCCAATTCTAAATTATTAGAAGGGAAAACTTCATAGTAATAAGTTCTGTCTTCGGTAGTATTGGCGTTGTTGGTACCTCCGTTAGAAGTAACAATTTTAAACCATTCACCTCGTTTGATGTTTTCAGTTCCTTCAAATAAAAGGTGTTCAAAAAAGTGTGCAAAACCAGTTCTATCTGGTTGTTCGTCTTTGGCCCCCACGTGGTACATAACCGAGGTTATTACAACTGGCGCTGATGGATCGTTGTGTAAAATAACGTGCATTCCATTGGCTAAATCATATTCCTCAAAAGCGACCTTTTGGGCATGAGCTGTTCCTCCTAGCATAAGCAATGAACTTAAAGCGATTAATGATTTTTTCATAAAAAATTATACAGTTTTGGTTGACAGTACGATTAGTGTACTGATTGAATTTTTTGTTACACAAAAATATCATTATTTTTCAATTTTCGCTGAAAGAAATAAAATATTAGCATAATATTATAACAAACTGATTATTAACTAAAACTTTTTTGAATAAGAGTTGTAAGAGAAATATTTATTTGTATATTTGCAACCTTAAAAAAATTAACTAAACAATTTGTTATGTACGCAATCGTAGAGATAGCAGGGCAACAATTTAAAGTAAGCAAAGACTTAAAGGTTTATGTTCACCGTTTATCTAATGAAGAAGGTTCAAAAATTTCTTTTGACAAAGTTCTTTTATTAGATGATAATGGCACAATCACTTTAGGCGCCCCAGCTATAGAAGGTGCTTCAGTAGAAGCAAAAGTGTTACAACACTTAAAAGGTGATAAAGTAATCGTTTTCAAAAAGAAAAGAAGAAAAGGTTACAAAAAGAGAAACGGTCACCGTCAGTATTTAACACAAATCCTTATTGAAGGTATTAGTGCTACTGGTGGAAAGAAAGCAGCCCCTAAAAAGGAAGCAGCACCGGTTGTTGAAACTGTAGAAGAAGAGGTAGCTCCTAAAAAAGCTAAAGCTCCTAAAGCAGAAAAAGCAACTGAACAAGTAGCAGCAGCTCCTAAAAAAGCTAAAAAAACAGATAGTCAAGAGTAATAACTTATAAAACCAAAACATCATGGCTCACAAGAAAGGTGTCGGTAGTTCGAAGAATGGTAGAGAATCACATTCTAAACGTTTAGGCGTTAAGATATATGGTGGTCAAGCTGCAATTGCTGGTAACATTATCGTAAGACAAAGAGGTTCAAAACACAATCCAGGAGAAAACGTTTACATTAGTAAAGATCATACTTTACATGCAAGAGTTGATGGAGTTGTGAAATTTCAGAAAAAAGCTGGCGATAAGTCGTTTGTTTCTATAATTCCTTTTGAAGCATAATCTAATTCAATTTAGACATTTTAAAACCCGTTCAGTGATGATCGGGTTTTTTGTTTGACACTGTTTTAGGTTTTGTTTTATAAATTTATTAAGCGAAAGTGAATATTTTGTTTGGGAATAGATGAAATTATTTTGTTTTTTGAATATAAAAAAACCTCTAAATTTCATTGGAAGTGGATTGATTCACTTTCAAACTTCAATTTATATATTCATTATAATAACTTTAAATTATTAGTTTTGTTGAAACATGATAAATATCATGTTTTTAACTCTTTTTTTTAACTTTATTCGAACGATTATTTTAATGTACTGTTTTTTTAAGCTAAATTTTAATTACTATTTTATTATCATGCAACATAGAGGAAAAATAATAAAAATTGCAGTTTATAAAAGTGGATTTCCTATTACGAATTTGGCTAAAAGGTTAAATAAAAGTAGGAGATGGGTATATCTAATGTTCGAAAAAAAAGAAATTTCTCTAGATTTGATTTTACAAATAGGGAATATTATACATTTTGATTTCACCCAAGAAATTAATGCCTTGAACAGTTTAAGAATTAATAATTATGTTGATTATAAAAACAGTATTTATTGGGAAAATAAATATTTAACCCTATTAGAAAAATTTAATGAATATAAGCATTCGCAAAAAATATAATCGATTTAAAAAAAAAGATGCGATACTCCAGAATTTGAGTCCAATTTTATATTTTCTAACCGAATGTCCATCTTGATACAAAGGACTTAATAGTTGGGTTTGAAACCCAATTTTACAAGGTGATTAACCTGTTTGAATTCGAAGGTACTAAAACTGTAATTGCTTGGATAAAATTACTCAAAAGTGTTTTTTATGCATTGTTGATTCACTTCAAACCAACCAGAATTTAAATCTATTTCTATTAAACCACAAAATACCCTGTTGATTTTCCTTGCCCTTCTTTTATTATAATTCCTTTTAAAACTAATTTAGCCAAAGATTTTTTTAACGGTTGGTATGTATATCAAGTTTCTTCGCTATGTTGCTAGAGGCACAACCAGCATGGTTTTGAATAAAGAATACCATGCGCTTCTCCCGTTGTGAAATAGGTTGTTCGGTTTTGCTTTTATCTAATTTAATCAGCAACTGTTCTTGTATATTTATCAAACAACTGATAAAAAAAGTTAACCTGTTCGTAACATTTTCTCCTGGTCTGTTTCGCTGTGTTTGCATGAGTAACTTTGTAATACTCCGATTTTCTACTTTCAATCTCATGTTCAAAACTAACATATTGAATCCATGAATAGCGATTTTTTAAAAGCAGTAAACTCCCAAGCAATCTGCTTAATCTTCCGTTGCCATCTTGAAATGGATGGATGCTTAAAAATTCGTAAACAAACAAAGCTGACTTTACCAAGGGAATTGTTTCCTTGTCCGAATTATACCATTCAAACAGCTGTATCATGGCGTCTTGTGTTGCCAATCCAGGCTCCGTTGTAGTGAAAACGATTTGCTTTGTACCATCAACCAAATTAGCTTCAACTGCATTACTCACTTGCTTGTAGTTTCCTCTACACCAAGCATCTTTTTCGACATGTAACATCAATATCATATGCATGTTTTTGATTTGACTTTCAGAAATACCAATGAATTCATAGTTTTCAGCGATCGAATCTAAGGCTTCAAAATAACCAATGACTTCCTGCTCATCTCTTTCTTCTAATTTGGAAATAGATAATTTTTCAATCAACACTGCCATTTCATCGTCAGTCATTTTTGAACCTTCAATCCTTGTTGAAGCACCCAAACTTCGCACAGTAGCAATAGATTTTAATTGCTTCAAAGAAGCACCTTCCCACTTTTCAATAGTTGCCCATGAAGCATCAAATCGTTCAATTTTACTCAGCTCAGTCATGAACTTCATGCCCAAGTCTAATTTCAATGTATGAATAGTTAAACTCACGATAATATACGTATTTATTCGCAAATATAGATACGTAACATTAATAGTAAATATAAAAAGCTCTTTCCGAATAATAACCATCATATATAACTTGAAGTGTTTGTATAACTTTAATTTTATACATATTTTAAAATATTTATTTTTTGCTACTCTTTAATGGATTTTCGCTTACTCCATTTATTTATAGTTTCAATTCAAAATTCCTTTAAATCCAAAACAAATTCTTACTATAATAAAAAAAAGGTTTCAGTACAGTAACTTTTTTTCAACTTTTGGATACTCGGGAATTCCAACTGCTAATAATTCAACTGCATTTGGAACTGGAATTAATAACACTGCTAATTTAGTAACTGCTTGTAGAGAAGGCACTGTAGCTTATATATGTGATGCACTTACAATTGATGGCTACTCGGATTGGTTTCTGCCAAGTAAAGATGAACTATCTTTAGTTTATCAAAACTACGCATTAGTTGGTGGAGTGTATCCTACCACAAGTCAAGGGGTATGGAGTTCAAGCGAAGTTGATGCAAACAGTGGATATGTTTGTAGTTTTGATGAAGGAGGATGGGTTTTTTTACCAAAAACGTATGGTTTTTGTGTTAAGCCTTTAAGGAAATTTTAATTTTAGGAGAGGTCACACGCACATGTAATTGTAGGTCAATGGTCAGTTTATTAAAATGAAATCTTCAGGTTCGGAAGGTGAATTTTCAGGTAAAAAGGGTGAAAATTCAAGTTAATAACCTGAATTTTCACCCTTTTTACTTGAATTTTAAAGTTCCGACCCTGAACGATGAATATTGAAAACTATGGTGCCGGATTCGGAATTAACTCTTGAATTTTATTGATTTCGGCGAGAACTTCTGGAGATAAAACCACTTCAAAAGCATCTATATTGGCTTTCAATTGTTCTAAAGAAGTAGCTCCGATAATAGTTGAAGTTACAAAACTTTGTTGGTGAACAAACGCTAATGCCATTTGAGCAATGGTCAAATTATTTGCTTTAGCTAAAACATTATATAATCGAGTGGCTTTCACCGCATTTTCGCCAGTATATCTAACGAATTGCGGGAATTTCGCCATTCTATATTCCGGATTAATTCCGTTTAAATATTTACCAGATAGCGTTCCAAAACCTAATGGTGAATAAGCCAAAAGACCCACGTTTTCACGCATACAAATTTCCGAAAGGCCCACTTCAAACAAACGATTCAATAACGAATACGGATTTTGAATAGTAGCAATTCTTGGTAAATTATTCTTTTCGCTTTCTTGTAAAAAACGCATCACGCCGTAGGGATTTTCATTAGAAACTCCGATGCTTTTTATTTTTCCTTCTTTTACTAATCCGTCATAAATAGATAGTACTTCTGCAAAATTATCTTGCCAATTGGTATCAATTTTGGTCAACCCGCGTTGCCCAAACATATTCATGACACGTTCTGGCCAGTGCATTTGATACAAATCAATGACATCGGTTTGTAAATTTTTTAAACTCAATTCTACCGCATCGTGTATACTTTTCTTAGAAAAATCTAAGGGTTGACGAATGTATTCCATCCCGCGATGGGGCCCTGCAATTTTGGTAGCAACCACCAACTTCTGTCTTTCGGAAGATCCAATTTTGTGTAACCAACTTCCTATATGGCGTTCGGTACTTCCCACAATTTGGGCATTCCCTCCAATAGGATACATTTCGGCAGTATCAATAAAATTGATGCCTCGTGCTATGGCGTAATCCAATTGATCATGAGATTCGGCTTCACTGTTTTGGTTGCCAAAAGTCATGGTTCCAAGGCAAATGGTACTAATTTTTAAATCGGAATTCGGGAGGTTGGTATATTTCATTTTGTTTTAATAGGAGATAAGAGTTGCAAAAATACATTTTAGAAAAGGATTTCAAATGCTAACAGTTGTTAAACAAACTAAATAAACCATAAAGGCCCTAAGAAAAATCTTAGAGCCTTTATGGTTTTGATAATGTAACGAATTACAAATCGTTTAACATTTTAGAAATTTCATCTAATTTTGGAGTTAAGATGATTTCAATTCTTCTGTTTTTAGATTTTCCTTCTGGAGTATCGTTGCTCATTAATGGAGCAAATTCTCCGCGACCAGCAGCCGTAAGGTTTTGTTTGTTAACACCTTTATTTTCCGAAAGGATAGTAACAATTGCAGTTGCTCTTTTGGTAGATAGATCCCAGTTGTTTTCGATTCCGCCACCAAGGTTTCCCGTAATTTTATCGTCATCGGTATGCCCTTCAATTAAAACAGAAAGATCTGGGTTTTGAGCCAATACCTTACCTACTTCCACTACAGCAGTTTTTCCATCGGCATTCACAGCCCAACTTCCCGTTTGGAACAACAATTTGTTTTCCATAGAAACATACACTTTCCCATCTTTTTCATGAACCGTTAATCCTTTTCCATCAAAGGCTTTCAATGATTTCATCAACGTTTCTTTCAGTTTTTTCATACTAGCATCTTTAGCAGCTATGTATGCTTCTAATTCGCTTAAACGTTTGGAACTCGCATCTAAATCGGCTTTCAGTTTGTTCAATCTAGCTTGTTCTGCTGCCAACGATTTTTCTTTAGCTTCTAATTGCGCTAACAATTCACGGTTTTTATTAATGTTTGCTGTCAAGGCTTCATTACTGTCTTTTTCTAAAGCATTATAAGAAGCTTGCAAAGTTTTCAAACTCTTATCAGTTGCTGCATAACTAGCCTGCAACTTCTCGTTATCCGCTTTCAGCTTATCGTAATCCGCCTTTAATTTGGTTCCATCCAATTCCAACTGATTCTTAACCTTTGTCAACTCTTCATTGTCGTCGGCTATCTTTCGGTTTTCTTTCTTTAAATCGGCAAATTTATTTTCCAAATCATTGTATATTTTTTTAGATACACAAGAGGTAGAAAGTGCTAAAACTAATAGTCCTAAGGAAATTTTCTTTATCATTATTTTTAATATTATAAGTTAGTATTTGGGGTAATTTTAATTTGTTAATCCACTTCTACCATAATTGGACAATGGTCAGAATGTTTGGCTTCGGGCAAAATTACAGCACGACTCATTCGGTCTATTAAGTTCTCGCTTACTAAATTGTAATCTATGCGCCAACCTTTATTATTACCTCTTGCTCCTGCTCTATAACTCCACCAAGAATAATTGTGAGGCTCTTTATTAAAATGTCGGAAACTATCTACAAAACCCGATTTCATAAAAGCATCCAACCAAGCGCGTTCTTCGGGCAAAAATCCGGAAACAGTTTTATTTCGAATAGGATCATGAATATCTATAGCTTCATGGCAAATATTATAATCGCCACAAATAACTAGATTTGGAGTTTCCTTTTTTAAGGCATTGATGTAGTTTTGAAAATCGTCCATATACTTAAACTTATGGTCCAATCGGTCGATATTAGTACCCGAAGGTAAGTATAAACTCATTACCGATAGGTTATCAAAATCAGCACGAAGGTTTCGTCCTTCAAAATCCATGTGTTCAATTCCGGTTCCGTAAACTATTTTTTTAGGTTCGGTTTTAGATAATATAGCTACACCACTATATCCTTTTTTATTAGCCGAAAAATAATATTGGTACGGATACCCAGCAGCGGTTATATCTTCCGTAGGAATTTGATCTTCCGTAGCTTTAATTTCTTGTAAGCAAATAACATCGGGGTTGGCTTGTTGCAACCAATCTAAAAAGCCTTTAGTTATTGCCGCACGAATACCATTAACATTATAAGAAATGATTTTCATTTTCAATTTTTAGTTTTTCAAAAGTAAATAAAAACGCGAAAACTTCTTCTATTTATCTAAAATTATTAGGTTTTTTTTACCATTTATGTAAATCTGATTATTTTAAAATTCCGTTACAATAGATTTACTATATTTGTTTTTTGTTCAAAAAACCAAAAACGATTCAATGGGTTTAGTCACTGCCAAAGAAGTTGCAAAATCAATAAACGCTGACAAGTATGGAGTTTTAGGCACTTTCGCTGGATGGGTATTAATGAAAGTACTTAAAATTTCGACTTTAAATAAAGTTTATGATAGAAATAAACATCTACAAGATGTTGAATTTCTCAATGCAATACTTCAAGATTTAGAAATAAAATTTGAAATCCCTAAAGAAGATTTAAAACGATTACCAAAAGATGGTGCTTATATAACTATTTCCAACCATCCTCTTGGCGGAATTGACGGGGTGTTATTATTAAAATTAATGCTTGAAAAAGAGCCTAATTTTAAAGTTATTGCCAATTTTTTATTGCATCGAATTGAGCCACTCAAAAAATATATAATGCCTGTTAATCCATTTGAAAACCACAAAGATGTTAAATCTAGTGTGATTGGATTAAAAGAAACTTTTCGTCACTTAAGTGATGGCAAACCTCTTGGAATGTTTCCTGCCGGAGAAGTTTCTACCTACAAAGATGGAAAGTTAGTGGTAGATAAACAATGGGAAGAAGGCGCTATAAAAGTTATTCGAAAAGCGCAAGTTCCGGTAGTTCCTATTTATTTTCATGCCAAAAACAGTAGATTGTTTTATTTGTTATCTAAAATTAATGGCACATTAAGAACAGCAAAGTTACCGTCGGAATTATTTTCTCAAAAAGACAGGGTTATTAAAGTTCGAATTGGGAAGCCTATTTCAGTTGCAGAGCAAAATGAATATAAATCCATTGAAGAATATTCGGAATTTTTAAGAAAGAAAACCTATATGTTGGCTAATTCTTTCAATAAAGAAAGTAAATTGTTATCGGTTCCTAATTTAAAATCTGCTAAAAGTCCGAAAAAAATTGTTACTGCAGCAAGTCAAGAAAAGATAGTTAACGAAGTTAATAAACTAAGAGATGCCGATTGCCGATTGTTGCAAAGTAAAAACTATGAAGTGTTTTTTACGGAAGCCCATAAAATACCAAACGTGCTTCACGAAATTGGTCGTTTGCGAGAAATTACGTTTAGAGAAGTAGGTGAGGGTACTAATGAGTCTATTGATTTAGATAAATACGACCACTACTACCACCATATGTTTTTATGGGATGATGAAACGAAACAAATTGCCGGTGCTTATAGAATGGGATTGGGATCAGAGATTTTTCCAAAATACGGCATGTCCGGATTTTATCTAAACGATTTGTTCCGATTTGAAAGTGAATTGCACGAGATGATGCAAAATTCCATTGAAATGGGTCGAGCCTTTATCATCAAAGAATACCAACAAAAACCAATGCCTTTGTTTTTGCTTTGGCGGGGGATTATTCATACCACACTTCGTTATCCGGAGCATAAATTCTTGTTGGGTGGGGTGAGCATTAGCAACCAATTTACCGATTTCTCTAAATCGTTGATGATTGAATTTATGAAGTCTAATTACTACGATCCCTATATTGCGCAGTACGTGCATCCCAAAAAGGAGTTTAAAGTAAAACTAAAAGATGCCGACAAGGATTTTATTTTTGATGAAGCCGAAGCCGATTTAAATAAATTTGATAAAATAATTGACGAACTAGAGCCCGGTAGTTTACGCCTTCCGGTATTAATAAAAAAATACATCAAGCAAAATGCACGCCTGGTAGCTTTTAATGTCGATCCGTTATTTAACAATGCTATTGATGGCCTAATGTATATTCGGATTGCCGATATTCCAGAAAGCACCATGAAACCTGTTATGGAAGAATTTCAGGCGGAATTGGAGCGGAAGTTGGGGGAGAAATAGGGTTCTGGGTTCTGGGTTCTGGGTTCTGGGTTCTGGGTTCTGGGTTCTGGGTTCTGGGTTCTGGGTTCTGGGTTCTGGGTTCTGGGTTCTGGGTTCTGGGTTAAAAATAAAAAATAAAAGCTACAAAATTTTAAATCTTGTAGCTTTTTTATTATTCTAATTTTTTAATTTGATTTTGAAATGCTTTCCAATTTTGTTCGGTTAGCGTTTGTTTCTTTTGGTGTTTTTTACCTTTTAAATAATCTAAAATATATTTAGCGCGCTCTTCCGATTCGGGATGGGTGGAAATCCACGACAAGCCATCCGGCATTTCTTCTTTTTGAGCTAATTCATACATAAAATCGGCCATAGGTTCAGGGTTAATATTTGCTTTAAGCAAATACTTAACGCTTTCCATATCGGCTTCTTTTTCAAGAGTTCTATCGTAAGCTGTAGAAGAAAGTGTATTAAAGATTTGTTGCAATATTTCGCCACCTTTTCCACCAGATGCAGCAGCAATCAAAACCGATAGACCAACTTCTTTAGATAGTTTTTTCATGACATGGTTGTTTTCAATATGTGCAATTTCATGTCCTAAAACTCCTTGCACAGCCTCTTGTTTCTTGCAATCTACTAATAAACCCGTATATACCACCAAATGATTATTGGGCAAAGCAAAAGCATTAACCTCATCCTTTTTTATGATGTGAATTTTCAATGAATCGCGTTCAATGTTATTGGCTTTGCAGATAGACATAATCAAACTATCTAAAGTATTCACTAGTGAATCCTTTGTAATAACATCTTCCGTATCCTGAATTTGATCCCAAATTAAATCGCCAATTTTATTTTCGGCAGAAGTGGAATGCTTTTGAATTTGAAAAAAACCAACAAAATCTATTTTGGATAGTCCAAACCACAATCCGAAAAAGACAACTAAAATTAAGAACCCTTGAAAAATTGTTTTATTTATCATCTGCTCTACAAATTAAGTTAGTTAAATTTCCGAAAAACCATTGTTGCACATGAATTCCTTTTCTGGATTGCACAGCGCAATAAATAGTGGATATAAATTCTACAACATTAAAACAAAAAGCGGTGAATATATAGGCAAAATATCGATTGCTCACATGTGCCTCTCCAAAAACGATAGAAATAGTCCACCAAAAACCATAGCTGTTCATGCAGAGCAATGCTGCTTGCGAAACCAAGGCTTGGGTGCAATGCCAACGCACAAAATAAGTGCCTTTTCTATTGGCAATAAAGAAAAAGAACGTAGCAATTAAATTAATAATAGGCAATGGTAAACCCGCAACCAAGGCGACTAAAGACATCAAATAACTATTAGAAGCTCGTTCCGATTCGTGATCGGTGGGTTTATAAGCAAATGTGGTGTTTTGTATCATAATCCTTTTTTTATATTCCAAATCCAATTGAAAATCACTAATATAATTAAAAAAAATGCTAATTTTTTAGTTCGAATAATTGCTTCGGCTTTTTGGTAATTGTTGAAAAATGTTTCTTTTTTGGTTATAGTATCCGATACAATCCATAATGGTAGCACTACCATCAAGAGAGCAACAAGGATTCCAAAAGGATTCATTTGTAGGGAAGCCATCCAATTATTTTTTAAAAGCAATTGAATGGCTCTAGTAGTTCCACAGGAGGGGCACGGATAACCCGTGACATTCTTTACCATACAAAGACTTAAAGAAGTGCTTTTAGAATAATGTATGCTATAAAAAAGGTAACTAAAACCTGTTAAACAAGCTGCTATTATAAATAGGTATAACTTGTTTTTAGACATTATCTAGTATACTGTGTTTTGAAACATTTGCATATTTTTTTCACGAGTAGCGCCTTGAATCATGAACCAATCAATGATTGCCCAAATACCTAATCCCCCACAAGTTAATAATTTTCCAACACCCATTCCAGTATCGCCAATATAAAAACGATCAATTCCATATGCTCCCCCAAAAATGGAAATAATAAGTGCGGTTGTTGGTTCTTTAAACTGCAGACTGTGAACGATACTTGATTTAGATTCGTCTAAACTTAATAATTTTTCTCTTACTGAATTCAAATGATAACTTTCAAAGTATTTTGAATTCATCATCATAAACATGTCGACTTTCTGTGCGTCCATAAATTTTAGGTTTGGTTAGTTAATTTTGTTTTAGTTTACTAAAATAGAAAAATTATTTATATAATCTAATAATTTTATCTACAATTGTCTGAGCCAATTTTTCATGGCTTTCAAAAGTCCAGCCTGCAATGTGAGGTGTTAGTAAAACATTTTCTGAATCTAATAGATATTGAAAAGCTTCAGGCTTGTCAGAGTCGATGAATAAATTTTCAAAAGATAGTTTTTCGTATTCCAAAACATCCAATCCTGCTCCAAGTATTTTTCCGGATTTTAAAGCAGTTACAACATCGGCAGTAACTACGTTATTACCTCGTGAAGTATTGAGAAACCAAAAAGGTTTAGCAAAAGAAGTAATAAAATTGGCATTCACCATCTTGTCGGTTTCTGGAGTCCACGGAATGTGTAAGCTCAAAACGTCTGTTTTTTCCTGAAGTTCTACAAGACTTACTTGAGTGGCATTTTCATCTCCTACATTTTGCTGAATGTCGTAGCACATAACTTCTACATCAAAACCACGTAATTTTTTAGCGAAAGATTTTCCCATATTGCCATAACCGATAATTCCGACGGTTTTATTTTCTAACTCATAACCACGATTACCTTCGCGAATCCATTTGCCTTCGCGTACCAATTTATCGGCACGGTTTAGTTTGTTCATTAACGATAGTAACATGCCAAGCGTATGTTCGCCCACAGCATTCCTATTGCCTTCTGGAGCTGCAATTAAGTGGATTCCTTTGGCAATTGCATAATCACAATCGATACTTTCTAGTCCAGCACCCACACGAGCAATAAATTGCAAATTGGAAGCTTTATTAAGAAAGGTCTTGTCTATTTTAAACCGACTCCGAATAACAATGCCTTGGTAGTTGTGTATCTTGGCTTCGACTTCTTCTTTAGTAGAGGTAAAATCTGCTTCATTTTGAAAACCAGCCTCTTCTAGTTGTTGCCACAACAAAGGATGGTTACTGTCTAGATGGAGAATTTTTATTGCTTGTACAGACATAATTTATATAAAGTATAAAAATACTTATTTTTAGATTACTATGCGTTTTAATTTGATAAATACGGCTTTTATTAAAACAAAAAAGTTCGCAAGATGCGAACTTTTAAGAATTTATTTTAAAATTTATTTTTTTACAAACTTTAAGGAGAAAGCATCTGCTTTTTCATCAATAAAGTTTATTAAATATAATCCTGAAGACAAATTAGAAACGTCTACTGATTGCATTCCGTAATCTAATTTATTTGCTAAAACTAGCTTCCCATTTAAATCATAGATTGTAAAATCAGATTTTGAATTTACTTCTAGATCTAAATTATTATCAATAGTAGTTGATTTAATAGTTACACTTTTAGTGCTTAACCCTCCTACAGTATTGTTAGAAAGTGTAGCATCGTAGCGATAGGTAAAAATAAATGGCGTTCCTGTTTGTGAACCAAAATCATCTACTTGGTATATTTTAAATACATAATCTACTGGCGCACTTAACGAGATACCTAGATCATTGTTAAAAAAGTGAGCTGAAGAATCCACTCCTCCAGTAGTAATATTTACAGATCCAGAAGCTGGAAACACATCCCCTACTGAAGTTGTACCGTAACAATCTGGTCCAAAACAAACTTCCATCATTTGCCCATCAGTATTGGTCATGCTTTGGCATTTAATTTTTACATTAATTGCAGTTGCAGCAGTATTGGTTATTTTCAAAGCTAAAGAAGCCTGAGCATAAACAATAGAGTTAAAAGTAAGAGTTTGACCATTAGTAACTGCAGTTCCATCTGCTTTGGACACTGTAAACTGTGCCACAGTACTAAAAGAAAAAGTCAACAATACTAGTGCTGAAAGTATAATTTTTTTCATATAATAGAATTTAAATAAAGGCATTTATCGCCAGAGTGACGATAAATGCCTTAGTAATTTATTTTACTAACAAATGTAAGCTAGTAGAAGTAGTTTCAGATGCAATGTTTACAATATATTCTCCAGTAGAAATTCCTTTTACTGGAATAGTTACTGATTCATTTTCGATAACATTTTTAGAATCAATAATTTGTACTGCTTTTCCTAACATATCATAAATAGTGATAGTATAATCACCACTTTTTAAGTTTTTAATATTAAAATACTCACTTGCAGGGTTTGGATAAATTTGAACAGCATCATTTAAATAAGTATTACTATCAACAGCAAGTGTATTTAAAACAACCGATTTAGCATTTACAACTTCTCCAGTAGCTTGATCAATTAAGACTAAAACGGCATGCATGTTTGCAACAACACTAGTAGCTGGAACAGTATAATTAAAGGTATAACTTGCACTTTGACCATCTGTAATTGAAGCAGGTACAGAACCAATTTGGCCATCATATCCACCTAATAAAGCTCTACCAACGTGGTTGTAAGTCATAAGTGCAGCAGGAACTGGATTTGCCAAAGATTCATAACCGCCCATTGGTCCATTAGCATTTGCAGCATAGTAATTAACTTGTTTATATCCAGCAGTAGTCCCACGAACTCCATCTTCTGAAATTATTACTCCTAATCTAAAATCAGCAGCAGAAAATAATGTTCTAAAAATAGCTTCTGCATTTATTGTTATAGCAGAACCAACAACACTTCCAGAAGCATTGATACTAACTGGAGTAGCAAGTACTTTTCTTTGGTTAAAATTGGAAACCATCAATGACTGAGAAACTCCTTCGTTTTTTACAACTCTATCTACGTTCATACCAGGAAAACCTGTTATTCCTGCAGCAGTATCATAAACAGCAAGTTTCATCGGATCACTTGAACCATTGTGTACCGCAACACCAATAAATTGAGTAGGGTAAGTAGCAGTCATGTAATTCATTGCTACAGCTCCTCTTGGACACCAACCACACCATGTTCCTGTTCCTTCTTCAAACAATACATTTTTAACAGATGCCTGGCTAATAGTATTAAACATATTAGAGCTTACATTATCGCTAGGATCTGAATCAGTAGTTCCATTAACTTGAGTTGCTGTAATAGCTATAGATTTTTCTACAACACTCGCGTATTGTACTCCTGTTGGATGATCTAAAGTAATCGTTTCTCCAATACCTATAGTTGTAGGGATGGTAGTACTATGGTTAGTACCATCATTCCAATTTACAGTTACATTATCAACTACATTACTTCCTTTATTTTTAAGAGTTAATGAAATTGTGTTTGTTGAATTTAATAATCCGTATCTTATAAGTTCTGAAGAAACTAATTGAACGTTATTTTGAGGCAATGTCTTAACCTCCATATTATCAACTATTAAATAATAGAAATCAGTACAATTGAAATGTCTAAAACTAATGTAAACGGTTTGACCTATAAAACTTGATAAATCAAACGCTTTATTAGTAAGAACACCATCTGTAACATCCGTTTCATAAAAAGGAGCAGCTGCGGTGATTACCGCTGGATCATTAGAAGTAGTTATGTACATTGCATAATGTTCTTCTGGGTAACTTAAATTTGTAACTTGGTCGTATAAGAAATAAACATTTGAAGCTGTAACTGCAGTTAAATCAATAGCTGGAGAAGTTGCTAAATTATCGGGAGTTAGCGGCCCTAAAGTGCTAGTATAGGAAAACGAAACTAAAGAACCCAAACCAAGGTTGCTGTTAATAGTAGAAGCATTTAATGATGCCCATTCATTTGTGTCACCGTCTAAGTCGACTGTAGTCCAGCCATTAAGGCCTCCTTCAAAGTTTTCAGAATAATAGGTTTGCGCCTGACTTTGCAGTGCAAATAAAAATAAAAATAGTAAAGTAATTTTTTTCATAGAATGATTTGGGTATTAAATTAGGTAATTTATTGATTGGTAGTGCAATTATAGGTATTTTTTTTTAGATATTCGCAATACTAAGTCTTAAAATTTTAAAAATACTATATATTATGTTATATTAATACTAATAATAATTTACATTTGCTAAATATAAGGGGGATTAGCTCATTTGGCTAGAGCGCTTGCCTGGCAGGCAAGAGGTAACCGGTTCGACTCCGGTATTCTCCACAAAATAGCCTCTAAATATAAATTTAGAGGCTATTTTTATTCATTTAGTAAGTTTTGCAAAAAATGATGTTTGATTTGGATTACCAAATTTTTTCTTCTTGCAAAGTACCATCTTCTTTATAATATTTCCAACTTTGTCCTTGTCTTGGGTCTTTTTCTGGATTATCAATGTAAGTTCCTTCTTTCTTTATTTTACCATTTTCATAATAATACACCCAATAACCTATGCAATCCGTTTCCTCATTTGGAGTCAAAGTATCACATTTTTTTGATACTTTTCCTGATGATGCCAACTGACCATTTTGGTAATAGGAAAAATAATCTCCAGGTCCGATAGACTCAACATAATTATTAAAAGCAGCCAAAAAGCAAGAATCCCGTTTTGTGCCATTTAAATAATGACTGACGGATACTTTTTCTTTGATAATATCTGGACCGCTTGATCTTCCATCGACAATACCATCCTCTTTATAAAAGACTTTACGAAGATAAGCTGGCGCATCTAAATCTGACTTACTAGGATATTCTCCAGCACTATTTCTTGGCATTATCCATTCGCCTACAGAAACATTGTTTTTATAAACCCCTTTCTGAATTTCAATGCCAGTGGTGTTATACATACAATAATTTCCGTTAAACAATCCATTGCTTTTATTAGCTTTCACATAAGGCTTACCATTATCATAATTCATTAAAAAAATACCGTTTTCTGAAAAATCAATTACAACCTTTCCAGATGTGTCGTAATCAATTTCTCAATCAGAAGACCCGTTTTTATAATAAACTTCTTTATATTTAAGACAAATTCCTTTTTGAAATTCTTCATCCGTTTCACACTCTTTACCATTAATGTAATATTTATAATCAATAATAGAAACAGGCTTATTATTTTTATAAAGACCTGTTTGTTTTATATAATCTTTTCTATTTGAATCTATTATCAAATAAAATGTTTTAATTGGTCCTTCTATCACGCCATTTTTATAGGTCATTTCTGCTTCTTTTATGCCATCTCTAGTATACATCTTAGAAACACCATTTTTTTGACCCATACTGTTTACAAAATAACTTTCTCTAATAATTGTTTTTGCAAAGTCATAATGAATTTTCATTTGCTTTTGAGAATAACTAACCGAAAAACTTATCATTACGATAAATAATAAAAAAAATTTTATTTTAACAAAAATTGATTGTACTAAATGTTTATTCATAGCTAAATTTTTTTATGTTTATTTTGTAAACTTAAAATAAAAAAGGAAGCAAAATTAGGTCAAGTTTGGTCAAGTTTATCCTAATTAACTCCTTCTAAATAAATAAATTAAGGCAACATATTTAACAAGCCGTTTGAATAATGGGCCTTTACTATTTCCTCTTCATTATTTTTCAAGCTTTTTAATTTAGTACTGAATAATGAATTTAATTTTTTTTGAAAAATAATTGCTTTTTGGTTTTGAAAAACCTCAAGAAAAGTTTGATTTATAATATTTAATTCAATGATTGAATTCGTTTTTTTAAATTCATCACAAATCCAATTATAGGCAAAATCTAAGTATTCTATTTGGTTTGTTTTATTATGATTTGTTATTTTCAAATACCAAATTTTATAAGCTGTGTATCGCACTCTTGGAAACAAATGAATTTGATCAAACTCAATTGATGTGATAGGAAAATCATATATTTTTTTAGCAAATTCTATAGCTCTTAGGTCATTATTTAAATAATAATATCTAAATAGTACCGCATTACCAAAAACAAAGTCTTGAAGATAATTTTTAGATTGTGGCTTAGTAAAATTTAGATAGTAGTTATAACTTTCTGCATAACCCTTAATCCTGTGGAAAGGGTCATATAAAGCTTCCATAATAATATTTCTTACGAAACTATTATGACCATATTTTTCAATAAAGAGAGGAAAAGAATTAGTGTTTTGAAAATTGATAAATGTATGAAGTCCTATATATTCTTTAGTTTTATAATTTTCATTTTTTACGCTTTCAAAAATATCGATTAAAGAATTAAACTTTTCTCTTACTATTAAATCTTTAATTATTGTATCCAGTGTACTATTCAAAAAAACGGAGTTGTTAAACAAAGTATTGGTGTCACAATAATATAAAAAATAACTCCATGATTCAAAATCACAAAGTTGAGCTAGAATGTTTAAGGTATTTATATAAGGTTTCTGATTACTATCGGAACTTAAAAAAAAACGATATAAGGTTGACTCAGACAAATACCCAATCTTATGCTTAACAATATACTGCCCTACTAACTTACAGTCATTCTTATTTGTAATATAAATTCCGGTCTTGCTGTAAATTATTTCGAGTAATATTTTATTATAGTTCATAAATGAATTTTTATAAAATTATAAAAATTAAATTTATAAAAAAGAATAAAATAGTTCAAGTTAGTTCAAGTTCAATACAAAGAATTAAATTATTAAATTATTTAGTAGCTCTTTTTTTTATCAAAAGTCGTAAACCCGACTCGAAAAAAATCGAGATAACTTCCTTCTTTTCTAGTAGTAATAGTAGGCCTTACAGCAATGTGAGGATTTTTTTATGGAATTTGGGTGGAATATGGAATTTGCTTTTGAAACTAAAAAAATTAAGCCCAACGATTCTAATGAAGAAATAGTATTGAACTGATACTAATTCATTTTTTGCTTGGAAAGAATTGAAAGTAATTAACCTCTTACTCTAATATAAATAATACTAAAGCCATACAATAAAAAAAATTATGCTGATTTATATTGGTTTTTAACGTGCCAATATACTTTATAAGATGCAATTAATATTGCACCTATAAGTAAGAAAAAAATGCTTCCATCCAAAGGAAGGTTTGGAGGAGGATTGGGAACAATAGGTTGGGGAGGATTTGTACTTGCAATACTACTATTGCAATTCAAAAAAACAATACCCAATAAAAATATTTTAATTAAATCAATTTTCATAGATGGTAAAATTAATAAAAAAACCTCTGTATCAAAATTTTTCGACTTAAATATTTAAATTATTTCTGATTAGGTCTTATTGGCTGATTTTTTATGTGTTTTGGTTTTTTAAAAATCAGCGATAAATAGTCTATTTCAATTTAAATTATAAAATTTATAGTCAAAAAAAAACCGCCATTTCTGGCGGTCTTAATTAACTTGAAAAAAGATTTAGTTTTTGATAATCTTTTTAACAATTACTTCTTCATTAACTGAATTAGTGAATCTCACAAAATAAATTCCTTTATTTAAATTGGAAACATTTTCATTTAATGAATTTGTTCCTTCTTCAAGGTTTATTGTTTTAGTTTCTGAAACAATTGTACCTTCATAAGAGTAAATAGTCATTTGTAAGTTACCTTTAGTTTCAGTTGTTAAATCAATGTTTAAAGTTTCAGCAACTGGATTTGGATAAATCTCAGTTCTTGTAACTAACACTTCAGATTTAGTAACTGCAGTAGTAGATTTAATATTGTATGTTTTAGCAATACTAGATCCTACACCATTTTTAGCAACTACAGAAAGAGTTTTATATGGAGCAACAGTTGAAACAAATCCAGCAGGATAAACAACTGTGAAATTTAAATCCGCAGTTTCTAAAACATTACTTGTGTTTGTATCATTACTTGCAGATGTTACTACACAGTTTTCTGGAGCAGTAATAACATAAGTATTAGCTAAAGCAGAAGCAGTAATTGTATATTCTTTAGTAGCACCACTAGTAGATACATTAGCAGCAACATTATCTGGAGTAGTAGCTAATCCAAAATTAACAACTTTAGAAACAGCAGCAGGTGCTGTAGCAGCTAATGCTAATGTTTTAAGAGTAGAAAGACCAACCCCATTTTTGGCATTAACACTTATGCTAGAAGCAGTAGATATACCATTAAATTTAACAGTTATTATTCTATCTGCTAAAGGATCTCCAGAAACTAGATTAACTCCTTCAGGCAATGTCCATACATAAGAAGTTGCAAGTGCAGAAACTGCAGCTGTTAATTTTAATTCCGTATTTGTTGTTACATATTTACTAATATTTGTAATAGCAGTAGTTGTAACTCCATTTGTCATAACTAAAGTTGATGATGCAGCAGGAACTGTAGCAGTAGTATTTAAAGTTTTAGGAGAAGAAGTTCCAAAAGCATTTACAGATTGTACAGAAAATGGTAATGAATTAACACCCGTAGCAACACCAGATAAATTAACAGTAATTACATTAGATGTACCACCAGACAATTGGTTCACACCTGAAGGTAAAGTCCATAAATAAGATACAGCTGTTGCAGATGCAGTAGCAGTTAAAGTAAGAACAGTTGAAGTTCCAACATATTTACTTACTACAGTTACAGCAGTAGCTGAACTGATTGCAGTATTAGTCATTTTCAATGCAGCAGGTGCAGCATTTAAACCAGAAGTTAATTTTAATAATTTAGATTTAGATACTTCATATCCTGTTGCATTCCATACAGATGTAGCGCCAGTAATAGGTGTAACTGAAGTATTAAATGCTGTATACGTTTCAGTGTAAGTTCTATTAAATAAACCTGGAACAGCTGATCCATAAGTAGTGTTATCAGCAGGAATATCAACATTTGTTGTATTAACAGTATTTGACATACCTACACCATTTTTAGATCTTACTCCTAAGTATAAAGCTGGAGTAGAAGAAGTAACTCCACTAAAATTAACCAAAATAGAATTTAAATTAGATGTAACTACAGTACCATAAGGAGCCCATGGATCTTGAACAGGAGCCGCAGGAATAGCAGGCCCTGAAGATTTTCCTAACACTTCTAATTTAGTAGTAGATATCGTAACGGTAGTAGCAACGCCATTTACGTCAACCGTATATAATTTATTTGTAATTGTCCATTTACGACTTCCAGCACTAGCGTTACCAATCCCTGGAGCACCAACGAATGGATAAACAAAATAAACTTTAGTATTAGTTGAAGTTGGAGTACCAGATACTCCTAATACATTTACTCCAGCAGGTAAGTTCCATACATAGGAATTTGCAGTAGCTGCAGCAGTTGCAGTTAAAGTTAAAGGAGTTGTTGTACCTGCATAACTAGCTAGTTTAGTAATAGCAGCAGTAGCAGCTGTTCCAAGAAGAGCAGCGTTTGTTACTTTAATTGCAGTAGGAGCAACAGGTAAAGCAGTAGTAATTGTTATTGCTTTAGCAGTTCCTGCACATCCTGAAGCATTTTTAGCTTGAACAGAAATTGTTCCAACTGTTCCAACGAAATCTGGAGTTACTCCAGCAAAATTTAAAGTAATTGAATTACTAGTAGTAGTACCACCAGCAACAATGTTTACTCCACTTGGTACTGTCCATAGGTAAGTTAATGTTGCATCTGTTAAAGCAGGAACAGTAAATGTAAATGCAGTAGTTGTACCAACATGAAGACCTGCAGCAAAAGTAGCTACATTAATAGTACTTGCTGAATCTACAGTTGTGTTGTAAATACCTGCAAAAGTTGTAGTTGGTTTAGCATTAACTGTAACAACTAATCCAGCTTTATCGCTTTCATTATTATTTGCATCTAATTGTGATACCCAAAAATATTGTGTTCCAACTGCAGTAGTAGTTGGAGTTGCATTACCTACAATAGCAGTTTTAGCACCTGATAATGTAGTAGATTTATACCATTTTAAAGAAACTCCAGTTGAAGTTAATGTAGCTGTTAATGGAGTAGCTATAGAACTTTGACATAAAGATACATTGGAAGTTGTTGGTTGAGTACCAGCAATTGGGTTAGTAACAAAAGGTTCAATTTTAGAATCCGTAAAATCAGCACCTGTTGAAGCTAATGTTCCTGGTCTATAATCTAAACCAGTATAGCTAGAGTAATTAGACGTGTCGTATGGAGTTGTTAAAATAGAGTCACTAGAAGCAATTGCCGAATTATTGTGAGATGTCATCCAAGCGCCTAAGTCAAAAGTTGCACCTAAAGTTGCAGAAGCACCCGCAATAGTTACCATAGCAGCTGTAATTGTTTTAGTTCTTGGGTTAATTCCTTCAGGGTAAGAAGTAAAATCTGCAGTTGAGAAACCAGCAAAGATATTGTTGTTTAATTTTAATTCCCCTTTAATAGCTTTTGCAATTGTATTATCATCAGATAAACCAGCATAATTATTTTTCCAATCCATAAAGATAGAATTGATAACTTTTAATTCGGATCTTCTTCTAATATGTAACGCTCTAGCATATCCTGGAGCTAAAGTACCCAAGTTACGTTTTACTGGTCCTACAGATGTAATATTTGAGAAAATTGCAGAAGTATTAACATTATTAGGAGAAGCAATTGGATCAGCACCTGTAGCATTGTTATCTGATTCAAATCCTTCAGAAGTAGAAATTGCAGGGATGTCTGCAAGTTGAGGATCTCTTACAGCTAAAGCATATTGAACAGTACCAGCATATCCGTTATCAGTATCAAAATCATCATCTAAACTTCTAAAAGCAATTAAGTGTTTACAACTTACATTACCTCCAAACCACTCAAAAGCGTCATCCCCTGAGTAAGAAACTTGAACATAATCAATTGTTGTACCTTTACCAACAGCTCCCATAGTTAAACCGTTGATCTCATTGTTTGGAGAAAATACGAATCCAGCATACTCAATACGAACATATTTTAATATACCAGAATTATCATTCTCATCTGGAGCAGAACCTCCTCCATATTCAGTTAAAGTATTTGCAGCTAAACCTTCAACATTATTTAAACCACTAGTTTGGTTGTATTTACCTTTACCTAAAAGGATAATTCCACCCCAATCTCCAGCAGCTCTTTGTCCTGAAGCTTTATCAGAAGTAAATACAATAGGAGCATCAGCTGTTCCTACAGCATTAAGTTTAGCACCTTTAGTAATAATTAAAGCTGTTCCTGTATTAACGTACTGACCTTTAACAACAACACCAGGTTGGATAGTTAAAGTAGCATTGTTAGTTACATAAATGTTACCAGCTAACTTGTAAGTTTTACCAGCTAACCATGTAGTGTTTGCAGTAATGTTAGTAGTTACTGTGATAACAGTTGCAGCATCTGCATAAGCCTCAGCTTGAGGATTCCAATTAGCCCAAGTACCGGACCATTGAGCAGCAGGAGCAGGAGCAAAAGCACCTCTGTATGCTACTGGTTCTAATTGTGCATTAGCAAATTGGAAAATTAATGCCAATAATGCAATTAAATAATTTTTTTTCATTTTTTAAAAAAGATTTTTAGGTTAAACTTCTACAAATTTAATCTTGAGTGCTTTTTTTAGCGTAAAAAGAAAATCATTAAATGATTAAATTAAATGATGTAAATAACCATCAAACCCTGAGTTAAGTTAACTATATGTTAATTTAAAGTTTGAATAATATTAAATGCTAATTTTTATTGAGGAGAATGAAAAACTATTTTTTAACAATTATTTTCTTAAAAGACTTAAAGGTTTCTATTTTTGAATTGATAAAATAAATACCTTCTATAAGAGTTTTGGGTTATTAAGAATATGACCAAATTACATCAAGAGAATTTAAGGCATTTGTAAAAGTAAAAACTTAAGAATCGGAGGAAATAAAAGTCCTTTATGCCTTAATAGTTCTAATAGAATTGGATGCCGTATTTTCCGTTAAATTCCAATTATTTTGGGAGTCAGCCAATGGTACTAAATGTCCTCCAGGAAAATAGGAATCGGTAAGAAAAGTATCGGGAGTAATCACAACACAATCCACATTTGGTGCCATTGTGGTAGAATTTAAACCTAAAGCGAACCACCTATCCGATGGTTCGCTTAAAGTTAAATATACTTTTGAATATATATTACCTAGATCTATTGATCGCTCATTGTATTATATAAAAAAATAAACCTGTACTTATTTTTGAGCATTAAAACAAATCGAAAAAAAAGTAATGAAATACCTTAATTCTTTTCTTTTAAATTTTAGAAATTATAGGAAAATGATAATGAGAGTGTTCTTCCAAATTTTGTTATCCAAATTGCATCGTCTAAACCAGCTTTATATCCATTATCATTTTGACCATCACCAGTAAAAACAATATTGGTTAAGCTAACTATTGCAGGGTCGGAGTTTACTTTTTTGGTTGGTGTATTGTTTTGATAATAAATTAAATCTTGAGCTAAAAGGTTTTGTATGTTAAGCTTTATTTCAAATTTATTCTCCTTAAACGATTTAGAAACTTGCATATCTATAAAAGTTCTTGCTTTTTCCCAAATAGAAGGATTGTTTTCATTTCCACTAATTGCAATTCTATTTCCAGCTCTGTTAATATTGGTTGAAACTGCCCACCCATTTTCTTTATTAAAATATTGAAGGCCTGCATTAAAAACATACGGAGATTGACCTTGCATAGGTCTGAATTTTTCTGGTTCATTAAAACTAGAAATATCCACTTTAGATTTAATAATAGCAATATTAGAAAATAAGGTTAAATCCTCTAAGAACGAAGCTCCTTCAAATTTAAAAATAGAGCTTAACATAGTTCTGAATTCAAATTCAAAACCACTGTTTATAGAACTATCTGCATTAACATATTTAATGTTTTTGTTATTAGTTTGTTTAAGTTCTATTGGATTTGTAAAGTTTTTTCTAAAATAAGACACCGAAAATAGTTGTCCTTTTCCTGGGTAAATTTCGTAACGGAAATCTAAATTTTGAATTTTAGCAATTTTTAAATCTGGATTTCCTTCTGTTAAAAACTGTGTTGTAAAATCATAAAATGCAAACGGTGCTAACTCTCTAAATTCAGGGCGGTTCAATGTTTTGGAATAACTTACCCTTAAATTTTGCTCTTTATTTATTGCAAAAATTAAATTAGCAGAAGGTAAAATATCTTGTTGTCTATTATTCAACTCAATATTTTGGAATTTTGTATTCAATCCTTGTTCATAATCTTCAAGACGAACACCCCATACTAATCTAAATTTATTATATCGGTTATCCATCATGATATAACCTGCATTCAATTTAGAAGTTGCATTATAAGAATCTTTATCTTGGGTTTGCTCAAAAATACTGAATCCTGTAGTACTCATGTTGGTAGTTGAGAACACCGTAGATTCTGGTAAAGACGTCAATCCTGATTGTGTGTTGGAAGCATCAAAAAGTTTATAATAAAAAGATCTTGAGTAAAATTCTCTATTTCTATTTTGAATAAAAGTACCAATTTTTAACTCATTGATAGAGTTATCTCCAAAATTAAACTTTTTAGAAATATCTATCCTTGCTCCGTTTATAGATTCTATATTTTTAGAATAAAACATTGCTCCTGCATAGCTATTACTTCCCGCCTCATTTGTAGAAATATTTAAATAAGGAATATTGTAATTAGTGCTACTTGGATCGGTATCTAAAGTGTAGGAATTTCTTCTTAAATTAGGTATTTCACGTTGAATATTACTATAAAACCCTGTCCAATTGACTTTAATTTTTGAATTGGAAAAATAATGATCGCCATTAAGTTGCCCTGAATATATTTTATTGCTTGTAAACCATCTTACATTGGAGTTAGTTAAATACGTATTCGTTACATCTGCTTGACCAGATCGTTCCACAACTAAATCATTAGAATTGATACTTAATATATTTTTAAATGTAATAGCGTTATTTTCGTTAAACTTTAAAGAAAAATTTCCTAGAGCTCCTGTTAAAACTTGTTGACTGTAATTATTATCGGAGTAACTTGAATTTAAATTACCCGGACTAATAAAGTCGTTTCTTGAAATTTGATTAAAGTTATTCGTTCTATTATGAGATAACGAAAAAAGCATTCCTATTTTTTTGCTTCCTATTTCATAATGTTTTCCGATGGAATATTGGAAAGAAGTATTTGGGCTAAATTTTTTATCTGTTATAGCCCAATCATTTTGAAAACTTTTTGCAACTTGTAAGTTTGGAAGTGCGTGATTGTCTCCTTGCATTATTTCGGTACTAGGAATTGAGCTTGGTAATGCTCTAGTTCCATTGTCATAACCTAACCAATCGGTACCACTACCTTTATAAGTTCTCTGGTTTTTGAAAGTAGTAATGGTATTATATCCACTTCCTACCGTTAAAGATTGAAAATCTTTATCCGGAACAGATTTAGTGTTAATTTGTACAACTCCCCCTGCGAATTCTCCCGGAAGATCTGGGGAAGCCGTTTTTGTAATCATTATATTATCTAACATATTAGAAGGGAAAATGTCAAATGAAAAAGCCTTTCTGTCTGGTTCTGAACTTGGTAAAGGAGCCCCATTTATTAAAGCAAAATTATAGCGGTCATTTAAACCTCTAATAATAACAAACCTATTATCTTGAATACTGGCTCCACTTATTCTCTTTAAAACATCAGAGGTATTTTTATCTGGTGTTCTTTTGATTGTTTCAGATGAAATTCCGTCGGAAACATTTGCACTGTTTTTTTGGATTGTTAACAACCCCTTAACCGACTCTTGCTTTGCTTTGGTTGTTTTAATAACTACATCTTCCAATTGATTGGCCTTACTTGAAAGCGATATGTTAATAAAATTAACATCGTCTTTTACAACCGTTATATCTGTTACTTCTTTAGAAGAATAAGAAAAGCAAGTAACTTTAATAGAATAGTTTCCTGCATTAACTCTAATTAAAAAATTTCCTTCTGAATCGGATACATCTGATTTATTTGTACCTTTTATTATAATAGTTGCTCCCGGAACCGTTTGACCTGTTTTTTCATCAATGACAGTTCCTTTAATTCCAGAATTTTGTCCATAAGATAAAGTAAATACAAAAAATAAAAGCAGAGTTAAATATAAGTTTTGTTTCATAATATAGTAGGTTTTAAACCGCAAAACTAACTTTAAATAAAACAGAGTAAATTACTAAAATGTTAAATAAAATCGGACTATTATTACAAAAAGCTTTTTAGAATTAAGATAAGGTTAAATAAATGTTAACTTTTCTTAAAATCAAGATCTTGACCGTTAATTTTAGAATAAAAAGGTTGTTTACGAAGTGATTTCTTACAAAATCAGAAAAAATTATGGTTTTATTGAAGGAATTTGATTTTGGAGGTTGCTTTTCAAGAGAAAATTTATTTTAACCACAAAAGACACAAAAGTATCACAAAAGATATTTTAAAACGGTGTTATTTATGAAGACCAAATGGTATTGTTTGGAAATTGATATTAAGAGAAAGTATAACTCAAAATTATTATTTATGGAATTTACAAAATCCTATTTAAAAGATTTAACTTATCAAATAAATGGTGCAGCAATTGAAGTGCATAAATTTTTAGGCCCAGGATTATTAGAAAGCATTTATCATAAATGTTTGAAAAGAGAATTAGATATTAGGGGAATTTCCTATGTGTCGGAATTGTTGGTTCCAGTTAATTTTAAGGGATTAGATGTTGACACTAATCTAAGGTGTGATTTATTTGTTGAAAATTGTATTGTTTTAGAATTAAAAACAGTAAAAGCATTTGCTCCAATTCATCAAGCACAGCTGCTAACTTATATGAAACTACTTGAAGCTCCAAAGGGAATTCTTTATAATTTTAATTCAGTTAATTTATATAATGAAGGACAAATGACTTTTGTTAATGAATATTTCAGGATGCTGGAAGATTAATTTCACCACAAAAGACACGAAATTCTTTTTTACCACAAAAGGCACTAAATTCTTTTTTACCACAAAAGGCACAAAAGTATCACAAAAGATTTTAATATTATTTTTGTGTTTCTTTTGTGCCTTTTGTGGTAAAAAAGATAAAAGATTCACAATAAATTGAATATTATTTTTGTTTTTCTTTTGTGCCTTTTGTGGTAAAAAAGATAAAAGTTTCACAATAAATTGAATATTATTTTTGTGTTTCTTTTGTGCCTTTTGTGGTAAAAAGATAAAAGTTTCACAAAAGATTTTAATATTATTTTTGTGTTTCTTTTGTGCCTTTTGTGGTAAAAAAGATAAAAGATTCACAATAGATTGAATATTATTTTTGTGTTTCTTTTATGACTTTTGTGGTAAAAAAAATAAAAGATTCACAATAGATTGAATATTATTTTTGTGTTTCTTTTGTGCCTTTTGTGGTAAAAAAAAGGATAGTTTTTGCAGTTAAACATTTTTAAAAAACTCCAACAAAATCCTTTGTAACTTGTTTTTATTTTCAACATGACTCATGTGTCCATCGGGGAAAGAGGTTAGTTTTACAGTAGTACCTTCTATTTGTTCGAGGTTATCTTCATAAATTAATACCCCATCTTTTTTTCCTAATACCAACTGAATCGGATATTTAGCAAAATGCAAAATCACCTCTCGATCTTTCCGGATTTTCATTCCTTCTAGAGAAGCAACAACTCCTTGTAAAGGTGTTTTTAAGGCCTCGTTTTTTACTTTTTCAATTTCTTCTAGCAATCGTTCGCGGTTGTCTTCACTAAATAAATTTCCAATACTCATTCGCACAAAAGCCGCATAATTTTGCTTCACCGCAACTATAGCCCGGTCTCTGTTTTTTTTACGTTCGGCACTATCGGCTCGAGAAGTAGAGTTTAATAGTACCAAACCTTTCATAGCATCGGGATACAATTCGGCGAAAGCCAAAGCAATATAACCGCCCATAGAGTGTCCTATTAAAACGGATTTTCTAATTTTTAATTCGTGCAACACCGCATGCACCATATCGGCTTGGTCTTCCATAGAATGCACATATCCCAAACATTCGGTTTGCCCATGACCTAATAAGTCTATAGTTACTACCCGATTTTTTTTGGAAAATTCTGGTACAAAAGCATCCCACATGGTTTGATTTTCTAAAAAGCCATGTAGCAAAACCACAGCCGTGCCTTTTCCTTGGTCGGTGTAAGAGATTTTAGTGTTTTTGTATTGGAGGGTTTTCATAAATAATTAACTGTAGCAAAAATAGTTTTTGTTTTGAAAGGAAGGCGATTTTTTTTCAATTTAGTAGCAGTTATTTTTAGCAAAGTAGCAGTATAAAATAGTTATACTATGCCAAATTATACGTTAAAAACTTCAAATATTACGTAAGAAACCAAAAAGATGAGGTTAAAAACGTAAATTATCACGTTAATAACTTATAAAATGAGGTTAAAAACGTAAATGTTGACGTTAAAAACGTAAATTATCACGTTAAAAATGTATATCATGACGTTAAAAACGTAAATAATGACGTTAAAAACCTCAAATTTGGCGTTCTGGCGCTATTTTTTATAATTTTTTTTATAATTTTATCTTTTCTAAAAATAAGGAAGATGCTAAAAAGTAAATACAACATCAATACAGGGGCTCTTTTGAGAGCGCATATTCAAAAAAATCGCATTTTTAAATCCGTTTTAGGTGCTGCAATTAGAAGGAATGGACTTGCTGTAAATGAATATATGAAAAACGAGAGTATTCAAACGGGGATTTTGTTAGACATTTGTTATGCTTTGAAACACAATTTCTTTAAAGATATTGCCAATCAATTACCTGACAATTTCACCACCACTAATCCTACCGACATGAGTTTGATTTCTGAAAAAGATCAATTAATTGCACAACTGCAAGAAGAAAATAAAGTATTAAAGATACAGAACGAGGTGTTGCTGCTGATGAAGAAATAGCGATTTAACTGTAAAGGTTACTAAAGCCATTGTTTTTGTAAAACAAATTTCAGTAACTTTGATAAAAATAGGATTATGGATTTAGCCACACAAAAAAAAGATTTAATAAAATGGATTCATTCCATTGAAGATTCAAATGTATTAAAGAAATTAGAATCTATTAAATCAGAAGAAACTTTTGATTTTGATAAAGAATGGGAAAGAAGTATTTCTGGTGATGAATTGCGAGAACGAACCAAAAAACATTTAAATTCCTTGCCTTGGAAAAAATAACAGTTCAATATTTGCCAGAAATTGAAATCTTTATTAATAATTTAAGTGATGTTCTTTTTAAAAAGGAATATTTTTCTTTTTATGAATACGCAGAAAATTATGTAGATCAATTAACATTTTTCATTGAAAAAGAAATGATTAATTTCCCATATAAAGCAACTCCCAAAGCACTGAAAAAATTCGGTTCCAATTATGCTTTTTACAAAGCAAATAACAGAACTACCTGGTATATTTTCTTTGAAAAAAAGGCCAATCGCTATTTGATAACTTACTTAACTAACAATCACATCAAAGATTTAAACGAGTTATAAAAAAAACGGCTTACTCTCGTAAACCGTTATATCTGAACACTAAAAACTGAGCACTGAATACTAACTGTTCATCAAACTCTCAATTTCTTCCACTTCAATCGGGATGTTTCGCATCAAGTTGAAGGCTGCTCCTTTTTCTTGAATTACCATATCGTCTTCTATACGAATACCAAAACCTTCTGCCGGAATGTAAATTCCTGGTTCTACGGTAAACACCATATTGGCTTGCATAGGTTCGTGAAGCAATCCATAATCGTGGGTGTCTAACCCCATGTGGTGCGACGTTCCGTGCATGAAATATTTTTTATAGGCGGGCCAGTCTGGATTTTCATTTTGCACATCGGCTTTGTCAATCAATCCCAAACCTAAAAGTTCGGAAGTCATTACTTTACCCACTTCAACATGGTATTGTTTCCACAAAGTTCCTGGAACCAACATTTTGGTTGCTTCGTTTTTTACACGCAAAACCGCATTGTAAACCTCTTTTTGTCGAACACTAAAACGTCCTGAAACTGGAACCATTCTAGTCATATCACTAGAATAATTGGCATATTCAGCACCAACGTCTAGCAAAATCAAATCTCCTGCATGACATTGTTGGTTGTTTTCAATATAGTGCAACACATTTGCATTATTTCCAGAAGCAATGATTGGAGTATAAGCAAAACCTTTAGAACGATTTCTTAGAAATTCGTGCGCAAATTCAGCTTCAATTTCATATTCCATTACGTTTGGCTTCACAAAATTTAGAATTCTGCGGTACCCTTTTTCGGTAATATCACAGGCTTTTTGAATCAAATCCAACTCTTCACTCTCTTTTATAGAGCGAATGCGTTGCAAAATAGGATTCGATTTTTCTACTTTATGAGCAGGATAATTGTCTTTCCACCATTTGATAAAACGGGCTTCGCGAGTTTCCGTTTCAATGGTAGCACGATAATGCTCGTTGGTATTAATGTAAATAGTTTCGGCATAAGTCATCACTTCTTTCAAAGTTTTATGAAAATCTTGCAACCAAATCACGGTTTTAACACCCGAAACTTCCAAAGCGCGGTCTTTGGTTAGTTTTTCGCCTTCCCAAACTGCTATATGTTCGTTGGTTTCTTTCAAGAAAAGAATTTCCTTCAAATTATCATAAGGTGCATCTGGAAAAAGCAACAAAATACTTTCTTCTTGATCTACTCCCGATAAATAAAAGATGTCGCGGTGTTGTGCAAACGGCAAAGTGCTATCGGCAGAAACCGGATAAATATCATTCGAATTGAAAACAGCAACACTATTAGGTTTCATTTGTGCCGTGAATTTTGCTCTATTTTTAATAAACAAATCGCGGTCTATTGGATGGTATTTCATGATGTATTTTTTTTATATCAGGTGCAAAAAGAATTTTCCTATTCAAAAGGAGGGTTATTTGCAAATTCAAAAATAGAAAGAATATACAGAATGGCCGTAAATAGTATTATATATTTTATAAAAATCTTTTAAAAAGACTATTTTTATCAAAATTTAAAAAAATGAAAGCAACTTTTATTACCCTTGTAGTTCTTTTTTCTTTAATTAGTAATGCTCAAGACAAAAAAGCCTACCAACTTTTTGATAAAAACGGAAAGAAAGTTTCCTATAAAAAATTATTAAAAGCTGCAGAAGGAACGCAAGTTGTGCTTTTTGGAGAATTTCACAACAACGCTATTTCCCATTGGTTGGAATTGGAATTGACCAAAGACGTAGCCGAAAATAAAGCAGTGGTTCTTGGTGCCGAAATGCTGGAAGCCGACAATCAAAAGCAAGTAGATCAATACCTGAATGGGGATATCAATCAGAAAAAATTAGATTCCACTGCAAGACTTTGGCCAAACTACAAAACCGATTACAAACCCTTAGTAGATTTTGCTAAAGAAAATAAATTGCAATTTATAGCAACCAATATTCCTAGAAGATTTGCTTCTTTGGTTTCCAAAAAGGGCTTTGAAGCACTAGAACAATTAACCGACGAAGAAAAAACTTGGATTGCCCCACAACCCATTCCGTATGACGCTACTTTGCCAGGTTATGTTGAGATGTTGAAAATGATGGGAGAACACACCAGCCCTAATATGCCCAAGGCGCAAGCCAGTAAAGATGCAACGATGGCCTACTTTATTTCTAAAAATTTAAAAGATGGAACGACCTTTATTCATTACAACGGAAGTTACCATTCGGATAATTTTGAAGCCATTAGTTGGTACTTAAAAACCTACCAGCCCAATGTTAAAATAGTTACCATTTCTTCGGTAGAACAAAAAGATTTAACTAAATTAGATATTGAAAATTACAATAAAGCCAACTTTATTATCGTTATAGATGAAGATGTAACAAAAACTTACTAAATTCGTCAAACAAATTTGGTCTTGTTTTAAATATATAAAGGAAGAAATTCTGTAATCCTGTCTTTATGAAAAAATTACTATTATTTGCTATCGTATTAGGAGCCAGTTTCTCAATTTTTTCTTGCGAAGATCTAGACGATACTCCAACAGAACCAATGTTGATTGTAAAATTTAAATTCGATCCTACGCAAGAACGGTTGAATAATTTTGGATTACCAACAGCTCTTGCTGCTGGTCATGGTGCGCAATCTCCAGTATTTAATACTATTTCTTCTCATTATGTAGAATTGGCTCCCGATGCTACTACCCAATTAGGTTTTGGAACTGTTTTATACCACGCTCCAGAAACTACTCTTGGAGGTGCCAATGCTATAGATTTTAGCCAATCTAAAATAGTTGCCGAAGGAGAAACCTTTTTAGAAATTCCATTAAAAAAAATAGTTTCTGGCAATTACCAATGGTTGCGTGTTTCGTTATCCTATCAAAATTATCAAATTAGTGTTCGAAGTTCTGGGCAAGATTACCAAGGAACCTTGGCTAGTTTTGTAGGTTTCAACACTTATATTGGTTCCCATTCTATAGGAAACACCTTTTTTCAAGTGGATGGCAATAGAGCGCAAGGATATTGGGCATTTGCATTAAACGATTTGCCATATTCTACCTCTGGGCAAGCGCCAGCCAATGCTACCACAGTTCCCAACCCAATTGCCGCAACTTCCCCAATTCCAGCTGGATCTTGTGTCGTTACCGGAAAATTTGCAACACCATTGGCTATTACAGGCTATGAAAAAAAGAATATTGTAGTAACAGTATCCCTTTCTACAAATAGTAGTTTTGAATGGATTGACTTAAACAATGACGGAAAATACGAACCCGCAGCAGGAGAAACGGTTGTAGACATGGGATTGCGTGGATTGGTTCCTTCGTATGGGAATTAGATAATTGCATTGTTTTTAAAATAACCAATATACACATTAAAAATAGTTGTTGATGTTGTCCAATTAGTTAACTTTGCACTATGAATACCGATAGACATGTAATTGCATACAAGAACTATTTTTTAGACTTTTATGAAAAACAACTGGAGACAGTTCAGAAAAAGATAGAATGGACTCTTAAATTAATTGAAGTCACTCCCCAGATTCCAAAAAAATATTTTAAACATTTAGAAGGTACCAAAGGGTTATATGAAATTAGGGTTGAAGTAGCCAGTTCTATATTTCGTATTTTCGCTTTTTTTGATAAAGGAAATTTAGTAGTTCTTGGGAATGCTTTTCAAAAGAAAGCCCAAAAAACTCCTAAAGAAGAGTTAGAAAAAGCACTAAAGATAATGAAGGAATATCAAGATGAATTTAATGAGGCGAAATCTCGAATACCAAAAAAGAAATAAAATGACTAAAACAAAAAATAACATTACGACTTTAGACCAAATTTTAGATAAAAAATATGGCGAAAACGGACAACCGAAAAGGGAGAAATGGGAACAAGAGTTTGAATCTTTTCGACTTGGCATTTTACTAGAAGAAGCAAGAACAAAACTTGGAATGACACAGGAAGAACTTGCTCTAAAATGCGGAACAAACAAATCCTATATTTCAAGAATTGAAAATAATGCATCCGACATTAGACTATCTACCTTAATGAAAATCATCCAACAAGGTTTAGGCGGACATTTGAAATTAACACTACAAATATAACCCTCATAAGGAGAAACGTTTGTAGACATGGGATTGCGTGGATTAGTTCCTTCGTATGGGAATTAATATTGTTTAACCAATACCCTCTTTATTGTTCTTTTCCCCTCTTCCTCAATCAACAACTGTTAAACGCACTTTAAACTCATTATAAATTATTGCGAAAAGGTTGTAGTATATTTGAAATAGCTGTATTTTTGTTTGATTTTTATAAATAAATTAATACAACTATGGCAAAATCTACATTTTTGAGTTCTTCCATTGCAAAGAAAGTCGCAATGGCACTTTCGGGACTCTTTTTGATTACCTTTTTAGCACTGCACTTTTTTATAAATCTAACCTCTGTTTTTAGCGAAGAAGTTTTTAATGCGTGTTCTCATTTTATGGGCTACAATCCGTTAATTCAATTTGTGATGCAACCAATTCTTGTTGCGGGAGTAGTTTTTCATTTTGTTATGGGAATGGTGTTAGAAGTAAAAAACAACAAGGCAAGACCTATTGCTTATGCAAAATACAACGGAGCAGCAAATGCTTCTTGGGCTTCTAGAAATATGATTATTTCAGGGCTTGTTGTTTTAGCATTTTTAGGATTACACATGTACGATTTTTGGTTTCAAGAAATCATGTACAAATATGTGGATGTAAATTCTGTGGAACCAACAAGATATTATGAAGAGTTGGTTGCTAAATTTGAAAATCCGATCCGTACTGGCTTGTATTGTTTAGCATTTTTATTGCTTTCTATACACTTATGGCATGGTTTCAGTTCTGCTTTTCAATCGGTAGGATTTAACAATAAATTTTCTAAAGGAGTTCAAAAACTAGGATATGCTTTTGCAATTGTAGTTCCTTTCGGATTTATATTCATTGCTTTATTCCATCATTTTTTCAATAATTAATAAAAAATGAATTCTATAATCGAAAATAACAAGTTCTCAATTGAAAAACTTTGCAAAGAAAACAAAGTCGATAAATTGTATGTATTTGGTTCGGTTTTGAATGAAAAATTCAATGAAAAAAGCGATTTAGATTTTCTAGTCTCTTTTAATAAAAACATTGAATTATTAGATTACGCAGATAATTATTTTAATTTTCTATTTTCATTAGAAGATCTTTTCAGTAGAAATATTGATTTAGTAACGGAGAAATCCTTAAAAAATCCTTATTTTATTAAAGAGTTAGAAAACACAAAACAATTAATTTATGCCACATAAATCTGCAAAATATTTGTTTGACATTATGGAATCTATAGTTTCTATAGAAAACTATTTAGGCGAAAACAGAGATTTTGTAGAGTATTCTAAAAACAAACAATTAAGAAGAGCAGTTGAAAGAGAATTAGAAATTATTGGAGAAGCATTAAATAATTTGAAAAAATTGGATGATACTGTAGAAATTACTTTTTACAGACAAATAATTGGCTTACGAAATCAAATTATTCACCGCTATGACAATATAGATAATGAAACAATTTGGGGAATACTAATGAAGCATTTGCCAATACTAAAAATAGAAATAGAAAATTTAATAAATACTAAATAAAAACACTTATTTATGTTAGATTCTAAAATACCAGAAGGACACATTTCTCAGAAATGGACAGATTATAAAGACCACTTAAAATTGGTTGCACCCAACAATAGACCAAA
The DNA here is from genome assembly GCF_044357305.1 of Flavobacterium sp. GTDB lineage: Bacteria > Bacteroidota > Bacteroidia > Flavobacteriales > Flavobacteriaceae > Flavobacterium. The sequence goes on from NZ_JBIKPS010000001.1 coordinate 88,165, forward strand.
AATTGATATTATTGTAGTAGGAACTGGTTTAGCTGGAGCTTCGGCAGCAGCTTCTCTTGGAGAAATGGGGTACAACGTAAAAGCATTTTGTTTTCAAGATTCTCCTCGTCGTGCGCACTCTATTGCAGCACAAGGGGGAATTAACGCAGCAAAAAATTACCAAAATGACGGAGATAGTATCTTCCGTTTGTTTTATGATACCATCAAAGGTGGAGATTACAGAGCTCGTGAAGCTAACGTTCACCGTTTAGCTGAAGTTTCTGGAAACATCATTGACCAATGTGTGGCACAAGGAGTTCCTTTCGCTCGTGATTATGGTGGATTGCTAGACAACCGTTCGTTTGGCGGAACACAAGTACAACGTACTTTTTATGCTGCTGGTCAAACAGGACAACAATTATTATTAGGAGCTTACTCTGCTTTATCGAGACAAATTGGTTTAGGACGTGTAAAAATGTTCAACCGCCATGAAATGTTAGATTTAGTTAAAGTAGATGGAAAAGCCCGCGGAATTATAGCCCGTAACTTAGTTACTGGAGAGTTAGAAAGACATTCAGCTCATGCTGTTGTAATTGCTTCTGGTGGATACGGAAATGTTTATTTTCTTTCTACAAATGCAATGGGAAGCAACGTAACTGCAGGTTGGAAAATACACAAACAAGGCGCTTTTTTTGCTAACCCTTGTTTTGTTCAAATTCACCCTACTTGTATTCCCGTACACGGAACGAACCAAGCAAAACTGACTTTAATGTCTGAATCTTTGCGTAATTCCGGTCGTATTTGGGTACCAAAGAAAAAAGAAGATGCTGAAGCAATTCGTGCCGGAAAATTAAAACCATCACAAATTACAGAGGAAGATAGAGATTATTATTTAGAAAGAAAATATCCTTCTTTTGGGAATTTAGCTCCAAGGGATATTTCGTCTCGAGCGGCCAAAGAAGTTTGTGATGCAGGTCACGGAATTGAAGCTAATGATACCAACGAAGGAGTTTATTTGGATTTCTCAACTGAAATTCAAAACAAAGGAAAACAAGCTGCTTACGCAAAAGGGAATCACAATCCGTCGGCAGAAGAAATTACTGCTCAAGGAAAACAATGGCTAAAAGAGAAATATGGTAACTTGTTTACTATGTATCAAAAAATTACGGATGAAAATCCGTATGAAACTCCAATGAAAATTTATCCAGCGGTTCACTACACTATGGGTGGTGTTTGGGTGGATTATAACTTACAGTCTTCTATTCCAGGTTGTTTCGTTGCAGGTGAAGCTAACTTCTCAGATCACGGTGCTAACCGTCTTGGAGCTTCAGCTTTGATGCAAGGTTTAGCCGATGGTTATTTTGTATTGCCATACACCGTTTCTAATTATTTAGCAGATGAAATCCGAACTGGAAAAATCTCTACAGAAACGCAAGAATTTACCGATGCAGAAAATAGAGTTAAAAACACTATCGATACCTTCTTAAATAATAAAGGTTCTAAATCTGTGGATCATTTTCACAAACGTTTGGGATTAATTATGTGGAATAAAGTTGGAATGGGTAGAAATGAAGCAGGCTTAAAAGAAGCTATTGCTGAAATTGCTGCTCTTAAAGAAGAATTCTACAAAGAAGTTAATGTTCCAGGAAGCGCAGATGAATTCAACCCTCAATTAGAAAAAGCACTTCGTGTTGCCGATTTTATTGATTTAGGACAATTAATGGCAATGGATGCTTTACAGCGTAATGAATCTTGCGGAGGTCACTTCCGTGAAGAATATCAAGATTCAGAAGGAGAAACTCTTCGTGATGATGAAAACTTCTCATTTGTTGGCGCTTGGGAATATAAAGGCAACGACATTAGCAAAGAAGAACTTCATAAAGAAGAATTGAAATACGAGTTTATCAAAATTGCAGCTAGAAATTACAAATAGTAGTTCGCAAAATTGAATTAATCGGATATAACTTTCTTAATGTAAATAAGTATTACAGAGTTCTAAAACATTAAAATGAAAACGCAACACTATATAAAAACAAAGCTAACCGAACTAAAGCCAATTCTTCAGCAGAAATATCCTGTTGCAGCAATTGCTTTGTTTGGATCGTATGCCAGAAATGAGCAAACGGAAGATAGCGATGTGGATGTCATGATTGAGTTGAACGGTAAAATGGGAATGAATTTCGTTACAATGTCCAATGAAATTGAGGATTATTTAGGAATAAAAACAGATGTTGTTTCTAAAAATGGAATTAAACCGGCTTATTTTGTTTTTATAAAAGAGGACTTGCTATATGTCTAAAAGAGATTTTCATTTATTGGTAGATGATATTTTACAATCAGCTATTAAAATTAAAATTTATTCTAAAGATTTATCTTTTGATGTATTTATAAAGGATGGGAAAACTTTTGATGCAGTAGTTCGCAATTTTACAATAATTGGTGAAGCCTCCAATAGAATAGACAACGATATTAAAATGAAATTTCCATTAATTGATTGGAATGAAATTCGAGGATTAAGAAATAGAATTGTTCATGAATATTTTGGTATCGATAATCAAATATTGTGGGAAATAATAGAAAACGAATTAGATTATTTAATTGAAAATTTAGAATTAATAAAAAGTAAATTATAAAAACCACCAACTCCTTTTGGTTTTTGGTTAAAAATAGAAATTATGAGTGCAGCAAAAAACATCAATATTACCCTTAAAATTTGGCGTCAAAAGAACTCCAAAGCTAAAGGAAATTTAGAAACTTATAAATTAGATAACGTTTCTACAGCAAGTTCGTTTTTGGAAATGTTAGACCAATTGAATGAACAATTAATTAACGATAAAATAGAGCCTATTGCATTTGATCACGATTGTCGTGAAGGAATTTGCGGAATGTGTTCTCTTTACATCAATGGCCGTGCTCACGGACCAGATACTGGAATTACTACTTGTCAATTACACATGAGAATGTTTAATGATGGTGATACTATTTTTGTAGAGCCATGGAGAAGCACCGCTTTCCCAGTAATCAAAGATTTAGTGGTAGATAGAAGTGCTTTTGATAGAATTCAACAAGCAGGTGGTTTCGTCTCAGTAAATACATCCGGTAATACTATCGATGCCAATACCATTCCAATTCCTAAAGACGATGCAGACAAAGCGTTTATGGCTGCTGCATGTATTGGATGTGGTGCTTGTGTAGCCACTTGTAAAAATGGTTCAGCAATGCTATTCGTTGGTGCTAAAGTATCGCAATATGCATTATTACCACAAGGAAAAGTGGAAGCTACTAATCGTGTATTAAACATGGTGCGTCAAATGGACGAAGAAGGATTCGGGAACTGTACCAATACAGGTGCTTGTGAAGTAGAATGTCCTAAAGGAATTTCATTAGAAAACATTGCTCGTATGAATAGAGAATATTTATCTGCAAGCCTTAAATAATAATTTTCTTTAAATTATATAGAAACGCATTCATTAACTTGGATGCGTTTTTTTTATCTTTGAATTAAAATAATCCCATGAAAAAAGTATTTTCCGCAATAGTTCTTTTAGTTACGATAAGCTCTTTTAGTCAAAATTACCACCAATTAGTAAATCCAATGATAGGAACTGGCGGGCACGGACATACTTATCCAGGTGCAACGGTGCCTTTTGGAATGGTACAACTTTCTCCCGATACTCGAATTGATGGAAGCTGGGATGGTTGTTCCGGCTATCATTATGACGACGCTACCATTTACGGATTTTCATATACGCATTTAAACGGTACGGGTTGTTCCGATTTTGGCGATATTATGCTGATGCCTACCATGGGTAAACAAACATTAGATAATAAGGTCTATTCTTCTAAATTTTCTCATAAAAATGAAAAGGCTACTGCAGGATTTTATTCGGTTAAATTAGATAAACACAATATAGACGTTCGTTTAACGGCATCTACAAGAGTTGGTTTTCAGGAATATACTTTTAACACTGCTGGACAAGCCAATATTATCCTTGATTTGAATCATCGGGATTTATTGTTGGAAGGAGAAGTGCATATTATTAATAGTAAAACTATTCAGGTAAGACGTATTAGCGAAGCTTGGGCAAAAAACCAAATTGTATTTGCTCAAATAGAGTTTAATGTCCCAGTGAAAGTAACCGAAATCCGCAGTAATGGAGATTATATGCATTCTCCTGAAAACGAATATATTGGTGGTACCCAAACGGCAATTTGTTTTTCTAAAAAAGTTAAAAAGGGAGAAAAAATGCTAGTAAAAGTGTCTCTTTCGCCAACAAGTTATGAAGGAGCTAAATTAAATAGTTCCGAAATTAAAGATTGGAATTTTGAACGAGTTAAAAAAGAAGCCGAGCAACTTTGGGACAAACAATTATCTAAAATTCAAATTACCGAAGCCGATTTAAATAAGAAAGCCGTTTTTTATACTGCTCTTTATCATACCATGGTTCAGCCAAATATCGCTCAAGATATAGATGGGAAATACCGTGGTCGCGACAATCAAATTCATAAAGCAGAAGGTTTTGATTACTATTCGGTTTTCTCACTTTGGGATACTTTTCGGGCAGCAAATCCGCTGTACACTTTAATTGAAAAGAAGCGAACTTCCGATTTTATTAATACGTTTTTAAAACAATACGAACAAGGCGGAAGATTACCTGTTTGGGAATTGGCTTCCAATGAAACCGATTGTATGATTGGCTACCATTCGGTTTCGGTTATCGCCGATGCGATGGCTAAAGGAATTACAGGTTTTGATTATGAAAAAGCATTTGAAGCATCGAAACACAGTGCTATGTTAGATCATTTGGGATTGGATGTTTATAAAAAGCAAGGTTTTATTTCTATGGATGACGAGCATGAAAGCGTTTCTAAAACTTTAGAATATGCCTATGATGATTGGTGTATTGCACAAATGGCCATGATTTTAGATAAAAAAGAAGATTACAATTATTTCATGAAACGTTCCCAAAGTTGGAAGAATGTCTTCGACAAGGAAACAGGATTCATGCGCCCTAAGAAAAATGGTGGTTGGGACAAACCTTTTGATCCTAAAGAAATCAATAATAATTATACCGAGGGCAATTCGTGGCAGTATTCGTTTTTTGTTCCGCAAGATATTCCAGGAATGATTGCAGCCTATGGAGGAAACGATAAATTTGAAGCCAAATTAGATGAAATGTTTACTAGCGAAAGTAAAACTACAGGTCGCGAACAAGCCGATGTTACTGGATTAATTGGGCAATACGCACACGGAAACGAACCAAGTCACCACATGGCCTATTTGTACAACTATGTTGGCAAACCAGAAAAAACCACTGAAAAAGTACATTTTATTTTAGATAATTTTTACAAAAATACTCCAGACGGATTAATAGGAAATGAAGACTGCGGACAAATGAGTGCGTGGTATGTTTTGAGTTCAATTGGTTTATATCAAGTAACACCTGGTCAAATAAAATGGGCTACAGTAGATCCAAATTTTAAAGAAATAATAATAAATACAGATAAGGGGTTAAAAAAAATTGATAAAAATACTCCGAAAAGTTATTGCAAATTCTTAGACACTAAATTTGAAAAATATGCTACTACAGATGATTTTGATGTAACTAGCGCTGTTAAAGAGGAAGAATTAATTAGAGATATCCTCCCAGTTCCCGTAATTCAAGCAGAAAGTAAATCATTTAAAGATACAATGAAAGTTGCCATTATTTCTCAAAATCCAAAGGATGTAATCTATTATAATATAAGTGATAAAAATGATTATTTAGCAAAAAAACTTCCCTCGGTTGTTTATACGGAACCTTTTGAGATTTTAGAAACTTCAACTATTTCGGCTTATGTAAAAAATAATGAAAACCAAAGCAACACCATATCTGCAACCTTTTTCAAAAAACCAAACAACTACACCATCGACATAAAATCTAAATACAATCCGCAATACCATGCCGGAGGCCCAGAAGGTTTGATCGATGGGATTCACGGAACAGAAAACTGGCGCAAAGGTGATTGGCAGGGGTACCAAAGTCAAGATTTTGAAGCCGTTATCGATTTACAAAAAGAACAAACAGTAAGTTCGTTTTCGGCAAATTGTATGCAAGATTCCCGTTCTTGGATCTTGATGCCAACCAAAGTTGAATATTATGCTTCAATAGATAATGTGAATTTTACTTTAATAGGAACCGTCACGAACTCGTTCAGTCCAAGAGAATACGAAAACAAAATTCAAGATTTTCAATTAAATTTAGATAAAGAAATAACAGCCAAATACATCAAAGTAAAGGCCTACAATTTTGGAAAACTACCCGAATGGCATCAAGGTGTTGGGGGAGATGCCTTTATTTTTATAGACGAAATAACCATTAAATAAAATCCGTTAAATCTGCGTTTTCACGAAGTGAATCCGTTTTTTCCGCGTGCCATTAACCATGAAGATAGCCCTACTACAAACCGCCTTATCTTGGGAAAACCCAGAAGAAAACTGCCTTAATCTCGAAGAAAAAATCCATTCTATTTCTGAGGATGTCGATTTAATTGTTCTCCCCGAAATGTTCACTTCTGGATTTACCATGCATCCGCAAAATTGTGCCGAAACGATGCAAGGAGCAACTATTTCTTGGTTGCAATCGTTAGCAAAAGAAAAAAATTCTGCCATTACTGGAAGTTTAATTATAGAGGAAAACGGTAACTACTTTAACCGATTGGTCTTTGTATTTCCTAATGGCGAAATCCAACACTACGATAAAAGGCATTTATTCACCTTAGCAGGAGAAGATAAAATATACACTGCAGGAACTAAAAAATTGATTGTAGAATATAAGGGCTTCAAAATTTGTCCGCTTATTTGTTACGATTTGCGTTTCCCTGTTTTTGCAAGAAATGTAGAAGAGTATGATGTGCTAATTTATGTTGCCAACTGGCCAAAACCTCGTGTAAACGCTTGGGATATTTTGCTGAAAGCGAGAGCCGTTGAAAACATGAGTTATGTTATTGGCGTAAATAGAGTTGGATTAGATAATAATAACCACGAATATGTTGGTCATTCGCAAGCCATAGATTTCCTAGGAAATTGCGTCTTAGAACCTCAAGAAACAGAAGAAATTTTTATCGTTACGCTAGATAAAGATGCAATGTTAGACACCAGAAAAAAATTAAACTTCCTAAACGATAAAGATGAATTCAAAATATTCTAAACTTCCATTTCGTACTTCCAACTTCGTACCTCGTACTTTTTACTTCGTATTTAAATCAAATGGTTGTTCCACATCCCAATTGGCACGAACATCCAATTCTTTCGGAAAATAAATCACTTCTTCACTTTGTCGGAGTTCAAGAAAATTTCCGGGTGTCCAAGATTTATCTTTATCATCGTCGTAAATTACCCTTAAAGTATATTTGCTTGGCTCTAATAAATCGAAAATTATTTCTTTATTTTTATCCGAATATTCGCTAGCGGTAACGTCTCCTTTTTCGTCTAGAAGTTCCACAATTACTGGGAATCGTTTTACATTTTCCAATGTAACTTTCAAGTTTCCGTAATCCGAAAGATTGTTAGTGGTAAAATTATACGATAAGGTATCGTTCTGCTTTTCGTAATAATTCAGCAATGCTCCAGGTAGCAATTTTAAATTGTATTTTTCTAATGGTTCTTTTTGAAATAAAAACTTTAATTTTTGATTAAATTCATCGTATTCGGTAGTAAATTTCACTTCGGCAGAATCTTTATTAATAAATTTTATTTTTGTAACATCCCATTTACTAATCGGAGTATTCGAATTAATTGCGAAAGTCTCCCGGAAATTTAAAGTACCCAGGGGTTCTGCAGAAAAATTGATACTATCTTTTTTCTGATCTTTAACTTTTAGCAAATAGGTCTTTTTGAATTTATTTTGAGAAACCACAACACTAACACTATCCCCTTTAACGGCCTTAAACCAAACTTGAAGTGAATCTTTTTTAGGGAATTTGGAAAGGATGTAAGGAATAGATTCCGATCCTCTTTTCACCGATATTTTAACCTCCTTGGCTTTTCCTTCATAACCCATCGTATATTTTGAAGCAGATGCCTGTGAAAAATTCCTGGATTTAAAAGGCATTTCTTCTTTAAATAATTCTAGTTCGTAAATAGTATCATTCGGAATCGAAATAAAATCTTTCTGGAAACCAATTTTGTCGGTTTTAGGATCAAATTTATTGTTTCCGTTGGCATCTTTCAAAGCAACAAGGCGGTATTTTCCTTTCTTTAGATTTTCAAATTTTCCTAATTTCAAACTGTCTAAAGTATTGGTAACATATCTTGGAGACTGTTTGTAAATTGCCGAATCGGTGTATTTTTCATTTACTTCGTACAATAAAATTGAAACAAAATTATCTACTTTTTTGCCGATAGCGTCTTTGGTTTTTACTCCTAAAGTCAAAGAATCGATATAACTTCCGGTAGAAAAAACATATTTAAATTGTTGGTACGGATTGCCTTCGTTATTGTCTTGAATACTTTTTCCAAAGTTAAAACTATAAGTAGTATTGGGTTGTAACGTATCTTTTATTTTAATAGTAATCGTCTTGCTTGCAGTTGCTGGCAAGATTTCAGGCTGCAATTTCATGGGAGGCGAAATAATAAGTTGTTTGCTCACATCCTTAAGTTTCACATATTCATCAAACGTCAATTTTATTTCTTTCCCATTAAAATTAGTCGAAAGGGTTTTAGGTAAACTACTCGTCATTACCGGAGGAATGGTATCTTTCTTTCCACCAGTAATACTGCCTCTTTTGGCACATCCAATTAGGAAAAACACCATTAAAATCATCAGATAGTTACAATACTTTTTTTGCATCAATTCAAGGTTTTCGTATCGCAAAATAACAACTATATTTAGAGGTAACGAAATGTTTTTATTTATAATTAACTAAAAATAATTATTGGGTCATAGCCATACAAACGATACTCAATTTCGCCCCCGGAATTTTCAGCAATTCTCTACCACATGCTTCTAGGGTAGATCCGGTGGTAATCACATCGTCAATCAGCATAAAATGCTTGTTGTGCAGCGAATCGTTATGCACAGCACTAAAGATGCTTTCCACAACTTCACTGCGTCCCAAAAGGTTCTTTTTGGTTTGGGTTTTAGAATAGACATTCCGAATTAATACCGAATCGTTATAAGGGATCCCCATACTTTCGGATAACGATTTTCCAAACGCCTCCACCTGATTGTAGCCACGTTCTTTCAATCGTTTTTTGTGTAACGGAACTGGAACAATATAATCTACCGAATTAAGCTCAGCAATGGTTTTCAATTCTTCGGCATACCAATAGCCAATTGCAGTGCCCACTTCTTGGTGTCCTTTGTATTTTAATTTGTGAATCATCTCTTGAACGATTCCTTTTTTATGAAAATAAAATAATGCTGCGGCAAATTCTATAGGAATTCTCCCATAAAATTTTACAACGGCTTCGTTATTTTCAATTTTATGATGGTTGGTAAGCGGAATTTCATGTCGGCAAACGGTGCAAATTACCTTTTCATTGGCCAACAGAAACGAATTACAGCCCGAACAAGCCTTAGGAAAAAATAGATTTATAAGATTTTCAAACATAACCTAAAATAATTTACACTTAAATATAATAAAAATGCAAATAGCAAGATAATTTAAACGCACTTTTTATATTTTTGCATCACTATGGCAAAACAAGAAGATTTATTTAAGAATGTAATTTCGCATGCAAAAGAATACGGATATATTTTTCCGTCAAGCGAAATTTACGATGGTTTAAGTGCTGTTTACGACTATGCACAAAATGGAGTAGAGTTAAAGAAAAACATCCGGGAATACTGGTGGAAAGCAATGGTGCAAATGCACGAAAATATTGTTGGACTTGATGCAGCAATCTTGATGCATCCTACCACTTGGAAGGCTTCTGGCCACGTAGATGCTTTTAACGATCCATTAATTGACAACAAAGATTCCAAAAAAAGATACCGTGCCGACGTTTTAATTGAGGATTATGCCGAAAAATTAAACCTGAAAGCCAAAAAAGAAATTGAAAAAGCCAAAGCACGTTTTGGAGATGCTTTTAACGAACAAGAATTTATTACTACCAACACTAGAGTGGTAGAATATCTTGCCAAAGAACGAGAAATTCTAGAAAGAATGGGACGTTCTTTAGGTGCTGGAGATCTAGAAGATGTGAAAGCATTAATTGAAGAACTAGAAATTGCCGATCCAGAAACGGGTTCTAGAAATTGGACCGAAGTACGTCAGTTTAACTTGATGTTCGGAACCAAACTAGGTGCTTCTGCAGATACTGCAATGGATTTATACCTTCGTCCAGAAACGGCTCAAGGTATTTTTGTGAATTTCTTGAACGTTCAAAAATCAGGGCGAATGAAAATTCCGTTTGGAATTGCGCAAACTGGTAAAGCCTTTAGAAACGAAATTGTTGCCCGTCAATTTATTTTCCGCATGCGGGAATTTGAACAAATGGAAATGCAATTTTTTGTAAAACCAGGCGAAGAAATGAAATGGTACGAATACTGGAAAACCACTAGGTTGAACTGGCATTTGTCTCTTGGTTTAGGAAGAGAAAATTACCGTTTTCACGATCATGAAAAATTGGCGCACTATGCTAATGCTGCTGCCGATATTGAATTTAATTTCCCATTTGGATTTAAAGAATTGGAAGGAATTCACTCGAGAACCGATTTCGATTTAAAAGCACACGAACAATTTTCAGGTAGAAAATTACAATATTTTGACACCGAAGAAAATGTAAATTATACGCCGTATGTGGTGGAAACTTCGGTAGGATTAGACCGTATGTTTTTAGCCGTTTTCGCTACTTCTTTAAAAGAAGAAACTTTGGAAGATGGTTCTACTAGAACGGTATTGCAATTGCCATCGGTATTGGCACCAACTAAAGCGGCTGTTTTTCCATTAGTGAAAAAAGACGGACTTCCAGAAATTGCTCATAGCATTATAGACGAATTGAAATGGGATTTCAATGTAACTTATGATGAAAAAGACGCCGTAGGAAGACGTTACAGACGACAAGATGCTCTTGGCACACCTTTTTGTATTACAGTGGATCATCAGACTTTAGAAGATCAAACAGTGACTATTCGTCATAGAGATTCGATGAAACAAGATAGAGTTAAGATATCCGAATTAAAAACCATTATAGAAAATGAAGTTTCTATAAAAAATTGGTTGCAGAAAATTAGTTAACTTTTATTAATTTAGTTTTTCTGCAGTATATAAATCCTAGGATTTTTTAAATAAAAAAAGAGGCCGTTTCACATTGTGAAACGGCCTCTTTTATTTTAAGAAACTTTCTTAGAAGTTGTAAGAAATTCCAAAGTTCCAAGTTCTTCCAAATCCGAAGTATACTGAGTTACTTGTATCAACACCATTGTATAATTTTGTGTCAACATAAGTTTGATATAAAGCATCTGTAGTAAAATCTTCTCTTGTTTTTGCATGATTATTCGTGCTAGATTCAGCAATAAAAGTTTTATCTAACAAGTTGTTCACGTTCAATCTGAAGTTTACAGAATCTGCTTTGTCTTTACCTACTAACAATTTATAAGAAAAACCTGCGTCTACTAAACCAAAAGCTGGCAATTCTAATGAACCTTTGTTAATTTCTGAAGAGAAGTTAGCAGGAGAAATATTAGCATACAATTTATCTGTATAAATATAAGTAGCATCTAGAGAAACTCTTTTAAATACTTCATAAGCACCTCCTAAAGAAGCCGTAAGTTGAGCTGAATTTCCAACTTTAACTTTATCTAAATATAAAGTTGTTGCAGTTCCACCAGAAATTGGATTATTAGTAACATCATACCTATTACTGATACTATTTCCTTTGTATTCCCAACTTCCTAAAGAGAACATACCATTTACTTTAAATTTGTCAGTTACTTTAGCATTCATATCAACCTCAATCCCTGAGTGAACTTCTGTAATTCCAGAAAAATCATAATATCCTCCAATGTTATCAGCAGCAACATCATTCGAACGTTGGTATCTGTCTTTCCAAGTTGTATTATATAAATTCACATTAGCATTAAATTTAGCTGATCTAAATCCATAACCTGCTTCAAAACCAGTTATTTTTTCATTAACTAGATTTCCGTTAACAACTGAAGCATTGTTAGGATATACTGCGTTAAAGAAAGGTTGTTTAGAATAATAACCTGCATTTACAAATACATTATGGTTTTTATTGATGTTGTAGTTTAGACCCCCTTTAACGTTTCCTCCTAAAATATTTTCATAAGGAGTTGAAGAAAGTGGATTAGCTTCTAAATATTTGAAATAATCAACTCTTTTAAATCCTTGTTGCGAAATTGCAGCTTGAAAATAAGCAGTTAATTTATCTGTAGTATATTCTAATTGAGTAAAAGCACCCAACCAATTTACATTTCCATCATTATTATAGGATACTTTTTGTTGGTGATCCACATTAAAAAATGGATTAATGCTAGGTGTTGACTCATAAACTTGAGTAAGTATTCTATTAGGATCATTCCCATTACCATTACTGTAAACACCGTTTACAGGAATTGATGTTACATCTTTAAAATAATATCCACCAACTAAATCACTTACATTTTGGTAATGAATACCTCTATAAGTTCTTAAATCAACCCCAAAATCAAGAACCAATTTATCATTAATTTTTGTATTTAAACTTGCTACACCACCATACCAGTTGTGAGAATTAATTGATGAAATTTTAGAAATTCCGTTTGTTAAATTATTAGCTGTAGCTGTACTACTAATGTATTTACCGCCATCTAAAGCTCTTGTAGCTGTAGAAGGTGTTAATCCAGGGATTGTTGTAGATTGTCCATTATTCCAAGAATAAATATTATCAACATTAATTGTACCATCTGCATTTCTAAAATTTGGTGCTATATAAGATAGCCCTCTAATTCTTCCTGCACCACCTGTTCCACCACCTCGGCCCCAAGAACCATAAACTACAGTAGATAATTTTGTTTTATCGGATATTTTGTAATCCCAATTTAAGGACATTACTGGCTTATGATAATAGTTAGTTCTAAAATTATATTCTTTACCATTTAACATACCCCAATCAGCATTATACTTAATGTTTGGCTCACCATCTTGACCATATTTAATATAATCAGCTACAGTAACTGCAGTTCCTCTTTGGTTGTGCCATTGTGGTGCTCCAGTAAATGTAAATTGTAAATCGTGTTTTTTATTAATTTCATATCCTAAAGCTAAGAAATAGTTAGCTCCTTCAAATTTAGTACCATTAACATATCCATCCCCTTTTGTTTGGCTTAATAAAAATGAAGCAGAAAATCCATTTTTCATTTTACCTGTTGAATAGGATGTTTGAGTTTTTAAATAATCATTATTTGCAGTACCAACAGAAACACTTCCACCTTCTTTCATGTCAGAAGTTTTGGTAATAACATTTATAGTACCTCCAACAGAAGAAATAGCTAATTTAGAAGAACCCAATCCTCTTTGTACTTGCATTGCTGAAGTAACATCAGATAAACCTGCCCAATTTGACCAAAAAACTCTACTGTTTTCCATATCATTAACAGGAACTCCGTTAATCATTACAGCAATATTCTCTTGAGAGAAACCACGAATAGTTACTCTTGAATCACCAAAACCACCACCAGCTTTTGAAGCATATACCGAAGGAGTATTTTTCAAAATCTCTGGAAATTCTTGATTTCCAAGTTTTTGTTGAATTTCAGAAGCTCTAATTGTAGAAACAGCAACCGGAGTTTTTCTGTCTTTAGCAATGTCAATTAAGTTGCTTTTTACAACTACTTCTTCTAATTGGCTAGAATTAGAAACCAATTTAATAGAACCTAAATCTACGGTTTCTCCTTTTTTTACTGAAAAACTTACCGTTTGCGATTGAAATCCAACGTAAGAAATAACTACTTGACCAGAAGTCGCTGTAGTATTTAAAAGAAATTTACCATCAATGTCTGTCGAAGCTCCAGTAGTAGAACCTTTAACTAGAACATTTACACCTGGTAAAGCGCCGTTAAGCTCACTATCCGATACCGTTCCTTTTATTTTTCCTTGCGAAAACATGGTTGTAGCCACTAAAAGAAACATAATCGAAAATAAATTAATTGTACTTTTTTTCATGTTGTTTTGTTTTAAATAATTTTTATGCAAAATTCTTGTTTTATTATTTTATTAATGTTAAATGAATGTTAACAAAAACATTTTTGAGGAACATTTCTTAGAAAATGGACATTAAAAGCATTTTTGACAACTTAATTATCAAATTTCGACTAAATTCATAAAAAAACCTCAAGATTAATAAAAATGATGAGGTTGTTAAATAAGTAATAATTATCGTTTATTTTTTAAAAAAATGATGTAATAATAATGTTGTTGAGCTATCGTGCTCTGCGACTTTTTTTGCATTTATTTCTTCTAGAATAGAGTTGGCCAATTGTTTTCCTAATTCTACCCCCCATTGATCGTAACTAAAGATATTCCAAATAATACCTTGAACAAATATTTTATGTTCATACATAGCTACTAAAGAACCTAGACTTTCAGGAGTTAATTTCTGAATAAGTATCGTATTAGTTGGTTTATTGCCTGTAAAAACTTTAAATGGTTTTAAGAAATCTGCTTTCGATGCATCCATTCCTTGTTTATCAAACTCTGCTTGCACTTGTTCGGCAGTTTTGCCATTTAATAATGCTTCTGTTTGTGCAAAGAAATTCGACATCAATTTATCATGGTGGTCTTCATTGCCATATAATGGAGTTACGTACCCTATAAAATCGGTGGGAATTAACTTAGTTCCTTGATGAATTAACTGAAAAAAGGCGTGTTGCGAATTGGTTCCTGGCTCTCCCCAAATAATAGTCCCGGTTTGATAATTCACAGGTTTGCCATCTCTACCGATACTTTTCCCGTTGCTTTCCATAATTCCTTGTTGTAAGTAAGGAGCCAGTTTTTGTAAATACTGGGTATATGGAATGATTGCTTCGCTTTCGGCACCAAAAAAGTTATTGTACCAAACACTTAATAAAGCTAATATAACCGGAATGTTTTTATCGAAGGATTCGTTTTTAAAATGTTCGTCCATTTGGTTGGCGCCTTTCAATAATTTGTCAAAATTATCAAAACCAACTGCCAAGCTAATAGACAATCCAACCGCAGACCAAAGTGAAAAACGACCGCCAACCCAATCCCACATTGGGAAAATATTGTTAGCATCGATTCCGAAATCGGTAACTTTTTGGATGTTTGTAGAAACTGCCACGAAATGTTTTGCAACATCTTCTTGTTTTGCCGATTGCAAAAACCAAGTTCGTATGGTTTCCGAATTGGTTAGTGTTTCTTGTGTGGTAAACGTTTTAGAAACAATTACAAAAAGAGTCGTTTCTGGATTTAATTTTTTAATTATTTCATTCACATGATCGCCATCCACATTAGAAACAAAATGAACGTTCAAATGATTTTTGTAATACTGCAACGCTTCTACTACCATTGCAGGTCCAAGATCCGAACCTCCAATACCAATATTCACAATATCTGTAAAGGCTTTCCCGGTATATCCTGTTCGGTGTCCAGAAGTTATTTCGTTAGTGAACTTTTCTATGCTTTGTTTTACTTCGTATATTTCGGGCATCACATTTTTTCCATCTACTAAAAAAGTAGCCGATTTGGGTGCACGTAATGCAGTATGCAAAACCGCTCTATTTTCGGTTTGGTTGATGGTATCTCCATTAAAATATTGAGCAATGGCTTCCTTCAACTGAACCTCATCCGTTAATTGCAATAATAAATCAAGGGTTTCTTGTGTGATATTATTTTTAGAGTAATCTACTAAAAAATCGTTCCATTGGATGTGAAATTTCTCAGCTCGAGTGCCGTCATTTTGAAACATTTCTTTAATGGAATTGGTTTCCATAGCAGAAAAATGTTTTTGTAAATTCTGCCAAGCATTAGTTTTGGACGGATTGGTATTGGGTAAAGACATATTGTTACTTTTTTGTAGGACAAAATTAGATAAAAGACGAAGACTTTGCTAATTAATTTTCTAAAAAAAGAATGCAAACGTTGTAGTTGTAAGTAATTAAAGAATTTATTACTTATGGAATCGAATATCAGTAACACTATCCAATTCTCTTTTTAGAGGTCGCATTTGTTCCTTAAATCTTGGAAGATTTCTTCCTTCCATGACTTGAGAATTTGGAAGTTTTAGTTTTAATGCGTCAACTTGCACCCCGTTTTTCCAGAAACGATAACATACGTGAGGACCCGTTGCTAAACCAGTACTTCCAACTTTACCAATGATTTCTCCTTGCTTCACACGCTGTCCTCTTCGAACTAAAATACGGGACATATGTAAATATTGAGTAGAATAAGTTTTATCGTGTTTTACTTTTACAAAATTTCCGTTTCCTGTAGAATATCCTGATTGTTCCACAACTCCAGCTGCGGTAGTCATAATGGATGTTCCCGTTGGCGCAGCATAATCGGTTCCTTTATGGGCTTTCCATTTTAATTGCACCGGATGAAATCTATTTTTAGAAAATTTAGAGGTAATATTTACAAATTTCAATGGCGCTTTTAGGAAAAAATTCTTTAATGCTTTCCCATTTTCATCGTAATAATCAATTTTACCATTTCGCTCTTGTGCAAATGGAAAGGCGTATATTTTTTCTCCCTTATATTCAAAATAAGCAGCTCTTAAACTATCTACTCCATCATAAACGGTATCATTAATGTATCTTTCGGTGAAACTAAGTGCAAATTTGTCTCCTTTTCTAGATTTGAAGAAATCTATAGACCAAGCAAAAACTTTGGTTAATCTTCCAGATAGAGTTGGTTCAATTTTCATACTGCGCAACGTTTGCGTAAGCGAACCTATCAGTTCCCCTGCAACCGTTCTTGTTTTGAAAGTTAGCGGTCTGGATTTTTTGAATCCAACAATAGAATCGGTTAAATCAATTAAATAGTAATCTAAGCGGTTGGGTTGGTAAATAAGATATTGTAATTTATTGTATCGGTCTTTGGATCTTAAACAAACATAAGGTCTTTTAAAACGAACACTGGTTGGAAAAGAGTCTTTAACAATTCGAATGATTTGGGAAACTTTTTTCCCGTTTAGGTTTTGTTTTTTTAAGATTCTTTCAAAAGTATCTTGACTTTGAATGGTATCGTAATGCACGTTAAAGTCCTGGTAATGAAACCCAAAATCTACGATGGGTTTTTGTGGCTCAGCATCTTCAATTACAAATTCTTCTTGTGCTTTTTTACAAGAAGTTATAGCCATTAGTGCCAATAAAAGAAGTGCCAGTTTTTTCAATATGCTTGTATTATTTTTTTAACAGTTTTCTCCCCAATTTTTCAATTCGTCTTCGCTCCAAAGTTCGGGAAAAAATATTCTTCTTTGGTATTTTGGGTGCATGTATTTTTTCCAGTCGCTTCCTCCTGTTGCTTCTCCAGAACCTTGACCACTTTCAATGTATTTTTTTGCAGCATTTAAATGACCCATTACCCAAGTAATATTTACCGTTTTGTCGTAATGACGCATGGCAGTAATTAAATCGGTATTCTTTTGATCTGCTTCAGGAAGTTGTTTGAATTTTTGCCAAACATTGGTGGTGTTATGCTCCTCCATATAACGCAAAAACTCGGCTTTGTATTTTCTTTCAAATTCTAAAAGTAGGAATGATTTTTCTCCCGTTTTGTAATCTTTGCCTGCAGCCTGCCAATACAGGTGCTCAAAGGCATGCGTATAAGGAGTGTTGCGGTCAATGGTTGCTCTAAAACGATAATCGATAAGATTGATTAAATCGGTAGAAGCAAATTCAATTAATCGATACTGTGCACTTTGAAATCCACTTGCAGGAGTTAAAGTATTTCGGAATTTCATGTATTGCTCCACTTCCATTCCGTCGCCCATAATGTCAAACGAAGTGGTAAGCATGTCAAAATAACGACTAATTCGCATTAACCTTTCGGCAAAGAATTTAGTTTCGGGTTGTTCGCATTGGCATACCTGTTCTATCTCCCAAAGTATCATTTTAAACAACAATTCGTTGACTTGATGGTACATAATAAAAACCATTTCGTCTGGCAAAACAGTTCTTTGCGTTTGCAAATTCAGTAGCGCATCGGTTTGAATATAATCCCAATAGGTTATTGGTTTAGACCAAAGTAGCCCTTCGAGATGGGTATCCGTTTTTTGATTTATTGCAGCAAATTTTTCTTCTAATGCTTCAATTATTTGAGGTGTGTCTAAGGTCATTGTTTTACTTTTATTGTAAATGGATTGGATAATCCCTTAAAGGATTCTAAATCGGCTTTTAAAGAACCAATAGCCAAACTAGCTTTGATTCGCACAGGTAATTTATTGTCGTCGTCTGAAATCCAAACGGTTACACTTTCTTGTTCTTTAAAAACACGTCCAGATTGCACCAAAGGTCTAAAAATCATACAAGGCACGACGCCAAATTTAGTATCTAAATCTTCTTTACCAATGTATTTTAACTTAAATTTTGTGGTTTCTTGATCAAAAAACATATCAATTGCAATAGATTCTCCTACTTTTAATTTATTTGCCGAAGGGTGTTTTCTTAGGTAATAAAAAGTAGAAACAATATCTTGAATGTTTTCGGAAGTAGCAAAAGTTTGGTTGCTTTTGTTTTTATAATCTTTTACCAAGATAGTGTTTTTGTCCTGATTAAAAAACCCTTCTTCGTCTTTGGTATACCCGCCTTCGTCAATTTTTCTTACATACTGGTATGGCTTACCAGTAGCTTTGTCAAAATAGGTCTCATAATTATCCTCTACATTAAATAACCATTTGGACATACCGGTTGTATACCCTCTTCCAACGGCATGGTACACTTTCTTATTGTTTTTAACGGCTTCCTTAACTTCTAGAGTTGCATATCCAGCAGTTACTAAGCCATAGTGAATTCTAAATTTGAACCATTCACCTGTATCGAATGGAGTATCCTGAAGAGAGTCGAAACTTACTGTAAGAAATAATATAGCAAGAACTAATATCTTTTTCATGTGTAATTATAATTAGATTATACTCTTGTAATGCAAATTCTGTTCCAAATGTATTAAAACAAAAAAACTCCATCAAATAATGATGGAGTTTTTATGCTATTAACCAACCTAAAAACTATAAATTATGAAAACTTATATAAAAAATTAAAGGAAACCACTCCTTTTCTTTTTGTGAGTACAAAGATAGTACTGTTTTTAAGTTATTCTCAACAAAAAAAGAACTTTAACATATTTTTATTAAAAATATAGCTACTACAACGTTATATGGTGCTAATTTTATAACAAATTTAGCAATTTACAACGTTCCTCTCAGTGCTTGTTCCCGTTCAATCGATTCGAAAAGTGCCTTAAAATTACCTGCGCCAAATCCTTTTGCTCCCATTCTTTGAATTATTTCAAAAAATAATGTTGGACGATCTTCTTGTGGTTTGGTAAAAATTTGCAACAGATATCCATCTTCGTCAGCATCTACTAAAATTGACAGTTCTTGTAATTTCTTTATATCTTCTTTCATCATATCCATGTGAACCCCTAATCTTCTTGGAATATCATCATAGTAAGCTTGAGGTGGTGGTGGTAAAAACTCAATTCCTCTTGCTTTTAATCCAGAAACGGTTTTAATTATATCATCAGTGGCAACTGCTAAATGCTGCACACCAGAATCTTCATAAAAATCTAAATATTCTTCAATTTGTGATTTTTTGTTTCCTTTTGCCGGTTCGTTTATTGGAAATTTAATTCTGCCGTTACCGTTAGACATTACTTTACTCATTAAAGCAGAATATTCGGTATGGATTTGTTTATCATCAAACGAAAGGAAATTTTCAAATCCCATCACGTCTTCGTACCATTTCACCCATTGATCCATTTGACCCCAACCTACATTTCCAACCATGTGGTCAATGTATTTTAATCCAAGGGATTCTGGATTATATTCGGATTTCCATTCTACAAATCCTGGTAAGAAAGCTCCATTGTAATTTTTCCGTTCTACAAATATGTGAACGGTTTCTCCATAAGTATAAATTCCAGATCGAACAACTTCTCCGTGTTCGTCTTTTTCAACGGTTGGTTCCATGAAGGATTTTGCACCGCGTTTAGTAGTTTCTTCATAAGCCGAACGAGCGTCTTCTACCCAAAGGGCAATTACTTTTACTCCGTCTCCGTGTTTTCTTAAATGGTCATTTATAGGAGAATTGCTATTTAACGGGGTTGTCAATACCAAACGGATTTTGTCTTGTTTCAAAACATAACTCACCGAATCGCGGGAGCCTGTTTCTAAACCACGATAGGCATGTGATTGAAAACCAAATGCTGTTTTGTAATAATGTGCCGATTGTTTTGCATTACCTACGTAAAATTCAACATAATCGGTTCCTAATAGTGGAAGAAAATCTTGTGCTCCACTGAATATTTTTTCTAGTCCGTATTCTACGGATTTCATTTCTTTTGACATATTATTTATATTTTTAAGTCTTTCCAAAGTTTTAATTTAGAAAGTTTTTGTCATTATTAATTATTCTACCCAAGATTTGTAATATTTTCCATCATCAATTCCCATAGCTTCTTCAGTAACCATTAACGGATGAAAGGTATCTACCATGACAGCCAATTCTTCCGTCACTGTTTTCCCAATACTACGTTCCATTGCTCCAGGAGCAGGTCCGTGTGGAATCCCCTTAGGGTGTAAAGTAATATGACCTTGCTCTATATTATTTCTTGACATAAAATCGCCATCAACATAATATAAAACCTCATCGGAATCTATGTTACTATGATTGTAGGGTGCCGGAATTGATTTTGGATGATAATCATAAAGTCTAGGAACAAAAGAACAAACTACAAAAGTTGCTGTTTCAAATGTTTGATGAACAGGTGGTGGTTGATGTACTCTACCTGTTATGGGTTCAAAATTATGAATAGAAAATCCATAAGGAAAATTATACCCATCCCAGCCTATAACACCAAAAGGATGCGTAGCATAGATTACTTCATGCATCATTCCTTCTTTTTTAATTTTGACTAGAAAATCCCCTTTATCCTGGTGCGTTTCCAATTCTGTTGGCAATTTAAAGTCGCGTTCACAAAATGGCGCATGCTCTAAATGTTGACCCGATTCATTTTTATATCGTTTTGGCGTATAGAAAGGCGCAAAACTTTCGACATAAAATAATCTATTATCTTCGGTGTCAAATTGAATTTGATAAATCATTCCACGTGGAATAATAAGGTAATCTCCATATTCAAAAGGGATGTTTCCCATCATGGTGCGTAATTTCCCTTTTCCTTTATGGATGAAAATCATTTCATCAGCATCGGCATTTTTATAGAAATATTCCGTTAGAGATTTTCTTGGAGCCGCCAATCCAATGGTGCAATCTTTATTAACCAGCATTGCTTTTCTGCTGTCTAAAAAATCATCTTCTGGTTTTAGTTCGAATCCTTTTAATAATAAAGATTTTATGTTTTTTCCGATTGCTATTTTAGGTTCAACCGAATACGATTTTAGGATTTCCTTTATTTGCGTTGGCCGATGCACTTCATATAATAATGACGAATGTCCATTAAAGCCCTCAGTGCCGAATAGTTGTTCGTAATACAATCCGCCATCCGGATTTTCAAACTGAATGTGACGCTTGTGAGGGATATTTCCTAGTTTATGATAAATTGGCATTTTCTTTTTGTTTAAAGGTTTGAAAAATAAAAGTGTGGGGGTAACCCAACTTTAGTTAACACTCAAAAAGAATTTTTACTCATTCCGGATTTCTCTTGATGAGGTATTTTAATAGAATAAGTAAATCGTCCCAGTTTTTCATTATCACAAATGTCGTAAAAAATGTTTTCCGAAAAATAAAAAAAGCATTAAAAATGAGGTTTCAGATTTAATGCTTTTTAGTGGTTGTTATTTTTGAATGTCTTTATCTGGATTGTTTAATTTGCTATTTTTTTTACTGTAAGCAAAATAAATAACTAGACCAATAAGCAACCATACTGCTAGTCGAAGCCAGTTAGTCCATCCTAATCCGTAGATCATAGCAAGACAAACTAAAACTCCTAAAATTGGCACAAAAGGAACCAAAGGGGTTTTGAATTCGCGTTTCATTTCTGGATTGGTTTTTCTTAATACAATTACTGAGATACATACAAGGATAAATGCAAATAAGGTTCCAATACTTGTCATATCTCCTACAATATCACCAGGAATAAATGCAGCAAACAAACCAACAATTACTAAGATGGCAAGATTAGCTTTGTAAGGAGTTTTATATTTTGGGTGTAAATCCCCGAATGCTTTTGGCAATAAACCATCTTTTCCCATAGCATAAAAAACTCTGGATTGACCAAGTAACATTACTAAAATAACAGAAGAAAAACCTGCTAAAATAGCTACTGTAACAAATTGAGCCAGCCATTGGTAACCTATCATATATTTTCCTATTGCAAAAGCTACTGAAGCTTCTTTACCACCAGTTCTAAAATCTTCTACTGTTGCTACTCCTGTTAAAACATGAGCAAAAAGGATATATAAAACAGTACAAACTGCTAAAGATCCAAGTATACCAATTGGCATATCTCTTTTTGGATTTTTAGTTTCTTGAGCAGCGGTACTTACGGCATCAAATCCGATGAAAGCAAAGAACACTGTTCCTGCAGCACCAAGAATACCCATTATACCTCCATAACTATGACCAACGCCATGTTCATCTGTAAATATGGAGCTTTCTGGAATGTAAGGTGTATGGTTTACAGGATTGATATAACTCCATCCAAAGACGATAATCATGATTACAATGGCAACTTTTACCACTACAATAATTCCATTAACAAAAGCAGATTCTTGAGTTCCTCTAATTAATAATAAACTAATTACAGCTACAATAAACAAGGCTGGCAAGTTGATAATTCCTTGCTCAATTACTTGATGTGTAACTGGATCTAATACTTTTTGAAATGGCGAATGCGATAAGGAATATGGAATTGGACTCGTATGGAGCACATTGACCAGCAGATTGTTGAGGTATTCACTCCAAGCAATTCCTACGGTTGCAGCACCTACAGCATATTCTAATATTAAATCCCAACCAATGATCCAAGCTAATAATTCACCCATGGTTGCATAAGTATAGGTATAAGCACTTCCTGAAATTGGAATGGAAGAGGATAATTCAGCATAACATAATCCAGCTAAAGCGCAACCAATAGCTGCTACAATAAATCCGATTGTTACGGATGGTCCTGCGTTTTGAGCTGCAGCGGTTGCTGTTCTCACAAAAAGTCCAGCTCCTATAATAGCTCCTATTCCTAAGGCTACCAATGACCAAGCTGTTAATGTTCTTTTTAATCCTTTTTCAGAATCAGACGCTTCTGCAAGTAATAGCGCCAAAGGTTTTCTTTTCCAAATAGACATAGTTTATTCTTTTTAGTTTTATTTGTTCAAATATACTTTTTTTGTTTAATATTTTTACGAAAATAGAAAATTTCTGAGCTTTAAAACCAAAAACCTAGATTGAATCCCAGAAATCCTTTGGGTAATTCGGGTGACCAAGAGTATTTAATTTCGAGGGGGCCAAGTATGGTTTCTAATCCATAACCTACTGCATATCCTGAATATCTTGGGGTGGCAAGCCAATTTCCGGTACTGAATAATTTGTTTTCGGCATTGGCATAATTAGCCGAAAAATTGATATGGTTTTTTTTATAAAACTCAATATCTAATGTCGCTAAAGCCTTAACATAACTATCGGCAGAAATACTGATAAAATCATACCCATAAAATTGTTTGAAATTATTGATAGGATTAAAGCCATAACCTCCTAGAACAAAGTCTAAAAAGTGCATGCTTTTTTGTCCGAAAGATAAACCTGCACCCGATTCAAATTTTAAATTGATTACTTTATAGAAAGTTCTTGTGATTCCTAGTTCGGAACTAGCAATAGAGAATCGATTAAATTGATTAGTGTAATTGGAAGAAAACAAATACGATTGCAGATTACTATTAAAATACCATCCTTTTTTAGGAAAATATTTACTGTCTAAAGAGTCGTATTTTAAATAACCGTAGACACTTGTATAATCACTTTTTTCAAAAACGGGATTGATGTTTTCTAATGTTTTAGAGGATATTTTTAGATGTTTCATTTCTACTCCTGCTCCAACAAGAAACTTTTGTTCGAAAATAGTTTGCAAATAGGCCGAGTTAGTCCAATCAGAATAATCAACATTTAAAGAATTTATACCAAGTTGTTGAAAAATTGCACCATTACTGAAGTCGGTAGAGACATTTTTATTGAACTGATTGAAGCGGGATTTAAATCCGAAACTGAAATAAAATCCGTTATCAATATAATAGTCTAAATTGTATCTAAAGTTGTCGCCAATAACTAAATCTACAGATAAAACATCATTTCTAAAAAGGGATTTTTTTTGAGTTAGGTTTATTAAAGCAGCGCTTTTATAGAGCCCGTCATAATGCAAACCAAATTTTAAAAAAGTGCTATTTCCACTTTCTTTTATGGTTAATTCTAGTTCATCGCCCGAATTAAATTTATTCAATTGGTAATTAATTACAGAGAAATTTCCAGTTGCATTAAGGGTATTAATGCCTTGTTTTAATTGCTCATAACTAATTTTGCTGCCTTGTATAAATCCTAATTTACCAATAATATAAGCGCGAGTGTAATCTTTAACATCGTTGATAGTTAATTTGGTAATATTGATTAAACCGTTTTTAGAGTCTAATCTTTGGGATGGTTTATTAGTTTGTCCAATTTTATTTATTTGATCCAAAACTTTTAAAGCGGCATCTTCTCCCTTTTTTATAATTTCATTTTCTTTATCAAATGAAATGACAGTATACCCTGAAATATCTGGTTTAATATAAATATCTGTTTTTCTTATTTTATCTTGCATCCCAACAATCATTTGAAGATTGGATATTTGAAGGAGAATTTGTGTGGCTTCCTTTAAGGAATCTCTATTTTTTAATCCGTCTTGAACATCTACTCCGATAATAATATCGGCCCCCATTTTTCGTACCTCATCAATAGGATAATTGTTAGAAACCCCTCCATCTATAAGCATTTTTCCATCTATTTCTACTGGAGAGAAAAGGGTAGGAAATGCCGAACTTGCTAGCAATGCTTGGGACAAACTACCTTTATTTAATATTAGTTGTTCTCCTGTTTCTATATCAGTAGCAATACATAAAAAAGGAATTGGCAATTGGTTAAAATCTCTAATATGCCGAACGGAGTGGGTTAATTTATTGAGCAAATTATAGTTGTACATTCCTTTAGATAAAGCAATTGGAACACCTATACTAAGTTTTTTGAAGGGTAATGAAATGGCATACATCTCATCGTTGCGTTTTTCATAAAAACTTTTATTCTTTCTTGGAATATAATCTTTTAATAACTCGTCAAAATTAGTGTTGTGGAATATAGAATCTAATTGCTGTGCATTATAGCCTGTAGCATATAAGCCTCCAACTACTGCGCCCATGCTGGTTCCACCAATATAATCAATTTTTACGCCGGCTTTTTCTAAAACTTTCAAAACCCCAATATGGGCAAAGCCTTTAGCGCCACCTCCGGTTAAAACCAATCCGATTTTAGGACGTTTTATAGAATCTTGGGAATAGGTAGTTTGAGAAAATAGAGAAAGGAAAATAGATAAAAGAATAAAGAGTGTAGGGTGTAGGGTGTAGGTTGTAAGTTGTTTTTGAAAAACGGATTTTTGCAAAAGACCTTTACCGTCTAGCCCCGACAGCAACGGAAATCCTTTTTCTTTCTTCTTTAGAAAGGAAAAGATTGCAGTGTATGGCGGGAAAATGGTTTGCAAATAGGCCTGAAACATTCGCTACGGAAATTAATTATCTATTTTATGGTAAAAGTCGGAAATTTTTTTGGCTTTTGATGCACCAATTACGTCAGAAATTTCTTTTTCGGTGGCTAATTTTAATCTTTTAACACTTTTGAAGTGGGTTATTAACGTTAACATGGTTTTTTCGCCAATTCCTGGGATGGTTTCTATGGACGAATTTAGTGCTGCTTTGCTTCGCTTATCGCGGTGAAAAGTAATTCCAAAACGGTGGGCTTCGTTACGTAAAAACTGAATGACTTTAAGGGTTTCCGATTTTTTATCGAGGTATAAAGGTGCCGAATCGCCCGGATAAAAAAGTTCTTCGAGGCGTTTTGCAATTCCGATGATGGCGATTTTTCCGCGAAGTCCTAAATCGTCGATGCTTTTTAGTGCCGAGGACAATTGCCCTTTTCCACCATCGATGATAATGAGTTGTGGCAAGGGTTGGTTTTCGTCTAAAAGGCGTTTGTAACGTCGGTACACTACTTCTTCCATGGAGGCAAAATCGTTGGGGCCTTCTACGGTTTTTATATTGAAATGGCGGTAGTCTTTTTTGGACGGTTTTCCGTCTTTAAAAACCACACAAGCCGCCACAGGATTGGTTCCTTGGATGTTGGAATTATCAAAACACTCTATATGACGCGGCTCGACTGAAAGACGTAAATCTTTTTGCATTTGTGCCATAATTCGGTTGGTGTGCCGCTCGGGATCTACAATTTGGATTTGTTTTAATTGATCCATTCGGTAGTATTTGGCGTTGCGTTCGGAGAGCTCTAAAATCTGTTTTTTATCGCCCAATTGCGGAACGGTAACTTTTATTTTATCGCCAAAATCTAAGGCAAAAGGCAGAATTATTTCGCGCGAAAGCAAATGAAAACGCTCCCGAAGTTCCACCACTGCCAATTCTAGAAGTTCTTCGTTGGTTTCTTCTAGTTTTTTCTTTAATTCTAAAGTATAGGATCGAATGATGGCACCATGGGCAATTTGTAGGAAATTTACATATGCCACGGCTTCATCGGAAATAATGGAAAATACATCAATATTGGAAATCTTCGGATTGATGATGGTAGATCGCGATTGGTACTGCTCTAAAACCTCTATCTTTTCTTTAATTTTTTGGGCTTCTTCAAAGTGCATATCGGCTGCCAATTCTTGCATTTTAATTTTAAATTCCTTTAAACTTTCTTTGAAATTTCCTTTCAAAATTTCGCGAATGGCATCGACTTGTTTTTGGTAATTTTCTAATAGTTCGTAGCCTTCGCAACCGCCTTTGCAGTTGCCAATATGAAATTCTAAACAGACTTTATATTTATGGTTTCGGATGTTATTTTCGGTTAAATCGTAGTTGCAAGTTCGCAGTGGATACAACTCTTTAATCAATTCTAAAATGGTATTCACCGTCTTGAAACTGGTGTAAGGCCCGAAGTATTCCGACCCGTCTTTTACCATTCTTCTGGTTGGGAAAATTCTTGAAAAAGGTTCTTTTTTGATGCAAATCCAAGGATAGGTTTTATCATCACGCAACAAGACATTATAACGTGGTTGTAGTTTTTTTATCAGATTGTTTTCCAACAACAAGGCATCCTGCTCAGAGGAAACTACAATGTGTTTTATCTCGACTATTTT
The DNA here is from genome assembly GCF_044357305.1 of Flavobacterium sp. Taxonomy (GTDB): domain Bacteria; phylum Bacteroidota; class Bacteroidia; order Flavobacteriales; family Flavobacteriaceae; genus Flavobacterium. The sequence continues at coordinate 115,690 of NZ_JBIKPS010000001.1, forward strand.
GCGAACCAGCACATTGGTTTTGGCGTTGTCATGGACTTTATTGAAATAAGAAGAGACTCGTTTCTTTAGATTTTTGGCTTTTCCTACATATAAAATTTTTCCCTCTTTATCATAATACTGGTACACCCCGGGATTATCGGGTAAGGTTTGTATTTGAAGTTCGAGAGAAGGGTTGTTCATTAAGGTTCTGGGTTTTAGGTTCTGGGTTCTGGGTACACCCGATAGCGCTATCTATGTCCCTAGGAATCCCAATAAACTTTCTGTAATAAATGAGTTTCCTATGGACTGAAAAGTTTAAAAATTAGTAGTATCCCGTTTCACTTTTTGTTTCCAATTAAAATAACCCAAAACAAAAATCCCCATCAGGATAAATCCAATGGCTCTTATGTAAAAATTAGAAGTAGCAATTTGTTGCATAAAAGGCTTTTCTTTTATTTCAAAAAGCACATTGAAAGCCGTCATAAAAACACCCCAAAGGCCACCCGATTTTATCTGGTATTTCCATCTTTCACTCATCTTAATCCAGTTTGTCCGTTAGTTTTTTAAATACAGCTTTAGCATCTTTTCCTTCGTATAAAATGGCATAAACAGCATCTATAATTGGGGTTTGTGCTTTGTACTCTTGGTTTAATTTATAAGCACTTTTCACGGCATAATATCCTTCGGCAACCATGCTCATTTCCATCATGGCTGATTTTACTGTATAGCCTTTCCCAATCATATTTCCAAACATTCTATTTCTAGAAAAAACAGAATAACCCGTAACCAATAAATCGCCTAAATAAGCCGAATTATTAATGTTACGCTTCATTTTATGCACTTTTCGGATGAACTTTTTCATCTCCCGGATGGCATTACTCATAATCACCGACTGGAAGTTGTCTCCATAACCCAATCCGTGAGCAATTCCGGCTGCAATAGCATAAATGTTTTTCAACATCGCAGCATATTCGGTGCCGATAATGTCATCGGATATTTTAGTTTTAATGTAATTTCCGGCAAGAACTTTAGCTACTACTTTCGCTTTTGCTGAATCTCCACAAGCAATGGTTAGATACGAAAGTCGTTCCAAAGCCACTTCTTCGGCATGGCAAGGACCCGTAATTACTCCGATATTTTCAAAAGGAATATCAAATTTTTTATTAAAATGTTCGCCAACAATTAGGAATGTTTCAGGTACAATTCCTTTAATGGCGGAGAAAATCACTTTGTCTTGTAAACTAACGGTTAGTTTTTCTAATTCAGCACTCAGGAAGGCGGATGGAATCGCGAAAATGAGGTAATCGGCATACGCCACTGCTTCATTAATATCGGCAGTAAGCCTAAGTTTGTTAGTATCAAATTCTACCGAACTCAAATAATTAGGATTGTGTTTTTGTGTTTTTATATGGTCAATAGCCGATTGGTTTCGCATGTACCAGGCAATTTCGTCAAGGTTCACACACAGCATTTTGGCAATTGCAGTAGCCCAACTTCCTCCACCTATTACGGCAAACTTTGGAATAGTATTCATTTCTATATTGTTTGAAAAATCAAAAATACTCTTTTTTTATGGCATTCCCAAAAGCGAGTGGGTTCTTAATGTAATATTAGGACAAAATCATTTTAACTTAAATTTATGACAATCAACACAATAACAAAAAGCATTGTCCGTTATTATTACAGAAAGATTGTTAGATTGTCTTTCTAAAAAGGGTTTAATACATTTGTTTTAAAAAAGGCGTTCCAGAAATAATTTCCGGAACGCCTTTTGATTTTTTGATTCTAATCACTAAAAACTAATAACTCATCTCTACAATTTCTCTAACCTTTTCTAAAGTGATATTTTGTTTTTCGCCCATTGCCAACCAGCCTCTTTCTTGGAATCGATTTACAATAAAATCGGCAGTTTCTTTATAGTTTTCTGTGTTTTCAGATAACTTGGTTTTCATTCCCATAGTATGGAAAAATTCGACTGTTTTTTCAATGGCTTGGTTCGCAATAGCGTCTGTAGAATCTCCTGTAAGGTTCCAAACACGTTGTCCGTATTGTGCTAGTTTTTCTTTTTTAGTTTCAAAAAGCACTCTATATAAATTTGGCCCTATAATTGCCAGGGTTCTCGCATGGTCAATTTCGTACAAAGCCGTCAATTCGTGACCAATCATGTGGGTTGCCCAATCACTCGGAACTCCTTTTTGAATCAATCCGTTTAACGCCATGGTAGCACTCCAAACAAAATTGGAAGCCAATTTATAATCGGAAGGATTTTCAACCACACTTGGTCCAACTTCAATTAGGGTTTGCAAAATGCTTTCTGCCAATCGGTCTTGCAACAAGGCATCGTGCTTGTAAGTCATGTATTGTTCCATTACATGGGTAAAGGCATCAACCACGCCGTTTTGCAATTGTCTTTTTGGTAAAGAAACAATTACGGTTGGATCTACAATAGAGAATTTAGGAAACAAGGCACTTCCGCCAAGGGTAAGTTTTTCTTGAGTTGCTCCAATAGTTACTACCGCACCCGAGTTCATTTCGGATCCAGTTGCTGGCAAGGTTAGTACTGTTCCAAACGGAATAACTTTGGATAAATCGGTGAATAGAATTCGTTTTTTAAGAATATCGACTTCTTCTCCTTCAAAGTTAACGGCAGCCGAAATAAATTTCACGCCATCAATAACGCTTCCACCACCAACGGCTATAATGAAAGTAATTTTTTGTTCGCGAATAATTTGTATGGCTTTCATCAAGGTTTCAAATCTTGGATTTGGCTCAATACCTCCAAATTCTATAAAATCAAATCCTGCTAAAGCCGTTTTAACTTGGTCGTAAACACTATTTTTAAAGATACTTCCGCCACCATATGCCACTAAAATTTTGGCATCTTTGGGTACTAAAGTAGTTAGTTTTTCTGTTTGTCCTTTGCCAAAAATATAATTGACTGGATTGTATAATTCGAAGTTGTTCATTGTAATTTATTTTAGAATACAAAATTACAAAAGGTTTATTGGAACGAGTGGTAAAGGAATGTTAAGTTTACTTCTTATAAAAATTATTGTGATCTACATATTCCCAAACTTTTTCAGACAATAGCGGACGAATATTTTTCTTGTTTTTGATGTTTTCCCGAATAAAAGTAGAAGATATTTCTACAATAGGTGCATCAACTTTATGAATTCGAGGATGATTTTTCAAATCTAAATTTTCACCTTCTTCTGAAATTCTTGGGTAAATATAAATATCGTGATTTTCAAGTATGTAATCGTGATTTTTCCATTTATGTAACGATTTCAAGTTGTCTTCACCCATAATTAAGGAAAATTCGTGCTGCGGATAATTATCTTTTAAATGCGCTAACGTATTTACAGTATAATTGGGCTGTGGCAATTTGAATTCAATATCCGAAGGTTTAATTTTAGGATACTCTTCAGTTGCTAATCGCACCAAATGCAAGCGATGGTAATCGTCTAACAAGGTGTTTTTTTGCTTGTGCGGATTGTGTGGAGTAACCACCATCCAAATTTGTTCCAAATCAGAATATTCCGCCAGATGATTAGCAATAATCAGGTGGCCCACATGAATGGGGTTAAAGGTTCCAAAATAGAGTCCGATTTTCATGGATTGAGTATTTATTGACTAGTAAAAGTAATACATAAATAGTGATTGGTGTGAAAATAATCGATGGTATTGTGAAATTAAAAACTGATTAGTGATCTCTGACCATTGAACAATATTACAACTCCTTTAAAGCATCCTCACTTATCCAACCTGTGGTTTCATCGGTTAGTTGGATTTTTTTCCAATTGGCGATGCTTTCTAAAACATATACTTTCGTTCCTTCGTGAAGTAAAATAGTTTCTGGGCTAGTTGCTTTGGGCTCTCCTTTAACCGAAGCGGTTTCTGCAAAAATGATTGCTGGTTTTTCAGAGGAAATTCTGTTTTTTTCGTAAATTCCAGATGCAACGCTTATTACAATTCCAAGAAAAATAAAAAACATTCCAGAGAAGAAAATTCGTTTTTTAAAGGCCGTTCCCGATAAGTAATATCCTGCAAAAAAGGTTAAAAATACGAATGCCAAAACCACGGCTATCCAGGCCCAAGTATCGTAATAATAACTGGAAGTAAAGTCTTCTATCCATTTGCTAAAGCCAACTTTAGGAACCACTTTTATGTCGTCAATAGTCATTTTTCGCGCAAAATCGAGATTGGTTCTTATTTCATCGTCGTTCGGATTTAATTGTACTGCCTTTTCGTAATTATAAACCGCAGGGGCCACTTTATGCAATTTATAATAGCAGTTTCCGAGGTTGAAATACAGGTCGGCAGAATGTTTTCCGGAAGCAAGAACACTTTCGTAATTGTTGATGGCTTCGGTATAGTTTTCTTTTTGATATAATTGATTTCCTTTTTCAAAAGCCGTTTGAGCGGATGAAAATTGGAAGATTAAAATTAAGATAATAATATATTTTTTCATTTTTTAAACCATTAAGGAATTAAGATGCATTAAGTTTTATCTTTTGTCTAAGAAATTTGCTTTTCCAAACTGGATATAATTTCGACGGCCTTATCGTAATCTTGCTGAATGGCAACGCTTGTAGAAGGCGCATATCGAGCCAATTCGCAACTTTCGGTAAGGGTGATAAATTCTTTTACAGTAGCGGCATCGGCATTTCGCGTAAGCAAAATTTCAGATATTTTATCCTTACTCATTTCCGAAGTTTCAATGCTTAATTTGGCTTTTAAGAAATTGTGCATTGCTTTTTCAAGTGCAATATAAAATGGCTCTTTGTGTTGGATTTGTTTTTGGGCTTCCGATAAATATTTCTTGGCCAACGCATTGGTTTTTCTTTTCTTGTTTCCAACCACATCGGCATCTTCTGCTTCTTTTCTTTTTCTAAAAAGAATTAAAGCCGGAATTCCTAAAAATGGCAAAATTAGTAAAGTATAAAACAATCCCGAACCTAAGAAATCCTCCGATTGTATTGGCTTTAAGGTGGTTTTTTGTTTAATATAAGCAAATGCTTTGTTGGCGGTAACTGCCACTTTGGAAGATCCAGATGGTGTAGTTGCAGCAGAATTAGCAATTCCTGGACCGTCTAAAACATTCAACACGATTTCGGGAGAGGAAATGGTTTTATAACTTCTAGTACCTAAATCAAAATAGGTGAAACGCATCGATTTTATTGGAAAATTGCCTTTCGCTTGCGGAATAATAGTGTATTTATCGGCTATGCTTCCAGTCATTCCAGAAAGTGGAGTCGTAACATTTTCACTGTGTTGTGGATCGTACATTTCTAATGTGGAAGGCACCACAGGTTTTGGCAAACTAAATAATTTTAGATTCCCAGTTCCTGTAACGGAAACATCCAAATCAAGAGATTCTCCAAATTTTAATCCGGTTCTAGAAGGCGTAACTTTAAAATTAAATTTCCCTACTGCGCCCGAAAAATCTTCTGGTTTTCCTGCTTCTGGCAAGGCCTTTACGGTAATCACATTACTTCCTGCAGAAACACGTTTGCTGTCTTCTACTAACTGCACTTGCCCAAAAAAGTTAGGTCTTCCTTTTGGAACTTGGCAATCAATATCTAAAGAAAGTGGTTCAATCTCTAGTTTACCTGATTTTTGAGGATACAGAACGGTTTTTCGCAATACAACATAGCGATATCGTTGACCTTTAAACATTCCTTCTTCGGCAACTAATTGTTTAATGTCGATGTTCTGACTCCAAAAATCGTTGTATTTAGGTTTGTTCAATTCGCGCCAATTGGTAATTCCGATGTTGAAACTAAAATACAATTTGTACACCACCGTAATGGGTTCGTTTACATAGGGATTGGTTTTAGAAATATCGGCAACCAAATACAGATTATCATCCGCCTTTACCGCTGCTGGCTCATTAGGATCATTCGGTTGTTGGACTGCATTGGTTACGTTGATTTTAATAGGCAATGTTTTGTAAATTTGCCCGTTAATTTCAATTACCGCTTGACGGATAACCAAATTTCCTTTCTGCAAAGGCAATAAAATATAGGTGTACGATTTTTGAAAGGAACTTCTACCATTAATCCAAGATTGGCTGATGGATTGACTTGGCCCGCCGACCACTCTAAAACCAGAGGCTTCAAAATTAGGTGGCACAAAATTATCGCCATCTTCGTTCATAGAAAATTCGATGCGCACTCGTTCATTTAATCCCAAGGTGTTTTTACTCACGTTGGCTTCAAATTTTACTTGAGCAAACAGAGAGTTGGCGGCTATTAATAATAAGATTAAATATCGTTTCATTTTTGTACTTCGTAATTTTTTATTCGTAATTAATTACCAGTCTTTCTCTGGTTTTTTAGGATTGGCTTGCACTTTTTGGGCGTTTACCTTTTGTTGCACTTTTTTCTCTTCATTGTTCACCGCATCCAAAAGATTGTCAATTCGTTGTTTAGATGCTCCGCTTGGCTTTGGTTGTGGTTTATCGCCATCGCCTTTGTCTTGCTTATCTTTTTTGTCGTTGCCGTCTTTGTTATCCTTGTCTTTGTTATCGCCTTTATCTTTTTTGTCGTCTTTTTTATCTTTGTTCGGATCTTTCTTATCGTCCTTTTTATCCTTGTCTTTGTTCTTATCTTTATTTTTGTCCTTGTCTTTATCCTTGTTTTTGTCTTTTGGTGGCGGATTATCCTTCAGCATTTTTTTTGCTAAAGCATAATTGTAACGCGTTTCCTCATCGGATGGATCGTTTCGCAAGGCATTTTTATAGGCTTCTATTGCATTAGTGTAATCCTTTTCTTTCATCAAAGAATTGCCAATATTGTGGTACGCCTGGTGTTTCTCAGGTTTGGTTTTAGCGTCTTTTATTGCTTTTTCAAATTGGTATTTTGCCTCGGCGGGTTGGTTTTGTTTGTAAATGGTGGTTCCTAAATTATAGGAAGCAATAGATTTCTTTTTGAACTTGGCTTGCGACAAACGGTAGTCCGCTTCCGCATCCACGTAGTTTTTGTCGGCAAATTTTTCATTGCCTTGTGGCAAAAATTTATCCTTCTCTTGGGCTTTCACCACAAAAGAAATTAGAATTAAACAATAGGTTATAAATTTTTTCATTTTATATTTTATTCTAGACGCGATGAATCGCGTCTCTACGAATTATTTTTTTTCTTCATTAAACAAATTCATTTTTCGAACCCATTTGGTTTTTCTTTCGGTTAAGAAAATGTCCAAAAACAAGCAGAAAAATCCAAACCCTAAAAACCATTGGAATTGCGATTTATAATCGGCCATCATCGTTCCTTCAAATTCGGTTTTTTGGGTGTTATCCAATACTTTTTTTACGTAATCTAAAACGGTTTTGGTAGAATTTCCATCTACATAACCACCCCCTTTAGTGCTTTTGGCAATAGCCGCCAAAACGGAAGCATTTCTTTTGGTAATCACCACTTGGTTGTCTTGGTCTTTTTGAAAACTTTCTACAACGCCATTTCTTTTTAATGGAATCGGACCGCCATTTTCGGTTCCAACACCAACGGTAATTATTTTTAATCCTAATTTTTGCGCGTCTTCCGCAGCGTTTTGCGCATTATCCGAATGGTCTTCCCCATCGGATATAATCACTAACAACTTATTGGTTTTGTCTTTTTTATCAAAGAAATTATTGGCTGCCAAATCAATTGCTTGATCAATAGAAGTCCCTTGGGAAGATATCATTCCGGGATTCATCGTTTGCAAAAACATCTTAGCCACAGCATAATCGGAAGTCATTGGCAATACCGGAAAAGCACTCCCCGAATAGGCAATAATTCCTATTCTGTCGCTTCCCAATTGGTTGATTAATTGCGAAACGATCTGTTTACTTTTTTCTAAACGGTTGGGCGCAACGTCTTCGGCCAACATACTTTTAGAAACGTCAATGGCAAAAACAATATCAATTCCCTGACGTTTTACTTTTTCCATTTTGGTTCCCATTTTTGGGTTAACCAATGCCAAAATTAAAAAGGTCAATCCCAATACAACCAATGCAAATTTTAAGGTTGGCTTGAACAACGATTTCTCCGGACTTAATTTTTTAATCAAATCCAAATCGCCAAATGCTGCCTGTTTTTTACGTTTCCAATATTGTACATACAGAAACAGTAGCGCCAATAGTGGCACAACAAATAACAGATACAAATATCCTTTTTCTTCTAACTCGTACATAATTAAATTCCAATATTTTAAATTCCAAATTCCAATATTTTTATTCCATCATTTTGGAATTTGGAATTTTATTTTTGGTATTTCCCCCTTTATATAAAACTTCTAAAAATGGTGTTTCGCAATACAACTTCCAATAACAATAAAATCCCTGCAATCCATACAAATAGTCTAAATTTTTCATCGTAATCGTAGAATTTAAGCTCCTCTATTTCGGTGGTTTCTAATTTGTTTATTTCGTTGTAAATACTTTCTAACTTGCTGTTGCTATTGGCTCTAAAATATTTCCCGCCAGTATTTCTAGCGATGGTTTTCATTAATTTTTCGTCAATTTCAACGGGCATCATTTTGTATAAAAAATCCCTTCCGTTAGGTGCATACGCATACGGAAACTGGGCCATCCCGTTAGTTCCTATTCCGATAGTGTATACTTTAATGCCGTATTCTTTTGCAATTTCCGAGGCAGTTTCTGGTTCAATAAATCCCGAATTATTTACACCATCCGTAAGCAAAATGATAATCTTGCTTTTGGCTTTACTATCTTTTAATCGGTTTACGGCAGTGGTCAATCCCATACCAATTCCGGTTCCGTCTTGCAGCACATTGTCGTATTTAATATCTCGAATAGCCTCTTTAACAATGGCTTTATCGCTGGTCACAGGAGTTTTGGTATAGGCTTCGGCAGCATAAACTACAACACCTATCCTATCATTTGGTCTAGCATCCACAAAATTAGAAGCCACTTCCTTCAAGGCTTCCATGCGGTTTGGTCGTAAATCTTTGGCCAACATACTGCTGGAAAGGTCAATTGCCATCACAATATCAATTCCTTTGGTGGTTTTAGTTTGGTTGCTAATATCCACCGTTCTTGGACGTGCTAAGGCAATTATCAAGGAGCTTAAAGCCACAATTCTTAAAACATTTAAATAAGGTTTTAATTTTGCCAAAGTCGATTTGGAGGTTTTAAAACCGCTAACCGAACTTATTTTTAAGGTTGCCGATTGTTGCTTGCGTTTGAAGAAAAGCCATGCTATTGCAAATGGAAGGACCAAAAACAACCAAAAAAATTCTGGATTTAAAAAAGTTACTTTATCCATTATTCCCTGTCGTTTTTAAGTTCCACCGAATTGATAATTCGCTCCAGAATCTTTTTCCCATACTCGTCGCCTTCTTTATATGAAATCACTATTTCCTGCAACCCGCCATCTTGTTTGAACAACAAAATTTCGTAATACAATTTTTGACTTTTATTTTGGATTTTATCCAACATCACCATCGTGCCGTATGCTTTAACTCCGGTAATGCCTTTTACCGTATTGAAATCTTCTTGTTTGAAGATGATATTTTGACCACCCATTGCTTCCCAAGATTTGGTGTTTCCTTCTAAAACGGTGTCAAAATTTACTTCCGTTTCCGTTTTATATTTTACTGTGGAAACTACTATATTAAAGGATTCCATCATACTTCCGTAGCCAAACATTTGCATTTCTTTCAAAACGGCATAAGCATCTTTAGGAAGGATTTTTGTAGCATCCATTCGTTTCAAAACTTTAGGCGTTTCAATTTTCACTCCTGGATTTCCGTATTCGCTAAACACCCATTCGCCTTCCGCCAATTCTTTTGTAGGATGACCAATAAAATTGTTTTTTACATAATCCCATCCTTTAAAATAAATTAAAGCCAACAACGACAGCAATACTACGGTGATAACAATTCCAATCGTGGTAATAATTCGAACTTGTTTTTGTTTTTTTAACTTTTGAATTCTAGCCAATTCGCGCTGTTGTTCGTTCCATGCTTCCAATTCATCGTTTTGTTCCACCACCGTTGGAATGGCTTTATGAATAGTAACTATAGAACTAGAAATACGTTTTTTGTCTTCTTCAATTTCAAAATCTAATGGTTTTACTTTTGCAAATTTTACTAAATCGGCTTGCATCAAAACCTTTTCTAGATTCTCAAGAGTTTCCTTGGAAAGTTTCAGTTTTTTTTGATTTGCTACTCTTCGCAAACCTGCAATAAGTTCGGAAGTTGTGCTTTCCATTGCGGGAATTTCAATTTCTTCTTCGATATAATTTCGAGCGATATTGGTAAGTTCTGAATAATAGGATTTCACTTCTCCTTTTTGCCAAAGTTCTTTCGTTTCTAATAGTTGCAACAGCGAAGTCGCTTTTTCAATTGGCGATGTGTAAATTGGTTCTTCTTCTTGTGGGCGGTTTTGGTATTTTTTAATTAACCAATACGCCAAGGCTGCAATTCCTACTAAAAGTAAAATTCCTAATAGATATTTCCACCAATTGCTAGACGTTTCTACTTGTGCAACGTCTTTTATATCGTACATTTTTTGCTTTAAAGTATCCACTTTTACATTGAAAACCTCCACTTTTAAACTATCCGAAAAAGTTGGTTTCCCATTGATTAGTATGGCAATTCTAGGAATAGTGAATTTACCAGAATCGAATTGGGTTACCCCGTATTTCTTAATCAACTCCCATCGATTGTTGGTTTTTACCGTGTCGATTGTATAGGAATTTATTACTTCTAGAGCCCCAAAGTTTTTTGCTTTCGGAAAAACCACTTTGTCTTTATTTGTAACCGATGCTTTCAAGGTTATCTTGAACTCGGCTCCAATTTTATTTCGAGTCGTATCAATAGAAGTCGTGACTTTTTGGGCAAAAAGCGACGTTGTTATCAGAAAGAATACTATGTATAATTTGAATTTCATTTTTGTTTTTCTTAACCGCAAGGAACGCAAAGGTTTCCGCAATGGCCGCAAGGTTTATTTTAATTTTACTTGTCTTTTTCTTAAGCGCTTGAAACGCTAGTTTAAATTTGATTCTAATGCTTTGCTAACGTAGCGCCTTCTTAGCGTGCTTTGCGGTTAACTATTATCTTGATTTAAAATATCCCAATAATTTGGTTACATAACTTTCGTCCACACGAGTATTTACAGTTCCTGAACCACATTTAGAAAATATCTCTTTGAAATACGTTACTTTTTCGTGGTAGTTTTTTTCATAGTTCATTCGAACACTTTTGGAACTCGTATCTACCACTAGAATTTCACCCGTTTCGGCATCTTCCATTTCTACCATCCCTATGTTTGGCATTTTTTCTTCACGAATATCGTACACTCGAATTCCGGTGATGTCGTGTTTTTTACCTGCAATTTTCAATGTTTTCTCATAATCTTCTTCCACCATAAAATCGGAAATCAGAAATACAATTGCTTTTTTCTTTTGCGTTGCCGATAAAAATTTAAGGGCTTGCGTTAAATCGGTTTTCTTGCTTTTTGGTTGGAATTCAATCAATTCGCGGATGATTCGCAACACGTGGGATTTTCCTTTTTTGGGCGGAATATACAATTCGATGCCATCGGAAAACAAAATCAAACCTATTTTATCGTTGTTTTGGGTTGCCGAAAATGCCATTGTTGCAGCAATTTCAGTAACTATTTCGCTTTTGAGTTGGTTTTTAGTTCCGAAACTTTCCGATCCCGAAATATCTACCATTAACATCATGGTAAGTTCGCGTTCTTCTTCAAAAACTTTTACGTGGGCTTCGTTATAGCGTGCCGTAACATTCCAATCGATAGCACGAATATCATCTCCAAACTGGTATTGGCGCACTTCCGAAAAGGTCATACCGCGTCCTTTAAAAGATGTGTGGTATTCCCCCGAGAAGATGTGATCGCTCAATCGTCGGGTTTTGATTTCTATTTTACGAACTTTACTAAGTAGGTCTTTCGTCTCCATTTTTATGAGTGCTCAGTGTTCAGTATTCGGTGCTCAGTCTGATTACTGAACACGGAACACTGCCAACTAAATTTAAGGAACCTCTATTTCGTTTACGATTTTGTTGATAATATCAACCGAAGTGATGTTTTCGGCTTCAGCTTCATAAGTGATTCCGATTCTATGACGTAAAACATCGTGCACGACAGCACGAACATCTTCTGGAATTACATACCCACGACGTTTAATAAAGGCATAACATTTAGCAGCAGTTGCTAAGTTGATGCTTCCACGTGGAGAAGATCCAAAACTTATTAAAGGTTTAAGACTTTCCAATTTGTATTTTTCTGGATAACGCGTTGCGAAAATAATATCTAAAATATATTTTTCAATTTTTTCATCCATATAAACTTCACGTACGGCTTCTTGCGCGCGTAAGATTTGATCTACTGAAACTACTTGGTTTACTTTTTCGTAGGCACCTTTCAGGTTTTGACGAACCACCATTCGTTCTTCTTCCATTTTAGGATAGTCGATAACGGTTTTTAGCATGAAACGATCCACTTGGGCTTCTGGTAAAGGATAAGTCCCTTCTTGCTCAATTGGATTTTGAGTTGCCAATACTAAAAATGGTCGATCTAATTTAAAAGTAGTGTCGCCAATAGTGACTTGTTTTTCTTGCATGGCTTCCAACAAAGCCGATTGTACTTTGGCTGGCGCACGATTGATCTCATCGGCAAGGACGAAATTTGCAAAAATTGGTCCTTTTTTTATAGAGAATTCATTGGCTTTAATATTGTAAATCATCGTACCAATAACATCGGCAGGCAATAAATCGGGAGTAAATTGGATTCTACTAAAACTTCCGTGGATGGCCTGCGACAAGGTGTTTATGGCTAAGGTCTTTGCTAGTCCGGGAACTCCTTCCAGCAGTATATGTCCTTGACCTAAAAGCCCAATTAACAATCGTTCTACCATGTGTTTTTGACCCACAATTACTTTGTTCATTTCCATGGTAAGTAAGTCGATAAAAGCACTTTCTCTTTCAATTTTTTCATTGATTGCTCTAATGTCTAAAGCAGCAACATTTTCTTCCATAAATTCTATTTTTATAGTATTTTAAAGGTCCTAAATTTTAACATTTCAAAATTGAAAATTTTTATAGTAAGACAATGTTAATAATGCGTTAAAACTTACTTTGAAATGTTAGTTTTAAGGATGATTTATGATTTTCTTTTAGTAATTTTAAACTTTTTAATAGAAACCCCAGAAAGAATCTTCTTACAAGTTGAGGGTTTTAAAAAAATAAAAGAACTTACTTTTTTAATCACCAAGAAATAAAATAGCAATGGACAAAATGACAAATCCTACAAGCACCAACCAAAAACTCTCTCCTATAATTGCCGGAACAATGAATTGGGGCGTTTGGGATAAAAAATTAAGTACTACCGAAATGGTGCATTTGATAAACATTTGTATCGAAAATAAAATCACCACTTTTGACCATGCCGATATTTATGGCGATTATACTACCGAAGCGCAATTTGGAAAAGCATTTGGCGAAAGCAAAATCGCAAGAGATCGATTGCAATTAATTTCCAAATGTGGCATCCAACATACCAATGGAAGAGCGAACACTATCAAACATTATGATTATTCGAAAGAATATATCATTTGGTCGGTGGAAAATTCACTTAAAAATCTTCAAACCGATTATTTGGATGTTTTGCTTTTGCACCGCCCAAGTCCTTTGATGGTTGCCGATGAAATTGCCGAAGCAGTAGAAAAACTTAAACAAGAAGGGAAAATTAAGTCGTTTGGATTATCCAATTTTACCGCATCGCAAAGCGAATTAATTCGAAGTAAAACCGAAATTAGTTACAATCAAATTCAGTTTTCAGCAACGCACCACGAGGCGATGTTGGACGGCAGTTTAGATTATATGCAACTACACAACATTACACCAATGTCATGGAATCCGCTAGGAACTGTTTTTAGAGAAGATATTGACCAAACCCGAAGATTGAAAAAACTTTTGGTACAATTGGTAGAAAAATATGGCGTAGGCTCGGATACTATTCTTTTAGCGTGGATTTTAAAACATCCTTCTCACGTGCATCCGGTTGCAGGAACGGTAAATATTGCTCGAATTCAATCGTTGATGAAAGCAGTAGAATTACCGCTTGACAATTTGGATTGGTTTGCAATTTGGTCGGAAAGTATGGGGAATAGAGTTCCTTAAATAAGTAGGCAGTGTTCGGTGTTCAGTAGGCAGTTACTGAAAACCGGGCACTGAAAACTGAACACTAAAATTATGCTCAACAAACGCCTTCTTATTAAAAACTTACTTGCTCACAATGATGAGAGCAGTTTTTATGATAAGAAACGGCAGTTGAATTTGCATTCTAAAGAAGGTAAAGCCAAGTTTTTGAAACACATTTGTGCCTTATCCAATTCCAATCCTTCTAACAATTCTTATATTGTGGTTGGGGTGGAAGATCAGGATAACGAAATTACGGGCGATGATTTTTTTGACGACAGTCGCATTCAGAATTTAGTGAATGCCTATTTAGAAAATCCACCTAAGATTCAATACGAAAATGTGCCTTTTCCTAATTTGCCAAAGGATAAAGTGGTTGGCTTGGTAACTATCAAACCCAAATCGAAAACTTCTTCTTTCAAGAAAAACATTCATACCATTCTTGCCCATACGGTTTTTGTTCGTCGGGGCAGCAATTCTACTCCCACAGAAGATAAAATTCCGTATTCCAAACAAAATATTGAAACGGTAATTAGCATTGAAAATAACTCTCGGAATAGCATTGCTCATACGTTGGACGGTGTTATTGATTTTGTAAATAATCGGCACAAAGACATGCCGTCAAAATATAAAGTTTTCAAAGAATTATTTGTGATTTGTTGGTCGGGAATTCCTAAAAAAGTACGCGATAAAACCTTCTTTTCCAGAGTAGATATCGAACTCATCAACGAGCAAGTAAAACTGTTTTATTCGGCACAAGATGAAGTAGAAATATTTTATGATGAAAATACATTTACCATTATTGAATACGTGCCACTAGGGTTGAACGACAAAACAAGTTATTACCCATTAGAGCAACAAAAGATTTCTTTTTATGATAATGGTTATTATAAAATTGAGACCGAAATGCTCTTTGAGCCTCCGCAATACAACCGAAAAGTATTGTTTCATATTTATAATTCTACTTTGAGTTTGCTAAATAAATTACAAAAAGGATTTGAACTTACAGATCGGGAAGAACTAGATTTGGTAAATGTTGCGTCCACCTTAATGCTCTGCTACCTCAACGGATTTGAAGATGCCAAACAAAAATTAATTGATGCCAAATCTTTATTAAAACAGCATGAAAATAGAACAGTTTATGTCAATTTCAAAGAAGTGATGCGCGTTTTAAGGAAAATGAAGTATGGTGGAAAATAATAATTGATGCTATTTGAGTTACTTTTGCAACAGATTTTAAAATAAAAATGAACAGAACATTAGTAATAGGCGACATTCATGGCGGTTTGCGGGCAATACACCAAATTATGGAGCGCGCAATTGTAACTAGCAAGGATACTTTAATCTTTCTAGGAGATTATGTAGATGGTTGGAGTCAATCGCCACAAGTGCTAGATTTTTTAATGGATATAGGAACGAAACAAAATTGCATCTTCCTTCGGGGTAATCACGATGAATTGTTGTTGGATTGGTTAACTGGAAATACCGAAAATATTAACGAAACCATGTGGTTTAAACATGGTGGGGAAGCAACAGTAACTGCATATGCAACTGTTTCGGAAGCCAAGAAAAAAGAACATATTATTTTTTTAAAATCCTTGCAAAATTATTATCACGACGAGCAAAACCGCTTGTTTATTCATGCTGGTTTTACCAATATGAATGGTGTTACGTATGAATATTTTCCGAAATTGTTTTATTGGGATCGAACCTTGTGGGAAACTGCTTTGGCATTAAACGAAGATTTAGATAAAGACAGTTTCTTTTATCCAAAACGATTTACTTTATACGATGAAATTTATATTGGGCATACTCCTGTAACCAGAATAGAACAAGTAACACCAATAAAAAAAGCATGTATCTGGAATATAGATACTGGTGCTGCATTTAAAGGCCCATTGACCATTATGGATATTGAAACTAAAGAATTTTGGCAAAGCGAACCGCTTCCTCAGTTATATCCAACGGAAAAAGGGAGAAATTAATGGGGTTCTAGGTCTTAGGTTCTAGGTCTTGGGTTCTAGGTCTTGGGTTCTGGGTTTTGGGTATTGAGGTTTTGTTTTTAATATTGAGATTGATTTTTAATATTGAGATTGATATTGAATTGAATTTCTATATTTGTATTATTAAAATTAAAAAAAAATGAAAAAAATTATTATTCTATCGTTTATCTTAATTTCCTCTTTTGCCAATGCTCAAGCTTATAAGGGTAAAGGAGATGTAAAATTTCAGGTTGGAGCCAATCTTCAAAAATGGGGTTCTGGTATTTCGGTTTCTACCGATTTTGGAATAGGTGAAAACATGTCTTATGGATTTTTGGCATCCTATTTATTAAATACCACCGATATTTATGGAACGCCTAAATTTGGCGACAGAGTGGATATAAAAGCACGTTTTAATGCCAATTTAGGTAATGTCTTTAAAATTAGTGATAAGGCAGATATTTACCCTGGTTTGGATTTAGGATTGCGTAATTTTGGTGCACATCTTGGTGCGCGCTATTTCTTTACCGATGGTTTTGGCGTTTATTCTGAAGCTGGATTTCCTATCGCAAAATATAATACAAATCCAAGTGGATACGATTATTTAAACAATCAATTTGTTTTTACTATTGGTGCTTCCTTTAATTTATAATTAAATAAAAAAACAAAATGAGTGTGGTTACAGAAAAAAGATTGAAAGACAGAAGTGGTTCTAAATGTGAAATCAGCGGAAGCGATGAAAATTTGGTACTTTATATAGTGGCTCCAAAAACCGAAGCAACTCCAGAAAACTGTATTTTGATTACAAAGTCGTTAAAAGATCAAATTGAAAATCCAGAAACTACTTTTGCCAATGACTGGCGTGGTTTGAGTGACAGCATGTGGAATGAGAATCTTCCGGTGCAAATTGTTTCTTGGAGAATGCATGCTCGATTGAAAAATATGGATATGTTAGAAATGATGTATCTGGATGAAGATGCTTTGGAATGGGCAAAAGCCACTGGTGAAGCAGATGATGATGAAGGAAAAATTGTTCACAAAGATTCTAACGGAAACACTCTTTTAGACGGGGATTCTGTGGTATTAATTAAAGATTTAGATGTTAAAGGCGCTACTTTCACTGCTAAACGTGGTGCTGCCGTTCATAATATTAAATTAGTTTGGGACGATGCTACTCTTATTGAAGGACGCGTGGAAGGACAACATATTTTTATTTTAACGCAATACGTTAAGAAAACGAAGTAAGGTTTAGACACGAATTGCACGAATTTTCACAAATGGAAATAGGTTGTGATTACACAAATAAAAAGCGTCCTGAGATTCAGGACGCTTTTTCTATACACTATGTTCTTATAAGTTTTAGACACGAATTGCACGAATTTTCACAAATGGAAATAGGTTGTGATTACACAAATAAAAAGCGTCCTGAGATTCAGGACGCTTTTTCTATACTCTATTTTCTATACTCTATTTTCTCTAAAATCTACAAATCAAATTTTATTCCTTGTGCTAAAGGTAAACTTGTAGTATAATTAATCGTGTTGGTTTGTCTTCTCATATAGGCTTTCCAAGCATCTGAACCGGACTCACGGCCACCACCAGTTTCTTTTTCGCCACCAAAAGCACCACCAATTTCAGCACCAGAAGTTCCGATGTTTACGTTTGCAATTCCACAATCAGATCCTGCAACTGATAAAAAGGCTTCTGCTTCCCGCAAATTGTTGGTCATAATTGCAGAAGATAAGCCTTGTGCAACACCGTTTTGAATGGCAATAGCATCGTGCACATCACCAGAATATTTTATGAAATATAATACCGGTGCAAAAGTTTCGTGTTGTACGATTTCGAAGTCATTTTTTGCTTCGGCAATGGCTGGTTTTACATAACAACCACTTTCGTATCCTGCTCCCGAAAGAACGCCACCTTCTACAAGGATTTTTCCACCTTCAGCAACTACTTTTTCTAATGCTTGATTGTACATTGCAACGGCATGGGTATCAATAAGTGGTCCAACGTGGTTGTTTTGATCTAACGGGTTTCCAATTCGTAACTGTCCGTAAGCGCCAACAATAGCGTCTCTTACTTTATCGTATATACTTTCGTGAATGATTAATCTTCGGGTTGAAGTACAACGTTGTCCTGCAGTTCCTACTGCTCCAAATACTGCTCCGATAACCGTCATTTTAATGTCGGCATCTGGGGTTACAATAATAGCGTTGTTTCCACCTAATTCTAACAGGGAGTTTCCTAAACGAGCCGCACATGCTTGGGCTACAATTTTACCCATTCGGGTAGAACCTGTAGCAGAAACTAAAGGAACACGCTTATCGTTAGTCATTAATTCTCCTACTTTATAATCGCCATTGATTAGGCAAGAAATTCCTTCTGGAAGGTTGTTTTCTTTTAATACTTCGGCAATAATATTTTGACAGGCAATTCCGCAAAGAGGTGTTTTTTCGGATGGTTTCCAAACGCAAACATCTCCACAAATCCAAGCCAATGCAGTGTTCCAAGCCCAAACGGCTACTGGGAAGTTAAATGCCGAAATAATTCCGACTACTCCTAACGAATGGTATTGTTCGTACATACGGTGTCCTGGGCGCTCCGAGTGCATGGTTAAACCGTGCAATTGACGCGAAAGACCTACTGCGAAATCGCAGATGTCGATCATTTCTTGTACTTCACCATAGCCTTCTTGAAGGGATTTACCCATTTCGTAAGAAACAAGTTTTCCTAGGGCTTCTTTGTTTTTACGTAATTTATCTCCAAACTGACGCACAATTTCTCCACGTTGTGGCGCTGGCATTAGTTTGAAGGTTTTAAATGCTTCGGTAGCGGTTTGCATTACTTTTTCGTAATCTTCGGGTGTAGTAGTTTTTACTTTTCCTATTAATTGACCGTCTACTGGAGAGTAACTTTCAATAATAGGGCCATTAGAAAAATGATTGTTTCCGGTTGAAGTTCCTTCGTTAATGGCTTTTACGCCTAAAGTTGCTAGTGCTTCCACCATTCCGAATTGTTGTGCAATTGTTGCCATTGTATATTTTTTTAGTTTTGTTCTTTAGATTTTAAGCAAAAATAGTAGATTATTTTGAATAATTGATAATTTAGGTGGTATCTTGATTAAGTAAACGTTTAGACACTAATTGCACGAATTTGCACGAATTGGGTTGGTGGTGAAATTTCACAAATTGTGTCTAGGCAAGGTAAGATTGGGGTTTTCATTTCTATTCTTCTCCTGCAAGGTCTTTTTTGGACCTTGTAGGTGTTAGAATACTTTGAAATTATATACCTACAAGGTTTTGGAAACCTTGCAGGAATTACAAAGGCATTTCTCTTTTCATAGATAATAATGGGGATGTTTTGATAAAAAAAGTTGACACGAATGGCACTAATTTGCACTAATTGGGTTGGTGGTGAAATTTCACAAATTGTGTCTAGGCAAGCTAAGATTGGGGTTTTCATTTCTATTCTTCTCCTGCAAGGTCTTTTTTGGACCTTGTAGGTGTTAGAATACTTTGAAATTATATACCTACAAGGTTTTGGAAACCTTGCAGGAATTACAAAGACATTTCTCTTTTCATAGATAATAATGGAGATGTTTTGAAAAAAAAGTTGACACGAATGGCACTAATTTGCACTAATTGGGTTAGTGGTGAAATTTCACAAATTGTGTCTAGGCAAGGTAAGATTGGGGTTTTCATTTCTATTCTTCTCCTGCAAGGTCTTTTTTGGACCTTGTAGGTGTTAGAATACTTTAAAATTATATACCTACAAGGTTTTGGAAACCTTGCAGGAATTGGAAAACTATTAAGATTTATGGTTGTTTTATTTCGAATGGTTGTTTTAGCCCAGATGGAAATGGAAAGCCCGGAACAAAAAAAGCAAGGATTTCTTGTTTTAAAAAAGCGACCAACGGAAGCTCTTTTTACAACAATAGAAATACTGCTTTTTTTGTGAGGACTTGGAATGTACAGCTGGATTGGCTTCTAAAAACTATCTTTATCTACAAATTTTGGGTTGGTTTCCATGATGGTGCCGCAACTTTTGCAGGTTCGTTTTTCAAGGGAATTATAGTATTCTTTGAAATGAGGAAGGAAATCTGTTTCTATATCGTGCAATTCAAAGTAGGCTTCGTGGAGTTTGTGGTTGCAGTTTTCGCAAAACCACAATAAGCCATCGGTGAATCCTTTTCCGGCTCGCTTTCTTTCTATGACTAGGCCAATGGAGTTTTCGGTTCTACTTGGTGAATGGGGGACTTTGGCAGGTAAGAGAAACATATCACCCGCAGATAAGTGTATGGCTTTTTTTTGTCCGTCTTCTTGTATATAAACGGTAATGTCACCTTCGAGTTGGTAGAATAATTCTTCCGTTTCATTGTAATGGTAGTCTTTTCGGGCATTAGGACCTGCAACGACCATAACGATGTAATCGCCTGAATCCACATAAAGATTTTTGTTTCCAACTGGGGGAAGCAACAGATGACGGTTTTGTTCTATCCATTGGGGTAGGTTGAACGGTTTTGGAATTGCCATGCTTATTATTTTTTTACGAATTTACTAAAAATAAAAAAGGTTAGCTTGCACTAACCTTTAAAATATTTTTTATTTTGTTTGTTTTATAAGGTAGATATATACCGGAAAGTGGTCGCTAAAACCCACCTCATTAATGGAGTGTCGCAGCGGATAGCCTTTATACTGCCCGGTGGTTTGTATCATATAGGGTTTGTTGTAAATTCCGGCTTTCCAATATCTAAAAGAGGAATAATCTGGATTAACAAATTG
Organism: Flavobacterium sp.; assembly: GCF_044357305.1. Lineage (GTDB taxonomy): Bacteria > Bacteroidota > Bacteroidia > Flavobacteriales > Flavobacteriaceae > Flavobacterium. The sequence goes on from NZ_JBIKPS010000001.1 coordinate 136,601, forward strand.
TTGGGAAACCATGATTTGATCGAATATATCTCCGGCATCTCTATAAAACAAAGAGGCATTTCCTTCTTTTGCCATTTGTTCAAATGGGTTGTAGATGTCGCCTGCTTCTTTTAATTCGGTTTTTTTAAGCTTAGCTCCAATGCCAACTTTAACGCTTCGGTTGTAAGACCCGTCGTTCAAGTCGCCCATAGTAAGAATTTTAGCATTTGGGTTAATTTTTACTAAGGAATCAATGATTTTTCTATTTAAAGCTCCGGCGGCTTCACGAAAAGGAGAACTTCTCTTCTCACCACCTGAACGAGAAGGCCAATGGTTTACAATTATATTAATTTCTTCGCCGTCTAGAAAACCAGTAACTAATAATTGGTCGCGGGTGTATACCCTTTCGGAAGTAAGTTCAACTTCGGATTTGTCATCTGAAGCATCGTCGGTTTCGTGCTTTCTTTTTGCTGTAGCATCTAGCTGTTTTCTATAAATAATCAGAGGAACATTTATAGAACTAGTTACTTTAAAATGTTTTTTTTGGTATAACAACGCCACATCAATACCTCTTTTATCTGGAGAGTCAAAATGCACAATACCATAATCATTGAGGAGCATTTTTGGTTGTTTTACTAAATCTTCAAGAACGCCACGATTTTCAATTTCGCAGCCTGCAATTAATACTGGGGCTTTTGGATTATCGGTAGTTCCTATTTCAGTAAGTACTCTGGATAAATTTTCTAGTTTTTGGTGGTATTTATTGGACGTCCAGTTTTGAGCACCGTCAGGCAGCCATTCTTCATCAATATTTGCATTATTGATGGTGTCAAACAAATTCTCAAAATTATAAAAAGCTACTGTGTGCACAATATAGCTTTTTGTTTGTGCATTAATCTTAGTTATTGCTATTAAAGTAAGGAAAAGAAGAATTAGGTTTTTAATTTTCATAGGTTGTATATTATTTTAATATCAAGTTTTTACAAACTTTGCACCAAAAGTAGTATTTTTATTAAAATAATGTACATTTGCAGGCTGTTAAGTTTTTATTAACATTTCAGTAATACGAAAAATTAATTTAAATCAATTTATGAAAAAGCATGTCATTAGTTTGTTATTTATGATGCAAGTTTGTTTTGTTTTTGCACAAACGGGAACTGGTTTCTCTGGGAAAGTGGTAGATTCAAAGACACAAAAACCATTACAAAATGTTGTCGCATCGTTACAAAACAGTAATTTAACTCAAATTACAGATGTCGAAGGTAAATTTATTTTTAATTCTGTTGCTGTAGGAAGCCAATTGTTGGTTGTGAAAAGCACGGGATTTAAAGATTTATTATTGTCCGTAGAAGTTACAAATGGAAAAATCTTAGATTTAGGGGTAGTTGTTTTAGAAGAAGACATTACCCAAGAACAACAATTAAGTTTAATTACCATTACCGATAATGATCTTGGTGATGACAATAGTGGTTCCGAGAGTACCTCGGGATTATTACAAGCGTCTAGAGATGCTTTTCAACAAGCTGCAGCTTTCAATTGGGGGCAAGCAAGATTTAGAATTCGTGGTTTAGATAATGAATATGGTACTACGATGCTGAACGGTATTTCGATGAATAAAATTTATGATGGAAGACCTCAATGGGGAAACTGGGGTGGATTAAACGATGCCACACGTAACCAGGAGTTCACAATGGGTTCTGCCGCTTCTGATTATACTTTCGGTGGAATACTTGGAACACAAGAAATCAATACAAGAGCTTCTATTTATAGAAAAGGTTCTAGAATTTCATTTTCTGGAACTAATACCAATTACAATTGGAGAACAATGGGAACTCATGTTTCGGGAATCAATTCTAAAGGATGGGCATTTGTGGTTTCAGCTTCAAGAAGATGGGCACAAGAAGGCTATTTTGAAGGAACAGACTACTCTGCAAACTCTTTGTTTGCTAGTGTTGAGAAAAAAATTAATGAGCACCATTCGTTAAATTTTACTTCTATTTATGCACAAAATTATAGAGGTAAAAATTCGCCAAACACACAAGAGGTTACCGATATTGCAGGTATAAAATATAATTCCTATTGGGGTTATCAAGATGGAGAACAAAGAAATTCAAGAGTTAAAAATCTAGTAGAGCCTATCAATATGTTAAGCCATTACTGGAAAATTACTCCTAAAACTAATTTAAATACTAATGTTGCTTATCAAACTGGTTCTATTGGAAATAGTCGTTTAGATTATCAAGGTCAAGACAATCCAGATCCAACTTATTATAGAAGTTTACCAAGTTACTACACTACCCTATTTGACGATAATGGGGTTTATATTGGAAATAGCCCATTAAATATTACAGAATCTAAACAAGCGAAATTCCTTACAAACAGACAGTTAAACTGGAATGAATTGTACGACATCAATAGAAATAGTACTAATGGAAATAGCTATTATACTTTGTATGAAGATAGAACTGACGACAAACTTTTCACTGCCAACTCTATTTTATCTTCGCAATTAGCCGATAATATTATTGTGAATGCAAGTGTGAATTTCAAAAAGTTAAATTCTCATAATTTTCAAAATTTATTAGATTTATTAGGTGGTAACTACTTTTTAGATATTGATACTTTTGGAGCTGGTAGCCAACAACAAACCGACTTAAACAATCCTAACAGAACTGTTGGAGAAGGAGATAAATTTGGATACAATTACAAACTATTAGCTACTACTTTAGACGCATTTACACAATTTAAATTTACTTATAAAAAAGTTGATTTTTATGTAGCGCAAAGCTATACTCGAACAGATTATCAAAGAGATGGATTGTATAAAAATGGATATTACCCAACTAATTCATTTGGAAAAAGTAATAAAGTGGAATTTGATAACTTCGGTTTTAAAGGAGGTTTAACTTACAAAATAACTGGTAGAAATTTTATTGACTTTAATGGTTATTATGCTACTAAAGCTCCAAGTATGAAAAATACCTTTCCTAATGCTAGAATCAACAACAATGTATTCCCTTCATTAAAAAGTGAAACCATTGCAAGTTTAGATGCAAGTTACATCATTAAAACGCCAAACTTAAAAGCTAGAATTACAGGATTTTATTCTTATATAACTGGATCAACAGAAACTTCATTTTTCTTTGCAGACGCAATTGACGATGGAGACGCTACTAATTTAGACAGTTCCTTTGTTGCAGAAACAATTAACGGTTTAAACAAGAAAAACCTTGGTTTAGAAATTGGATTAGAATACCAAGTTACTAAAACCATTAAAGCAACATTTGCAGGTTCTTATGGAGAATATACTTATGATAGCAACCCAACAGTTCAATTAAATATTGATAGCCAAGCTAGTGCAACCAATACTTTTCCAGTAAGAGATTATGGTGTTGCTAACTTGAAAAATTACAAACAACCTGGAATGCCACAAACTGCTGCTGCAGTAGGAATTGAATATAGAGATCCAAAATATTGGTGGATTGGTGCAAATGCAAATTATTTAGGAAATAGTTATATTGATGTTGCGCCAATTTTAAGAACACAAGCGTTTTTAGTTGACCAATCTTTTGGGAATGGTTCAACTCCTTTTTATGAAGCAACTCAAGAAAGAGTGGATGCATTGTTAAAACAAGAAAAATTTGACCCTTTCACACTAATTAATTTAACGGGAGGAAAATCTTGGAAAGTAGGCGATCAAACTTTTGGCTTCTTTGCAAGTGTTAATAATGTATTTGATGTAACCTATAAAACAGGAGGTTTTGAACAAGCAAGAAACTCAAGTTTCCGACAGTTGAATCAAGACTCAGGACATATTGACACTACAACTAATCAGTATGTATCGCATACACCTTCCTTTGGACCTAAATATTTTTATGGTTTTGGAAGAACTTATTTCTTAAACTTATACATTAACTTTTAATTTAAAAACATGAAAAAAACAGCATTATATACGTTTTTAGTTATTGCAGGTCTTACAACTTTAACAAATTGTACGAGTGATAACGATGTTGAAAACGCAAGAGTTAAAACTACATTATTTGTAGAAAACTTTACAGACAATACCGACGGGACAATATTGAATACTACTGGCTGGACTAATTTTGCTCAAGTAGGAACTAAAAAATTCACCGAAGAAGTGTACTCAGGAAATGGTTATGCTGAATTTACTTCCTATGGATCAAGTCAAGCCTCTAATATTGCTTGGCTAATTTCCCCAGGATTTGATATGAATAAACAAGATGGTGAAAAATTAGTTTTTCAAGCAGCTCATGCTTATTTAACTTCTGTAGATAATTCTTTAGAGTTAATGGTTTCAACCGATTATGATGGAAACATAGCCAACTTTAACCAATCCAACTGGTTGAGTTTGCCTGTTACTACTCCAACACCAAGTAATGATTTTTACGAATATGTAAATTCTGGAGAAGTTGATTTATCAAAATACAACGGAACTCTATACTTTGCATTTAAAGTTAAAGGTTCTGGAACTAACACGGCACTAGACGCAACCTATCAAATTGATAACATAAGACTTTATTACTAAAACTATGAAAAAAATAATCTCCTCAGTAGCCATCCTTGCGCTTGTATTTAGTTTTACAAGTTGTGTAGAAGATGACACCAATATGGACAACACCGATACTGGTATTGTTACTTATGAACTTACTGCAACCAAAACAGTTCAGCAAATTGTAACCTTTAACAACACTTCTTTACCAGTTGCTTATACTGCAGATGATGTAATTGAAGCTTATGTTACCTCTTCAGATGAAACAGGTTCTTTTTATAACACAATTTGCTTTCAAGACATTGCAACTAACACATCGCAAGCTGTTGGCTTAAGTGTAAGTGCTAATTTTTCTTCTTATGCTAAAGGATTTACGCCAGGAAGAAAAGCTTACATAAAACTAAAAGGTTTGTATACCGCTGTAGTGGATGGTTCCCTAAAAATAGGAACGTTATACAATGGATCCATCGGTAGAATTTCGGAAAACGAATGGCAAAACTACCTTTTCCCTTCGGCTACTAAAGTTTCGGAAAACAATATGGCAAGAACAGTTTCATTAACAACTGCTGCAACTAATGCAAACTTGAATACATTAATTGAAGTTGATAATGTACAATTTGCTGATGGTTCATTAGCTCGCACTTATTTTGATGTTGATTCAGGTGGAGGCGCAACTAACCACAATATTATTGATATCACTGGAGGTACCACAAGATATTTTAGAGTTAGTAAATATGCTCTTTTTGCTTACCAAAATGTCCCATCCGGAAGAGGTAAAATTAGAGGTGTAATGACAAAATATGGTGCCGATTTTCAGTTTGTTGTAAGACATCAAAATGATGTTAAATTAACTGGTGCGAGAAGTTATACTCACGTTGGAAGTTTATCAGAAAATTTTGAAAGTGCTGCTGTAAACCAAAAAGGTTTTGCAAACTATTTAAATTTTGCGACTTCTGGAACTAAAGATTGGATTGTTAAATCGGTAAACGGAAGTAAATGTATACAAATGTCTGCTTATGGTGGCGCACAAGAAAGCAATAAATCCTATTTTATTGTTCCAGTAGATTTCACAGCCGCTAATGCTTTGACATTTCAAGTTGATGCTGATTTCTTTAGTACTGCTTTTGGTTTAAAAGTTTACAGAACAACTAATTATGTTCCTGGAGAAAAACTTTCCAATGCAACCTTATATGAAATTTCATCTAGCTTTACTTTTCCAACAGCTAGTACTACGTCTTTCACATCTGCAGGAACTTACACTATTCCAACAACTGTTCAAGGAAATGGTTATTTCGTTTTTGAATATACCGGAAGTAACATAGCTGGTTCTAGTTTACAAACTACTAATTGTAATATTGATACTATTGTAATTAACTAGTACTAATTACTTTATTCGATTATAAAAAAGGGCTTCTAATATTGGAAGCCCTTTTTATGTTTTTTATAAATTAACAAACACCTTTATTGTGATGAAAAACTAAAAAATACGATTGGATTTATTGAAAAATTAAACCAATTATATTCAAAAAACTAACGTTTACTAATCCTATAAGTACGTTTACTAATTCATTACAATTTAATTAATTTCAATTGTGTACTTTTATCCTATGATAAAAACCATTATAGTTGATGATGAGTATAATGCTCGAGAGTTTTTAGAACAACTTTTGCTGCGGTATTTCCCGGGGAAATTTTTAGTACTAGAAAAATGCGAAAGCGTAGATGCTGCAGAAATAGCAATTGAAAATTTCAATCCTGAGTTGGTTTTCTTAGATATTCAAATGCCTAATAAAAATGGCTTTGAGTTATTAAAATCCTTAAAAAATATAAATTTTGAAGTGATATTCACAACAGCACATTCCGAGTTTGGAATCCAAGCTGTAAAAGCAAGTGCTTTAGATTATCTTTTAAAACCCATTGGACACCTTGATTTGTTAGAATCAGTAAAAAAATACGAAAACAAGCTAAATAAAGCTTCCCAACAAGATCGATTATTATTACTTATAGAGAACATAGGTTTTGGAAGTTCGGAGTACCATAAAATAGCTTTCCCTACAGACAAAGGGTTTGAATTTGTAAAGGTAAACTCTATTCTATATTGTGAAGCCGAAAGCAATTATACCAAAGTTGTACTTTTAGAAGGAAACATAATTACACTCTCCAAAACCCTAAAAGCGGTTGAAGAACTTTTACCTACTACTATTTTTAATAGAATTCATAGAAGTTACTTAGTGAACAAAAACTACATAAAGCGATTTAATAAAACAAATGATTATTTTGTAGAATTAACCAATGGCGAATCGTTACCTGTTTCGGTCCGAAAAAAAGAAGACTTCATTCATGATATTACCCAAAAAAAATAGTTTTCTTTTTGTTGTACTATTTATTATTACTACAGCAATTGCTCAAAACATTCCAAGTAAGAACATTACTATAAATCATGGTTTGCCAAGCAATGGAATAAAATGTTTTTTTAAGGATAGCCGAGGATTGATGTGGATAGGAACCGAAGCAGGATTGTGTTGCTTTGATGGAACAAATTATAAGATATACAACGAAACCAACGGATTAAAATATAGTGAGGTTTGGGCTATTGCCGAAGATAATGAAAACAACTTATGGTTATCTATTTACGGAAATGGACTTGCCAAATTTGATGGAAAAAAGTTCACCTACTACGATAAAAAGGACGGGTTAATTAATAACTGCATCCGAAAAATTGTCTATTCTAAAAAACATAATTGTTTAATTTTAGGAACCGAAAACGGACTAAGTCTTTTTGATGGTAAACACTTTAAATCTTTTCTTAAAAAAACAAAAAAAGATAATACCCAATTTCAAGTAGTTGGAATAACAGAGGTGGATGATAAAATTCTAATAACTACTTCATTCGATAATGCATATCGCATCTGTTTCAATAAAAATATCCAAAAGGCAAGTTTAAAGTTGGAATTTAAACCAGTTGCAACTTACTCTGCTTTTTATTTTAATAAGGGTTTTTACGGAGGTATTGGGCAATTTAATATAAAAAATTTAAATACTACTACTGAAAAAAGTTATCCTTGCCCCGTTATTTGGGATTATGCCAAAGACGACACAAATACTATATATGCAGCTACTTGGAATGTAACCGACCCAAGCGGGGGCTTGTTTCAATTTTACAATAATCAGTTAACCGATATTACCCAACGAGCCAATATAACCTCCACTGGTTTATGGTGTTTGTATTATGACAAACAAACCAAGCAACTATGGGTTGGCTCTATTGATAAAGGAATTTTTATAGTAGATTTAAGTAGGCAAAAAATGACCTTGGAGCCTAATTTTTTTGGATTAAAAAACCTTGAAATTCAATGTTTTTTCAACGATTCTTTAAATAATACTTGGATTGGAGCTAGAGACAACATCATCATCTTACATAAAGATTTAAGCTTTACTAAATTTAATTCCAAACAACTTTGGAATAAAATCGATACCTATTTCCAGCATTACGGACTTGCTCCCCTTACCATAGAATACTATAATCGCTATAGAAAAAGGAATAGTTTTACCTGTTTTAATATTGTTTCCGATAGGGAAGGATATATTTGGGTAACCTCCACCTTTGGAATATTCTGTTTCGACAAAAATTACACCCTTCGCTATTTTAATTTTACCGATGGAGGACACATTGCTTTTGACGCAAAAGACCAACTCATCTATGGGCGAATGTATACCGACATTTATTTAATTCCTAAAAAATTTGATAAATTAAATTATTTACAGCTATCCATTAAAGATGAAAACATACCAACGGATATTATCAAAATTGTTAGAGATGGTGAAAAATTATGGTATGCCTCCTATTCTAGCGGTGTCTTTCTTTATGAGAGGGATACGTTTTATTCGTTAAACCTTCATAAGCAATTTGATGAAAAATGTATTAAAGACATTAGTATTAATGATAAAGGAGAGTTAGTTATTGGCACCAACAGTGGCAGGGTTTACATTTGCAAATGGGCAAACCAAAAATTACAAATTCTTCACAGTTACCAACCAATTAAAGACCTCTACGGAACCTCTATTTCATTTATAGAACAATCTAATGGGTGTTATTTTATCGGAACCAATAAGGGCATAAATATTATCAAAGATCATAAATTCATAAAACTCATCAACCAGTCAGAAGGAATTAACGACATACAATTTATAGATTGTAACAAAGATAAAAATGGCGATTTATACATTGCAACTAGCAACAGTTTGCTTTTTTTAAAGGTAAAAGAATTACTTGCGAAAGAAAACACACCGACGTCTATTACAATAACCAACATCAAAGTAAACGGGACAAATTACCGCAACAATACTACCGATTATATTTGGGGAAATTACATTCCAAATAAACTAAAACTAGATTATGATCAAAATGATGTAGAACTGATATTCAATAATTACAATCTACTAAATGCAGGTAAAAATGTATTTCGGTATAAAATTGTAGGGCTAGCTGATTATTGGAGTAACTTTGATAGTGCTAATAAAATTCAATTAAGGGGAATTCCAAATGGAAAATTCCAACTACTTATTACAGGCAAAAACACTGGTACTGGAGTACAGTTTCAAACCAAAACACTTACCATAATTATTACACCACCCTTCTGGAAAACGTGGTGGTTCAGTATTAGCTGCATCCTAATAACTCTAATCCTAGGTTTTATAAGTTATAAAAAAAGGATTCAATACATTGCGCAACAAGAGCATAATAAAAGTGAAGTTCAAAGACGTTTGTCTGAAACTAAAATGGAAGCTCTGCAAAGCCAAATGAATCCGCATTTTATATTCAATGCAATGAATTCGATTCAGAATTTTATCATAAAAAACAATGTAGATGAAGCCTTGAGTTATATGTCTGAATTTTCTAAATTAATCCGACAAACATTAGACAATTCATCCCAACCCCGAATTAGCCTTGAGAAAGAAATACACTATTTAAAAACCTACATCCAATTAGAAAACATGCGATTTAAGGTAGCTATTGCATTCCGTCTTAATATAGCTGAAGAAATAGACACTTACGCTATAAAAATTTCCCCAATGCTATTACAGCCCTTTATAGAAAATGTATTTGTACATGCTTTCGATTCATATTCAAAAAACCCAACTTTAGAGGTCACTTTTCAAATAAAAGACACCCTATTACTTTGTGAAATTAAAGACAATGGAAAAGGAATCTCCAAAGAAAACCTAAACCTCCTTCATGCTTCCAAAGGCATAGCATTGGTAAAAGAACGCTTGGGTTTATTGCAACACAATGCGACAGAACCTATCACTATTAGTTCCACTCCAAACCAAGGAACTATCATTATCCTAAAGTTAGAATTAGATAATTAATTACGCTTACTTGCCAAATTACTACGCTAACTAATTCATGGATTTGAATTGTTTTATTTGATTTAGTTTTGGGGTTAATCTTACAAACTAAATCAAAAATGAAAAATAAACATTTATCATTTCTAGTTATAACACTAATTATACTAATGTCATTTACAAGAATTAGTACTACTTATCAAACCGAATGTGTTTCAATACAATCCGATGGGTATATCACTATAAAGATTTGGGATACTAAAGCTGGGAAATCCTACAAACCAGAACAATCAAGAAAAGATGCTGTTCATGCACTATTATTTTCAGGAATTTCAGGAAGTAAAGGCTGTACTACACAAGAACCTTTATTGAAAAAATCAGATGATATTGAAAATTTTCAAAAAATTGAAAAAGAGTTTTTTAGCAAAAATGGCATATGGGTACTATACACAAGAAGTTCCTCAACCGAAACAACATTGCCTGAAGTCATTGGCGAAAAAAACTGGAAAGTATTTCAAGTAGCTATTTCTAGAGATGCATTAAAAAAATATCTTGAAGAACAAAAAATAATTAAATCACTAAATACTGGATTTTAAAATGAAAAAAAATATAACCCTTTTAGCTATTATTTGCTTTTGCGTAAATTCATTTAACACTCATGCGCAAGCAAAAAAACCAACATTAATCATTCTTCCTAGTGATAACTGGTGCACACAACGTTATTTCATGACTGAATTTGATAACCAAGGAACAAAACAAAAAGTTCCAAATTACAAACAAGCTTTCCAAGAGGATACTGAGATTGGACAAGTAATTTCTAAAATTGGTGGTCTTCTTGCAAAAGATTTTCCCTTAAAAAAAGCGGAGGATGAACTAAGTAATATTGAATCTAGGGCTGCCGAAGACAATATGACTACCAATAAATCAACTGGTTCCTATATAGCAGAAAGCCAATATGATAAACTTCGAAAAAAAGCAAAAGCAGATATTATTATAAAAATTTGGTGGAAAGTAAATCCATCTAGTTCTGGAAAAATTATTGCTTTTGATATTGAAGCCATTGACGCATACACTAGTAAACAAATAGCGGCATCATCAGGATTTAGCGAACCTAATAGTACCGATATAGTTCCAGTAATATTAGAAAAGGCAATCTTAAATCATATTGAGCCTTTTAAAGCGCAGTTGCAAAACCATTTTGATGACATGTTTGCCAATGGAAGAGAAATTTTAATTACTATTAAACGTTGGAATTCTTGGGATAAAACTTTAGAAACAGAAATAGATGGAGAAGAGATTACAGACTATATTAATAAATGGATGCACAAAAATACAGTGCAAGATAGATTTAATATGTCGGATGCTACTGAAGATGAAATCCGTTTTGAACAAGTGAGAATCCCTCTTTATAATACAGAAAATCAATCTATAGATGCAAGAGAATTCACTAAAGCATTACAAAAATATTTGAAAGCATCACCATTTAACTTTGAAGTCAAATTGATGACAAGAGGATTAGGAGAAGCAATATTAGTTCTTGGAGAAAAATAAAAATCGAATTATGAAAAAATTATTGTTTACGATATTAATTGCTTTACATATAACAAATAGTAACGCTCAAGAAGTTATTAAATTAGATGATTTCGGTAGAATTGCATTAAATACATATGTAAGTAATGATCTAAAAATTCCGCTTGAAGCAAAAAACCAATTAGAAATAAAATTAAAACAAATTGCTAGTAAATACGGTATGGCAGGAACTGCCGCTAATCCTCGTTTTATCTTAACAGCATCTGTTTCAATTACAACCAAAGACATTGTTGCTGGTCCTCCACAAATGATTGCTCAAAATATGGACATAACATTATTTGTAGGTGATGCCATTGAAAATAAAGTTTTTGCTAATACCATAATTACTTCAAAAGGAGTTGGTACAAATGAGAACAAAGCTTTTATAGATGCTATAAAACAGATTAATGTTCAAAGTAAAGACCTCAAAGCTTTTTTAGAAGAAGCAAAAACAAAAATTGTTTCTTACTATGCAACACAATGTGATTTTATAATTAACAAAGCGGAAGCTTTAAAAGGGCAAGAAGCCTATAATGAAGCTTTATACAATTTAGCGTTAGTACCAGATATTTGTAAAGATTGTTATTTTAAATGCTTAAATGAAATGAGCATTGTCTACGACTTAAAAATTAATAGTGAAGGCAAAAAACTGTTAGATAAAGCTATAACAACTTGGGCTGCAAACCCAAATCAAGAAGGAGCAAATGAAGCTACCGAATTTATAAAACAAATTAACCCCAAATCGAAATGTATTCCTGATGCTTCTAAACTACTCAAAAGCATTAATTCCAAACTAATTGCAGATGAAAAAGAAAGAGTAAGAAAACAAGAAGAATACGAAAAACGCCAACAAAAAATTGATGCAGAAAACGCAAAACTACAAGCTGCTTTAGAAAAAGAAAGAATCAATGCCTACCGCCAAATTGCAGTGGAATATGCTAAAAACCAACCAGCAGTTATTTATAGAAATATTTATTGGTATTAAATAAAATAATAAAATATGAAAACACTACAACAAAAAAAAGACTGCATCAAAAACGTGTTAAGTACTTATCAAAATCAATTGTCAGAACAAATTGAAAGCTTAAACGAAGTTTCAGACCAAGATGAATATGACAATTTTATTACAGAAATAACTACGCTACTAGCTAAATCGCATAAGGATTTATTAGCAAAAATACAGCTGTGTCAAAACACAAATGGCCCTTCTGAAATTCAAGAGTCAAACATTAATTAAAAATCAACAATGAGAAAAATTATTTATATACTATTATTGCTATCTTTTTTCACCTATGCAAAAGCAGGTGATAACAAAACCGTTACATTGATTGTATCCGGTCAAGGAAAAACTCAAGACCAAGCAAAACAAAGTGCATTACGCAATGCTATTGAACAAGCTTTTGGAGCGTTTATTTCATCTCACACAGAAATCGTTAATGACAATTTGATTAAGGATGAAATTATATCTGTTAGCAATGGCAATATTCAAAAGTATGAAATTATTTCAGAAGCAGAATTACCTGATAATTTGGGTTATACTTCAACTCTAAAAGCAACAGTTTCTATTTCTAAATTAACCAGTTTTTGTGAAAGCAAAGGAATGCAAATTGAAATAAAAGGTTCACTATTTGCTTTTAATATAATTCAAAAACAACTTTCCGCCTCTAACGAAGCTAAAACATTGGATGAATTAGTCTCAATTGCTATAAATATTGCTCCTAAAATGTTTGATTATTCTATAGTATCTTTTGAACCATATAAGATAAAAAACCCTTATAATTCATATGAAAGAAGATATTTCGAATTTGAAGAAAACAAAAAACAATATTGTTTGCCAATAAAGATAAATGTTTCAATAAATAAGAATTGGGATGAGTATTGTAAATTATTAGAAAAAACTTTATTGGGTTTGGCTATGAGTAAATCAGAATTAGAGGATTGTAAGAAATTAAATATTTCTTATTACCCTTTCGATATATTAATAAATAAAAAAAATTATGCTGGGAAATATACATTTTATAATAATGTAATATTAGAAGATAATAGCCAAGATAAATTATCACAGGATGTCTATGATGGAATTGTTTGGGAAGAATTAAACGAAGCGAATACTCGTGATTATGATAATTTTTACAAAAGTAACCGTTATGCTATTTTAGCTAATGGATTTGAAAAGGGTAATTATGATCTAAACCAAGCATATTTTAGAACTAATATTAAAGACATATTAAATAGAATTAATCGTTTTATTAATAGTGAGGCATTTAATTACATTATTCACAACCAAACATCTAATAAAATAAATGCAAAAAATTGGAAAGTTCTATTTTCTCCAATAAGCTTAATAAATTTAAATGAAATGGGGTACAATAAATTAGTTGATAAATTCATTTCGTATGATAATAAAGATTTTAGAAAAAGGCGTGATATGTATGCTCCTGTTTCTTATGTTAATATACTAAACGAAAATTCAATTATTATACAACATATAAAACCAGATACTATTATTGGTTTTGCGTATTGCAGTCCTTTGTTTAATTTAGATGAAATAAAAGAATTAAATAAATTAGAAGTAAAACATAAATAATTTGACAAGATTAAAAAATATAAATTCTTAAATAATTACAGAACATGTGTGAAAAGCTAATATTAATCTTAAAAGACAAACTAGAAAATTTAACTATTGAATTGTATGGTCACGTAACAATTGTCGAAAGTGTTAGGATGATTTCTGCCAGTTTAGATAATCTTTTAATAAGATTAATCCAAAACAATTGTTTGACTGATGAACAAGAAAATGAGTTAAGATTACTAATTAATGAACTAAATAGAGCAGTTTTTCTTGAAAATTTCTCTACAATTAATTTCACAGAACAACAAATTAGAAAAATACTATAAATTTTAAAAACCAGAATTAATATGAAAAAAATATTGATTATTACTATATTTTCTATTTGCAACTTAATTGTTTATGGGCAAAAAGAAAAACAGAACGAGATTTCATTAACAGTTATAGGTGAAGGCAAAACAAAAGAAGATGCAAAAATGAATGGTTTAAGAAATGCTATTGAGGGAGCGTTTGGTACTTTTATTTCATCAAATACAAGTGTATTAAATGATGAGCTGATGAAAGATGAAATATCTTCGATTTCAAGTGGAAATATAAAAAAATATGATATAATTTCAGAAACTCAAATGCCAAATGGATATTATAATAGTGTTATAAAAGCAATTGTTTCTTTAAATAAACTAAACACTTTTTGTAAAAATAAAGGGATAGAAGTTGAATTTAATGGTAATTTATTTAATTCAAATGTTAAGATTCGTGAATTAAATAAAAAAAATGAAGAACATGTTATTGAAAATTTATGTGAAATAATAAGTAACGCATCAAATAAAATTTTCGACTTTAGTATTGATGTTTCTGAACCAATAAAATATAATAAAACTTCAGGACGTGATCCAGATGATCTATGGATAGTTCCGATGTTAGTTACTTGCAAGGCAAATAAAAATATTCTTAACGTTGAAAAACTTTTATATAAAACAATACAAGAAATTTCTTTAACCGAGGATGAAGCATCTGATATTAAAAAACAAGGTTTAGATGTTAAAGCAATAATGTTAGGCAAAGAAAGTAACGCTTATTACTTAAGAAGTGAACATTCTTTTACACTACTCCAGAATTTATTTACTAAAATTATTCCTGTAAAATCACTTAATTTTCAAATATCAAATGGAATTAGAAATTATAGTGCATTAGAAATTCTTAGCTCTTTAAAAACTAAGACTACCTATTCTCAAAGGAATGATTTTAATACCACAAATAAATTTCAATCAAATCCCAATAATGATAATTTTATGGATATAAATTATCCAATTTTTAATATAATACCCATTGGCAATTTGGAGTTCTCAAGTGGTGTTTATAAAAGCCATCTAGAACAAGAACAAAGATCTTTGTTGTATAGTATACAGAGCAGTATTAAAAATATTACAAATAAAGATATATCAATGCTTCCAAGCTCAATTGATGATAGCCATGAAAGTGAATATGCTAAACATATTTTAATAATTGATTTTAAAGATGCTTTAAAAACAGAGTATAAATTTGGATTGAACAATAGATTAACTATTGAACAATTAGGTAAAATCACAAAATATAAAATTGAACCAGTAAATCAAAAAAAAAATGAATAACATTGATGTATTTAATAGTTTTTGGAATGATTATGAAATTTTATTTAGAGATATTTGGAATCGAAATTCTGATGATGAAATTTTAGAAAAATTAATATATGATTCAAAAGATATTTTTATTAAAAATACGATACAGATAACAGGTGTAGAATTTACATTAGTAGAAGTAGAAGAGATTAACGAAATAGTCGAAGAATTTTTTAAATCTTAAAACTGTATGAAATCAATTTCTAAATTAATTGTCTTTATTTTATTTCTAAATATTTCTTTTCATTCCTATGCACAAGGATATAATGAAGACAAAACTTCAATGACAAATTTTTTAAAAAGGATGTACACTAATGCTCCATTTGAAGGAGTTAAAGTTGTAGAAGATTATGATAATAAATATTTCATATCAGTTATTTCTTTAGAAAAAGCAAAATATACCAGTCAAAGCATTATGATGAGAGTAGCACAGGTAAAAGGGCAATCTCAGGCAAATACATTTTTTAATGGTTCCACTATTTCATCTGATTTGGTTATTAAAACCACAGAAGAAAAGCAAAAAGGAGCTACCGAGTCAAAATCAACTGTAGAAACAATTGAAACCATAAAAGAAAACTCAATTGGATTTGTTAGAGCCATGGAATTACTCACAAACTTTGAAATAGAAGATGGGAAAAGGGTTCTTTTTATTTATTTTAAAGAATTGAAAAATGAATGATTAACATTTATTTTATTGTCCCAGATTACTATAAAATTATTTAAATACTATAACGTCGGATTAATTTATTTTATTCGGAATTAATTCTTCATAAATTTACTACCCGCTGTTCCTTTATCCGAAGTAACTTTTATAAAATAAGTTCCTGTTTTTAAACTCGAAACATCTATTGAATTGTTGTTTCCAGTAGCTATCAATACCAATTGACCTAGCGTATTATAGATGCTTATAGAACTTATAGCGCTTCCCTTTTTGGATTTAATGTTTATTATTCCGTTAGTTGGGTTAGGGTACAAACTAAAATAATCCTTAAAATCAAAGTCGTTAGTTGCCAATGACTGAATAGTTGTAGATGCAGTATTGGTTATTATAGGAAAATTATAATCAAAATAGATATTGGCCTTGTTGGTAAAGGTATCCCCAAGAACTAAACTAGGTAACGTCTTAATTTTATACGCTACATACCCATCGTTAGAATTGTTTTCAAATGGCAAATTGATGTTTTCAAATATAAATTCTACTTTGTTATTTGCCGATATTCTGGTTACAAATGGATGGCTGGCAGTAACAGGTGTTAAACTGCTAACATCAAATTTAGATAAATCAATTAGATCTTTTACCACTACATTTTCTGCAGGAAAGGTTCCTGTATTTTCAAATCGGATGATGTAATGTACATACTTTCCGATGGCAGCTGGTTCCACCGCAGGGCCCTCAGCACAGATTTTATCATTTGGATCTAAAGAATTGACTACTAATTGTTTTAAGTCTTGATTATTATCATAAGGAAGTTCGTCGTTTACAATAGGAAAAACAGTAGCTCTATAACCTAAATAATCCCCAGAATTAATTGGCGGGGTTTGTATTGGTGAATTTATTTGTACGACAAAAACTATAGATCTAGATTCCGAAGGTAGTAAATTAACATAATTCCAAGTGATAAGACTGGAAGCTTGATTGGAAAAATCGGGCACTGAAGCAACAAAATTGGATTTATTATCGTCAAATGCCATTTCTACATATCCCGATTGCGGTGTAGTTCCTTTGTTTTTATAAATTATTTTATAGCTGGCGTTAAACCCAGGTCTTGCTGGAGTTATCGGAAAAATACTGACCTCTATATCGGTATGACTTCCGTTTGCTGTAGTGCAAAAGTTTTGAAGGAACGGACTAGTTGCATCCGGAAATATTACAGAACTACTTGTAGGAGAAATGTTGAAATAACTCGAGTTTTCAACCAATGGTGTTATAGTGTAAGTCCCTTCAATAACAGGCAAAGAATAATCTCCTAAATTATTAGATATCACAATACTTGTATTGGTTCCATCGGTGATTGAAAAGGATTTAAAAGCACTGTTTAAATCGTTGGTGCCACAACCATTTGCATCCGCATCATATTTACTATTTCCTTGAATGGAGAAGAAATTTCCTCCTGGACTGAACGAGCAATACGAATTTAGATTGCAGTTAGTATAACTATATTGGGTGATTTGATTTTGAATGCTGTTGATCATTCCTTCATCGGCACAGATGAAACGTAAATTAGGACAACTTCCAAAAACCAAGCTACTGTTGGGAGCACTATTTTTTAAATTCAAGAAAGTAAGTTGCGGACAATTGTAACAATTAAAAGACCCTAATGCTGGAAATTCAGAAACATCCAAACTCGTTATTAGATTTCCATAGCAAGAAAAAGTGTTAACTTCGTTGTGTCCTGATAGATTCATCGAAGTAATGTCGTTGCCTCCTATATATACGTCTCGAATACTGATTGCGCCATAAAAATCAAAGGTACTTAAGGCATTATCACTGATGTATAAACCAAAAAGGTATAAGCCGGTTAAATTTATAGCATTGGATGTAATCTGATTACTATTTAAGTTCAAATTATTCAGATAAATATTGCTTGTAAAATTGACAGAGGTCAACTGATTACTAAGCGCTCTGAGCACTCTTAATTCTGTAAAAGCTTCAATACCCGTAAGATTCGTGATGCCACAATTGGATAGTTCTAATCCTCCAACAGCTGCAGCTTCGTTCACTTCAATTTCACCATTAAGATTAGTATCTATTTTAATATAACTCCCACTAATGTTTGTAGCAACATTTACATATTGAGAAGCCTGAAGTAGCCTGTTTTTAAACTGCACATCGGGAATGGCAACAATTTGAGAATAACCAATATTAAAAAGGAAACTTAATGCAATTAGAAAATAAATTTTTTTCATTAGTTTATTATTTGAGGTAAAATGTAATATTTCTTTTTGGGTGTTAATTTTAAGTTGTTTATTCAAAAGAGTATTGTTTTTTCAATTCAATTTTTTTCAATTGAATTGAAAAAGCATCTATTAGTTTTTAATAAACTTGCTACTAGTAGTTCCAATATTGGATACAATTTTTATAAAATAACTCCCTGTTTTTAAGCTAGAGACATCTATAGAATTGCGATCGCCCGTTGAAATAAGTACCAATTGTCCTATAGTATTATAAATGCTTGTGGAACTAATTGCAATATCTTTTTGGGTTTTAATATTCAAAACGCTATCCGTTGGATTCGGATACAAACTAAAATAATCCTTAAAATCAAAATCGGAAGTTGCCAAAGCTTGTATCGTGGTAGAGGCCAAATTGGTTATGATTGGAAAATTATAATCAAAATAAATATTGGCTTTATTGGTAAAGGTGTCCCCCAAAACCAAACTTGGCAATGTTTTTATTTTAAATGCTACATAGCCATCATTAGTAGCATCTAAAAAAGGCAAATTGATGTTTTCAAATATGAATTCTACGTTATTATTTGCTGAGATTCGAGTCACAAATGGATGGCTGGAACTTACAGGTGTTAAAGTTGTAATATCAAATTTAGATAGGTCTATTAGGTCTTTTACCACTACATTTTCTGCTGGATAGGTTCCAGTATTTTCAAATCGGATGATGTAATGCACATACTTTCCGACACTTTCTGGTCCAACGAAAGGTCCTTCTGCACAGGTTTTGTCATTTGGATCTAAAGAATTAACCACTATTTGTTTTAAATCTTGATTATTGTCATAAGGAAGCTCATCGTTTACAACAGGAAAAACAGTTGCTCTATAACCTAAATAATCACCAGAATTAATTGGCGGGGTTTGTGTAGGTGAATTTACCTGTACCACAAAAACAATTTCACGCGATTCAAGAGGCAACAAATTGGAGTAATTCCAAGTTATAAAACCGTTACTCTGACTTGAAAGTAATGGAAATGAAGTGACAAAATTGGATTTATTATCGTCAAATGTCATTTCTAAATGTCCAGATTGTGTGGTTGTCCCTTTGTTTTTATATACTATTTTATAACTAGCATTAAACCCTGGTCTTGCAGGACTGATTGGAAAAAGGCTAACTTCCAAATCGTTGTGGATTCCATTTGGAGCAAGACAAAAATTTTGAACGAACGGACTTGCAGTTGCAGGAAAACTAACCTGAACCATTGGGGGTGTACTATTGAAATAGGCTGCGTTTTCTAATACAGGAGTTACTGTATGGGTTCCTTCTGCCATATATATAGAATAATTGCCGGAAGCATCAGGAATAATGATTGAAGAAATACTGCCATTGGATATAATAAATTTCTGATTTGGAAATGCCATATCGGATGCATCACAACCATTAGCATTTTCATCAAAAGTATTGGTGCCTTGAATAACATAAGATACGCCGCCCGGACTAAAACTACAATAAGCATTTACATGACAATCCGTATAGCCATATTGAGTGATTTTATTTTGAACAGAAACCGCTTCACTTTCATCAGAACAAATATATTTCAAAAGTGGTGTGTTAGAAAAATCAAGATTGCTCTCAAAAGCACCATTTTTTAAATTTATAGTATTCAAATTAGGATTGTTACTACAATTTAAGGTCCCCAATGCTCCATATGCGCTTACATCTAAAGTAGTTATCAAATTATTGGAACAATTTAAATTCATAATCCCTACTATATTGGTCAAATTTAAAGTTGTTATTTGATTGTTTTGTAGCGATAAAAGATTTACAAAAGTTAACCCAAACTGACTAATATTAGTAATAAAATTGCTATTTAATCCCAACCCTGTAAGGTGTAAACCAGAAAGATTTAACGAATTGGAAGTAATTAAATTATTCGTTAGAGATAAATTTCTTAAAAACAATAAATCACTAAAATCAGCAGTACTAATTTGATTTCCAGTTGCACTAAAGGTATTGATATTGGTAAAACTTTTTATGCCAGTTACATCCAAAATGGATGAATTACTGACATTTAAAGAATACACAGCGTTGGCTTCGCTTTGTTGAATTTGTCCATCTTGGTTTGCATCTACCCTTATATAGCTGCCACTGCTATTAGTTGCAATACTTACAAACGGAGTGGAACTAAGTATTTTATTTTTAAATTGCACATCGGGTATGGTAACAATTTGCGAATAAGCGCTAGTAAACAGAAAGCTTAGCACAAATAAGAAGTATTTTTTTTTCATAATGTTGAAATTCGAGGTCAAATGTAAGAATTTCAAGATAATAATAGGTTTATTTCACTTCATAACTATTATTCTCCGGCTTTACATCGGCCATTAAACCGCTTGGATCAATAATAATTTTCTTGATTTTATCTTTCGATTTATTAATTTCAAAAGTATAATTTGGATTTCCCCAGGCCCAATCTTTCAATACAGTTCTTGCAATTTCGGGGGTTGGGTTTTCTTTTTCAAAACTCATCATCCGCAACGGAATGTAAAAACTTTCTTTGCTGCCATCAGTATATTCCACCAAAATATCTATTGGCATGGGGGTTCTTCCGATGCGCTCTAAAGAAATCCCTGTTTTCGGAACACCATCGGTTGCGCCTTCTACGGCTTTAATGCCATAATCAATTGTATTTAGGGTTTCCGTCCAATCGGTTAAATACCAATCGAGATTTGCTCCTGAAACACGTTCTGCCGTGCGTTTAATGTCATTTGGAGTTGGATGTTTGAATCTGAATTCAGAATAATAACGTTTTACTGTTTTCATTAAATTTTCTTTTCCGATGAGGTACTGTATTTGTGCCAAAAATACTTCACCTTTACTGTAAGAAGCTATGCTATAACTTCTGTTTTCGTCATATCGATCAGCATGAGTAGAAAGAGGTTGTTCTTTTCCTGAATTAGCCAAATTAATGTATGATTTATAAGAACCTGCAAATGGATTTTCAGCTTTTTTATCAGCTAATTCGTTTAATCCTAAATCTTCAATAAATGATGTAAAGCCTTCGTCCATCCATGAATGTTTGCTTTCGTTAGTGGCTAAAATGTGTTGGAACCAAGAATGTCCCATTTCATGAGCAATTACACCAACCAATCCATCAAATGTTCCTTCTCCTAGAATTAAGGTACACATGGCATATTCCATTCCGCCATCGCCCCCTTGAATAACCGAATACTGTTGGTAAGGATATTTGCCTACAATTTTATTGTAGTATTCCATCAACTGCACCGTTTTAGGTTCGGCTTGTTTCCAGTTTTCAATGATCTTTGGATTGTTTTTGTAGATAAAATGCAAAGTCGTCCCAAAATTGGTAGGAACCACATCGTGAAGATAATTTTTATCGGCAGCCCAAGTAAAATCGTGCACATTTGGTGCAATAAAATGCCAAGTCAAGGTCTTTTGCTTTTTAGGAACGGTTACCACCACGTCTTTATCTTGGTAGTTAAATCCGATTTCGTTGCCATTTTGCAAATAGCCAGATCCGCCCAAAAGGTAGTTTTTATCGATGGTGATTTTTACATCAAAATTTCCCCAAACGCCATGAAATTCTCTAGCAATATAAGCATCAGCATGCCATCCTTCAAAATCAAATTCGGCCATTTTTGGATACCATTGCGCCATAGAAAGCTCTACCCCTTCTTTGTTATTTCTCCCCGATCTACGAATTTGAACCGGAACTTGCCCAGCAAAATCCAATGTAAAAGTGGTTGATTTTCCTGGAAGAATTGGTTTAGCAAGCGTAACTTCTAGAATGGTTTCTACTTCTTTTGCAACGGCAGTAACGTCATCTTGCTTGAAATTAGAAACGTGTAAATACCCAATTTCGTTAGGTTGCAATTTGGCAATTCTACTTTCTTTTATTTCTTTATCGCCAACTTTGGTTTTGGTAACCATACGGCCATCAGGATCTTTTATGGTTTGCAAACGCATATCCATTTCACTTCCGGGTTGGAAGGCATTGTTATACAAATGGTAAAAAACACGACGCAAGGTATCGGCAGAATTGTTGGTATAAACCAATTCTTGTTTGCCATGGTATTGGTAGGTTTTTACATCCATAGTAACCTCCATTTTATAGTCAACATGTTGCTGCCAATAGCCGGTGCTTTGTGCTACTAGTTTAGGAGTTCCTATTCCGATAAGGAGAAATAAAAGAGTCTTTTTCATATTTTTAAAAGAAAAAAGGAAGGGGTTAACCTTCCTTTCGGTGTGAATTAGTATTATTTTTTGCCTTTTTTAACTTTCGTTTTCACAGACATCTTTTCGGCCATAAGTAAAGCGTTGTAGGCATTTACAATTTTACCAGAAACACACGTAGTAGCAAATGGCATGGAGATTTTGGTTTCATCCACCGTTACGGTTTCCGTAATAGTAGTTCCAGAATCCATCAAAATGTGTTTCACTTGAGAGGCGGTAAGTTTTGGATAATACGAACGAACTAATGCTGCAACACCTGCTGCATTTGGAGCTGCCATAGAAGTTCCTTGCTCGTATTTGTAATCGTTGTTGGGAACCGTAGCATAAATTTCTACTCCAGGAGCAAAAACATCTACATTCTTAGCACCATAATTAGAAAAATCGGCTACTAATTCACTGCCATATTTATTATTTAAGGCTCCAATTGTTAGTAAATTATCAGAGATTTCTTTTCCGTTCATTTCATCCGTTGGAAAGTTTGGTTTGGCATCTACACTTTTAGCATCGTTTCCTGCTGCGTGAACAATTAAAACGTCTTTGCTAGCCGCATATTTAATAGCATCCCAAACCCATTCTTTGTGAGGAGAATAATCTTTACCGAAACTTCCGTTGATTACTTTAGCACCATTATCTACCGCATAACGAATAGCAAGAGCAATATCTTTGTCGTATTCATCGCCATTTGGCACCGCACGAACGGCCAAGATTTCTACATTATCCGCCACTACACCATCGCCACCTTTATCGTTTCCACGAATTTGAGCAATAATTCCCGCAACGTGGGTTCCGTGAAGGGCATCTTCTACATTTGGACCTTTCACATTTCCGTTTCCGTAATGGGTTTCTTTCATGTCTTCTGGATTATCACCTACTTTTCTACCTGAAAAATCTACATTCAAATTGAAATTTAATTGGTCATAAACATAATCCGAATAGGATTTTATTTCGTCTTGAAAACCTTCCCCCGCTTGAGAAGCAATACTCGACATAATCATTTTACTTCGAGACAAACCAGCATCGGTAGTAACAATCGCTTTAAGTTCCTCTATACTGTATTTGTCTTTTTTCAATTCTTCGCGAATGGCTTTGTCTGCCGCAACAATCATATCCACTTGCTTTTTCTGAGGCGTTAAACCCTCTAATTTTTTGTCTAATTCTGCTTTCGCAGATTTGTAAATTTCTGATCCGTCGTCCCCTTTTTTCACGATACGAGTCAACTCTAAATTTTCGTTAGTTGCTTCGCCAAGAAAGTTCCATCCGTGAACGTCGTCTACAAATCCATTTTTGTCATCGTCAATATTATTACCCGGAATTTCTTTGGTATTGGTCCAGATTTTACCTTTTAAATCTTCGTGATCAATATCCAATCCGGAATCTACAACACCCACAATAATTTTGGTTCCTTTTTTGTTTTTCAAAAGCTCCGCATAAGCTTTATCCACACTCATTCCAGGGATGGAGTCTTTTTTTAAATCCAAATCACTCCAACGTTGCTTTTGAAGTTCGGTTAATTCGGTTTTTTTAGCAATAAAAGTGTTGGTGCTTTGTTGTGCATTTATAGACGCACTGGCCATAAGGGCTATAGCCGAAATGTAGAATGGGTTAAGTTTCATTTTGTTAATTTTATTTGATAATTGCGATAAAAATATTGTCTTTAAATAGAATTTCCGAAAGGATTAACACTAAATTAAGAGGTCTTCACAACGGAAAACTTCTTTTAGTCGAACCCCTTTTTCTGTTTTTTCTACAGTAATGATTTCGTTATGGGCATCGTGTTCTAGAAAAAGATAGAAATTTAGCTCTGCTGCTTGGGTAAGAAATTTTGTTTTTTCGGGCATGGTTAGCAAGGGTCTTGTGTCGTATCCCATTACATAAGGAATTGGCACATGCCCTGCAGTGGGCAATAAATCGGCTGGGAAACAAATGGTTTTCCCTTGGAAATCAATGTAAGGCACCATCATTTTTTCGGTATGCCCGTCTACAAAGAAAATACCAAAACCTAATTCTGATTTTTCTACAAAATCGCCTTCGGTTCTTTTGATAAAATTAAGATGTCCGCTTTCTTGCATCGGAATAATATTCTCGTGCAAAAACGATGCTTTTTCCCTTGGGTTTGGTTTGGTTGCCCATTCCCAATGGTTTTCGTTGGTCCAATAGTTAGCATTTTTAAAAGCGACTTCGTAACCGGTTTTGTCTTTATTCCAATTTACGCTACCGCCACAATGGTCGAAATGCAAATGGGTCATAAAAACATCAGTAACATCGTCCCGATGGAAACCATATTTAGCCAAAGATTTGTCTAACGAATTCGTTCCCCACAACGAATAATAGCTAAAAAATTTATCCGACTGTTTGTTCCCCATTCCAGTATCAATAAGGATTAAACGGTTCCCCTCTTCAATTAAAAGGCAACGCGCAGCAATATCGATAAGGTTATTTTCGTCTGCCGGATTGGTTTTATTCCAGATGGTTTTTGGCACCACACCAAACATTGCTCCACCATCTAATTTAAAATTTCCTGCTTCTATTGGGTATAGTTTCATTTGTTAAAAAGTTTTGTTTATGTGTAAAATGCCTTCGATTATTCTTTTTTTAATTTTAGATAATGCAATTGGTTTTTTTAGAATTGGAGGATCTATATTGGGATCAATATCGCCAAAATATTCTAAGCCTTTTAAAGCAATTAATTTATTACTATTAGGGTATTTTATTTGATAAAAGTTTAGCATTTGGTTTACCGAAAAATGTTCTAGAAGATAATAAATATCAATAAAATCTTTTAATCTTTTGCCCGATCCAACTATTGCATTTAATTTCATGGCTGCAATATCTTCAAGTGAAAGATAGGTTATTCCTTCTTCGGTAATAGGCTCTTTAACAAATGGATAATCGTGTTTAATAAAATCTGTTTTAATCGTGTTTATAAAACACATCAAAGTGTTTTTTCTTTCGAAAGATTTGCTAAAAGTATTGTTTGGAGATACTATTTCTTCAATTTCTTGAGTTGAAAAATCATTTTGGGTAAACAAATCAATATCGATAGAATTTCGATGACCTAATTTCAAAGCAAGAGCGGTTCCTCCAACCAAATAAAACTCTTTCAAAACATCCAAAGATTGTAATTCTTGAATTAAGGTAAAAGTTTCAGGTTTAATAATAAAGGGATCTTTACACAGCATTGAAATAATCGGATTTTAAAAACAATTTGCTAAAATTTTTATCTCTTTCTTGAAGTTGAGCAGACCAATCAATAGTTTCTAAAATTTTTTCGATGGGGTAGTAAGAAACAATTTCTTTCCAATTTTCCATAGTCCCTCTTTCTAATACCCTTTCAATAACAATCTTATAGGACTTGTCATAGTTGAAGGTTTTTAAATCGTATTCCCAAAGGAGAAAGGCTGGAATGTTGGGTTTATGCTTCATGGTTTTTCAAAATTGCAATAAAAATACAAAAAATGTGACATAAATCAATTTTTTCTATCGAATCATACGTTATAAAAATGTTATTGCTTGTGGGAAAAAAGGATATTTGTAGTAACTTTGTCCTTTATTTAGACAAAATCAAAATAAGGAACCAAAAGAGTTTTCAAAGAAACCATAATTAAATAGAG
Organism: Flavobacterium sp.; assembly: GCF_044357305.1. Classification (GTDB taxonomy): domain Bacteria; phylum Bacteroidota; class Bacteroidia; order Flavobacteriales; family Flavobacteriaceae; genus Flavobacterium. Next base: position 162,981 of record NZ_JBIKPS010000001.1, read on the forward strand.
TGTTTCTTTGCGAATTTCAGAACTCCTTTTAAAATAAATAACAATAATGTTATGATAAAAGTATCCGATACTGCAAGCAAAAAAATTATCGATATGATGCAAGACGACGGTTTTAACCCATCTCAAGATTACGTTCGTGTGGGCGTAAAAAGCGGTGGTTGTTCGGGCTTGTCTTACGAATTGAAATTCGATAAAGAATTGGGTGAAAACGATAAGGTTTTTGAAGATAATCACGTAAAAATTGCTGTTGAAAAAAAATCGTTTTTGTATTTAGCCGGAACGGTTTTAGAATTTTCTGGCGGTTTGAACGGAAAAGGATTTGTATTTAATAATCCTAACGCAAGCAGAACTTGCGGCTGTGGGGAAAGTTTTTCACTATAAAAATTCCAGAAATTAATTATTTGAACCATTAAGAAATTAAGAAAATTAAGACTTAATGAAACTTAATATCTTAATGGTTTTAAAAAAAATATAATGTCAAAATATACAGAAGACGATTTAAAAATCGAATTGGAAACTAAAGAATACGAATACGGATTCTACACCGAATTAGATTCGGAGACCTTTCCTATTGGGTTAAATGAAGATATTGTTCGTGCTATTTCTTTGAAAAAAGAAGAGCCGCAATGGATGACCGATTGGCGTATTGAGGCTTTTCGGGCTTGGGAGCAAATGATTGAGCCAGAATGGGCAAACGTGCATTATGAAAAACCAGATTTTCAGGCGATTTCCTATTATTCAGCACCTAAAAAAGCAGATCCAAATAAAACATTGGACGATGTTGATCCAGACCTTTTGGAAATGTACAAAAAACTAGGAATATCGATCGACGAACAAAAAATGATGAACAATGTCGCAATGGATATTGTAGTCGATTCGGTTTCGGTTGCTACTACTTTCAAAAAAACATTGGCTGAAAAAGGTATTATTTTCATGAGTATTTCGGAAGCGATTCGCGAATATCCAGAATTGGTTCAGAAATATTTAGGAACAGTCGTTCCGCAAAAAGATAATTTTTATGCCGCATTAAATTCGGCTGTTTTCTCTGACGGAAGTTTCTGTTACATTCCTAAAGGCGTTCGTTGCCCAATGGAATTATCTACGTATTTCCGAATCAATCAAGCCGGTACAGGTCAATTTGAAAGAACGCTTTTAATTGCGGATGCTGGTAGTTATGTTTCGTATCTTGAAGGTTGTACTGCGCCAAGCAGAGATGAAAATCAATTGCATGCTGCCGTGGTAGAATTAGTTGCCATGGAAGATGCAGAAATTAAATATTCAACGGTACAAAACTGGTACCCAGGAAATAAAGAAGGTAAAGGCGGAGTTTTTAATTTCGTTACTAAAAGAGGAATTTGCGAAAAAAATGCAAAAATATCTTGGACGCAAGTCGAAACTGGGTCTGCAGTAACCTGGAAATATCCATCGGTTGTTTTGAAAGGCGATAATTCTATTGGCGAATTTTACTCGATTGCGGTAACCAATAATTTCCAACAAGCCGACACCGGAACCAAGATGGTACATTTGGGAAAAAATACCAGATCAACTATTATTTCTAAAGGAATTTCGGCAGGAAGATCGCAAAATAGTTATAGAGGTTTGGTTCGAATTAGTGCCAATGCCGAAAACGCCCGTAATTTTTCGCAATGCGATTCGCTTTTAATGGGAAATAATTGTGGCGCACACACGTTTCCGTACATCGAAAGTAAAAATGCTTCCGCAAAAATTGAGCACGAAGCCACAACTTCTAAAATTGGAGAAGACCAAGTTTTTTATTGCAACCAACGAGGCATTCCAACTGAAAAAGCTATTGCTTTAATCGTAAACGGTTTTAGTAAAGAAGTATTGAATAAATTACCAATGGAATTTGCTGTAGAGGCTCAGAAATTATTGGAAATTTCGTTGGAAGGAAGTGTTGGGTAAAGTTTGTATATTTGAATTAAAATTTATAAAATGAGAGCAATTGAAATAAAAACGCACACCAATCAATTTGGTGATCTAAAACTTAATTACTCATTGAAACAAAAAAATCAAAATGTCCGTGTGATAATTTTGGTGGAAGAAGAAAATAAAGAAAAATTGTGGATGGAAGGTATTGCTTCAAATCCTGCTTTTAATTTTTTGAAGGAAGAAGCAGAAATATATTCAATAAACGACGGAGAACCTATTAAAAATGAAAAATAGTATCGTTTTAGTCCCTTTTCCATTTGATGATTTTTCATCTGTAAAAGTTAGACCAGCGCTTTTTAATGCTAGAATTGTTGAGAAAAAACTTTTAAAATTGTTCGAAATAAAGCATGCAGAATAAATAAATTATAATTTCAAACATTAATATTATGGAATTAATTTTAAAAAACGTTAAGAAAAAAGATTTTCCATTGTTGAAATCATTGGCAAAATCATTGGGTTTTGAAATCGTTAAAGACGAAGAAAAACCATATAATCCGGAGTTTGTAAAAGAAATTTTGGAGGCAGAGCAAAGCATTAAGGAAGGGAAAGGAGTAAAAATAAAATTGGAAGATTTGTGGAAGTAATTTATTCTGAAAAAGCCCAAAGAGACAGGGAATACTGGAAAAAATCTGGCAATAAAGCAATTATGAATAAAATTACTGCTTTAATTAATGATATCCAATTGCACCCATTTGAAGGAATTGGAAAACCAGAACCTTTAAAATATAGTTTATCTGGCCGATGGTCTAGAAGAATAAATCAAGAACACCGAATAATTTATAGAGTTACAGAAGAAGAAACCATAGAAATATTAAATATTTTGTCTTTAAAAGGGCATTACGAATAAAAAGAACCATAAATGTTATCAATAAAAAACTTACACGCTTCCATCGAAGATAAAGAAATATTAAAAGGAATCAACCTGCAAGTAAATGCTGGAGAAGTTCATGCCATAATGGGACCAAATGGTGCTGGAAAAAGCACACTTTCTTCCATTATTGCCGGAAATGAAAATTATACGGTTACTCAAGGTGAAATCCTTTTGGAAGGGGATGACATTTCTGAATTGGCTCCTGAGGAAAGAGCACATAAAGGGGTTTTCTTGTCGTTTCAATATCCCGTAGAAATTCCTGGAGTTTCGGTTACCAATTTCATTAAAACAGCCATTAATGAAAAACGTAAGGCCAACAAGCAAGAAGAAATGCCGGCCAACGAAATGCTGAAATTAATTCGTGAAAAATCGGAATTGTTAGAAATGGATCGTAAGTTTTTATCCCGTTCGTTAAACGAAGGTTTCTCAGGTGGTGAAAAAAAACGTAACGAAATTTTTCAAATGGCAATGTTAGAACCAAAATTAGCCATCCTAGACGAAACCGATTCTGGTTTGGATATTGATGCGCTTCGTATCGTTGCTAACGGCGTAAACAAACTTAAAAACGAAAATAACGCGGTGTTAGTAATCACGCACTACCAACGTTTGTTAGATTATATTATTCCGGACTTTGTTCACGTTTTGATGGATGGAAAAATAGTAAAATCAGGCGGAAAAGAATTGGCTTACGAGTTGGAAGAAAAAGGATACGATTGGATTAAAAGTGAATTAGTCTAACTGTTTGTAGTTTATTGTTTATGGTTCTTACAACCATAAACTAAAAACCATAAACCATAAACAAATAAAATGGATTTAAAAGAAAAATTAGTATCGTCTTTCATGGCATTTGAAGAGCAAATTGATGTGACTTCTCAGTTGCATGATGTTCGTACTTTAGCAATAAAAAACTTCGAAAATAAAGGCTTTCCAAGCAAAAAAGAGGAGGCTTGGAAATATACTTCGCTGAATTCCATTTTGAAAAATGATTATTCGGTGTTTCCAAAACACGAAAATTCTATTGAATTTGCAGAAGTAAAAAAATACTTTTTGCACGAAATAGATACTTTTAAAGTGATTTTTGTGGATGGAAAATTCTCTTCGTTTTTATCCTCTACTTCCCACGATGGATTGGATGTTTGCTTAATGTCTTCGGCATTGACCAAACCAAAATACAAGATGATTATTGATGAATATTTCAACAAAATTGCCAGCAAAGAAGAGAGTTTAACTTCACTAAATACCGCTTTCGCAAATGAAGGAGCCTATATAAATATCCCAAAAAGCAAGGTAGTTGAAAAACCAATTGAGATCATTTATTTTTCTACCGGAGTGGAAGATGCCTTGATGGTGCAACCACGAAACTTGGTAATTGTGGGAGAAAATGCTCATGTTCAAATTATAGAAAGACATCAAAGTTTGAATGAAAATCCTGTGTTGACGAATTCCGTTACCGAGATTTTTGCTCAAAAACGCGCTATCGTAGATTACTATAAAATTCAAAATGATTTGCAATCGGCAAACTTGGTGGATAACACCTATATTTCTCAAAAACAAGAAAGTAGAGTTTCGGTTCATACGTTTTCTTTTGGTGGAAACATCACTCGAAACAACCTGAATTTCTATCATTTTGGCGAACGAATTGATTCGACTTTAAAAGGAATTACCATCATTGGTGACAAGCAACACGTAGATCATTACACTTTGGTAAATCACGCTACACCCAATTGTGAAAGCCATCAAAACTATAAAACGATTCTTGCCGATAATTCTACAGGGGTTTTCAACGGAAAAATTTATGTTGAAAGAGAAGCCCAAAAAACGAATGCTTTTCAAAAAAATAATAACATTTTATTAGGTGATAAAGCAACTATAAATGCAAAACCACAATTGGAAATCTTTGCAGATGATGTAAAATGTTCGCACGGTTGCACTATCGGTCAATTGGACGAAAGCGCTATGTTTTATATGCAACAACGCGGAATTCCGAAGAAAGAAGCCAAGGCATTATTGATGTATGCCTTTTCTAACGAAGTCATCGAAAGCATTAAAATACCCGAATTAAAACAACGAATTACTAAAATTATTGCTACTAAATTAGGGGTTAGTTTAGGATTTGATTTATAAAATAAGACCGATAAATTTATCAAAAGAGCGCAAGATTTTATTCTTTGCGCTCTTTTTTGTTTTTATCTTAGTTCTTTTTTGATAAACTTCCAGTAACCCCACTTAAAAACCTATTGAAGTCAAATTTTTCACTCAAGCCAAGATGTACAATTACTAAATCCCGACTTGGGAAAATTGCAACCATTTGCCCTTGGTATCCGCTGGCATAATACATTTCTCTTGGTACATCTGGAAAATGACCTCCTGCGTTTAACCAAAATTGTGCGCCATATCTCCCATTGGAAGTATTGGTAGGTGTTGCCACATAGTTAGCCCAACTTTCGTCAAACAATTGCTCGCCATTCCAGTTGCCTTTATGGAGGTATAATAAACCAAATTTTCCCCAATCTCTCGCAGTTGCCCATCCATAAGAGGAACCTACAAAATTTCCAGCCATATCGGTTTCAACCAGCGCCGAATTCATCCCGATTTTGTCTAACAAATTAGTGTACCAAAAATCTAAATATTCTTGATGGGTTTTGAATTGATTTCTTAAAATCCCAGATAATAAATTGGTAGTTCCCGAGGAATAATTCCAATGGGTGTTGGGTGCGAATGCAAGGGGTTTTTCCAATTGTGCTCGGCTCATGTTTTCGGCTTGAAAAAGCATTTTGGTAGCATCACAAATTTTATCGTATTTCTCTTCCCATTCCAAGCCAGAGTTCATGTGCAGTAAATCATTTAGAGTGATTTTAGCACGATTATCCTTTTTCCATTCGGTAATTGGCGCAGGTTTTGTAACATCTATTTTACCTTGTTTTTGCAAAATACCAAACATAGTAGCCGTGATACTTTTAGTCATCGACCAGCCTAAAAGTCTAGAATTTTTATTGAAATTAGTGTCGTATTTTTCGGCAATAATTTTGTCTTTATATATTACTAAAATAGCCCGAGTTCGCTTTGATTTTTCACCTTTTTTATCAAATGCATTTGCTACAGTAGCATTTAATTTTTTGTAATCGATATTGGTAAAAACCGTGTCTTTTGGCTCGTTATTTCCATACGGAAAAGGTAAATTGTTCTCTAATTTTTTTCTTTTTGGAACATTATAAGGTTTTGAAACGTCAAAATCGTCGTTGATTAAAGTTGCGCCAAGTCCTTCACGATATATGGCTTTACGTTCTTTTAAACCATAAACTGTTGCTGTTACATATTTTTCAGTAGCATCAATTGTGTTTTTTGCCCAATCAATTTTCGGAATATCGTTATCTCCCTGTTGGATGGTTTCCAATGATCGATTATCCAAAAAATGACCCGAAGCCACGCTTTTGGATGCAAATCCAGATATTAAATCGAGTTGTGGATAAATTGCTGTTCGAAGATAAACTAAAAGCAAGAAAAGTAAAACAGCAAAGATTTTAAAGAATTTTTTCATTTGAAACATTTTTCATGCAATTTATAAAAAAAAGCGAAACTATTTACTTTACACTTGTGTCAGATTAAGTTCAATAAGCTTTTAAAGCTTGATTTTTTATAATTCTTTCACGGTTTAATTTATTAACAAACGTTTGAGAAAATTCAACTTCAAAATGTGTACTTTTGTATTTAGAATTTTTATAAATAAGGATGTTAGATATAAATAAAATAAGAGCCGATTTTCCGATACTTTCACAAAAAGTAAACGGAAAACCCTTGGTATATTTCGATAACGGTGCTACTTCACAAAAACCAAAAGTTGTGATTGACGCCATTACAAAGTATTACGAAGAAATTAATGCCAACATTCATCGTGGCGTTCACACATTAAGCCAATTAGCTACAGATGCTTACGAAATTTCTCGTGGTAAAATTCAAACTCATATTAGCGCAAAATTTCCTTATGAAGTGATTTTCACATCGGGAACAACCCACGGAATTAATGCTATTGCCAATGGTTTTGCTTCGATATTAAAATCGGGCGATGAGGTATTGGTTTCGGCTTTAGAACACCACAGTAATATTGTTCCTTGGCAAATGTTGTGCGAACGAACAGGTGCTGTTTTGAAGGTAATTCCGATGAACGAAAATGGGGAATTAATCCTTTCTGAATTTGATAAATTACTTTCTGATAAAACTAAAATTGTTACTGTCAATCATATTTCTAATGCGTTAGGAACTTTAAATCCAGTAAAATATATTATTGACAAAGCACATCAAGTTGGAGCAGCTGTTTTAATCGATGGTGCCCAAGCTGTACCACATTTAAAACCAAATGTTCAAGAACTGGATTGCGATTTTTATGTGTTTTCTGGTCACAAAATATGCGGTCCAACAGGAGTTGGAATTTTGTACGGAAAAGAAGAATGGCTTAGAAAATTACCTCCTTATCAAGGTGGTGGAGAAATGATAGCAACGGTTTCGTTCGAGAAAACTACCTATGCCGATTTACCACATAAATTTGAAGCAGGTACTCCAAATATAGAAGCAGGAATTGTGCTTGGAACTGCAATAGATTATCTTAATGAAATTGGTTTTGATGACATTGCTGCACACGAACATGAATTGTTGGTTTATGCAACTGAAAAATTACTACAAATAGAAGGTTTAAAAATCTTCGGAACCGCTAAAGAAAAAACATCGGTAATTTCGTTTAACATTGATGGAATTCATCCGTATGATATTGGCACGATTATCGATAAATTAGGAATAGCAGTACGAACCGGACATCATTGCGCGCAACCAATCATGGATTACTTTAAAATTCCGGGAACGATAAGAGCAAGTTTTGCCTTTTATAATACCAAAGAAGAAATTGATATCTTTGTAGAAGGAGTAAAAAAAGCTCAAATGATGTTGTCTTAAAAAATAAATTTATGAAAACAATTGCACTATTATTTATCACTCTTTTTATGGCAAAAGGGTGTTCGCAAGAATCTCAAAATGACCTTGCTACTGCGGAAATTGTATACACCGCTAATACTAGAGGTTTTTATCAAAAAATAACGATTCAAAATCACGAAGTATTTATCAATAAAACTCGTGGAGAGGAAAGCAAAGGAAATGCAACTAAGATTTCAGATGCCGATTGGAATGCGTTAGTTGGTCTTTTTAAATTAGTGAAATTAGATAGCTTAGCAACCTTTAAAGACCCTACACAAAAACGATTTTACGATGGCGCTGCTATTGCCAACTTAAAAGTTTCCTATAAAGAAAAAGAGTACCAAACCTTAGATTTTGATCATGGAGTTCCTCCAGTAGAAATAGAAAAAATTGTAAATAAAATAGTGTTGTTGGCTAATCCAAAATAATTCCAAATATCCCCAGATGACCATTACAGAATTAAAAGCAGAAATAGTTGACGAATTTTCATTATTTGACGATTGGATGCAACGCTACGAATATATTATCGACTTAGGGAAATCGTTGCCATTGATCGACGAACAATACAAAACGGAAGATAATATCATTAAAGGATGCCAATCTAAAGTGTGGGTTCATGGCCAATTAATGGAAGACAAAATAGTCTTTACTGCCGATAGTGATGCCATACTTACCAAAGGAATTATTGCTATATTGATACGTGTTTTTTCTAACCAAAAAGCCACTGATATTTTAGATGCTAATACCGATTTTATTGATGCCATTGGTTTGAAAGAACACCTTTCTCCAACACGTGCCAACGGATTAGTCTCGATGATCAAACAAATAAAAATGTACGCTTTGGCATTTAATGCTAAAAATTAAAAACAAAAACTAACGTGAGATTTTTAAGGTCTCGCAATGCAATAATTATGGAAGAATTTAAAGACGAAATTAATTTAGGAGAATCGGTTGTAAAAGTTTTAAAAAGCATTTACGATCCAGAGATTCCAGTAGATATTTACGAATTAGGATTGATTTACGATGTAATGATTAATGAAGAAAATGAAGTAAAAGTTTTGATGACCTTAACTTCTCCTAATTGTCCAGTTGCTGAAACTTTGCCACGTGAAGTGGAAGAAAAAGTAACTAAAATAGACACTATTAAATCTTGCGAAGTGGAGATTACTTTTGATCCACCTTGGAGCAAAGATTTAATGAGCGAAGAAGCAAAGTTGGAGTTAGGGATGCTTTAAAAAAGTGTTCAGTGTTCAGAAAGCAGAAAGCAGAATTTAGTGCTCAGTATTCTGCAATCCGTCTATAAGACCAAAAAATGAAAATTGAGTCTAAAAGACTGAAAATTGTGGTAACAAGAGTGAAATTTCAGGTTAATAACATGAATTTTCACTCTTTTAATATGAATTTTGAGGCTCCGAATCTGAGCACTGACGGGACAGATCACTGAGCACTGCTCACTGCTCACTGACCACTAAAAACTAAACCTTCTTCTTCAAATCCATAAACCAATTCGATAAAACCGGCAGCATAAACTCCGAGGTTTTTAAAATCGGATTAAAAAACATAGATTTAGCCTGTGTTTCTTTGGAAACTAAAGTATTGTTGATGTTTACTTTTTGAAATAAACTCAAAATCACGCCCAAGAACAAAGCTGTTCTTAAAGTTCCAAAAACAGCACCGCCTATTTTGTTTAATCCTCCCAACAACATAGCGCTAGCAATTTTAGAAAGGGCCTTTGCTAGTAAGTGAATTCCAATAATGACGACTATTAATATGATTACAAAAGCAGTTACTTTAGCCGTTTTGCTATCTCCAAGTACCGAAGAAAATTTTACTGCTAAATAAATTCCTACGAAAAACGAAATCAACGAAGCAAATTCCACAATAAGTCCGTTTCGTAAACCACGAATCAATCCAAAAACCAATAATGCACCTAAAACAATATCTATAAAGCCCATAATTTCTCTAAAAATGAATTGCAAAGATAACAGAAAAGAATATAGATAATAGAACAAAGAGAAAAGACTCTAAATGTGATATATTTGCAATCTAATAGAAATTTTTAGGGAAACGATCTATTTTAGCTTCGCTCTGTTCGGCAAGCCTAGGGTCTTTTCTCTATTTTCTTTCCTCTAAAAAATAAAAATGTCAAGAGATATACAACTAAAAGAACGCTGGGAAAATGTCGTGTCCATCCTTTCCAATCAATTTTCGCAAGGCGAGGATTTAGATTTGGATGCCATAATTTACCTTATCGGAGTGCAAGAATTTGGCAGGTTCCAACAATTATTTAAAAAAGACGAAAAACTAAACCTCATGCACATCGCCATTTGCCGATTGCTAGAGCCTTATGGCTATTACCAATTTGATTATGTAGATAAAGAAGGCTGGCCCCATTACATCATAAAAGAGGAACTTCCGCCTTTAAAAGCAGGAGAACAATCGGTTTTAATGAAAGAAGCCATTGTGAATTATTTTATCGAAAAAGAACTAATTGATTAACGATTGTGGATTAATGATGGTTGATTGTAGAATATTTTAAAAAAACCTACAACCTACAGCCTACAACCTACAACCTTTTTACTTAAATTTGCACCTTCAAAGAAATCCCGATGATAGACAAGATTAAACAACATATCGAAGAGGCTAAAGCATTCAATGACAAAAACAAAGAATCTTTAGAGCAATTCCGCATCAAATATTTAGGAAGTAAAGGCTTGCTGAAAGAACTTTTCACCGAGTTCAAAAACATTCCTAACGACCAGAAAAAAGACTTCGGGCAAGTAATCAATACCCTAAAAGCGGTTGCCGAAGAAAAAGTAAAATCCATTCAGGAAGAACTAGAAAGCAAAGAAGAAATAAAAGGATTCTATGGCGATTTAACCCGCCCGAGCGAACCTATTTCTATTGGCTCTCGTCACCCTATTTCTATAGTTAAAAACCAAATCATCGACATATTTTCTACCATCGGATTCAACGTTTCCGAAGGACCAGAAATTGAAGACGATTGGCATAATTTCACCGCATTAAACCTGCCAGAATACCATCCGGCACGCGACATGCAAGACACTTTTTTCATCCAAACCAATCCCGACGTTTTGTTGCGCACCCACACCTCATCCGTGCAAGTACGTTACATGGAAAACAACAAACCGCCTATCCGAACCATTTCTCCAGGAAGAGTATTCCGCAACGAAGCGGTTTCCTCGCGGTCGCACTGTATTTTCCACCAAGTCGAAGGTTTGTATATTGACAAAGACGTTTCTTTTGCCGATTTAAAACAAACTCTTTTGTATTTTACCAAAGAAATGTTCGGAAAATCTAAAATTCGTTTGCGCCCAAGTTATTTCCCTTTCACCGAGCCAAGTGCCGAAATTGATATTTACTGGGGACTAAAAACCGAAACCGATTACCGCATCACCAAAGGTACCGGTTGGTTAGAAATTGGCGGTTGCGGCATGGTAGATCCAAACGTATTGAAAAACTGCGGCATCAACCCCGAAGACTACAACGGATTTGCATTCGGAATGGGAATTGAACGCATCGCAATGTTATTATACCAAATTGGCGACATCCGTATGTTCTACGAAAATGACATCCGATTCTTAGAGCAATTCAAAGCGTCAATCTAGTCATTACGAGGCACTAATCAATCTAGTAATTTTCAGAAGCGAAAGTTTCGGGCATTTTAGTAAAGGTAATTCCTGCTTTCCGTTTCAATCTGTCATTGCGAGGAACGAAGCAATCCAATACCACTTTAGTTTATCGCAATGCCAGGATTTCCTCTCCAATCAGGGCTATTTGGCAATGATTGTCGAGTGAAAATAATACTACTAAGCAACACCATCTTAATAAACCACGGCTGAGTTAAGAAAAAAACCTTCGAGACTTAGTGTATTAGTGGCAAAACAACAACAATCATGAAAGCAGACATCACCATCCCCGAAGTAGAAAACGTATTCCTAGCAGCCATTTCCGAATGGAGCGATGACTTTATGGAAAAAGTTTGGAACGTCTATCTAGTTAACGACTCCGACTTCAATTTAGACGGCGTAATGGTCGTTTCCAAAGCCTTTGGCACATTAGATGGCGAAATGAAAAAAACGGCACTCTTGCGTCACGCCTACGTGCAAGTGCCATCGGTTTCAGTAGTAAAAGTAGAAATGATAGAAAAGAGTGTGCTAGCACTCAACAATGAGTTTATGGTGACCTACTTCATAGGAAACACCTTATACGACAAAAAATTCATCTTCCGAAAAAATACCATTAACGAAGAAACCACCGAAGAAGTGCCAATTTTGTTTGTTGAAGGTGTTATAGTAAGGTAGTTCCCGCCCAGTTTGTAATTCCGTAGGACACGAGCGAGCGCGTTGGTGTTTGTGGCTACGAGGCCATAGAATGCAGAGCGTAAAGTTACTGAAGAACTCTTCGGGGAGCGGGTATTTAGTAATAAATTTTCTATTATTTTTCGGTTTGATAGCCGTATTTATTTCCTTAAATTCATTATTAAATTCTGCATTTCTACTTTATTTTTAACAAAGGCATTATGACCTAAATAACCTAATTTATTTTCATTTCTTATAATATTTAAGTCATTAAAATTAGTAATATTTGAATTTAGTTCTTTGTTGATTTGTTCAATATTAAACGTTATTCTTATTCCTTTTTCAATATTTGATTCAAATGGCCAAATTCCAAAAATTGTTTTATTAAGTTTAACGTTTAAGTTTGTGATATTAAAAGATATATTTGCTCCAATTTGTTTGCAGTATTTAATAAACATTTCAAACTCTTCTGATTTATTAATGGTTTTAAAAATCCCTTCAACTTCTTTTAAATTTAACTTGTCTTTTCTTTTAGGTGCTGTATTTTTAAATTCTGGAAATTCAATTTGTGAGTCAGGTTTAGTCTTAATGTTAACAGACTTGTTTTTATATAAAGTTTTACCATTTTTATTTTTCCAAACAATAATTTCAGCATTAAAAAACCATTCTTTTTGTCTTTCTTCGATTACTTTAATTAATAATTTTAAAGCATTTTCAGAAATTCTATTTGCAACTATTAATGCGTTTGGGATTTTATCTTTGGTATAAAAACTTGAAATAGAGTTATAAATTCTTGCATCCTCTTTTCTGTAAATTTGCTTTAAAACTTGACCTATTTTTTTCTCAATAGACGAACCTTTACTATTCTTATACAAGACCATACCTTTACTTATATTGTCTTTGAACTCAATTAAAATAAGTTCGTTTTCAATGTATCCTGCACTATCAAAAGGGTCACTTCCTGAAGTGTCGGAATCTTCAAAAAGTTCAATATAGTTTCTCGTTTTTATTAACCAATGAATAAACTCATTAGTTAATAATATTTCCTTATGTGAGATATTGTCATTCATTCTTATATGGCTACCAAATCTTATATGTATGATAAAGTTGGACCAATCTACCCAATATAGGGTGGCTTTGTATGACAACAGTTCAACTTTATTTCTTTTCAAATATAGATTTTAAATGAATAAATACTACTATCCTGGCTAAATTTATAATCAACAAGGTTACAGCCGCCATAAAATTACTTTTTGCTGCCATCTACAAACTTATTGCTACTCTAATTATCTAATTATATGCTAACGTAATATATATATTTGCCATAAAATTAGATGTAGATGCCATCTACAATGTTGCCGATGGCATAATTATGTATGAATATGCCATCTACAACTTTGACGATGGCATAATTATGTCTGACGATGCCATCTACAACAATGACGATGGCATAATCATTTACTATTAGTTGGCCAAAAGACAAATCGGGAACCTAACAATTATCATATTTTAAGCACTTGTCTTCGAGTAGTTTTGAGGAAATTTTCAAACTATGATTTACTGGAAAAAATTATCCAAAGAAGAACGAAATAACAAGGTACAAAAGGCATTGAACGCTAACGTGAATTTTGCCAAAGACACCTCTTTGGGTTATCCTGCCTCCAAATTGGACGATAAAGTATTTTATGATGCTGATTTTTTAAAGGATGCTCCCGTTTTACAAACGTTTGTTGCCAACCCCAATCACATTGGATGCCACACTTTAGGCGATTCGGAAAGTGCTTTTAAAGGAACGCACGTATTGGAAAAAGAAGTGTTGGATGTTTTGGCTGTAGATGTTTTTAAAGCAAATCCCAACGGATATGATGGTTATATTTCTCCGGGTGGAACCGAAGCCAACATTCAAGCCATTTGGATGTATCGGAATTTATTCCAATATAAAAACCAAGCAATGCTGGCAGAAATTGTAATTCTGACATCGGAAGACACGCATTATTCTATACCAAAAGCGGCAAATGTATTGCAATTGGATTGGTTGAAAATTCCGGTGGCATTTGAAAACAGAGAAATTAATGCACTGGCATTAGAAGCAATTATTGTTACTGCCAAAGAAAACGGAAAAAAATACTTTATCGTGGTTTCCAATATGGGAACGACCATGTTTGGCTCGGTAGACAATCCCGAAGTTTATACCACTATTTTAGAAAAATACAATTTAGAATATAAACTCCACATTGATGGTGCTTATGGCGGATTTGTATATCCGTTTAGCAATGAAAAATCGATAATCAATTTCAGTAATCCGAAAATTAGTTCGATTACTATTGACGCGCATAAAATGCTGCAAGCACCTTATGGCACTGGCGTTTTCATTTGCCGCAAAGGCTTAATTGAAAATGTACTAACCAAAGAAGCGCAATATGTAGAAGGAATGGATTTAACCCTTTGCGGAAGTCGCTCTGGTGCTAATGCGGTTGCCGTTTGGATGATTTTATTTACTTACGGACCACACGAGTGGTTTGAAAAAGTGAGTGTTTTGCAAATGCGAACCCAATATTTATGCTCCGAATTGGATAATTTAGGCATCCGCTATTTTAGAGAACCGCACATGAATATTGTAACTATTCACTCCGAATTTATTCCGAAAAGCATAGCCGAAAAATACGATTTAGTTCCAGAAACCCACAATGCGGAAAATAAATGGTATAAAATTGTGCTGATGAATCACGTTGAAGTCCAACATTTGACTATTTTTATAGACGAATTGAAGGAAACACTTTTATGTTTAAAAGAGAACTAAGAAAAAAATATAAAGAATTACGGCACGAATTATCTTCAGAAGAAGTGGAAGAATGGAGTTTGGCAATTGCCAATCGGTTGCTTTCATTGGATATTTGGGATAAATCCTACTATCATTTATTTGTAACTATTGCCGAACAAAAAGAAATTGATACCGAGTTCCTCCTGCATATTTTAGCGGGAAAAGATAAAGAAATTGTAGTTTCCAAAAGTGATTTTGCAACATTGGGAATGACACATTACATTTTAACGGACAATACCAAATTCCAAAAAAACGCTTATAATATTCCAGAACCTATTGATGGCTTGGAAGTTCCTGTGGTTAAAATAGAGGTGGTTTTTGTGCCGCTTTTAGCATTTGATGTAAAAGGAAATCGAGTGGGTTATGGGAAAGGATTTTACGATATATTTTTATCGGAATGCAAGCCCGAAACCATAAAAATAGGGTTATCTTTCTTTGATGCAGAAGAAATCATAGAAGATGCTTCTGAAAAGGACATCCAACTAGATTATTGCGTAACTCCAAATAGGATTTATAAATTCTAAAGTGTTGTATTAATTAGAATGTGCGAAAGCTTTTTTGTTGAAGAAAATCAAGATTCCAACTCCGGTAGAAATAGCAAAATCGGCAACATTAAAAATAGCATTGAAGAACGTAATTTGTTTTCCGCCAAGAAAAGGAACCCAACTAGGCATTAAATAATCTTCAATAAAAGGGAAGTAAAACATATCTACCACTTTACCATGAAACAAAGTTCCGTAAGGAGTTTTTGGGAAAAATGTGGCTAGATGGTGGTGGCTATCGTCAAACATTACGCCATAAAAAACCGAATCAATAATGTTTCCGAATGCTCCTGCAAAAATCAAACAAATAGCAACTATTAAATAGCGCGATCTGTTTTTTCTAGTAGCATCCCAAAGCCAATATCCGATGGCACCAACAGCGAAAATTCGGAAAATCGTTAAAAACAACTTGCCATATTCCCCAGGAATAACAGTTCCCCAAGCCATTCCTTCATTTTCAATAAACAAAATTTTAAACCATCTAAAAACTTCTACTTGTTCGCCTAAAACAAAATTCGTTTTTACAAACATCTTTGAATATTGATCTATAACTAATATCAAAAAGATAATAAATGCCGAATTGCGTAGTTTCATGTTTTTCTGGATTTGCTGACTGCAAAAGTAGTATTATTTTTCTAAAAAAAACGCCCCTAAAAAGGAGCGTTTTGAATTGTATATAAAAAGAGGTTTTATCGTTGCAAGTTTTTCGCTTCGATACTCATAGTTGCATGAGGAACGATTTTCAATCGTTCTTTACCAATTAACTTTCCAGTTACTTTACAAACCCCGTAGGTTTTGTTTTCTACACGGAAAAGCGCATTTTTTAAATCGCGAATGAACTTCTCTTGACGAATTGCCAATTGCGAGTTTGCCTCTTTACTCATGGTTTCGCTTCCTTCTTCAAATGCTTTAAAAGTAGGCGATGTATCGTCGGTACCATTATTTAAATCATTCATATAAGCACTTTTGATTAATTCTAAATCGGTTTGTGCTTTTTCAATTTTGTTAAGGATAATTTCTTTGAACTCGGCTAAATCAGCTTCGGAGTATTTCATTATTTCATCAATCATCTGTATTCTATTTTGAGATTAATATTTTAGTTTTTATATCGTCGAACTCAATTTCTATGCCATTTGGTACTTCTTCTACAAAAAGTAATTCCTTGGTTAAGGTTTCCGACATAATATATTCTTCATTATTTTTTATTGCTGGTTCCAATTCCACATGGTGTTGAATTTGAACTTTTATTTTGTCTGTAACTTCAAATCCAGAATCTTTACGAATGTTTTGAATTCTATTTACCAGTTCTCTTGCTATTCCTTCCTGCTTTAATTCTTCAGAAATGTTTATGTCTAAAGCCACTGTAATTCCGTTGGCACTTGCAACTAACCATCCCGGTATATCCTGTGAAGTAATTTCTACATCTTGGGAGGTTAAAATTACACTATTTCCTGAAATAACAAGTGACAGTTCACCTTTGGCTTCCAACTCATTGATTTGTTCCGCCGTTAAACCTTGTATCTCTTTAGCAATCAGATTCATATCTTTCCCAAATCGAGGTCCGAGGGCTTTGAAATTAGGCTTAATTTGCTTCACTAATACTCCCGATGCATCGTCTAAAAGTTCAATTTCTTTGACGTTTACTTCTGCTTTTATCAACTCAGAAACTGCCTCAATTTCAGCACGTTGGTTCTCGTCAAGTATCGGAATCATTACCCTTTGCAAAGGTTGTCGCACCTTAATCATTTCCTTTTTTCGAAGGGATAATACTAATGAAGAAACCGTCTGAGCTTTCATCATTCTGCTCTCCAACGATTTATCAACAAAGTTTTCAACCGAACTTGGAAACTTTGCCAAATGTACACTGTCAAATTCTTCTGATTGTGTTGCCTGCGTTAAATCTCTGTAAAGTTTGTCCATGAAAAAAGGAGCAATTGGTGCCGAAAGTTTCGCTACGTTTAACAAACACGTGTATAATGTTTGGTAGGCAGCAATTTTATCGGTGCCATATTCGCCTTTCCAGAAACGTCTTCTGCACAGTCTAACGTACCAGTTACTAAGGTTTTCTTGCACAAAATTAGATATGGCTCTTGCTGCTTTAGTTGGCTCGTATTCTTCATAAAAATCATCTACTTCTTGTATTAAAGTATGCAATTCGGATAAAATCCAACGGTCAATTTCTGGTCTTTCGTTTAACGGAATTTCTGCTTCAGCATAGGTAAAACCATCGATATTAGCATACAAACTAAAGAACGAATAGGTGTTGTATAAAGTTCCGAAGAATTTTCTACGAACCTCAGCAATTCCTTCTAAATCAAATTTTAAATTGTCCCACGGATTGGCATTAGAAATCATGTACCAACGTGTAGCATCCGGACCATATTCTGCTAAAGTTTCAAATGGATCTGCAGCATTTCCTAGACGTTTGGACATTTTTTGTCCGTTTTTATCCAATACTAATCCATTAGAAACTACATTTTTATAAGCAATTTTATCAAAAACCAACGTTGCAATAGCGTGTAAAGTATAGAACCATCCACGAGTTTGATCCACTCCTTCCGCAATAAAATCGGCTGGGAATGCTTTATTTTCGTCAATTAAATCTTTGTTTTCAAATGGATAATGCCATTGCGCATAAGGCATCGCACCCGAATCGAACCAAACATCAATCAAATCGGATTCCCGTTTCATTTCCTTTCCGGAAGGGGAAATCAACACAATTCCATCGACTACATTTTTATGTAAATCGACTAAATCGTAGTTTTCTTCGCTCATGTTTCCAACTTCAAACCCTTGAAACGGATTTTCTTTTTGGAAACCTGCTGCGATAGATTTCTCAATTTCCGAACATAATTCTGCAACCGATCCAACTAATAATTCTTCCGTTCCGTCTTCGGTTCTCCATATTGGCAATGGAATTCCCCAATATCTGGAACGCGATAAGTTCCAATCGTTGGCATTTTTTAACCAATTTCCAAAACGTCCTTCACCAGTTGCTTTTGGCTTCCAGTTGATGGTATCGTTCAGGTCGAACATTCTATCTTTGATTTCGGTTACTTTGATGAACCAAGAATCTAACGGATAATATAATATTGGCTTGTCGGTTCTCCAACAATGTGGGTAACTATGTACGTATTTTTCGACTTTAAAAGCCTTGTTTTCTTCTTTTAATTGGATGGCAATTTCCACATCGGCAGAACGTTCGGGGGCTTCCCCATCGTTGTAATATTCGTTTTTAACGTATTTGCCAGAATATTCTCCCAAACCTTGAATAAATTTACCTTGTAAATCTACTAAAGGAACTGGATTTCCGTTTTCATCCAAAACTAACATTGGCGGCACTTCTGGAGTTGCTTCTTTGGCAACTTTAGCATCATCTGCTCCAAAAGTTGGTGCAGTATGTACAATTCCAGTTCCGTCTTCGGTGGTAACAAAATCTCCAGCAATTACTCTAAACGCATTTTCTGGATTTTGATACGGCAACGCTAATGGCATCAATTGCTCGTAACGAATTCCAACTAAATCAGCGCCTTTGCATTCGGCTAGAATTTGAAATGGAATCTTTTTATCTCCTTCTTTAAAATTTTCAAAATCAGAAGGTTCGTTAGATTCAAAAAATCCTTTTCCGAATTGTTTTCCAACAAGGTTTTTAGCCAAAATAACTTTCGCAGGACGGAAGGTATATTGGTTGAACGTTTCTACCAAAACATAATCAATTCTTGGTCCAACGGTTAATGCTGTATTACTTGGTAAAGTCCAAGGTGTGGTGGTCCAAGCAAGGAAATATAAATCCCCTCCCCGACCCTCCCCAAAGGGGAGGGAGGAAAGACGAAATGCTTTTAAGACATCGTTTGCAGTTCCCCCTTCGGGGGTTAGGGGGCTTTTAAATTGTGCGACTACGGTGGTATCCGTTACATCTCTATAACTTCCGGGTTGGTTTACTTCGTGAGAAGATAATCCTGTTCCGGCTTTTGGAGAATAGGGTTGTATTGTGTAGCCTTTGTATAGTAAATCTTTGTTGTAAATTTGCTTTAGCAACCACCAAACGGTTTCCATGTATTTGGATTTGTAGGTCACATACGGATCTTCCATATCTACCCAATAACCCATTTTTTCGGTAAGGTCGTTCCAAACATCCGTATAGCGCATTACGGTTTTCTTACACGCTTCGTTGTATTCTTCTACCGAAATGGTTTTCCCGATGTCTTCTTTAGTGATGCCTAATTCTTTCTCGGTTCCTAATTCTACTGGCAAACCATGAGTGTCCCAGCCGGCTTTACGCTTCACTTGGAACCCTTTTTGCGTTTTATAACGACAAAAAATATCTTTAATAGCACGCGCCATTACGTGGTGAATACCAGGCAATCCGTTAGCAGAAGGTGGTCCTTCAAAAAAAACGAATGGGGTATTTCCTTCTCGTGAAGTTACTGATTGTTCAAAGATGTTCTTTTCTTTCCAAAATTTTAGAACTTCTGACGCTACCGTTGGCAAGTCAAGTCCTTTGTATTCCGTGAATTTTGTGCTCATTTTGCCTTTTATATAAACGATTTGCGAAAGTAATAAATTTATGCCGAAATCAAAAGTTGAAAGTCAAAAGTTGAGGTTTTGATTTGAAATGAAGTGTTTAAGAGGATTTTTTACTTCTTTTCAAGGATTTTTTTGGAAATAGTTTCCACTTCATTTAATAATAAAGGGTAGGCTGGTTCGGCCATTCCGGAATGGTCAAATCCTTGCAATTCATATAATCGGATATCTTTATTGTTGTTCAATTTCATCATTCGTAAGAAATAGGCATTTTCTTCGTAACGCCCTAATAATTCCATTTCGCGATCGCCAGTTATGAGCAAAATTGGAGGGGTATCTGCGCTAACGTAAAAAATTGGAGCATACTTATCAATTGTTGGTTGCGTGCTTTTAATTCCTTGCTCTTTTCGGATGGTAAAATGTGTAATGGCTTGTCCGCTAAAAGAAATTAGTCCGGCTATTTCCATAGGATCGATGCTGTATTTTGCCAAATACGACTTGTCCATAGTTATGATTGTTCCCAAATAAGCACCTGCAGAATGTCCGGAAATAAAAATTAATTTTTTGTTACCTCCATATTTTTCAATAGTATTAAATACCCAGGAAACTGCTGCTGCAGCATCTTCAATATAGGCTGGCGCAGTAACATTAGGAGAAAGTCGATATTCCACACCGATTACGGCATAGCCTTTATCCTTCAGGGCTTTAGGGATTTGTTTTTTCCCTTTTGTTAGTCCGCCAACGTGAAACCAAATGATTGTTGCAAAATCCTTTTTATTTTCGGGATAATAAAAATCCAGAGTACATTGAGAATTTATATACGGATCTTTTTTATTAGTGTTTTCGTCATAATAATGGATGTCCGTTTCCGTAATGTATTTCTGTTGTGCATTTGCGAAAAATGCATTTGCAAAAAATAAAAGGATGAATACTTTCTTCATTTGGGGTAAATTAAGATGGAATGAAAATTAAAAAATTAAACACTACAACTTTCTAAAATAGGTTTAGCCCATTGATTGATGTCTGAATAAAATCTTTCAAGTTTCCCGTTTTTAGTTCTAAAAAGAAGTTTTGGTCTAAACGTTTCCATTTATTTGCTGGTTTTGTCTTTGGATTGCTTTTTCAATTTGAAGTTTTTGAAGTTTCTTAAATTTTATTTCCGCAGTTTTTGCTCTTGATTTTACGTCTTTCAATACATCTTTCATCAATAAGTTCAATTCATTGTCTGTAGGTTCAGTATCAAATTTGAAACGATAATTAGAGTTCATAAATCAGATTTTTATTTATACAAATATAATAAAATTAAAGTTCAAGTAGTTAAAAAGCTACTTAACTAAAAACTTCTTTTAAAACCTCTAGTGATTTTGGTTTTTTAAATCCGTCGAGGTGAATGGTATAATATTCCAAAAGAATTTTTAGTAGTATTTGACGTTCAATTCCTGCAAATACTTTTTGGTCGGAGTCAAATTTTAAAGCAATTAGTTTTTGAAACAAAAAAGTTTCGTGTTCCGAGAGGCAACTAATTCCTTGAAAAGGAGTGAAAAATCCTTCATTCATAACGAAAAATTTAGCATCAACATCGGAAATGTCTGGGTAAAAGCCTAGAAATTTGGTAGTTTCTAAAAGTAAAATCAAATGAAAATTGGAAGTTTCTTCGTGGGTATCGAGCCAAGTTAAAGCCGTTTCCAAAAAAGTGAATAAATCTTCATTTTTTTCTTCTTCTTGAATACTATGGTGGAGCATTTCCGAAAGGAACATCACCATGGTACTCTTAACCACATCGGTATTTATGGTTTGAAAGGCCGTGGCAAGTTTGATATCTTTAAAATGTTCTAAAGTGCCTTTATTCTTATGACTGGCTTCAATTTCTAGAATAGTTAATGGCTGAAAATAAGCAATTTTTTGATTGGATTTTTTTCCAGAATAAGCACTCGGAACGAAATAACTTTTTAGCCCATCCGACAGCGTAAAGCATTTTACAATCAAACTTTTTTCTTGGTATCTTAAGGAGGAAAGAACAATCGCTTTGGTTTTTACCAACATTATTTGTGGTTTATAGTTTATGGTTTGTGGTTTATAGTTTGTGGTTTATAGTTTGTGGTTTATAGTTTGTGGTCGTTAAACCACAAACTATAAACAACAAACTTTTATCTAATTATCATTACTTTTTTAATAGTTGTCTCAATACCATCTTGGGCGGAAACTAAAATCATGTACACTCCAGAGGCTACTTTATATTTGCCAAAAGCAGTAGTATCCCATTCAATAGTACCACCTTCGGAAGTGGTTTCGTAAACCAAATTTCCTTCAATATCGGTAATTTTAACGGTAGCTTTATTGGTTAAATTGGCAATTTTTACCGTTCCGATATATTCTGGTCGTACTGGGTTTGGATAAGCATATACACTATTCAAATCGCCACTTGCAGCAGTTGAAGTTCCTTTAAAAGAAACCAATCCTTTGTCGGTAGCAAAAAACACTTCGCCAGTAACACCATCTATTTCTATATCGTTGATGTTATTAGAAGGCAAAGGAGAATTTTCTTTGGTGAAATGGTAAATGGTTTCTTGCCCATTAGACGATACAAGGTACACTCCCGAATCGGCAATAGCAACCCATTTTCTGTTGGCGCCATCTACAGCAATATCAATAATAAATTGATCGTAAAATAATTCTTGTGCTAAATCATTTTCTAGAATAATGATTGCTTTGGTTTGAATGTCGGTTTCGGTAACAAAGGAATCCACGGAAGGGATGATTCGCAAGCCACGAATAGTGCCTATCCAAAGTTGGTTTTTGTTATCTACTGCTACACATCGAACACTAATAGAAGGTAGGTTTCCATCCGAACCTGTTTTAATTCTTAAAAATTTATTACTGTATTTTTCATTAAATGCCATTAATCCGTTGGATCGAAATGCAGGCACCCATTTGGTATCGTTTTTATCAATTGCCATTTTCCCGTAACTCTCATAATAAGGATTTTCCATCAAGCTAGCAAAATCATACGTTTGCCATTGCGCTGTAGATTTTAATTCTTTAAGAGGCTTATTTACAAGAGCATTAGATATCCATAGATTGTTTTTACTATCAAATGCTGCTCCATTCATTCTTACCGAAATATAATTTGGAATTACAGGAACCCATTGTTGGCTTTCGGGACCGTTTGGCGGAGAACTCAACTCATTGTAAATGGAAGTAACCCCATTTTTAATTTTTAACAAACCACTTTGAAAAGAACAAACATAAACTTCATTTTCATCTTTAGGGTTGGGAACAACATCCGTGAGCGATTGTGCTCCGAATAATTGACTAAACGGAATAACGCTCCAGCCTGTTTGAGCATTGAAGGTACTAATAGGTTTTTGAGAATAATCTGGAGTGGGAACAAATGAATTGTCATAAGCTCCATAAGTCACCCATAACTTACTCGGAGCTTTTTTTACCCTAAAAATTTTATTTGCAATTGGTCCGTTTGGAAGTAAAACCGACAGGGTTGTAGGGTTGGAAATACTAGAGGTAATCACCCCGTTTTCGGTGGTACCAATGTAAACTTCATTATTGATGACCGTTGCGCAAGTAAAGGTTGGTGAAATGTTGGGTATTTGCGTGTTTTGAATATGATACACTT
Organism: Flavobacterium sp.; assembly: GCF_044357305.1. Taxonomy (GTDB): domain Bacteria; phylum Bacteroidota; class Bacteroidia; order Flavobacteriales; family Flavobacteriaceae; genus Flavobacterium. The sequence goes on from NZ_JBIKPS010000001.1 coordinate 186,604, forward strand.
GAATCATAGTAGCATCGTAAACAAAAACTTCATTGAGTGTGGCAACAATTAAGTAGTTGTTGTAAGTTCTAATGTCAACTATTTTTTGCGAATATTGTGCTATTTGAACTAAAGAAATTCCATCGTATTTCATTAATTTATTATCCGTTCTCGCGGCAAAAACCAAGTTATTAAAAGTGGCAATTCCATCCCAATAGTATCCAGAAATATCCACCCATTGGTTGTAATCGTTTAAAAACGGATTGGTATAACTCACTTTTCTAATACCACTTCCGGCGGAATTTCCTTGGGTAGCAGCATAAATAAATCCGTTGTTGATACAGGTTTGTTGCACGGATATATAAGTTCCTTGTGGCCCCATATAATACGTATCGCCAAATTCGAAAGTGTTTAAATCAAAAACAGAAATACCATAATTGGTAGAAATATAAAGTTTATTGTTGTATTCTAAAAAATGATTGATTTGTTTTATTCCGGCTGGAACTGGAACCTCATCACGAATTCCCGCTTTGTATAAAATGGTTCCGTCTTGGTTTACTATTAACAACAACCCATTGCTGTTACCTACAAAGGTTTTATTTACTGTTTCACTATGATAAAAAGCAGTAATAGTTTCGGCTTCCAATCCGTCTACTGACGTGAAGGTTTTAATATCATTAGTGCCTAGATTCTTAGAGAAAAAAGCATTCTCCGAAGAAGCAAAAATATTTTGAGAAGATTCTGAAATATCTGTAATTTGATTGAATGAAAAATAGCCTTGCCACTTTGGATTATTTTGAGAAAAACCAAAGGCAAAATTGAATAAAACTAGGATGTATGAAATTCTCTTGAGCATTATTTTCTATAGATTACAATTGCAAATATACTATAAAACGCAATTATATCTATTTTCATATAACGCAATAAAAAAACCTTCTTTCCGAACAGAAAGAAGGTTAGTATATAAGTTTTAAGGTTGTTATTACACGATACCTTGAGCAAGCATTGCATCGGCAACTTTAACAAAACCTGCAATATTAGCACCTTTCACATAGTCAACATAACCAGTTGCATCCGAACCATATTTTACACAAGCTGCGTGAATATTTGCCATAATTGCTTTAAGTCTATCGTCAACTTCTTCTGAAGTCCAACTTAAACGTAAAGAGTTTTGTGACATTTCAAGACCAGAGGTAGCAACACCACCCGCATTAGAAGCTTTTCCTGGAGCAAATAATATTTTTGCGTTTTGGAAAGCAATAACTGCTTCTGGAGTAGAAGGCATATTAGCACCTTCGGCCACACAGATACATCCGTTTGCAACTAATGTTTTAGCTTCTTCTTCGTTTAACTCATTTTGAGTAGCACAAGGAAGTGCAATATCACATTTAACTTCCCAAGGACGTTTACCAGCAACGAATTTTGCATTAGGGAATTTAGTTACATAATCTGAAATTCTTCCGTAGTTAATGTTTTTAATTTCCATTACATAAGCTAATTTCTCAGCTGTAATTCCGTCTGCATCGTAGATATATCCTGAAGAATCGGACATTGTTACTACTTTACCACCCAATTGCGTAGCTTTTTCAGTTGCATATTGCGCAACATTTCCAGATCCAGAAACTACTACAGTTTTTCCTGAAAAGCTATCTCCTTTAGTTGCAAGCATGCTTTGTGCAAAATACACATCACCATATCCTGTAGCTTCTGGACGTATTAATGAACCTCCAAAAGAGATTCCTTTTCCAGTTAAAACTCCAGTAAATTCATTTCTTAATCTTTTATATTGACCAAACATGTAGCCAACTTCTCTTCCACCAACACCAATATCTCCAGCAGGAACGTCGGTATCAGCACCAATATGTTTAGATAATTCGGTCATGAAAGCTTGACAAAATTTCATGATTTCAATATCTGATTTTCCTTTTGGATCAAAATCAGCTCCACCTTTTCCTCCACCCATTGGCAAAGTGGTTAAGCTATTTTTGAAAGTTTGCTCGAAAGCAAGGAATTTCAAAATACTTAAATTAACCGATGGATGAAAACGAATTCCTCCTTTGTAAGGTCCGATGGCAGAGTTCATTTGAATTCTGTAACCTCTGTTAACTTGAGTTTCGCCTTTGTCGTTAATCCATGTTACACGGAACATGATAACTCGTTCTGGTTCAACCATTCTTTCCAAAAGCATTTTGCCTTCGTACTTTTTATTTTCTTCGATAAATGGGATTACTGTTTCGGCAACTTCCTTAACTGCTTGTAGAAATTCAGACTCGTTAGGGTTTTTTTTAGCAACCGCTTCAATAAAGTTGTGGATACTTTGTGACATAAAATTATAATATTAATGTTTAAGAAAACGTTTTCGTAATATTTGACAAATATACATTTTATTAAAATAACGGCACAATTTTTTTTATATTCTCATAATTATTATATTTTCTCTAGTAATATTTGATGATAATTAAAATAATCTCCTTTTTTTAATTCCTTTCTAACTTTTTTTCACACTTATTTAAGTATTTTTTTTATTTTATTTCATTACTAATGATGTTTTCATATATTTGACGATTATATAATTAAAAAAAAAATTATGCTTAAAAAAGCAATTCTTTTTATTACCATTTTAACAATTACATTTTCTGCTTATTCTCAAAATGGATTTGGCGGCAGTTATACTGAAGTTGGAGTTTTTACTGGTCCCGTCTTTTTTAAGTCCGATTATGGGGAGAGGGGAAATTTTGAAAATTTTGAAAAAAATAGTGGATTCTCTATAGGTGCATCCTATTATTTGTCAACAATAAATAATTTTAAAGGTCTTCAAGATAATTTTAAATTAAGGCTGGAAATATCTTACACCAAAGCTGATTTTAAACATTATGGTAAATATGTTGACGCATCTAGCACCTCGGTATTTACTAATCAACTTAGAGGCATGTACGGATCAACTTCTTATAGTTCTTTGGGATTTCAAGTTGAATATTACCCATTTAAAACAGATGATTATAACAGAGGCTATAGTTTCAGTCCTTATATAAGTTTTGGACCTCATGTTAATTATGTGAGTGTAACTAGTAGATCGACCTTAGGAGAATTAGGAACCTCTGTAACCACCCCTAGAAAATATATGGGAGGCTATAAAAATGGTGGAATGACTGTGGCATCAGTAACAGGGGCAATTGGAACCCGATATAAATTATCTGACTACCATTCACTTTTTGCAGAAGTAAGAGGACAATATTTCTTTTCTGACTGGGTAGATGGATTAAATCCTAACAAAGCTCTTTACAAAGAAAACAAAAGTAATGACTGGTGTGTTGGTTTAAATTTAGGGTATATATATTACTTTAATTAATACATAAACTCTAGTTGTATTTGTTATTTACTTTATAAGTTCAGCTGGGATTTTGAAACACAAAATATTTACCAATAAATTAAAACCATTAAGATATTAAGCTTTTCATAACTATGAATGAATCTTAATATCTTAACGGTTTTAAAAATAAATGAATGTTCACACATTATCGGCAATACCTTTTATCTAAATGCCTGTTCTAAATCGGAAATTAAATCGGAAATATCTTCCACTCCTACACTCAATCTTACTAAGTCATCGGTAATTCCAACTTCCAATCGTTTATCTTCTGGAATGGATGCGTGTGTCATTAATGCCGGATGATTCGCTAACGATTCAACTCCGCCTAGAGATTCTGCTAAAGTGAATACTTTTAGTTTTTCTAAAAAGGAAATGGCGTCTGCTTTTTTTTCCGATTTGAAAGTAAAAGAAACCATTCCACCAAAACCACTCATTTGTTTTTCAGCAATATCATGGTGCGGATGATCTGGCAAACCAGGATAATATACCCGTTCTACTTCCGGATGGTTGCTCAAAAATTCGGCAACTTTCATTCCGTTTTCACAATGTCTTTGCACGCGTAAATGCAAGGTTTTAATTCCTCTCAAAACCAAATAGCTATCCATTGGCCCTAGAGTTCCTCCAGTTGCGAATTGCTTGAAATGCAATTCTTCACCCAAAGTTTTATCTTTAATTATTAGTGCTCCAGCAATAACATCGCTATGACCACCAAGGTATTTGGTTGCCGAATGCATTACAATATCAGCACCTAAATCTAGTGGCTTTTGCAGATAAGGCGTTGCAAACGTATTGTCTACTGCAAAAAGCAGCTTGTGTTTTTTCGTAATTTTGGCAATTTCTTGAATGTCTGCCAATTTCATTAACGGATTGGTTGGCGTTTCTACCCATACCAATTTGGTGTTTTCGTTGATTAAAGATTGGAATTTATCCAAATCGTTCATATCCACAAAATGGAATTTGATGCCGCTATCTTTGTATAATCTAGTGAATAATCGATAGGTTCCACCATATAAATCATCCATTGCAATGATTTCGTCTCCTGCTTTAAACATGCGTAGCAAACAATCAGTAGCTGCTAAACCAGAAGCGAATGCCAATCCTCGAGCACCATTTTCTATCGCTGCTAAAGCATCTTCTAATGCTTGACGTGTAGGATTAGCAGCACGGCTGTATTCGTAATCTCCCACAGGTTGCCCCGGACTAGTTTGTGCATAAGTGGAGGTTTGAAAAACGGGAGTCATTACTGCTCCAGTTACTTTATCGTGGTGTTGTCCACCGTGAATTACTTTAGTATTAAATTTCATTTTAGTTTGTTTTTAGCAAAGGTACTAAGTTTATATAAATTTTCTAATTTGCATCATAATTCCGAGGTGAAGCGCCTCATGGTAGTTGTTAAATTCAATGGCATCCGTTGCAGATTTCATGGTAAAACCCGACATCGAGGTGAATTCATTATAGTTTTGAAATAGCTTTTCGCTAAAATCTTTTTTAGTTTTTTCTAAAGTAGAAAACAATAACGCCTTCATTTCGTTTACTTCTATTTGGCTTACAGAATGTTCTGGTTTGCTTCCTCTTTTATATTTATCTGCCATTTCGTCGTAAATCATCATAGGTAAATCGGATAGTTTATAGACCAACATTTGTTGCACTACAATACAATGACCAATATTCCAAATAAGGTTGTTACTAAAACCCTCAGGAATAGCATTCAATTGTTCTAAAGAATGATTTTCTAAAAAATTGCGAAGTACCGTTCTGCTGGTTTGGTTAATGTTAAAACTGGTTTCCATAGTGATTTTTTTAAATTATAATAATATGAAATCGTCTGTTTTCGGTATGGAATTCATCACATCCAATGCCAGTTTAGGCGTTGGAATTGCTAGCTTCCGCAAATGCGTATCCATCCAAGCACCGTCAATAGTGATAACCGCGCAAAGGGTGTTTTTGTCGTCGCGCAATTCATGCACGATGGTCCATCGAGAAGCATCGGCTTTCATTTTTCCAATTTTGGTACTAATAGTGATTTGATCTTCCAAATGAATTTCTTTTCTAAAAACACATTCCTCCCGAAAAGCAATGGGCCCAAAATGCTGTTCTTTCATGACTTGCATCGTTAAGCCTTGTTGTGCTAGAATTTCTATACGATGTTGTGCTCCAAAATCATAATAAGCCGTGTGACGCATATGAAAATTGGGGTCTAGATCTGCCCAACGAATGGATATCGTTTTAGTAAATGTACTCATTATTATAATTTTTCTCAAAATTAATCAGAATAATCCTAGCAACCTTACACTATAGCTAAATTAATAGTTTCTTAACTCATTTATTTTAAAGGTTTGAATTGGAAGACCTCAATATTCAGTTCAAAATCCTACTTTTGCAAAAAGAAATTCCAATGACAAACAAAATATATTATTTAGCCTCCTGCGATACTTGCAGGAAAATCATAAAATCACTTCCTAATTCGGATAGATTGGAATTTCACGACATTCGTCAAAATCCAATTACCGAACAAGAACTAGAAGAACTACATTCTTTATCCGGAAGTTATGAGGCTTTGTTCAGCAAGAAAGCACAATTGTATAAGTCCTTGGATTTGAAAAATAAAACCTTGACGGAAGACGATTATAAAAAATATCTTTTACAACATTATACCTTTTTGAGTCGCCCTGTTATCCTTCTTAATGGTGAAATTTTTATTGGAAACACGCAACCCAATATTTTGAAATTAACTAAAGCCATGGCAAGTGTCTAAAAGAAAATGGGCTTTACTAGCCGCAACTTTAGTGTCTATAATTTATGGAGTGACGTTTACCATTGCCAAAGATGTAATGCCAAAATACGTAGAACCCTTTGGATTTATTGCCATGCGGGTAGGTGGTGCCGTTATTTTATTTTGGTTAGTTTCCTTTTTCGGACCAAAAGAAAAAATTGCAATGGGGGATTTTCCTCGAATTATTGCTGCTGCTTTCTTTGGAGTAGCTTTAAACATGCTTTCTTTTTTTAAAGGATTGAGTTATACTTCGCCAATTATGGGAGCCGTTTTAATGGTTACCACGCCAATGATAGTTTTAATTCTTTCGGCTTTTATTATAAAAGAACGAATGAGAAAACGAAAAGTTATTGGGATACTTTTAGGGTTGGCCGGAACCATAACTTTAATCCTTTACGGAAAATCTATGGTGAATGCTCCAAATGCTACTTTAGGAAATTTATTAGTTTTTACCAATGCCTTTTCTTATGGAATTTACCTTGTAATCGTTAAGAAATTGATGGATAAATACAACGCATTCACTTTCGTAAAATGGATTTATACCTTCGGATTTATCATGGTTTTACCTTTCGGATGGAATGAATTCCAGGCCGTACAATGGGCTATTATCCCGATGGATATCCTTTGGAAAATTGGATTTGTAGTAGTATTTTCTACCTTTATTACGTATTTATTCAACTTGCTTTCCATGAGAGAGTTAAACCCCACAACAATTGCGGTTTTTGTTTATTTGCAACCTTTTTTTGCAACTATTTTCGCTGTAGGATTAGGTAAAGACGAACTGAGTTGGATAAAATTACTATCGGCATTATTAATTTTTGTGGGAGTTTATTTAGTAACTCAGAAGAAAGTGAGTAGTGATCAGTAATCAGTGCTCCATATTCAGTATTCAGTAGCATGTCCTTATAAAACTGAGCAGTGAACACTGAACACTGAACACTTTTTTATATATTTGAAGTCAATTAAAATAATAGAATGATACAATCCATGACCGGTTTTGGAAAAGCATCTTTGCAATTACCTACCAAAAAGATTACCGTAGAATTAAAATCACTAAACAGTAAAGGTTTAGACTTAAATACTCGAATGCCTTCTATTTATAGAGAAATGGAATTGGGTTTACGCAACCAGTTATCCCAACGATTGGAACGCGGAAAAATTGATTTCTCTTTGTATATTGAAGTTACTGGAGAAGACACTTCTTCTAAAATCAACGTGCCTATTATTAAGGGATATATTGCCCAAATGAAAGCCATTATGCCTCTTGCAGATGAAGTAGAATTAATGAAAATGGCAATTAGAATGCCGGATGCATTAAAAACAGAACGCGAAGAAATTGATGAAAACGAATGGAAGGAAATCCAGAAAGTGATTGATCAAGCGCTAGAAAACATGGCGCAATTCCGAAAAGATGAAGGTGTTTCTTTAGAAAAAGAATTTTTACACCGTATCGCCAACATCATGACGTTAATGAATGATGCTGTTGCCTACGATGCCGAACGTGTGGAAACCGTAAAAAACAGATTGCGAACTGCCATTGAAGACTTGCAACTTGCTGTTGACGAAAGCCGTTTTGAACAAGAGTTGATTTTCTATTTAGAAAAATACGATATTACCGAAGAGAAAGTTCGTTTGGAAAACCACTTGAATTATTTCATCGAAACCCTTGCTGGAACGGAAGCCAACGGAAGAAAATTAGGTTTTATCACCCAAGAAATGGGCCGCGAAATCAATACCATGGGATCTAAATCCAACCACACCGAAATGCAAAAATTGGTGGTGATGATGAAAGACGAATTGGAGAAAATTAAAGAGCAAGTGCTTAATGTTCTTTAACATCCTGCAAGGTTTTTTAACCTTGTAGGTATTAATTTTACAAAATAAATGAGGATGAGATTGCTTCGTGCCTCGCAATGACAAAATAATGAATAAAGGAAAATTATTAGTATTCTCAGCGCCATCGGGCTCCGGAAAAACGACCATAGTAAGGCATTTGCTTACCAAAGAAGATTTGAATTTGGAGTTTTCCATTTCGGCTGCAACACGGGAACCTCGTGGGCAAGAAGTAGATGGAAAAGACTATTATTTCATGTCGATTGAGGAGTTTAAAAAACACATCAAAGCCGATGATTTTATAGAATGGGAAGAAGTCTACCGTGATAATTTTTACGGAACTTTAAAAAGTGAAGTGGAACGTATCTGGGCAAAAGGCAAAAACGTGATATTTGATATTGATGTTGCTGGCGGATTGCGAATTAAATCGAAATTTCCAGAAGAAACCTTAGCAGTTTTTGTTAAACCACCAAGTGTGGACGAACTAAAACGAAGACTAAAAGAACGTTCTACCGAAAGTGATGATAAAATCAATATGCGAATTGCTAAAGCCCACGTGGAATTGGCAACGGCTCCACAATTTGATAAAATCATTAAAAATTATGATTTGGATGTGGCCAAGGAAGACGCCTATCAATTGGTGAAGGGGTTTGTGAATAGTAATTTGTAAATATGTACTTCAGCTAAAAGTGAAAACTATAACATGGACGAAATAATAAATAAAGTTGCCAATTCTTCCCTTCAAGTTTTTGACTTAGAAGATCACTATCCAATTGGAATTCGAACACAAATTGATATTTCAAATTGGCTAATTGAAGGTTTTCTTTTGAAAGAAAAAGACTTTAGAGAAGCATTAAAAAATCATGATTGGAGACAATATCAAGATCATTTTGTTGCCCTTCATTGTTCTACAGATGCTATAATTCCTGCATGGGCAAGTATTTTAGTAACTGTTTATGTTTCTCCATTTGCTAAAAAAGTTGTTTTAGGTAGTATAACGGATCTTGAAACTTCGTTATTTCAAGATGTTCTTTCTAAAATTAATTATAATACCTACCAAGATAAAGCTGTTATCTTGAAAGGCTGTTCTAAAAAATCTGTTCCAGAAAGTGCTTATATTTTCGCAATTCAGCATTTGCAACCATTTGCCAAAAGCATTATGTATGGAGAAGCTTGTTCTGCCGTACCACTATATAAAAAACGGTAAAACCACATTTTACACAACCAAAAATAGTGCTTATTAACGAATATTGGAGTTATTCGTCGAAAAAAAATTATGCGTTTCCCCTTTATTATTTTGGAAAAGTTAAATAGTTTTTAATTATAAACTATTAATTTTTAGATAGTTAAGTACTACATATACAAAATTTTCATTCTGTATTTTAATGCTTTTATTTGCCGTTTATAATTTTCTTGATTTTGGAAGGATTATGTTTTTAAATACCTTTGCAAATCAATAAAAAACAAAGAGTATATGAATAAAATTATTTACACAATTACGTTTCTCTTTAGCGTTACTTTTCTATTTGCACAAACAGCAGAAAAAGAAAATTTAAAGCAAAACGAAGCTGCAGCAGCCAGGAAAACGGAAGAGTTGCCTAACGGATGGAAAAAAACCGGGAAGATCAACTTTTTATTTAATCAATCGGCATTTAATAATGCTTGGATGGCTGGAGGAACCTCAAGTATTGCTGGAAATATTGGATTAAACTACGATTGTAATTATAAAAAAGAAACTATAGTTTGGGATAATAAATTTATTGCTGCTTATGGTTTAACCAAATTAAAAGGTGCAGAACGAAATACTAAAACGGATGATCGATTAGAATGGAATTCTCTTTTCGGAAAAAAAGCTTCGGGGTATTGGTATTATTCTGCATTCTTAAATTTTAAAACCCAAATGGATAGTGGTTTTGATCCAACAGGTGCTACTAGAATTTCGCATTTCTTTTCACCCGCATATTTACAAGTAGGACCTGGAATGTTATGGAAAAAAAGTGATAATTTAAAAGTAAACATTGCACCAGCAACATCAAGATTAATAATTGTAGATGGGCAGTTTACAAAGTTAGGCACTTCTTTTGGTGTAGAACAAGGAAAGACGATTCGATACGAATTTGGAGCTAGTGTTTCTGGATATTATAAATTGAATTTGATGGAAAATATATCTATGGAGAATATTTTGAATTTATATTCAAATTATTTAGATAAACCAGAAAATATTGATGTAGATTATCAAATGAATTTAGTAATGAAAGTTAACAAATATATGTCGGCCAATGTTTCTTTTCAAGCTATCTATGACGACAATGCCAATCCGGTTAAATCGGAAGTGCAAATTAGAGAAGTGTTTGGTTTGGGTGTAAATTTCGGATTCTAAAATCAAACTATTCTAAATCAAAAAGACCTTTTAATTAAATTTTAAAAGGTCTTTTTGATTTAAAATTATTCTTTATCTTCCTCTGCATCTGCATAATCGGGATATAAGAATTTATTGTAAGGAAAACGAGTGATATGAATCTTTCGTACCGCTTCGTAAACTGTTTTTCTGAATTCTTCAAAGTTTTCTTTATTGGTTGCCGAAATAAACAAAGCTTTGTTTTCTCCCATGGTGTGCATCCAAGTTTGTTTCCATTCTTCTAGGGTATAATGTTTTTTGGTCCGTTCGGTAATTAAATCGTCGTCTTCAATGGTTAAATGTTTGTAGGCGTCAATTTTATTGAAAACCATGATTATTGGTTTGTCATTACTTTTAATATCTAATAAAATTTTATTAACCGCTTCTATATGATCTTCAAATTCAGCATGCGAAATATCTACAACATGCAGTAATAAATCAGCTTCTCGAACTTCATCCAAAGTACTTTTAAAAGACTCAATCAATTGCGTAGGTAATTTCCTAATAAAACCAACGGTGTCCGAAAGTAGAAATGGCATATTTTTTATCACCACTTTTCTGACGGTGGTATCTAAAGTAGCAAATAATTTATTTTCTACAAACACATCACTTTTCCCAATAGCATTCATAAGCGTAGATTTTCCAACATTGGTATATCCTACTAATGCTACTCGAACCATTGCGCCACGATTACCTCTTTGAACGGACATTTGTCTATCAATAGTTTTTATTTTTTCCTTTAATAAGGCAATTCTATCTCGAACAATACGTCTATCAGTTTCAATCTCAGTTTCTCCAGGTCCACGCATTCCAATACCCCCTTTTTGTCGTTCTAAGTGGGTCCACATTCCGGATAATCTAGGAAGCAGATAGATACATTGCGCCAATTCTACCTGAGTTCTTGCATAGGAAGTTTCAGCTCTTTGTGCGAAAATATCTAGTATTAGATGGGTTCTATCTAGAATTTTGCAATCAATTATTTTAGAAATATTTTTTTGTTGGGAAGGAGAAAGTTCATCATCAAATACAATAGTCGAAATTTCATTCTCTTTTACATAAAGATTGATTTCTTCTATTTTTCCTGTTCCTAAAAAAGTTTTAGGGTTCGGTTTATCCATTTTTTGCCAAAATCTTTTTACCACTTCACCACCAGCCGTATAGGTTAAAAATTCTAGTTCGTCTAGATATTCTACCAACTTCTCCTCGGTTTGGTTTTGGGTTACAATTCCAACAATTATGGTTTTTTCAAAATTTATTTTTTCTTTTTCTATCATAATAATTTATCTGCAACAAATTTAAGCAATTGATGTTGTTTTTGATTAAAATCACACGTTAAAGAAATAAAAAATAATAATATTTCACTATTTAATGATATTTTCTGTCGAAATTTAATATTTTTTTTTAAATTTGGAAATTATAACAATTTACCTTTTACCCAAATTTATTAAAATAAATTAATAATAATGAGAAAAATTACCTTTTTACTATTCGCTTTATTGTTTTCTTTTATTGGTTATTCCCAATTTCCAACCCCAGGAATAGAGGGATTTGAAAACACTACAGGACCTGCTATTGCAACTCCAATAGCTTCCTCGCCTTGGAATTTAGGCACTGGTGCCACAGGAAATCAATGGGCAGTATTTGACAATGGAGTTCCAGCACCAGTAGCAGGACAAATAAGATGGAATAGAGCTCTGACTAATTTTTATTCAGGCACACAAGCAGCTTTTATAAATAGAAAGCAAATTGGAATTGGTAATACCTCAGCAGATTATTTAGCAACTCCTTTAGTTACTGTACCATCAAATGGGCAGTTACTTTTTTATACAAGAACTGGACTTAATAATACGAATGCCGTTAATTATTTAATAAAGGTAAACACTATTACAACTGCAGCTTCTCAAACCATTGTTGCCAACTACACTAATACGGTACAAACGTGGAATGAAACCACAATAGCAGCTGTATATAACGTATATGAATTAAAAACTGTAGACCTATCGGCTTATGCTGGTCAACAAGTATATATTGCATTTGTTAAAGAATATACGCAACCAACTGCTACATTAGCAGGAAATAGTTGGTACATAGACGAGGTTAAATTAGTTCAACAATGTATTGCGCCAACAAGTACTTCATTAACTGCAACAAATATTACAACAACTTCTGCTGATTTATCATGGTCAGCTAATGGCAACACTTCTTGGGAAATTGAAGTAGTTCCTGCAATAGGAACTCCTACAGGAGTTGGGGTTACTTATAATGGAGCATTACCTTATCCTGCTACTGGATTAACTCCTGCTACTGGATATGTATTTTACGTAAGGTCAAAATGTTCTAACAGTGATAGCGTCTGGGTTGGTCCATTTAACTTCACAACATTAACGCCTGGATTAACATGTCCAACAGCAATAATAATTCCACCTGCATTGCCTTATAGCACATCCGATACGACTGCAAATTATGCAGACACTTATGATGTAACACAGCCAGCGCTTTGTGCAGGAACTGCTACAAACTATATGACAGGTAATGATGTATTTTACACCTTTACGGCTGCAACAACTGGAGCTGTCAGCATTACTATGACTCCAGGGAGTCCGGCGGCTACTAATTCAGGTATATTTGTATACCAAGGTTGTGCTAATGTTGGGGTAACTTGTTTGGCTGGAGTTGCAAATGCAACTGCGGGAGTAAGAGAAATTACTAGTTTGAATGTTACCGCTGGACAAACCTATATTATTGTACTGTCTTCGACTTCTGCTACACAAACGTATCCTTACACCTTATTAATACAACAATTAAATTGTGCACAACCAACTGCTTTAGCAGTACCTACGGTAACTCCAACGGGAGCTCAATTATCTTGGACAAGTCCAGCTGCTATTTCATGGCAATATATAGTTCAACCTGCAGGGGGAACAGTACCAATAGTTCCAGGAACTACTACTGCTTCAAGTACTAATACAATGGTTTCTGGTTTAAGTCCAGACACTGCCTACCAATATTGGGTTAGAGCAGATTGTGATGGTGGTGGCACAACATTTAGTGCATGGGCAGGTCCTTTCTTGTTTACTACTGCAGTAGCTCCCCCAGCATGTGGTGGGCAATTCGTTGATGATGGAGGTCAAGCAGGTAATTATCCAAATAATTCAACCAATGTCATTAATACAATTTGTCCTACAGCAGGAAATCAAGTTACGGTAACTTTTACAGCATTTAATACAGAATTAAATAATGATACTTTAAAAGTATATGATGGGAACGGAATAACAGGGACTTTATTGGCAACCTATTCCGGTACAACAATTCCTGCACCTATTACTTCATCCTCACCCGATGGTTGTTTAACTTTTGTTTTTAATTCCAATGGTACTATCGCTTCTACAGGATGGGTAGCTGATGTAACATGTGCGCCAGCACCAAGTTGCCAAAAACCAATTTTATTAAACATCCCATTTGGGACAGTAGTATATGATTCGGTAACTCTTGCATGGACACAACCAGCTAATCCAGATGGCAATGCGCCTTCAGCATGGGATATTATAGCTTTGCCATGTGGTTCGCCTGCTCCAACAGCGGGTACGACAGCAGATGTAATGGTTTTTGAAAACCCATATATATATACTGGATTATCTCCTTTAACATGTTATGATTTTTATATTAGAGCGGTGTGTGAGAATAATAGTGATTGGGTAGGCCCCGTTAATGCTACAACTCCTATTGCACCACCAATTTGCGGAGGTAATTTTGTAGATACTGGAGGGCCTTCAGCAAGTTATGCAAATAATGCCAATTATTCTTCTACGATTTGCCCAACGAATGCCGGGGATCAAGTAACAGTTACTTTTACAGCTTTTAATACACAATTAAATACCGATATATTAAAAGTTTACGATGGAAGTGGAACAACGGGTACCTTATTAGGTACTTATTCAGGACCTACTCTTCCGCCAGTTATTACCTCATCTTCACCTGATGGTTGTTTGACTTTTGTATTTACATCAAACGCGACTACAATAGCATCAGGTTGGTTGGCGAATGTAACTTGTGCGCCAGCGCCACCTTGTCAAAAACCAATCGTATTAAATATACCAGCCGCAACTGTATTATACAATTCAGTTTTAGTAGCATGGACACAACCAGCAAGTCCTGATACTTCTATAGCTTCAGCATGGGAAGTAATTGCTTTGCCATGTGGTTCACCTGTGCCTTCTGCTACTGCAACTGGCGTTATCACTGCGGCAACGAATCCATTTACGGTAACGGGATTAACTCCGTTAACGTGTTATGATTTTTATGTAAGAGCAGTTTGTGATGCTACTAATACTAGTTCTTGGACTGGACCTGTTAGCGCAACAACACCAATTGCTCCACCAATATGTGGTGGGAATTTTGTAGATCCGGGAGGAATTGCAGGAAACTACGGTAATAATATTACTGCTCTTAATGGTGGAACTACAATAATAAATCCAGTAAATGCTGGAGATCAAGTAACCGTAACTTTCTCAGCATTTAATACACAATTAAATACGGATATATTACAAGTATATGATGGAGTAGGAACTTCAGGAATTCTATTAGCAACGTATTCGGGACCTTTTATTCCTCAACCAATTACATCTTCCTCTCCAGAAGGATCTTTAACTTTTGTATTCACCTCTAATGGAAGTACAGTAGCTTCTGGATGGTTAGCAACTGTTACTTGCGCACCAGCGCCACCTTGTCAAAAACCAATTGTATTAAATATACCTCCAGTAACTGTATTATATAATTCAGTTTTAGTAGCTTGGACACAACCAGCAAACCCTGATACTTCTATTGCTTCTGCATGGGAAGTAATTGCTTTGCCATGTGGTTCAATAGCACCTTCCGCTTCTGCAACAGGAGTTATTACTGCAGCAACTAATCCATTTACAGTAACAGGATTAATACCTTTAACTTGTTATGATTTTTATGTAAGAGCAGTTTGTGATGCTACTAATTCTAGTTCTTGGTCAGGACCAATTTCTGCAACAACTCCAATTGCGCCACCAATATGTGGTGGTAATTTTGTAGATCCAGGAGGAATT
The DNA here is from genome assembly GCF_044357305.1 of Flavobacterium sp. Classification (GTDB taxonomy): domain Bacteria; phylum Bacteroidota; class Bacteroidia; order Flavobacteriales; family Flavobacteriaceae; genus Flavobacterium. The sequence continues at coordinate 202,029 of NZ_JBIKPS010000001.1, forward strand.
GCAGGAAACTATGGTAATAATATTACTGCACTTAATGGTGGAACTACAGTAATAAACCCTGTTAATCCTGGTGATCAAGTAACAGTAACATTTACTGCATTTAATACACAATTAAACACCGATATATTACAAGTATACGATGGTATTGGAACTTCAGGTATCTTATTAGCAACTTATTCAGGTACTACAATTCCTCAAGCAATTACTTCATCCTCTCCAAACGGATCTTTAACATTTGTATTTACTACTAATGGCACTACAGTTGCTTCAGGATGGTTAGCAAGTGTTACTTGCGCTCCTGCACCACCTTGTCAGAAACCAATAGTTTTGACCACACCGTCTGCAACAGTATTATATAATTCCATTTCATTAGGCTGGACGCAACCTGCAAATCCCGATGGATCTATTGCTTCAGCATGGGAAGTAATTGCTATACCATGTGGCTCACCAGCACCTTCAGATACAGCAACAGGTGTTATTGTTGCAGCAACTAATCCAATAACAATTTCAGGATTAAATTCTGCAACTTGTTATGACTTTTATGTAAGAGCAGTATGTTCTTCAACAAGTTCTAGTTCTTGGGCAGGTCCAAAAACAACTAGCACGGCAACATGTTCTGTTCCTACTTTAGTTTTAAGTGGGTCCGACTCTTTAACTACTGCTACAGTTTCTTGGACGGAAACAGGAAGCGCAACACAATGGGAAATTATTTATTTACCTCAAGGATCTCCAGCCCCAGGACCAGGTTCAATTGGAACAATTGTGAATACAAATCCTACAACTATTACTGGATTAAGTGTTGGATTATTTTATGATGTTTATGTTAGATCTATTTGTACATCTAACAGCGAAAGTGGATGGTCAGTACCTTCTAACTTATATGTTAACCCACCATTACCAGAATGTGCTGGAGTAGATTTAAATTTAACAACTACTAGTCCTGGTCAATTAGATATTTGTCCAGATAACAACTGCGTGAATTTAGCAGCTACCTATACCGATTCTTACGATACTACTTCGTATGATGTGTTTTCAGCACCTTATTTGCCAGCATTTCCTTTTACAGGCGGAACACAAGTTTCTGTAAATATAGATGACGTTTGGTCTGGAGATTTACCAATTCCATTTAAATTCTGTTTTTATGGCGTGCCTTACAATGCCTTAAATATCGGTTCTAATGGTGTAGTAACGTTTAATACTCATGCTGCAGGATCAAATTGTCCTTGGGCATATACAGCTCAAATACCAAGTACTACCTTCCCAATTTTAAATGCTATTTATGCACCTTATCAAGATACTAATCCAAGTATTTTAACTCCTCCAGCGGTACCAAATATTAATTACCAAGTGTTAGGTATAGCTCCTTGTAGAGTTTTTGTAATAAATTTTAGTAAAGAGGCTCAATTTAGTTGTGCAAATAGTGTTGGTCTTCAAACAAGCCAATTGGTTTTATATGAAACTTCTAATGTTATTGATATTTATATTCAAGACAGAACTGCATGTACAACTTGGAACTCTGGAAGTGGCGTAATCGGAATTCAAAATGCAACTGGTACTAATGCTGTTGTTCCTCCTGGAAGAAATACTGGAACTTGGGAAGCACATAATGAAGCTTGGAGATTTTTACCAAGTGGCGCTTCCAATGTTACTTTTCAATGGCTTCAAAATGGAGCGCCTTATACTCCAAATTTAAATGCTAATGTGTGTATTACACAGGACACTAATATGACCGCACAAGCTACCTATACTGCTTGTGATGGAACCCAAGTTATTAAATCAGAAAATGTATTGTTACACCTATTAACACCTGTAACTCCAACATTTACACAAATTCAACCATTATGTCAAGGAGTTACTGCGCCGATTTTGCCAACAACTTCTACAAATACTCCTGGTATAACTGGAGTTTGGTCTCCAGCAACAATTGACACTTCAGCAACAGGAACTGTAACATATACATTTACACCTACAGCTGGACAGTGTGCGGAACCAACAACAATGAACGTAACAGTGACTAATAGTATTACACCAATATTTACTACTCCTGCTCCAATTTGTTCTGGAACGCCGGCACCAGTGCTTCCTACTTCTTCTAGTAATGTGCCTCCAATAACAGGGGTTTGGTCTCCAGCAACAGTAAGTAATACTGCCTCTGGGACTTACACATTTACACCAGATACAGGACAATGTGCTGTTTCTACTACGCTAGATGTTACGGTTAATAGTAGCTGTGCTTTGGGTAGTAATGCAAGTGCCGTATGGTTAACCAATTGTGCAACTTCTAATTTCTTTAACACGATAGGTTCTGGAACCGATATTATCGGGCCAATTGGAAATGTGTTTACTAACTCAAATTTAGGAACCTATGTTCAAAACTCTAATACCTTTATATTAAGAGGCGCAGAAGTAAAAACATTCAAATCTCCTACTGCAAATGTTTGTAGTGCTCGTTTAAACTATAGAGTTTATCCTGCTGCTACAACACCAAGTGCTTTCCAAATTATGGATTTACCTTTGTTCGAAAGTTGTACAGGAAGTACCTACCCAACGGGAGGACCATGTATGACAGGAGATCAAAAATGGCAAAGAGTAGTTGCGAATGGAACTACTACACCATACTCTCCAGTAAATTTAACAGCTTACGCTCCCGGAAATTATGTTTTACAAGTATATTATGATATTTCAGGAAGCGCATCAAGCACAACCGGCTGTGATCAAAATATATTAATTGATAATAATGGAGCCTATTTTACCGCTACCTTTACTATTCAAGCGGAACCAGTTTATGTAAGTACAAACCCTACTACTTGTGGTGGAACAAATGGTACTATTACCATATCTGGTATGGCTCCAAGTACTACTTATGGGGTATCTTACCAACAAGGATCTACTGCTGTTGGTCCATTAAATTTAACTTCGGATAATTCTGGAGTAATAGTAATTAACGGATTAAATGCAGCAACTTATTCTAATTTCTCTATAACATTAAATGGTTGTATATATCCATATGCTACTCCAATTGTTTTAGTTGACCCTATTAATCCAACGGTTTTAGTAAATAGTCCTACCGTTTGTGCTAATCAAACTGCAACTGTAACTGCTACACCAGGTTTTACTGGAAATTACAGTTATGCTTGGACTGTTCCAGTAGGAGCAACCCCTCCTGGGAACGTTGCTACTTTTACAGCTACAATTGCTGGGGCATATAGTGTTATTATTACAAATAATGTTACTGCTTGTTCAAGTACAAGTGCTTCAGGAACGGTGACTTTTAATGCTCTACCAACTGTAACAGTTAATAGTCCTACCGCATGTCAAGGGCAACCTGCAATCGTAACAGCTACGCCATCACCTACCGGAACTTATTCTTATGTTTGGACTTATCCGGTTGGGGCAACCAATCCAGGAAACGTCTCAACTTTCAATGCTACAGTAAGTGGAATATATTCAGTAATTGCTACTAATACTGTTACAGGATGTTATAGTATTAGTGTATCCTCTACCGTATCTATCAATCCTGTGCCAGTTGTAACTGTAAATAGTCCAACAATTTGTGGAGGAGTAGCAACCGTTACAGCTACTGTTACTACCCCTGGTATTTATACTTATACATGGACAGTTCCTGCAGGAGTAACTAATCCTGGAAATGTAGCTAGTTTTACAACTACCGTTTCAGGACTTTATACTGTTGTAGTAAATAATGTAAGTAGTTTATGTAATACTGGATTTGATGACCCTATAGGGGTTCCTACAGGTGGATCATTAATGGTTAATCAATCTGTTTTTGCTTGTTGGAAAACAACTGCATCTGATGGAATGATTGAAGTATGGTCTTCAGGTAATGAATCCACACCTTCTTATTCAGGAACTCAATTTATTGAATTAAATGCTAATCTAGTTTCTACTCTTTATCAAGACATCAGTATTTTACCAGGTTCGACAGTAAATATTTCTTTTGCTCATAGAGGTCGTTTCAGTGGAACAGATGTAATGCGAGTAGAAATAGGACCTATAGGTGGGCCTTATGTTAGTTTAGGAGATTTCTCAGCTACACCTGCTGCTTGGGTTTATAATACTGTAGCTTATACTTTCCCTACAAATAGTAATTTTAATTATTCCCTTCGTTTTGTATCCGTAAGTGCTGGAACATCCCAATTATCAGTTGGTAATTTTATAGATGCTATTTCAATGACAACGGCTAACTGCCCTGCAACCGCATCTGGTACGGTGACTATTAATACTATAGTAACACCAACCTTTACAGCTATTGCACCAATATGTTCAGGTTCAATTGCACCATTGTTACCAACCACTTCACTAAATTCAATTGTTGGAGTTTGGTCACCTGCGGTTATAAATACAACTGTTGCAGGAACTACACCATACACATTCACGCCTAACGCAGGAGAATGTGCGGACCCATTAACAATCAATGTAACTATTAATTCAGTTCCAGATCCAACTGTTGTAGTAATAACTCAACCTTCTTGTGCAACACCAACAGGAACTATACAAGTTACTTCGCCTATTTCAAGTCCAGGTACTTTATTGCCTACGGATTTATTTATATCTGAAGCAACTGATTCTAATTCTGGATCTTTATCTTATATTGAGTTATACAATGGAACAGGTGCTTCAATTAATTTATCGAATTATTCTATAAAAACCGCTAATAATGGTGGTGCTTACGGATTTACATTACCATTAAGTAATATAACTATTGCTTCCGGAGCATCTTATGTTGTAGCTTTAGGAACAGGAGGAGCAAGTGTATGTACTTCAATACTTGGTGGCGATGGTTCATTAGGAGCACAAAGTAATGGTTCAGGTTCGGTTAATTTCTCAGCTGGTGGAAATGATCATTATGGTCTATTTAATGGCGCAACTCTTATAGATAGTTGGGGCATTTTTGGAGACGGTAATTGGGCTCCAACTAGTATTGGTACTGAAGGTGCAGATTTTAGAAGAAAAAATACTATTTCTCCTTTACCAAATCCTACTTATAATAATAACGATTGGAATGTATTAGATTATGCAGGAAGTCAAATTTGTGCTAACAACGATTATTCTAATATTGGATTATATACTCTAAACACAACAGCTACAAACTATCAATATAGTGTAGATGGAGGCTCTTACCAATCTAGTCCGATTTTTAGCGGATTAACTCCTGGTGTGCATACCATTACTGTTCAAGATGTACTAACTGGATGTATTTCAATAACTGTAAATGTTACTTTAACATCGCCTATACTTAATCCTTCGGTAAGTACATTTAGTTATACTTCACCAGTTTGTATAGATGTAGCTTCAACATTAACTCCAGATACTTCTGCTGTAGGATTTACAACGGGGGGAACTTATACGTTAACTTCTGGAACAGGTTTAAGTGTAAATGCATCTACAGGTGTAGTTAATTTAGCAACTGCTTTACCAGGAACTTACCAAATTACTTATGCAGTCCTTGCTAATCTAGCTTTATGCCAAGATGCTAGCTCTACTACTACTACTTTGGTGATAAATACAAAACCAACGGTGACTGTAAATAGCCCAACCGTTTGTTTAGGACAAAATGCTGTGGTAACTGCAACTTCAGGATCAGCAGGAACTTACTCTTATGTATGGACTGTGCCAACTGGTGCAACTAATCCAGGTAACTTAGCTACTTTTAATGCAACAGTTTCTGGTGTATATAGTGTAATTATTACTAACACAATAACAGGATGTACTAGTATTTCTGCTTCAGGAACTGCTAATTTAAATTCTGTTCCAACTGTTACAGTTAATAGTCCAACTGTTTGCGCTGGAACAAATGCAGTAGTTACGGCCACTCCAGGAGTTGCAGGAACTTATACTTATACTTGGACTGTGCCAACTGGAGCAGCTAACCCAGGAAATGTAGCTTCATTTACTGCTACTGTATCTGGAACCTATACTGTTTCCATATCTTCGGGTGCGGGCTGTACGAGTACCATTGCAACTAGCACCGTAACAATTAACGCTGAACCTACTGTTACATTAAATAGTCCAACCGTTTGTGATGGACAAAATGCAACTGTTACAGCTACCCCAGGAACAACAAGTACTTATACTTATGTATGGACAGTGCCAACTGGAGCAATTAATCCAGGTAATGTTTCTACATTTAATGCAACAGTTTCAGGAATATATACAGTTATTATTACAAGCACATTAACTGGATGTATTAGTGTTTCTGCATCAAGTACTGTCACTATTAATCCTATACCAACTGTTACGGTTACTAATACAACTGTTTGTACTGGTATAAATGCTGTGGTTACAGCTACCCCAGGAGTTGCAGGAACTTATACCTATACATGGACAGTACCATCTGGAACAACTAACCCAGGGAATGTAGCTTCATTTACTGCAACAGTATCTGGAAACTACTCTGTAACAATTACATCTGCTGCAGGTTGTACAAGTTTACCTGCTTCTAGTACAGTAATTATTAATGTACTTCCTGTCGTTTCTGTTTCTAATGCTACTATTTGTCAAGGCGCGACTGCAACTATAAATGCTACGCCATCTACTACAGGAAACTATACTTATGCATGGTCTGGCCCTGTTGGGTCTAACCCAGGAACTTCTGCAACAGTTACTACAACAATAGCAGGAACTTATTCTGTGATTATTACCAATACAGTAACAGGTTGTGTTAGCACAAGTGCTTCTGGAACAGTTAGTTTTAGTCCAGCATTTGATTTTACTCTTTTAGGTCAATGTGTAGACAATAAATTTACTTTAGAAGTAATTCCTTCTGGAAATTCATTTGATTTGAATTCAGCTACTTTTAATTGGACTTTAAATACAAATAACATTGGAACTAATCCTACATTTGATGCTACCACTTATATTGGCGGACTAACACCTCCTGCTTCATTTCCTCTAACTTTCTATGCGACTGTAACTGTTAACTCTTGTGTTCAAACACATAGCATATTAGTAGATAGGGTTTATTGTGACATCCAAAAAGGTATCTCTCCAAATAATGACAATTTAAATGACTTCTTCGATTTACGATTGATGAATGTGCAACAATTGGAAATCTTTAATAGATACGGAACGAAAGTTTATACTAAAATGGATTATACAAACGAATGGATTGGACAATCTAATACTGGAAATGAACTTCCTGACGGAACCTATTACTATGTGATTGATTTTAAAAACAATCAACCTAGCACTACAGGATGGATTTATATAAACAGAGATTCTAAATAATTAGCAAAGTAAAATGAAAAATCTTCATAAAATGAAAAAAACATATTTCCTAATTGCATTAGCATTGTTGACCTTTGTCGATGTAAAAGCGCAACAAGATCCACAGTACACACAATACATGTACAACATGAGTATAATGAATCCAGCTTATGCAGGTTCTAAGGAAAACATGACTGGTGGAGTTCTTTACAGAAAACAATGGCTGGATATTGAAGGTGCTCCTACAACAGGAACTTTCTTTATAAACAGTCCTGTTGGTAAAAATGTTGGATTAGGTTTGTCTGCAATCAATGATAAAATTGGTCCTGTGGAAGAAACTAACCTTTATGCCGACTTCTCTTATACCTTAAATCTTGGTGGTGATCGTAGATTAGCATTCGGTATTAAAGGTGGTGGAACTTTTCATAAAGTGGGACTTTTCTCTCAAATCGGAGATGGTCACGTTCCTGATTTGAATGACCCTGCATTCCAACAAAACTCAAGTAAATCCTTTTTAAACATGGGTACGGGTTTCTTTTATTATACAAATAAGTATTATGTTGCTGTATCCGTTCCTAACATGTTAAAATCTAGTTACCTAGATTATAGCGGAAGACGTTTTGGAACAGAAACCCTTCATTATTTCGTTACTGGTGGTTATGTTTTCGATATTAATCCAGACCTTAAATTCAAACCTTCTACTATGATTAAGTCTGCTCTAAATGCTCCTGTTTCAGTTGATTTATCTGCTAACTTCTTGTTTAACGATAAATTTGAAGTAGGTGGAACCTTTAGAATTCAAGACTCCTTTGGCGCTATGGTAAACTATGCGGTAACTCCTAATTTAAGAGTTGGATATGCTTACGACCATATCGTTTCCGATTTAAATATAACAACTCCATCATCTCACGAGATTATGATTTTATTTAATTTAAATTTCCCGAAAAAAGTATCCCAATCCCCAAGGTATTTCTAACATAAACCATAGTATTAAAATGAAAAATCTATATATAGTATTAAGTTTTTTTGCAATTAGTAATTCAATTATTGCTCAAAATCAGGACACCAAAATTGCCGATAAATTATTCCAACGATACGAATACGTTAAAGCGATTAAGGAATATCAAAAATTGGTGGATAATGGAAAATCGGATAGCTATGTCTTTAAGCAATTAGCCGACACCTATTATAACATGTTTAATACCGCAGATGCGGTTAAATGGTATGCAAAAGCAACTTTAACACCTCAAGATGCAGAGACGTATTTTAGATACGCACAGATGCTAAAATCTACAGGGAAATATGAAGAGTCTAACAAACAAATGAACAAGTTTGCTTCTATGGTACCTAATGATTTGAGAGCTAAAGCATTTAAAGAAAATCCTAATTATGTTCCTAAATTAGTGCAAGGAGTTACTTATACGGTTACTTCTTTACCTATTAGTTCGGATAAATCTGATTTTGGAGCGGTTATGTATGACAAAACGTTATATTTTACAAGTGCTAGAAATGGTTCTAGAAAGAATTATGGTGGAAGTGGAGAACCGTTTTTAGATGTGTATACTTCAATTAAAGGAGATTCAGGTACATTTTCTGAGCCAACCCCATTAACTTCTATTAATCACAAACGCCATGATGGTCCGGTAACCATTAGCACAGACGGAAATACAATGTATTTTTCTAGTGATAGTTTTAGAGATGGCGTTTTCGAAAAAGATAAAGAAAACCATCTTAAATTAGGTAGAAACAATTTATATGTTGCTACGAAAGCTGGAGATGCTTGGACTAATATTAAACCTTTACCTTTTAACAGTAAAGATTTTTCTTTAAGTAACCCAAGTTTGAGTAGAGATGGTAAAACTCTATACTTTTCTTCTAACATGCCAGGAAGTATTGGTGGTGTAGATATCTGGAAAGTTTCCGTTACCGGAAGTGAATTTGGAAAACCAGAAAATTTAGGAGCAAAAATAAATACCGAAGGAAATGAAAGTTTCCCATTTATTGCCGATGACAATACTACTTTATATTTTGCATCAACTGGGAAACCTGGTTTAGGTGGTTTGGATATTTTCAAAATTGAGTTGGCAAAAGGAGCGGAAGCTGTGAACATGGGTAAACCTTTAAACACAGAAAATGACGATTTTGACTTTACATTTAACAAAGCACAAAACATAGGTTTTCTTTCTAGTAACAGAAATGGTAACGATGACTTCTTTTTAGTTACACCATTATGTGCTGTTGACTTATTAGTAGTAGTTACTAATGCTAAAACAGGTGCTATATTAGCAGATGCTAAAGTTGCAATATTAGATTCTAAAAATAATATTATTGCAACAGAAACTTCTAATTCTAATGGAGAAGTTAATTTCAAAATTGAATGTGAAACACCATATTCTATCCAAGCTTCTAAAGAAGGTTTTGAAGGAAACGTATTTGCTGTTGCAAAAAGCAAAGGACCTACTGCTAAATTACCTGCGCCATTACAACCTATTGATGTAATTATTACACCTACGGCTATTATATTACAACCAATATACTTTGATTACGATAAAAGTAACATTACACAACAAGGAGCTTTCGAGTTAGACAAATTAGTTGAAGTAATGAAAAGCAATGATAAGTTAGTAATCTTTGCTAAATCGCATACGGATAGTAGAGGTAGTGATGCCTATAACTTATCTTTATCAGACAGAAGAGCTCAAGCAACAGTTCAGTATGTAATTTCAAAAGGAATTCCTGCTGAACGTATTACAGGAAAAGGATTTGGAGAAAGCGAACCAGTAGTTCCTTGTAATCCTTGTAACGAAGAAGAATATGCTAAAAACAGACGTTCAGAATTCTTGATCGTTAAATAAAGAGCTTCTTTTAATACAAAACGCCTTGTTATAAATAACAAGGCGTTTTTGCTTTAAGCTAAAATATTTAAACAAAGAGTTTTATTTAATAGTTATTTCTTAATAAAACAAGCTGATTTTTTAAAACGAAATACTATCGAATTCAAATAAATCAATGGAATTAACGTTCTCTAAAAGAAGGTTAATTTTTTTTGGAATAGAATTTGTAGTTTTACACCCGATTAAATCTTATTTATGAAATCATTACGTTATTTATTGCTTTTAACTGTTTTGTTTTGTGGTTTTCAAAGAACTACAGCTCAAGTGTACCGTTTTAAAACCAGAAGCTTAAGTGTTATGGACAAAAACGACAAGGGCGCTTGGAACAAATGGTCGGAATTTAAAAAAGCTGAAATTGTAATTACTTTAGATGGTAAAAAAGACCGGTTTATTGTAAATTCTAAAGAGTTACAATTGTATAAAATTGATTCCTATTTGGAAAAAGTTTCTACTGAAAATGACGATACTATGGGTTTCAATTGTACCGATAATGATGGCGCTAAGTGTGTTATTCTTATTGTTACCCGAAAAAAAGAAGCTAATAGAATGCAGTTTTACATCAATTATAACGATTTGAAAATGGTGTATAACATTTATAACACAAAATAATTTTGATTGAGAATAAAGATTTTAAGTATTCTAAAGAAGAAAAGTTAAAAAGCAGGAAGATTATAGATTTGCTATTTTCAGAAGGAAAATCAGTCTCTAAATTTCCCTTGCGATTAGTATACGCCCCTATCGAAGGAGTAGATGAAAAATTATTGTTTGGCGTTTCAGTATCTAAAAGAAATTTTAAAAATGCCGTAGATAGAAATTATTTTAAACGAATTTTAAGAGAATGTTATCGGTTGAATAAACATTTATTGCACGAAAATCTAGACAAGCCATACGCTATGATGTTTTTTTATCAAACCAAAGAACGATTAAGTTACATAGAAATACAAGAAAAAACCATTCAATTATTTGAAAAATGGATTGTTACCAAAAATCAACAAACCGTAACTTGATAAAAAATCTTAAGGTTTTTTTAAAAAATTAGTTTATTAAAGGTTAAATAGTATATTTGAATATTACATTCGATAGCAAAATTAGAAAAAAAACACCATGCTTACCTACTTTAAAAAAAGATATATTATTCCGGTTGTCGCTTCTGGATTTTTGTTTTTTGCAGCTAGTTTCAAAGACGATTTTTTTGAAATAGCAAAACAAATCGAAATCTTTACAACGCTTTTCAAAACCGTCAATCAGAATTATGTGGATGAAGTGAATCCGGCTGAATTAATGGATAAAGCTATTAAAAGCATGCTTGCCGATTTAGACCCTTATACCAACTATTTCAACGAACAAGATGTTGTAAAATTTAAAATCAACAATACGGGTGAATACACTGGAGTTGGTGCAATAATGACGCGTAAAGAAGATAAATTAATTGTAAAAGAAATATATAAGGGGTTTCCTGCAGACAAAGCTAATTTGAAGGCAGGAGATGCAATTATTCAAATTGGGGATGTCGTACTTGCCGATTTTAAAGATGATGCTACTCAATTGCTTAAAGGCGCTAAAAACACCAAGGTAGATGTGAAATACATCCGTCAAGGAAAAACCCTTACTGCCCAAATTGTTTTGGATGAAGTAGAAATTAAAGCAGTGCCTTTTTTCTCTAAAATAGATGACAAAACGGGTTATATAGCACTTACCGCTTTCAACCGAAAAACAACGCAAGAAACCAAAGAAGCTCTTGAAAAACTAAAAGAAGATGGTGCCGAAAAAATTATTTTAGACCTAAGAGGAAATCCCGGGGGATTGTTAAACGAAGCAGTAAACGTGTGCAATCTTTTTGTGCCTAAAGGCGAAATAATTGTTACAACAAAATCTAAAAATGCTAAATACAACAACATTTACAAAACAACTAACGAACCTGTAGATTTAGAAATTCCGTTGGTAATTATTGTAAATGGAAAAAGCGCCTCGGCTTCGGAAATTGTTTCTGGAGCATTACAAGATTTAGATAGAGCGGTAATTTTGGGCAGTCGTAGTTTTGGAAAAGGATTGGTGCAACGCCCAATTGACATGACCTATGGCACGCAAGTAAAAGTAACAATTTCTCGTTATTACACACCTGCCGGAAGATGTATTCAAGCCTTAGATTACTGGCATAAAGACAAGGATGGGAAGGCCGTAAGAACGGATGCGTCTAAATACAATGCCTTTAAAACTAAGAAAGGAAGAACGGTTTATGATGGTGGTGGAATTCAACCCGATGTAGAATTAGCCGATTCTAAAACAAGTACTATTGCTGAAGTTTTGCAAAAAAATGATGGGATTTTTAATTACGTAACCTACTATTATTTTAAAAACCCAAATCTTGGCGATAAAATACCAACGTTTACGGATGGGGATTATACCGACTTTAAAGCGTTTTTGAAAAGAGAGAAGATAAGTTTTGATACCGAAACCGAATTGGCATTAAAAGCCACTCTGGAAAAAGCTAAAAAAGAAAAAATTGACGATACTATTCAAACCCAATACGATCAATTAATGGCTGCTTTGCAAAAAAGTGAAGAGGCCTTATTGGATAAAAACCAAAAAGAAATTAAGAAATTAATTTTAGAGGAAATCATTAAACGCTACCAATACAAAGAAGGGCTGTACCAATATTACCTAAAAAACAATGTTGAAATTGCCAAAGCGACTTCTATTTTATCTAACCCTGTAGAATATACAAAAATATTACAGTAATGCTCCGATTTTTAAAATTTTTGCCCCTACTTTTTATAGGTTTTACTTATGCTCAGGAAGAAGCTGTGAAATCAGTTTATTTTGAATTTGACAAATATTCCTTAGACGACAAACAAGCTAACGAAGTTGTAGAATTCATTAAAAATACCGATTCTACACGAATTGAATCGGTTGAAATTTTTGGATATACCGATGATATCGGAAAAGATGATTATAACTTTATATTGTCTACCAATAGAGCAAATACCATTCAATGTAAACTAACCGAAAATGGTATTAAAAGTAAAATTATTGTTACCATTGAAGGAAAAGGAAAAATACTTATTGATGATGATATTTTAGACAATCTTCCAGAAAAGCGATCTAAAAATAGACGTGTAGATATTGTAATGAATCTTAAAGAGTTGCCAAAATTAGTATTGCCCGGAGTTTACGATATGTTACAAAAAGATCATGTTGTGGGGGATCATATTTATTTGGAAAACATTTTATTTGACAAAGGAAGTAGCCATTTATTATCTAAAGCAAAAACGGAATTGGATAAAGTAGCACTATTATCCTTACGTTATAAAAATCTAGAATTTGAAATACAAGGGCATGTATGTTGCACACCACCAAATCAAAAAGAGGCAATAGACAAAGACACTAAAAAAAGACAATTGTCTATCAATAGAGCGCAATCTGTATATAAATATTTAGCCTTCCGACGGGTACCTAAAAACCGAATGACTTTTAAAGGATATGGTAACACGGTTCCGCTAGGGAAAGAGCCAGAATATGACAGACGGGTAGAATTAGTGATAACTAAGATATAATGAATAAAACTTTAATTTTACTTGTGCTTTTATCAAATTTATTGTTTGCTCAAAACACAAATGAAACTATTACCGTTTTTTTTGATTCTAATGATTTTACTTTACAATCGGAACAAAAAGAGAAGTTAATTTCCTTTTTTTCTGTCGAGAATACTATTGTAAAATCCATTTCTATTGAAGGTTTTTGTGACGACATTGGATCCTCTGAAGACAATTATATTCTATCCAAAAAACGGGCTGTTTCTGTTGAAAATTTCATACAAAAAGAGTTCAATGCAACTATTAAAATTGTGGAGGGTAAAGGCGAAATAGCTTTGTCGAATACTATTCCTATAGAACAAGAACGAAAGAATAATCGGAAAGTTACCATCGAAATCACATATACAAAAATGGATAAAGATTCGGTTATTTCAAAAAAAACTATAAAAGATATTTATTCCAATTATAAATCTTTTTCAGATGATTTGAAAGTTGGAGATAAAGTAATTATCAAAAAACTTTTTTTTAAAGGGGGGTCAACTATCTTTGATGAGGCAGAAGAAGCCGAAGCAGAATTAAAAAAAATTGTGGACTTCTTAGTAATAAATCCTAATGTATCTATAGAAATTCAAGGACATGTTTGTTGTATTCCTCAACAATATAAAGATGCTTTTGATAGGGTTTCAGGTAAAACCAATTTATCGGAAACACGATCTCAAAAAATATATGATTATCTAATTGAAAAAGGAATTTCAAGCGAACGAATGACCCATAATGGATATGGAAGACGATTTCCTATTCTAGGTGCTGATGAGCAGTTTAACAAAAGAGTTGAAATTCTGATAACGAAGATTTAACTATCCTCGTTTCATTTCAATATGCGGAATATCGTCTTCTAGATACATTTCGCTCGTTTGCACAAAATTATGACTTTCGTAGAATTTCTTGAGGTATAACTGAGCCGAAATAGTGATTTGATTCGTATTGAAATGGCTTTCAATCCCCGTGATGGCGTGTTGCATCATTTGGTGTCCCCATTTTTTATCTCGAGCGTCGGGATGAATTACCACTCGTCCAATAGAGGCGTTTTCAAAATAATCTCCTGCTTTAAATAATCGGGCGTAAGCCACAATTTCGTTATTAAACTCCCCAAGTAGGTGTAATGCTTTTTCATCTTTGCCATCAATGTCTTGATAAACGCAATTTTGCTCCACCACAAAGACATGCGAACGAAGTTTTAATAATGAATACAGTTCTTGTAGAGAAAGCTCGTTAAATCGCTTTATTTTCCATTTAATGGTTTCCTGCATGATACTTATGATTGGGATTTATTTCTTTTTTAAAAATTGTACCGATTTGATAATGGCTTCCAATTCAAACATTAAATCTCTTTTTTGTTTGGATGGTGCATAACAAAATCCTTCTATAACTAAAATTCTATGGTTGGGTTGGTCCACAATAGCATAATTAATAAACGGCCCACTCATAAAATCGTTTAGCAATTCCCAATTTCCTTTAGTCTCAAAAGTGGGTTTATTGTAAATTTTGGTTTTAGAAAGGTACGGCGAAAATGCGGGCTCGGTAACCATTCTAGTTCTAGGAACGGCACCATGGATGTATTTTCTACCAATAGAATCCCGGATGTGAGTAATTCTCTTAACCGCATTGTTGTTGTCTTTGATACTGCTAAATGGTATTTGATAAAAAATCAAACTCAAATTGCCGCTTGTGATTTCTTTTTTAAGCCAAATGAATTTTTTGCCGTGCAAAACCATTTTGTATTTAATAGGAATATTAAGCCGCACGTTGAATTTCTCTCTAATCTTAGCAACATCCAAAAGCGAATCGCGTTTTATTTTTTCTTGGTATACTTTAATTTCCGATTCTTTAATTTTGGCAATAATCAACGAATCGTTATTTTGAATAGTATCTAAAATTTCTTGAACTGTTTCTCCAGAAATATGCACCACGACTTGCGGATTGGCATATTCGTTAGTCTCAATTCGGAATTGGCTTTTGGCTTCTTTTTTAACCATGATAATGTTTCTACTATTGGTCATAAAACCTTCCAATAGCTTAACAGGATATTGATTTAAAGTGAAAACGGGTTCTTCTTGCGGAAGTCCTAAAACTGGAGATGCGAATTTATTTCTCATGCTATCGCCCACTTCTCCGTTCCAAAGTTGGTCGTCAATAATAACCGAAACCTCATTGGTTTTACCAGAAGTTTCGTTCACCGGTTTCCTTTCTTTAGTAGTACAAGAAGTAAATACAATTGCAGTGAATAGCAATAAAAAATGGGCTTTATTCATAATATGAAATAAAGCCCAAATTTATAGAAGATTTTTGTATTATCCGTTTATTTTTAATTTCATTCCGGGTTTTATGCTTTCGCCCTTAATATTGTTCCATTTTTTAATGTCGGCAATAGTAATTCCGGGGAATTTTTGCGTTATTTTAAGCAACGTATCGCCTTTTCTAACTCGGTATAAACTTTCTTTTACTTTTTTATCTTTAGATGCGTATGCCTCTTTAGAAGAAATTTTTACTTTATCATTGGATACTTCTTCTTTTCCAACAATAAGTTTGTCCCCAAGTTTTATGTTGGTATCCGATAAGGAATTCCATTCTAATAAATTATTTATAGTAACATTGTATTTTCTAGCAATAGTTCCTAAATATTCGCCTTTCTCCACAACGTGTTCTACATTTTTAAGCTCGGTTTTAGGTTTTTCTTCTTCTTTGGATTCCGCCAAGCTAACATTAGAAACTATTAATTGAGAACCTACTTTTACATTATTGTCGATAATAGTGTTCCACTCTCTTAAGTTGGCAACACTAATGTTATTCTTTTTTGCAATAATATATAAATTATCTCCTTTGGCAACTACATAATAGTTTTCGGATTTAGAAGTAGTTTCTGTTTTCTCTTCTTTTTTGCCTTTTTCGGTTTTAGGAGCTTTATGATCTACTGCCGCAATCTCTTCTTTACGTTCTGCAATTGGTTGTTTTATTTCTTTTCTAACGATACTGGTTACTTTCTCGGTTTTGATAATTTTAATTTTATCGCCAAGACCAATATTGTCGCCTTTTAATTTGTTCCATTTTTTAAGCTCTGCAACCGAAACATCATATTTAGAAGCAATTACTCCTAAATTATCGCCACTTTTTACTTTATGTGTTTTGGTTACTTCTTTATTAGTAACCACTTTTTCAGTTTTGAATACTTTCTCCAATTTAGGTTCTGAAGAAGCAACTGCCTTGACTTTGTCTTTAGTTTCTAAAGTTTGTTTTACTGAAGTATCAGCAACTATTTCTTTAGTTTCTTTGTATTCAATACGTTCAGTTGTAACTATTTTCAAACTCCTTCCTTTAGGAGCGTAACTCGACCTTAAGTGATTCCATTTTTTTAAATTGGCTACAGAAACATTGTATTGGTTGGCAATTTCATTTAAACTATCCCCTTTGCGGACTCTATGAAATTTAGTTCTGGTTACAAATTCTTTTTCTTTGTAGGAAGTATTGGTGGAATCATTTCTTTTAACAGAAGCTAATCTATCGTTTGGTCGCTCCCTTTTGCTTTCTTGATGATTTAAATAAGCATATATTTTATCTTCATTGGAAGTGAAAATCGCAATTTTGTTTTTTGGCAAACGAAGGAAATTAGTTCGACCGGTAATATGTGGAATTTCATTTCTTTTAAACGACGGATTAAAAAACTGAATTTCAGAAACTGAAACATCCAATAAATCAGATACTTGTTTGAAAGTCATGTGGCTTCTCACTCCTACGGTATCGGTTGCAAAAAGATTGGCAACGGCTTTGTTTGGAACAATTCCGTGTTCTTTATGGTATTCAAAAATATACATGGTTGCTAAAAAAGCAGGCAGGTAATTTTGTGTTTCTTTCGGAAGATTTTTTCGAATATTCCAATAGTTTTGTTGACCGCCAGAACGTCTTATTGCTTTGGCAACATTTCCCGGACCTGAATTATAAGCCGCTAGAACCAAATCCCAATCGCCAAAAATTTTATACATGTTATTCATATACTGCGATGCTGCCTGGCTTGCTTTTAAAGGCTCACTTCGTTCGTCTACATACGAATCAATATTTAAACCATATTGTTTTCCGGTTTGGTACATAAATTGCCATAAACCAGTTGCTCCAACACGTGAAACTGCTCTGGGATTCAAAGCTGATTCTACTACAGCAAGATATTTTATCTCTAGTGGAATATTATTTTTGGCTAATTCGTCTTCAAAAAGAGGAAAGTAATATTGCGAAACCCCTAGTAATCTTTCAAATGCTTTCTTTCGGTTTTTCAAGAACGATTTGATGACATTTTCCAAACCAATGTTGTACTCGATATTGAATGGCGATTTCTCGTCCATTTTTTTCAAACGCTCTTTTAGTAATTCGGTTGGTAATTCAAAATCAACTTTCTGATCTACATTTACGTTTTTAATATCCGAAGACATTTCATCATAAACATCCAGTGTTGTAAGTTCTTTCATCCAAAGACTGTCTATACAAGTAGCCATTTCATCGGACACGAAAGTGGATTTTATAGAGTCAAGATAGGAGATTTTTATTTCTTTTTTTACAATAGAATCCTGAGCGTTAGCAGCGTCTTGTCCATAAAATGAAGCAGAGGCCACCAATAGGATGGTTGTAATTTTGTGTTTTATATTCATATTTAATTTTTTCAATAATTACAGAACAGTAAGAATTGCTTAATTGCAAACTTACTGATATATAACGTATTAAAATGTTTAATTATTGTTAAAGTCAATAATTTAATCTAAAATTGCTTGAATTCCAGGTAAAACTCTACCTTCTAACATTTCCAACATAGCACCTCCGCCAGTAGAAACATAACTCATTTTATCTTCCAAGCCAAACTGTTTAACCGCTGCAACTGAGTCGCCACCTCCTACTAAAGAGAAGGCCCCGTTAGCAGTAGATTCAGCAATATAGTTTCCTAAAGTAATGGTTCCGTTGGCGAAATTTTCCATTTCAAAAACGCCTAAAGGTCCGTTCCAAAGAATGGTTTTAGATTCCATTATTATTTTTTTGAAATTTTCTAACGATTTTGGTCCGGCGTCTAAACCTTGCCATCCGTCCGGAATTTCTCTTACATCTACAATTTGAGTTTGCGCATCATTTGAAAAAGCATTAGCAGCAACCACATCCACAGGAATATGAATATGAACATTTTTCTCTTTTGCTTTATGCAAAATTTCAATTGCTAAATCCATTTTATCGTCTTCACAAATAGAATCTCCAATCTTTCCGCCCAAGGCTTTGATGAACGTAAATGTCATTCCACCACCAATAATCATGTGGTCTACTTTATCTAAAATATTTTCGATAACCGTAATTTTAGAAGATACTTTAGATCCTCCAAGAATAGCCGTAACTGGTTTTACTGAATTATTTAAAACACGATTCAAACTTTCAATTTCTTTTGCTAAAAGCAATCCGAAACATTTATGATTTGGGAAAAATTGTGCGATAATAGTGGTTGAAGCATGCGCTCTATGTGCAGTTCCAAAAGCATCGTTTACGTAAATATCTCCAAGAGATGCTAATTCTTTTGCGAAAGCAACATCCCCTGCTTCTTCTTCGGCATAAAAACGAAGGTTTTCTAGAAGCAAAACTTGACCTGGTTGTAAAGCTGCAGCAGCCTTTTGAGCAACATCACCTCTACAATCGGAAGCAAAATGAACGGGTACTCCTAGAACTTCAGAAACCGAAGCGACAATATGTTTTAAGGAATATTTTTCTTCTTTTCCTTTTGGTCTTCCTAGGTGCGACATTAAAATTACGCTTCCGCCATCGGCAAGAATTTTATCAATAGTAGGCTTTGCAGCTTCTATTCTGTTAGCATCGGTTACCTTGAAATTTTCATCCAAAGGAACGTTAAAATCTACACGAATTAAAGCTTTTTTGTTATTGAAATTAAAGTCTAGAAGAGTTTTCATAGGATTAGTGCGGAGTTAATTAATAATGAAATGCAAATATAGACATTTTGTTATTTTTATGCTAGGCTGCCTTTTATAAGTTTAAAAATTATGCTTGCTAAGGGGTGAAATTTTATGTTAGTTGCATTTTTATAGTATCTTTGCTTATGCTTTTTTCAGAAATATTAGGTCACGAACACATTAAAAATCACTTGATAAAGAGTGCTAGTCAAGGCAGAATTCCTCATGCGCAACTATTTGTTGGTCCTGAAGGTTCTGGAACTTTGCCTATGGCGATTGCCTATGCACAATATATTGTTTGTCAGAATTTAGGAAATGAAAATTCGGGTGAAAATGAATCTTGTAATTTAAAATTTAATCATTTAGCCCATCCCGATTTGCATTTTGTGTATCCTACAGTGACAACCGAAGATGTAAAATCAAAGCCAAAAAGTATTGATTTCATCCAAGATTGGAGACAGTTTATTAACGAAAATCCTTACGGAGGTTTGTTCGATTGGTACAAAATGCTGGGCGTTCAAAACAAACAAGGCGAAATTCGTGTAGATGATGCTACCGAAATTCTAAAATCGTTAGCCCTAAAATCTCATGAAGGAGGGCATAAAATTATGATTATTTGGATGGCCGATAAAATGAATATTGCCGCTTCCAATAAACTTTTAAAACTTTTGGAAGAACCTACAGACAAAACGGTTTTTATTTTAATTTCGGAAAATGAGGAAGATATTATTCAAACCATTCGTTCCCGTTGTCAAGTGCTTCATTTTAATGGATTACCAGAAAGTGTAATCACCCAAGCCTTGATTTCTCGAGAAAATGTGGAGGAGAAAATGGCGTTTAAAATGGCACACCAAGCACAAGGAAATTACAATAAAGCCTTGCACATTCTTAAAGAAGATAACGACGAATTGCCTTTTGAAAAATGGTTTGTAGATTGGGTTCGAGCCGCATTTAGAGCCAAAGGAAATGCCGCCGCAATTCAGGATTTAATTGCTTGGAGTGACCAAATTGCAGGCTTAGGACGAGAAGCGCAAAAGAAATTTTTAAATTATTGTATCGATATGTTTCGTCAGGCATTATTGCTGAATTATCAAGCGGAAAAGTTGGTATACATGGAGCCAACGGTAGAAAAATTTAAATTAGAAAACTTTGCTCCTTTTGTAAACGGAAACAATATTTCGGATATTTTTAAAGAACTTTCGGATGCCTCTTATCACATAGAGCGCAACGGAAATGCCAAAATAATTTTAACCGATTTATCTATAAAATTGACTCGATTAATTCATAAAAAATAACTCATGAACAACGCGACTTCTATACTAGTACTCATTTTTCTTGCTATTACTTTTATCATGTCTTCTCACGAGAAACTCTTCCACTGGAAAGATACAATGGCATGGTTAATTCCAGTTTTTGAAAAAACTTTTCTAAAAAACATGGTGCCTTTAGCAACCGGAATTTTATTATTTTTAGAACTCATAGCCGGAATTTTGTGTGTTTTAGGATGCTTAGAACTTTACATTAATGGCGGGAGAGAATTTGGTTTTTATGGCGCTGTTTTTTCTTGTGTTTCACTACTTTTAATGCTTTTCGGACAACGATTAGTAAAAGATTATGAAGGCGCTAAAACCATTGCAATTTATTATGTTCCCGCAGTTTTGGGAGTTTATTTGTTGGGGTAGATTAAAAATTCAGCAAAATTAATTAATTTTACATTTTAATTTAAAAAATGAAACTCTCTAATAATCAAATTGATACTATCCAAAATTTTTTTTCAAAGCAACCTGTTTTGAAAGCATATCTTTTTGGATCTTATGTTCGTGGTGAAGAAACCGAAAATAGCGACATTGATTTATTGGTAGAATTAGATTACTCCCAACCTATTGGTTTGGAGTTTATTCAGATGCAAATTGACCTTCAAAAATTGCTTTCTAAAAAAGTAGATTTAGTTTCTGCTAGAGGTCTTTCTAAATATTTAAAACCTATTTTAGATAAAGAAAAACAACTAATTTATGCACGATAGATTAGGAAATAAAGTGCGATTGCTTCACATTATTGATGCAATAAATGAAATTGAAACTTACATTGAAAACACTGATTTAGATGCTTTTGTAAAAAATTCAATGATGTTTAATGCTACTTTACGTCAATTAGAAATTATTGGGGAAGCGAGTAATCGATTGACAGAAGATTTGTTGCAAAAGAATTCTGATATTCCATGGGCAAGAATTATTAGACTACGAAATTTGGTAATACATGAATATTTTGGAATTGATGATTTTACAATTTGGAACGTTATCAAAATCAATTTACCTGCTTTAAAAACTAAAATAGAACAACTTGTTTTAGAGCTTGATTAACTGTTCAAACTCGCTTTAAACATTCGTAATTCTTCCCAAGAAAAGGTATCGCCAAGTTGTTCTTTCATTGGACTTAATGATTCTTCTTTATAGCCATAAAATGCCTTGGTTAATGCTTCTATTTTATCTTCGGGCATAATATCATTAATGCTAACGGCCTTATCTTGAATTAGTTTTGTAAAGTGCGACAAAATCGTCCCAACAGTTAATTTTCGTAAATTGGCTATTTCTTCTATAGAATTTTTATCAACCCAATATTCGTAAGTTATCTGAATAGTCGATTTTTTAGGAGTCTTTTCAGTATTCTTTTTCTTAGGTTCGTAATAACTTACATCTTCTTTATCGGCAATTAAATTCTGGTTATTTCGCTTGAAATCTTCAACTACTCGTTCTATTTTATTGGCTTTGTAATTGGTAATTTCTGGAGAATTAAGGCTTTCCTTGCTAATTGTTTTTTGATGGATAATGGCTTCGGTCATTCGTTTGGCTTTCATCAATCGTAAGATTGCCTTAGTTTGCAATTCTTCTAAAACCAACAATTCATCATAAAATTGTTTTACTTGTTTGACCCTTTTTATTTCTTCAATTTTATATAAAATTTCATATTCTAATTTATCTAATTTATCATAAAAATAGCCATAAGCCGCTTGAATTCTGTCGTTTATAAAGGCGTAATCAATAGTTTCTGTAGCGAATAATTTATTAAGTTGCGCCATGAATTTACTTGCGGGGTCTAGAAGCAATTCACAAAATTCCATTTGCTGTGTTGCCCATTTGCCGTGTTTGGATTTAATCGATTTATCGCTATCCAAATAACTAAATTTATGATTGCGCCATTCTTGCGCAAGATCCACCCAATGGAAACTGTTTTTTAAATAACTGTGGATAAACTCTTTGGTTTCATTTTTTAATTCCAATTCCAATGTTTCGGTAGATGCTTTATTGGAAGCATAATCCATAACATCATCATCGTTAGAAATACCATTCATTCGCAACGGAGTAAGTAAAACAAGCCCATTTAACGAACGTAAACGCGATAAAGCTACATAGGCTTGACCAGGAGCAAAAACTTGCGATACATCGAGCGCTGCTTTGTCAAACGTTAATCCCTGACTTTTATGAACGGTAATAGCCCACGCCAATTTTATTGGATAGTGCACAAAGGATCCCAAAACCTCTTCTTCAATTTCTTTGGTGTTTTCATTTACAAAATACCGAATGTTTTGCCATTCGTAGCGTTCTACTTCTATAGATTTGTTTTCTTCTGGAAAATGAATCCATATTTCCTCTGTGGAAATAGATTTCACAAAACCCATCTTACCGTTGAAATAATTTTTTTCGGGAGACAAATCGTTTTTAATAAACATAATTTGTGCCCCAATTTTTAATTCTAGAGTTTCCTCTAAAGGATATATTTTTTCAGGGAAATCTCCCGTTACTTTTGCTTGGTATCGAGTAGCACTTCCGTTTAAATCATTAATAGACTGCAAATTAATAGTATCTGCTTTGGCATTATGCGTGGTCAAAGTGATATAGCCTTTATTGGCTTTTAAATCAAAATTCGGCTGTACATATTGGTTTAGAAAACTAATGTTTTCCGAAGTTATTTTATTGTTTCTTAAGTTATTAAGCAATTCAATAAACGTTTCATCCGACTGCCGAAAAATCTTAGATAATTCAATATAAAGCGGTGGATTTTGCTGAATTACATGCGAATGAAAGAAGAATTTTCCTTTGTAATATTGTCGTAAAGTGCGCCATTCTTCGTCGCGAATTACGGGAGGAAGTTGTAATAAATCTCCAATAAAAAGTACCTGAACTCCACCAAAAGGAGTTCTTTTTTTGCGAACACTTTGCAGCATAAAATCAATAGCATCCATTAAATCCGAACGCAACATACTGACTTCGTCAATGATAAGTAATTCCATGTTTTGAATCACTTGACGCTTTAAAGCACTCATTCTAAAATGACGTCGAAGCGTATCTTTACTTTCAAATTTTAAAGAATCGGAGAAATGTGCCTCCACATTATTGGCAGGAATAAATCCGCCAAAAGGCAATTGAAACATCGAATGAATGGTAACTCCGCCAGCATTTAAAGCCGCAATTCCCGTTGGAGCAACTACAACCGTATTTTTATGGGTGGATCTAATTATTTCCTTAAGAAGCGTGGTTTTTCCTGTACCGGCCTTACCTGTAAGGAAAAGCGATTTGTTAGTTTGGTTAATAAATTGCAAAACATAATTTGCTTCAGCAGATATTGCTTCCATAAGTTAGCGTAATTGATTAAATCAAAAATAAAATATTGAAATTAAATTACAAATAAAAATCCAAACTCCAAAACGTTTGTTTTAGAATTTGGATTTTTTTTAAATTAAATTTAAAACTATTTTTTTGCTGCTGTTTTCTCTTCTTTTTTAGCTTCCAATTTGTATTTATCGTTAACTATTTTTATGAGATCTTTGGTGATGTCGTATTGGTCCTTGGCAAACAGAACAGTTACTGCTTCTCCTGTTCCAAAAACATAATCAAATCCTTTGTCTTTTCCGTAATCCTTGAAAATCTTTTTATATTTTACTACTACAGAATCCATTTCAACACCATGTTGCCCTTGAATTTGTTGTGCCAATCCTTGTTGTGTATATTGCAATTGTTGTTCTCTTTGTTGCAATTCACCGTATTTTTGCTGTGCCCAAGCTTGACCGTTTTTTTGTGCATTGGCTTGGAAAGCATTTTTTTCCGCTTCTAATTTATCCACTTCTACTTTCAATCTTGCGCCTTTTTCTTCTGCGATTGCTTCGTATTTAGCTTTTATATCTTTAGCTTCGGTA
Organism: Flavobacterium sp.; assembly: GCF_044357305.1. Lineage (GTDB taxonomy): Bacteria > Bacteroidota > Bacteroidia > Flavobacteriales > Flavobacteriaceae > Flavobacterium. Next base: position 226,855 of record NZ_JBIKPS010000001.1, read on the forward strand.
GATTCTTCTAATAATTTATTAGTATCTACATAAGCTGTTTTAAAATCTTTTGCTTCTGTTGTTTTGTTACAAGAAACAATTGCAACCAACATTGCAATACCTACTAAAACTTTTTTCATTCTATTTTGTATTTAATTTTTCTATTTGCCAAAAGTATAAAAATTTAATCTGAAAAGATAAAAAGTTATAAAAATGACTCGATTTTACTTGTATAAGGGTTTACTATTGTTAATCTATTCAATATAATCATTCTCTATTAAAATCTGCTTTATATAAATCGATTTAAGAAAGCTTCTCTTTTTAGCTATATATATTTATGTTTTTGTGGTTTGAAGACTTAAAAAGATATTTATTTTACTTTTTAGAGTTTTTTAGAACATAAATATGGGAAGAATATTCTAAATTTTGACTTCCTTTCCAATTGGACTTACATCCGACGAAAAAAGCCTTGATAAAATTCATTTTTCCGGTTTTATATTTTTCGGATAATAAACTAACATAAAAACTATCAAATTTCATTGGAAGCACTTCTTTCAATTCTAAATTTTCTTTAGCAAATAATTTCTTTATTGCTGTTTTAGAAAAATGCCATAAGTGAATTGGAATATCATAAGCTGCCCAAAATTTTCCATAATATTCTGCATCGTACGATTTAAAATTAGGAACGGCAATGATTACAGTTCCTGTTGGTTTTATTAATCGTTTTAATTCTTTAATTTGATTTTCTAAATCTGGAACGTGTTCTAGAACATGCCACATGGTGATTACATCAAAAGAATTACTCTCTAATTCGGATAAACTTTCTACAAAAGAAACGCCTTTGTTTTTAGCAATTGCTTTGGCCTTATCACTTGGTTCGATTCCGATAGTTTCCCAACCGTCATTTTTGGCAACAGTTAAAAAATCTCCTACTCCTGCTCCAATATCTAAAATCCTCCCTTTGGCAGATTGTGAATTGATAAGTTTTAATTTATTTTTCAATGCAATAGTTTTGACAAACTGGTACATTTTTTCAAATACCGATTTGTTTCCATCGGTATGCGAAATATAGTCCACGCTTTCATAATAACCTGGAAGTTTTTCTAAAGACGGTTGTGGATGTGTAATCAACATATCCAATTCTTCGTCGTGCAATAACTCGAAAGTTTCTTGGGAAACAGAATAATCTTTTACGTTTAAAAAATGTTTGGTGTTGGAAAAATTCATTAAAATATCTTTATTAATAGGTGTTGGCAAAGCTTGTTTCACGTGGAACAAATTAATATTAGATTTTAAATATTAGATATCTAATATTTAAAATCTAATATTTTTATCTACCCATGTGGATTAATAATACGGAAATATCGCTTGGTGAAACTCCGCTTATTCTAGATGCTTGTGAAATAGTTATTGGTTGAATCTTGGTTAACTTTTGTTTTGCCTCTATTGACATCGATTTGATTTGATTGTAATCAAAATCAGCCGGAATCTTCATGTCTTCTAAGCGGGTTAATTTATCTGCATTACTTCGTTCTTTTTCAATATAACCCGAATATTTAACTTGAATTTCTGCTTGTTCTAGAATCTCTCTATCTAAATTGTTTTCGGCAACATAAGCAGCAACTTTTTCGAATTTTAAGAAATCTTCTAAATCAATTTGTGGGCGAGAAAACACTTTAAACATTTTATCTGCTTGTACAATTGGAGCACTTCCTTTTTCTTCAAGTATAGGATTGGTCTCAGCAACGGTTAAACTAGTTTCTTTAAAAAAGGAAACCATAGCATCACTAGCAGCAAATTTCTGCTCCATTCTGCGCATTCTTTTCTCAGATACTAAACCTAATTCAAAAGCTTTTGGTGTTAATCTAGAGTCAGCATTATCTTGTCTTAGCAGCGTTCTGTATTCTGCTCGAGAAGTAAACATACGGTAAGGCTCTTCTGTGCCTTTAGTGATTAAATCGTCGATTAAAACGCCAATATACGCTTCGTCTCGTTTCAAAATCATTGGCTCTCTTTCTTGAACTTTCAAGGCGGCATTAATTCCAGCCATTAAACCTTGGGATGCTGCTTCTTCATAACCTGTTGTGCCGTTAATTTGACCAGCAAAATACAACCCATCCACTAATTTAGTTTCTAAGGTGTGTTTCAATTGCGTTGGTGGGAAATAATCGTATTCAATTGCATAACCGGGACGGAAGAATTTTACGTTTTCAAAACCAACTACTGAACGTAGCGCTTTAAATTGAATATCTTCTGGCAAGGAAGTGGAAAAACCATTTACATAAACCTCGCAGGTATTCCATCCCTCTGGTTCTATAAATAATTGGTGTCTTTCTTTGTCAGCAAAGCGGTTTATTTTATCTTCTATAGAAGGGCAATATCGAGGTCCAAGTGATTTAATTCTGCCATTAAACATGGGGGATCTATCGAATCCTTCTCGTAATATATCGTGAACATCCAAAGAAGTATAGGTCATATGACACAACCTTTGATGAACTAATGGTTTGGTTTCATCGGAATACGAAAACTTATCCGGGCGCACATCACCAGCTTCTTCATTCATTTTAGAATAATCTAAAGAACGACCATCTACCCTTGGTGGTGTTCCTGTTTTCATTCGTCCTGCTTCGAAACCTACTTTGATCAAATCTTCAGTAATTCCGTAAGCAGCGCTTTCGCCTGCGCGACCTCCACCGAATTGTTTATCGCCAATATGAATAAGGCCGTTAAGGAAAGTTCCATTAGTTAGAACAACGGACTTGGCTTTAATTTCAATTCCAAGTGAAGTTCTAATTCCTTCTACTTTACCGTTATTGATTATTAAACCAGAAACCATTTCTTGATAGAAATCTAGGTTAGGGGTTCGCTCTAACATTAAACGCCATTCTTCAGAAAAACGCATTCTATCCGACTGAACTCTTGGCGACCACATAGCAGGACCTTTGGACTTATTAAGCATCTTGAATTGAATAGCAGTTTTATCGGAAACAATTCCCGAATACCCGCCAAGCGCATCAATTTCTCGAACGATTTGACCTTTAGCAATTCCGCCCATTGCAGGATTGCAGGACATTTGCGCTATGTTTTGCAAACTCATTGTAACCAATAAAGTTTGCGAACCTAAATTGGCTGCCGCAGCCGCCGCTTCGCAACCTGCGTGTCCTGCTCCTACTACAATTACATCGTATGTGTTAAACATTTATTTTAATTTCGTTTATAGTTTAGGGATTCGGGAAGCCGAAAACTCAACTTTAATTTAGTGTTCCACGTGGAACATTTACAAAAATTCAATACAGCTAACTTAATAGCCCTGACCGAATGGAAATCCTTGCCTTTTTGGCAAGATTGAAATGAGGGCAGGAATTACCATTACTGATAATACCCAAACCATTCGCTCCTAAAAAAATTAATGTTCCACGTGAAACATTTTGATTTTTTCATCTTCCTTGCTGCGCATTAACTGCTCGTCAGCTTCTGATTTATCTTTATATCCGCAATAATGCAACACACCATGAACAAGAACTCTTTGCAGCTCCTCTTCAAAAGTTACTTTAAAATCGGCTGCGTTCTCTAAAACACGTTCAGTTGATATAAAAATATCTCCATGTAGCTCATTTCCAATAGAATAATCAAAGGAAATGATGTCCGTTAAGGTATCGTGATCTAAATATTGTTCGTTTAAATTAAGTAAATACTCATCGTCACAAAAAATGTAGTTAATTTCGCCTTCTTTCTTGTTTTCGGACAAAATAACGTGGGAGATCCAAGTTACTATTTGATCTTCGTTAGGTAATTCAAACTCGTTTTCGTAATTAAAACTAATCATTTATTTAAAATATTCTTGAACCTTTTGGTTAAAATTGGAGCGCAAAGGTAAGGTTTGTCTATTTAAAATCTCTACGCTATTTAAATATTCTTGTAAGCGCACAGGCAAAGCGTTGGAACTATTAGAGAATTCCTTTTTGGAGGTTTCCGACTGGCGTTTCTTTTCCTCTCCTTGTTGTTGGACTGCTTTTTCTAATTTAAGCATTTCATATTTTACATTTAAAATCTTTTGTAAAATATCATTATTAAACCCTTTGTTTAATAATTGCTTTTCAATTTGCTTCATTTGCTCCAAGGCATTTTGGCCTTGTCCGCCGATGCCTTGTTTGTTTAATTCGTTTTGTAAAGCTTCACGAAGTTGCTGCTGTTCTTTATAAATTTCCATGATGGCTTTAGCATCTCCTTCTCCATCTTGTCCATTTTCTCCTTCAGAATTTCCTTGACCAGAACCTCCAGAACCAGATTTTCCATCCTTACCTTGTTTTCCTTTGCCGTCTTTACCGCCTTCTTTTTGACCGTCTTTTCCATCTTTCCCGTCTTTTCCATCACCAGGTTTTTCCCCAGGTTTATCTCCCGGCTTGCTACCAGGTTTACTTCCAGGCTTCATACCATCTTTCATTTTATCGCCAAGTTCTCCTTGTTTTTTTATGATGTCTGGTAATTGCGAATCTCCTCCGGAACCTTTACCTGGCGAAGGTTTTCCTTTTCCTTTTCCGGACCCAGACATTTGCATGGACATTTGCATATTAAATAAAATGGAGGCTAACATATCAGCCAATTTATTAGAAGCGCTAGTTGCAAACTGCTGGTGGGAAACGCCTTTGGAAACATCGGCATCCGCCAAGGATTCAATTGCTTTATCAACGTTATACTGAACATTTCCTATTTCGGCAGTTACACCTTCGGACATCTTTGGATTACGAAGAGAAAGCGCAAATAAACTATCGTCTACATGTTTGAATTCCTGTTTTAAATCTTGTTGGATTTTGAGGTTTTTATTAAAAGAAGGAGACCCTCTTTTCAAACCTTTGAATTGTCCCATCACCGATTCTTGAGAAAAGGAATAGGCTAAAAGGTTATCTAAAATTTGTCGCAACATAGCAACATCTTCTTCCATTTGTTCCTGCTCTCCTGACTGCATTTCCGATTGCATGTCTTGACTCATTTGCTTCATTTTCTTAGAAGCACTTTTTTGTTTTGGTTTGGCTCCCGCTTTAGAAGCTTTTTTAAGTTCGTCGGATGCTTTCTTCAAATCCTCGTCAATACTTTTTTCTTTTGGAGCAGAATCAGGAAGTTCCACTGGAGTTTTTAATTCCTTATTGTCTTTATCCAATTCTTTTAATTCTTCTTGAATTTTATCGAATTCTTTATTTATTTCTTCTTGCTTTTCGGTAGAATTTTCCTTTTCGTTTTCCGATAATTTATCTTGTTTTTCTGAGAGCTTATCTAACTTATCGGCAATTTGTTCGGCTTTCTTTTCAACATAATATTTCTTAGTAAGTTCCACCAACTGTTGCAAACTTTTAGTTTGGTTTTTGCTTTGCTGTTTCAGTTTATCCATTTTGTCAAACAACTCTTCTTTCTGTAATTTTTCGTTAAGCTTTTGCAGTTCATCTAAAAGTTTTTTATTCTTTTCGATGTCCTTATCTACTTTATCCAAACGGTCTTTCAAAAGTTCTTTCACTTCGTCTTTCTTTTCCGTTTTAATTTTATCCAAATTCTCCTTCATTTTCTCAGCAAAATTTTTCATCAACTCATCTTGCTGCTTCTGTTTGTTTAAAAAGTCGTTGACTTTTTGTTGTTCTTTAAATTCAAGATTGTCTTTCTCTTTACCCATTTTTTGCAACTTCTCCATCTCGTTCAATTGCTTGTCTTGGGTTTTAAGCGATTTTTCTAACGAATTTATATTGTCATTTTGTTGCTGTAAAACCTGATCTTCTTTTTCAGATTCAGTAGCAATTCTGTTAGAGAACGTAGAAGATTTTGTGCTCTTAAAATTATGAAGTGCATCGTTATCAAAAATTTCAAAATAGTATTCATATGAAACGCCTTCTTCTACTGGAAGGTTACTTGGAAAAGCAAATACAAATTGATCGTAAACATCTCGCTTAACGGCAATAGTTGCGCGCTTGGCATTAGCCAATTTATCCTTAGGATAATAAACTATTTGCAATTTAGAGAGCCCATAATCATCTGAAACTTGCCCTAAAAGATAATTTTTTTCAATTTTAAGGCTATCTGGAGCATTACCCACTGCAATAGTTGGAAATTGATCTTTTACTACTGAGATTTGATAATTTAACTTCTCGTAATTTTGTATCTTAGCATTAGAAGTAACTATTTGATAATCGGTATTTTGAACTATATTTTTAGTCAATAAAAATTGATTGTCTTGTTTAACAAAAGGATATTTGGCACTAGCATCAAGCCATTCTACCTTTTGAGTTGCAAAAGTATTCATGCGCCAAGTTACTCGAGTGCCTTCTGGAAGGACAGCGTTACCGGTTCCTTTGATTACTTCCGCTTTTTTATTTAAATATGCGGGAAAATTCAAGACCATTTCGAAATTAGCTATTGAAGGAACAGTAACCACATTCAATTGGTAATCTTTAGAAGAAACATTATTGGCCTCAATATGAAACTCTAAATTTTCTTTGGGTTTCGGAATCACAAATTGAAATTCGCCAGCCTTAGAAGTTTCCATGAAATAACTTTCTTCACCAATAAAAATCATGGCATTTTCTGGAACAACCTTGCCAACGGTTTTTACTTTTAAAAGAAAATCTTGGTTTTGTTCCGTTTGTAAATTTTTATTTGAAACTTGAAATTCAAATGGTGCAGGTGGTAAAAATTGCTCTTTGTAATGCACCACACGATTCAAACTTTGTGAAATAAGATTGCTGTTTCCTGATAAATAAAAGAACATCAAAAACAATATTGGGATGATCGCCAAGGGCAAAAACTTTTTATTGCTTCCAAAATTAATTGCATTGCCAAAAGGAATCGGCTGCAAGGTATTTGCTTTTTGATCAATGGAAGCCAAAAGCAATTCCGATCGGTTGGTGTCTTGTGCTAGTTGTAAAAAATTAGTGAGCTTATCGCCTACTTCGCTAAAATGGTTTCCGATAATTTTGGAAGCCTCGTCATAATTGATCCCTTTTTGAAGTTTGAACAACTTAAAAAGTGGAAACAAAATAAACCGCAACAGCAAGAAAAGTTCTACGAAAATGAAGGTCCAGAACAAAATAGTTCTTGCTTTTGGCTTTAACCAAAGAAAATATTCTACAAAAAGCGTGAAAAGAAAATACAACAAACCAATTCCAACGAAGAAAATGGTTCCACGTAATAATTCGTTGGTGTAAAACTTCTTAATAAACTGTTCGAGTTTACTATAAATTAGATTCTGATTTTCCAAAATTGTTAATACATTGTTTATAACCGATAAAAGTAATAATTTCTGGTTAGAATAAAAGTTAATTCTTTATTAAAGACAGAAAAAGGTTGTTGTATCCTAATCTGTTTCAGATTTTTTGTATTTTTACCCTATCAATCTTAATCCAAAAATGGAAAAATTACTTGATTTACTTTCCAAGTTCAATGCTATTTCAATACCGCTTTCGTTGGAAGAAGAGCAACAAATGCTCTATGAATATGTATTTACCACAAATAAATTGGAAGGAAATCAGTTGACCTTGATTCAAACCACCGAACTTTTTAAAAGTGATACCCTTTCGGGAAACAACATTAGAACCTCGGATATCTTAGAACAAAAAGGGATGTATAAAGCATTGAAAAGAATGCTTTTGGCAATTAAAAACAACGAAGAATTATCCAATAATTTGCTTTTAGAATTGAATTGGTTGTGCATTGGAAGCCTTTGGAATGAAGATTATTATCTGGATGCTAAAGAAAAAGGTCAAGAAAAAGGAACGTTCAAGATAAGTCCAAATGTGATTTCAATTAAGAAAAACGCTATTGAAATTGAAAAAATAACGCCCTTGAGTACTCCTGAAAATGTTCTTGAAAACATGACGGCACTTGTGGAACAAATCAATTCGAGTACTAAAAACATATTGGATAAAGCCGTATTTATAGCCCAAGAAATTTGGCTGCACCAGCCCTTTGTTGATGGAAATAAAAGAACGGGGAGGTTGCTGATTAACTTTCTATTGATGAAAGAAGGCTTCCCATTGTTTTCCTACAACAATAAAAAATGGAATTATAATAGTCTGTTGGTGGAACAATATTATGATCAAAAACCAGATTTGATTAAAAATTATATTGTTGAAACGTTAACTGCCAAACTAGAAGCTGCAATAGAATTGAATTCAAAAATAAAGAAAAACGGAAACGGATTTCGATTGTTGTTGTAAAATCGAATGTTTTTAGAATTTGGAATTTCTTCTTTTGTAATTTGAAACCGTATCTTTGCATCAAATTTTACTACAATGTCAAAACAAGTTCGTGTGCGTTTTGCACCAAGTCCAACTGGACCTTTACATATTGGTGGTGTTAGAACTGCCCTATTCAATTATTTATTTGCTAAAAAAAATAATGGCGTTTTCTATTTAAGGATTGAAGATACCGATCAAAATCGTTTTGTACCTGGTGCCGAAGCCTATATTATGGAAGCCTTGGAATGGTTGGGTATTGCGCCAAGCGAAACCGTTGACAAAAACGAAAAATTTGGACCTTACCGTCAATCGGAACGAAAAGAAATTTACAAACAATATGCCGACCAATTGATTCATTCGGGTTGGGCATATTATGCTTTTGATACTGCCGAAGCTTTGGATGCGCATAGAAAACAGCACGAAGCCGAAGGAAAAACCTTCATTTACAACTGGCACAATCGAGAAAAATTGGATACTTCATTAGTAATTTCTAAAGAAGCAACCGATAAACGAATTGCCGCTGGCGAAGATTATGTCATCCGATTTAAGACTCCGGTTAATGAAACCTTGCATTTGCACGACATCATTCGTGGCGATATAAAATTTGAAACAAATTTGTTAGACGATAAGGTTTTATTCAAGTCGGATGGCATGCCAACCTATCATTTGGCGAATATTGTAGACGATCATTTAATGGAAACTTCGCATGTAATTCGTGGCGAAGAATGGTTGCCATCGATGCCGTTGCACAGTTTGTTATACAAAGCATTTAATTGGGAAGCGCCAGAATTCGCTCATTTACCTTTGATTTTAAAACCTATCGGAAACGGAAAATTATCCAAACGCGATGGTGATAAAATGGGGTTTCCAGTCTTTCCTTTGGAATGGAAAGATGCTTCCAGCATGACAATTTCGTCAGGTTATAGAGAAAAAGGGTTTTTCCCAGAAGCCGTAGTGAATTTCTTAGCTTTATTGGGATGGAATGACGGAACCGAACAAGAGATATTTACCTTGGAAGAATTGTGTGAAAAATTTGATTTGAATCGAGTGCATAAAGCAGGAGCAAAATTTGATCCAGAAAAAAATAAATGGTTCAACCACAATTATTTACAAGAACAAAGCGATGAAAGTCTGACAAAAGCCTTCGCTCCTATTTTGATTGAAAAAGAAATTTCGACGCAACTCGATGTTAAAAAAATAGTTTCCTTAATAAAAGAACGTGCCAACTTTGTTTCTGAATTTTGGGAATTATCCGATTATTTCTTTGTTGCTCCAACATCGTATGATGAAAAGGCTGCTAAAAATTGGAAAGAAGAAACGCCTAATTTAATGCAGCAATTAATTTCGGTATTAGAAAATATTGGAGATTTCACTTCGATAACTATTGAAACAATCGTTAAAGATTGGATGACCAAAAACGAAATTGGGATGGGAAAAGTAATGCAACCTTTTCGATTAAGTTTGGTTGGAGCGCTAAAGGGTCCTCACCTATTTGATATTATTGAAGTCATTGGAAAAGACGAAACCATAAAAAGATTGGAAAAAGCGATTACTAGTTTATAGCAAAAGGAATATCTGTAAATTAATATTGTAACTTTTATAGATAACTAACGTATAATCTATACTAATACTTAATTAAATTATATGGGACCTTTTCTTATTTTTTTATTAGTCTTCGGACTTATTATTCTATTCTCTTCTTTCTTTACTGTTAAACAACAAACTGCTGTAGTTATAGAACGATTCGGCAAATTTACAAGTATCCGAAATTCTGGTTTACAGCTTAAAATTCCAATTATTGACCGAATTGCAGGTAGAGTAAATTTAAGAATTCAACAACTGGATGTGTTAATTGAAACCAAAACTAAGGATAACGTGTTTATCAAAATGAAAGTTTCTGTTCAATTTAAAGTAATTCAAGACAAGGTTTATGAAGCTTTTTACAAATTAGAATATCCTCATGATCAAATTACGGCTTATGTGTTTGACGTAGTTCGTGCTGAAGTTCCAAAATTGATTTTGGACGACGTTTTTGTGAGAAAAGACGATATTGCAATTGCTGTAAAACGTGAGTTGAATGAAGCCATGACCACTTATGGATATGATATTATCAATACGTTAGTTACTGATATTGATCCAGATATTCAAGTTAAAAATGCGATGAATAGAATTAATGCCGCCGATAGAGAAAAAACGGCAGCTGAATTCGAATCAGAAGCTCAAAGAATTAGAATTGTAGCTAAAGCTAAAGCGGAGGCTGAAAGTAAAAAACTGCAAGGTCAAGGTATTGCAGATCAAAGAAGAGAAATTGCCCGCGGATTAGTAGAAAGTGTAGAAGTTTTAAATTCGGTTGGAATTAACTCGCAAGAAGCATCAGCATTGATTGTAGTAACACAACACTATGATACTTTACAGGCAATTGGTGCTGACACAAATTCTAATTTAATATTGCTACCAAATTCACCACAAGCCGGAAGTGATATGTTGAACAATATGGTAGCAAGTTTTTCTGCGAGTAACCAAATTGGGGAAACAATGAAGAATCAACCAAAAAGAGCAAAGAAAAAAAACGACCATACTGCAGCAGATTACAATCCATCGGATACTTCTAATCCAACAGAAGAAATATAAATTTATATATTAAGACAAAAAAAAGAGGCCTAATTGCCTCTTTTTCTGTTTATATACCAATTGACAACATACGGAATGGCTATCTTTAAAATAGTGCCATAAGTGCCCGAAAAGACCTTTTGATAAATCGTTCCAAGAAAAGAAATTGATCTTGACGGAAAAATACTTTCTTTCGTTTTATCAATACTCAAAAGCGTCTTTTGATAATAAATTTCACGTTCCAATTTCAGAATTTCTAAATCTTCTTCAATTTGTTGATAGGATGAATATTTTTTGGTTTCCATAATTAGTCGTTAAAAAATATTTCGGAGAATTTTTCTAATATTGGACCTTCCACAATTTTATCTTTTACTAAAAATAAAAGGAATGCCAACACTACATAAATTCCTGCAACAATTAAAAAGCCCAAAGCGTAACTGTCCAACAAATTGCCAATTGCCAAGGAACCGGCAACGGAAACAAAAAGCAAAACAATCATCAAACAAATAGAAATCAAGAAAAACTTAAGCATCAAAGTAGTTGACTTCATCGCTACCTTAAAACCCCAAAGTTTATAGTAAGCAATACTGCTTTCTATATAGGCCTTGGTATTTTCCTGAACGGCTTGGGTATTTTCTTTTAGTTCTTCAAATGCCATTATTTCTGTAATTTGGCGTTTTCTCTTTTAAGTTCAGCTAATTTTTCTTCCAAAAAAGAAATTGCTTCTTCGGCTTTATAGCTAGTATCCGAAAGTAAATTTTCAACTGTTTCTTTCAAATCGTCTTTAGTTCTAGAAAATTTTTCTTTGGTGTCTTCTTCCAAAGTTTCCCATTTGTCACGCGCTTGATTTTTGAAGTCATCCAAGCCGTCTTTAATTTTTTTTCTAGTTTTAGATCCTTTATCGGGTGCAAATAAAATTCCCAACCCTGCTCCTATTGCAGCTCCTGCCAAAAGGGCAATTACACTGCTACTTGTTTTACTTGACATAACTTTATTATTTTTAATTATACTAAAATTACAAAATTAAATAACATCGTGCTGTTAATATGTCGTTAAAGAAATAATACTTATTTGGAAGCTAATTAATCAGCCAAAACAACAAAGAGGTAAACAAAGTGGTCGAAATAAAGAAAGTGGATTAAACGCCATTTATGAAGGTCGATTTTAATTGTAATTATCTATAGAAAACGAATGCTCATAGGTTTTTCTAATAATAAGAAAAACCCACTGTCAAGTGAGTTTTTGATATAAAAAATCTATTTGAATAAAATTTAGATTGTTTTCAATAATTCTAAAACTTTTTCATTTTTTTCAGAATTTTTTAATTCAGAAAGTTGAACTTGAAAATTATTTAAATTCACCGAATCTTCTTTTAAATTTTCCAAAACTAAAATCCGAACCGAAACCAATTGACTTTTTAAAGACATGGTGTACAATTTAGTTAAAGGTTCCATTTCAATATCTTTAGCAGCAACTTTATCAGAATACTTTAAAATCAAATTTGCAAACAATAAAGCGTTGTTGTCGTTCTTGATATTCTTAACAGTTGTGTTGATGATTAAACTATAATTATCAATACTTTTAATATTATCTACAATTGGTTTTAGGATGATTTCGGCGGCAGTTTCGTCTTTTTCTTTTACATATTTATTGATTTCCTTTAGGGTATTCATCAATAAATTTTCTTCTTTTTTGCCTTTTTCTTCCCAAGCATCTTTTAGTCCAACGGTTTTGTTAAATACTAATTTAGAAGCTGTGGTGTCTTTATCAACATTAAAATAACCCAATCGTTGGAACTGAAATTTATCATTAGATTTTACGTCGGCAAGGCTTGGTTCTACAAATCCTTTCACTATTTCTAACGAAGTAGTATTCATAAAATCTAAGAAGTTTTTCTCTTTGTGCGAATCGGGTGCTTCGTCAATAAACAATCGATCATAAAGTCGAACTTCTGCTTCAATTGCGTGCGAAATAGAAACCCAATGCAAGGTTCCAGCCACTTTTCTTTGACTAGCTTCACTTCCACTTCCGGAACGCGAATCTTCATCATAAGTGACTTGAATTTCGGTGATAACGCCATTGGCATCTTTAGTAACGGATTCCCCTTTAATGATGTATCCATTTTTAAGACGTACTTCGTTTCCGATACTTAATCTGAAAAATTTAGCAGGTGCCACTTCAAGAAAGTCTTCTCTTTCAATATATAATTCGCGAGAAAACGGTACTTTTCTAAAACCTGCAGCTTCATCTTCTTGGTTATTTTCGGCTTCCAACCACTCTTCTTTTCCTTCCGGATAATTGGTAATTACCAACTTCACAGGATCTAAGACAGCCATAACTCTTGGAGCCGTTTTGTTTAAATCTTCTCGTAAACAAAACTCCAAAAGCGAAACATCAATTACGTTTTCTCGTTTAGCAACTCCTATCGTTTCACAGAAATTACGAATCGATTTAGCCGTATAACCACGACGACGCAAACCAGAAATAGTTGGCATTCTTGGGTCATCCCAACCGTTTACAATATTTTCTTGAACCAATTGTAATAATTTTCGTTTGCTCATAACGGTGTAATTCAAGTTCAAACGAGCAAATTCGTATTGGTTTGGACGCACTTTCGTGTCATCAGAAATTTGATCTAAAAACCAATTGTATAATTCGCGGTGCATTACAAATTCTAAGGTGCAAATAGAGTGCGAAATTTGTTCTATATAATCACTTTCGCCGTGTGCGTAATCATACATTGGGTAGATTTTCCAATCGTTTCCTGTACGATGATGATGACGGTGCAAAACCCGATACATTAACGGATCGCGCAGCAACATATTCTTAGAAGTCATGTCAATTTTAGCTCTCAAAACGTGGCTTCCTTCTGGAAAATCACCGTTTTTCATAGCTTCAAATAAAGTCAAATTCTCTTCAATAGAACGATTTCTATAAGGGCCATCCACTCCTGGTTGGGTTGGTGTTCCTTTTTGAGCCGCCATATCTTCCGAAGATTGACTATCCACATAGGCTTTACCATTTTTAATCAGCAACACAGCCCAGTCGTACAACTGTTGGAAATAATCAGAAGCATAACGTTCTTCGGCCCAGTTGAAGCCTAACCAAAGTAAATCTTCTTTAATAGCATCTACATATTCTTGCTCTTCTTTGGCAGGATTGGTATCATCAAAACGCAAATTTACTGGTGCGTTGTAACGTAATCCTAGTCCGAAATTCAAACAAATAGATTTGGCATGACCAATATGCAAATAACCATTGGGCTCAGGCGGAAAACGAAAGCGCAATTTATCTTGTTGAAAACCGCTTGCTAAACTGTCTTCTATGATTTGTTCTATAAAATTTAAAGACTTTTCTTCTGTTGGCATTTTGAATTAATTAGATTACAAAGATAAAGAAAGAGATTAGAAAATAAATATTTAAAAAATATGTTTCCAAAAGCATTAAAAATATTTTGTATTTTTGTATAAATATATATGACCATGAGACAATTAACTGTAACAATTCCTGATGAGTTTTATGATTCCTTTATTGAGTTTTTTAAGCATATTCCAGATGTGTCGATTAAGGAAAAGGAAAAAAACGAAGTACCTTTATGGCAACAGGAAATCGTTTTAGAAAGATTAAAAAATTCAAAACCAGAAGATTATATTGACGCTGGAATTGCCTTAAAAAATTTGAAGGTAAAATATGGAGTTTAATGTTACTATTCTAAAACGTGCCGATTTAGAAATAGAAGAGGCCTATTTGTATTATGAAAGTATTCAAAACGGTTTAGGAGAAAGATTTATTACTGAATATGAAAATCATTTAAATACATTATACAACGTTCCTTTTTTTGAACAAAAATATGACGTTATTAGAATATTACCATTAAAAAAGTTTCCCTATTCAATTCATTTTACGGTTGATGAAATTAACAAAATAGTTAATATTCAAGCCGTAATTTGTAATTATCAAAATCCATTAGTAACAAGAATAAAAATATAATTATGGGAACGATTAAATTACAAAATATAAGAACTTTTTCCTTTCACGGATGCTTGGAAGAAGAGGGAAAAATTGGATCAGACTACAGAGTAGATCTAGAAATTAAAACCGATTTACGTAAATCTTCACTATCAGACGATATAAAAGATACGGTAGATTATGTGCTTTTAAATCAGATTGTGGTGGACGAAATGGACATTCGATCTAAATTATTGGAACATGTTGCCAACAGAATCATTGTTAGAATCTTTAAAGAAATACCATCGGTTTCCCGAATTATACTTTCGGTTTCTAAACTAAATCCTCCTATTGGTGGTGATGTTGAAGCGGTTACTATTGAAATGGAAGAATATAGAACCTAAAAATTTTAATTTTTAAAATTCCAAATTCCAACTTTAAAAAGTATATTTTTCTAAATGGAATTTGGAATTTGCATTTTGGAATTTTTATATTATATTTGCAATCCAATAAATAATTGGCGTCGTGGCCGAGCGGCTAGGCTGGGCTCTGCAAAAGCTCCTACTCCGGTTCGAATCCGGACGATGCCTCTGAAAAGAGTTACAGAAATGTAGCTCTTTTTTTGTTTCAAATTTTTAGAAAAAATTAATTAAAGTTATGTTCGAATCTGGACGATGCCTCTGAAACCTTCAAGGAAACTTTAGGGTTTTTATATTGTAAATTTTTAGTAAAAATTAATTAAAGTAAGGTTCGAATCCGGACGATGCCTCTTCTTAAAATCCTCTCAATCGAGAGGATTTTTTTATTTTAAATTTTTAGAAAAAATTAATTAAAGTTATCTTCGAATCCGGACGATGCCTCTTCTTAAAATCCTCTCAATCGAGAGGATTTTTTTATTTTAAATTTTTAGAAAAAATTAATTAAAGTTATGTTCGAATCCGGACGATGCCTATTAAAACTTCAAGGAAGCTTGTGGGTTTTTTGTTTCAAATTTTTAGAAAAAATTAATTAAAGTTAGGTTCAAATCACAAAGAATATTCGCAAAGTTGTCATTCCGTAGGAATCTCATCTTAATGTTACTAATATTAAAATAAAGAATAAGTAAAGAGAAAAGTTTATCTGTTGTTTTCTATATCCTCAGCGGCTTTAGTAACTATCTGTTTGTCTTTAGGTAACAAACCTTGTGAGAGAATAAAAACTCCCGAAATTATCAAAACAATACTTATGAATTTTTTAATAAGGAGAATATTTTTAGGGTTTAATTTAGTTCGTAATTGTTTGGCAGCTATAATTTTAAAAATATCAGTAATAAAATAAGTAATAACCATGGTAGCTAAAAAAGTAGACATTCGAGTTGGATCTAATTTTAATCTTGGACCTATTGTAATTAAAATTAATAACCAATATCCAAGAACGCCAACATTGATAAAATTTAAGAAAAACCCTTTAATAAATAAGGAAAAATAATTATTTTTAGCTAATTCTGTTGGATCTTCTTCGTCAATATTTTTCTCGGCTTTTTTATTTTTTATTAGCGAAATTATACCGTAAGTGAGCATTACTAATCCTCCGAAAATAAATAATGCTGGATCATCTTTAATGCTTTGAATTAATCTATAACTACTAAAATAAGCAATTAATATAAAGATAATATCTGCAAGAACTACTCCTAAATCAAATACAATTGCCGCTTTAAAACCTTTAACAACACTAGTTTCCAGTAATACAAAGAAAACTGGACCAATCATAAAACTTAAAATAATACCTGGGATAATAGCAGCAGCAATATCTTGTAACATACTTATTTTTTAACGTAAATTATTCTGCAAATTAGCATTTATTAATTAGAAATTAAAATAAAATCTAATTTGCTTCTTTAATTGTTCCGCCTGCAACTATCTTTTGGTTGATTTGTTTTGGCTTTCCGTAAATAATAATATCTCCTCCAGCACGTACCTTAGCCTCCACTAAATCGGTAGCATAAACATCCGATTCTCCACCCGCGTTAACCGTAATAACCGATTGATTAGTAACTAGTTTTTGGGCTTCATAAATCCCACCTGAATTCACTAAAACCTCTTGATTTTTAGCGGTTCCTGAAAGGTTAATTGTAGATCCATTAGCAACTCTTACAGTTAATCTATCTACTTGAAGTTTTATTTTTATTTGAGAACCTTCTTTGGCTTTTATATCAAATGAAGTAGCTGTAAATGTTGCTTCACTTGCTATTCTAGAACCTTCATTGGCTTCAACAGCATCAATTTTTTTATAATAAACCGTTGCCGAAACATTATCACCGTCTAACAATCTAGTTAGAGGCATTCTGATTTTTAATTCGCCATTTTTGTTAACTAACTCAACTTCTTCAGAACCACTTCCAGTCAGTAGAACCTTATTCTCTTTTCCAGGAATTAAGGTAACATCTATTTGGTCAAAAGCGGTTACTTTATTAAAATCGCCAACATTTTTCTCGGTTTGAGAAAAGGCTATAGAACTGATTAATAATAAACTATAAACTATTTTTTTCATCTTAAATTATTTTAAATTATTTAATCATTCCACCCCAAATAAAATTTTGGAAGGAAACATTGTTTTTCCCAAGTACAAAACCTTTTTTAATATTTACATTTTTAGCAAGGTTCATCATTTTTCTATAATCAATTTCTTGCGCAGTTTCTTTTACTTCAAAAGCAATTTCTTTGTTTATAATAAAATCAATTTCTTGACCTGTTTTTAATTGATAATAACTCACTTCTCCAAAATGATGTAATTGATTAAAAATGGCATTTTCAAACTTAGAACCACTACTTAATTCTGCAAATTGTGATGCAATTCCATTATCAAGAAAATATACTTTTCTTGCTTTAACTATTTCTCTATCTGCATTTAATGAATATACCGGGATGGTTTTAATAAAATACGTGTTTTCTAATAAATAAATATAATTTTCAACAGTTGGGCGAGATAAATTTACCGTATTTGCTATCTTGGATATGTCTAATTTAGATCCTATTCTAGTTGCTAAAAGTTTGATAATATGTCGTAATTCTGGAATCTTCTTAATATCCGCAATTTGAATTAAATCAATATTAATATAAGAACTTAAAATATCTTGTAATAAATCTTTTTTTTCTGAAATATCATTTGTTACTACTACTTCTGGAAATCCACCAAAAGAGCAATAATCTTCATAATGTTTTTGAAGCTCTTCAGTAACAGATAGAGTGTTTTCTAATAATAGTAGATTTTCAGTCGATTTATAGTTATATTTTTTAAAAGTTAAATAATCGCCAAAATCTAAAGGGAAAATTTCAAAAATTCTCTTTCGTCCGGCCATTGATTCTTGAAACTTATTTTTAATATAATAAGAACTTGAACCGGTTACAATAAATTTAATATCATAATGATCGTATAAATATTTAATTACACTCGGAATATTTAATAATAATTGAATTTCATCAATACAAATCATTACTTTTCTTGAAAAATCTATTCCTTCTTCGCTTAATCTTGTTATAATTAAGTCGTAATTTCTTATATCAAATCGGTCTCTATCTTCTAGTTTTTCTAAATCAAAAAAAAGTTTTTGTTCAATATTTGACGCTTCCATTAGTTGTTTTACTAATGTGGTTTTCCCTGTTCGTCGCATTCCAGTTAGAACTGTAACTTGTTTCTTTGATAAATGTTTTTCTAAATCACTGAATATCTTTCTTTTAAAATTCATTATTATCTAATTTAATATTACAAAAGTAATAAAAAATAATAGTATACTTTACAAATAGTATTACTATTTGCTAAGTTAGCTTTACAAATAGTAACACTATTTGCTAACCATATAATAAAATAATGTTTTTCTTATTCGTTTTTTCTTAAAAAAGAAAAATCCAATTGTTTTTTAACTAAGTCCGCATTCTTTACTTTAACGTAAACTTCGTCGCCTAATTGTAATAATTGTTTAGAAATTTCTCCAACTAAAGCATATTGTTTTTCATCAAAAGTGTAATAATCGTCTTTAATTTCACGGATTCTACACATTCCTTCGCATTTATTTTCTACAATTTCAACATAAATTCCCCATTCGGTAACACCTGAAATAACACCAAGGAATTCTTGATCTTTATGATCTTGCATGTATTTAATTTGCATGTACTTGATAGAATCGCGTTCGGCATTGGTTGCTAAACTTTCCATATTGGAGGAATGCACACATTTTTCTTCATAAACTTCGGCATCGGCGCTTTTTCCTTCATCCAAATAGTATTGCAGTAAACGATGTACCATAACATCCGGATAACGTCTAATTGGCGAGGTAAAATGGCTGTAGTAATCAAAAGCCAAACCATAGTGACCAATATTTTCTGTCGAATATTTGGCTTTACTCATGGTTCTAATGGCTAACGTATCAATAAGATTTTGCTCTTTCTTTCCGTTAACGTCTGACATTAATTGGTTTAACGATTTAGAAATATCTTTTTTATCGCGTAAATCGATTTTATATCCAAATTTAGAAATCAAAGCCTGCATAGCAAATAACTTATCTTCGTTTGGCTCATCGTGAATTCTATAAATGAAGGTTTTCTTTTGTTTTCCGATGTATTCTGCAACTTTTCTATTGGCTAAAAGCATGAATTCTTCTATCAAATGATTGGCATCTTTAGAAACTTTAAAGTAAACACCTTCCGGTTCGCCGTTTTCATCTAAATTGAATTTAACTTCTACTTTATCAAACGATATTGCGCCATTATTCATTCTATTTCTTCGAAGAATTTTTGCTAATTCATCTAGTTTTAAAGTCGCTTCGGTGATCTCATCAGAAGCTTTATATTCTTTTCCTGTCAATGAAATTTCTGCTGGAATTGTAGAAGATTTTGTTTCAATAATAACTTGTGCTTCTTCATACGAAAAACGTTGATCGGAATTAATTACCGTTCTACCGAACCATTGGTTTATAACAGTTGCTTTATGATCTATTTCGAAAATAGAAGAAAAGGTATATTTTTCTTCATTCGGACGAAGCGAACAAGCAAAATTAGACAAAACTTCGGGCAACATTGGCACCACTCGATCTACTAAATAAACCGAAGTTCCTCTGTTGTAGGCTTCATCATCCAGGATAGTTCCTTCTTGTAAATAATGCGAAACATCAGCAATATGAATTCCAATTTCGTAATTTCCATTTTCTAATTTTTTAAACGATAAAGCATCATCAAAATCTTTAGCATCTTTTGGATCTATAGTATACGTCAAGGTATCGCGCATATCGCGACGTTTAGCAATTTCTTCTGGATGAATAGCAGTATCTATTTTTTGTGCAAAAACTTCTACTTCCACAGGGAAATCATAAGGTAAACCATATTCGGCTAAAATTGCATGAATTTCGGTATCGTGTTCCCCTGGTTTTCCTAAAACTTTTAGTACAGTTCCAAAAGGAGAATCGGCTTTTTTAGGCCAATCTTCAATTTTTACAACCACCACATCGCCTTGTTCTGCTCCGTTGTATTTATCTTTCGAAATAAAAATATCGGTATACATTTTAGCATTAGCAGTAGATACAAAAGCAAAATTCTTTTGAATATCAATAACGCCAACGAATTCGGTTTTAGCTCTTTCTAAAATTTCTATAACTTCCCCTTCTGGCTTTTTTCCTTTACGACGGTTATAAACATAAACTCTAACTTTATCTTTATCTAACGCATGGTTTAAATTATTGGTAGGAATAAAAACATCGGTTTCAAATTCAGGGCAGATGAAATAGGCAGTTCTTCTAGAAGTCATGTCAATCGTTCCTTCGTAGTAATCTTGACTTACTGCTTTCACTAAATAATTTCCAGGATCTATTTCAATAATAACTTTTTGAGCAGCAAGAATTTTTAAATCTTTAATGATTTCGTTTCTGCTTTTAGTATCGGTCAATTCAAGAACAGCACATATTTGTTTGTAATTGAAGGGTTTATTTGCGTTTTGTGATAGTATTTTTAATATCTTTTCAGAGAATGTTTTCTCTTTACTTCCAAATTTTTTCGGTATTTTACTCATAATCTTTTTCTTAATAAGGTTTAAAATTACGAAGAAGTATTAAGATTAAAGAATTAAGTATTAAGATTTATCGAAAATATAACTTTTATAAAAGTTAACAAGGTATAGAATTAGTAAAGTTTAGTTTAAATTTGAATTAAATTTTAAAAACTAAATTAACCAAAATGGTAGAATTCGAAACTATTGCAATCTTTAATTTTCCACATGAAATACTGGTTCTTAAATCTATTTTAGATAATGAAGGAATTCCGTATTTATTTCAAAATGAAAATTTAGTTTCAGTGAATCCATTGGCAAGTTACGCTTTTGGCGGAATTCAATTAAAAGTACATCCCAAAGATTTTGAAATAGTTCAAGAAATTTTAAATGACTTGAATACTAATTTAGAAATTGTATAGAATACCATTTTGTCATTCCGTAGGAATCTGTTCTTTTTAGTCTCTAATAAATTTGAAAGTTTTCAACATCTATTAAAAACAACAAAAAGAAATTTTAAATTTAAATTAATTTATGATGGTTATTATAGCATGTTAATTAGTACAATAACTTTAATTTAATTTTCTTTATTTTATGGTTATACTTTTTTATACCTATTTATTAACATAGTTTTAAGAAGATAAAGCATTCATTTTGAACTAAATTTTAAAAGTAATAAACAGTTGTTAACAAGTGAAAAATTATAGTTTTTGTAAATAACTTTAGTTGTTTATTTCTGTTGAAAAAGTACTTTTTATTATGGATAACTTTTATAAAAAAACACCAAACTAAATTAGATTTTCTCAATCCTATTTTGGATTACAAATTTTACCAATACAAGCACTAAAAACTTCTTATTTTCTTTCCTAAGTTATCAACAAAAGTTATTAATTTAAAGTTAACTGAATATCAACGAATTGTAAACCGCTATTAACAATTTAAAAAATTAACATTTGAATTAAATAATATGTAATGATTACCAGTTACTTAAATAGATTTCTCAGTAATCTAAAAACCTTATTACAAGTAAATCAAGTAGTTATATTTTTACCAAATTGAAATCGATTTACTAATAAGAATTGCTAAATTTGTATTTGTTATTTAATAAATATGTTAGAAGATAATAAACCCAATTTAGAGTATAAAATTTGGATAAACGAACTAAAAAATCAAGTTCGTTCGGTTCAAATAAAAGCTGCGATTTCAGTTAATTCTGCACTAATAGAATTTTATTGGGAATTAGGTAAAATGATTTCTGAAAAGCAAGAATTTTATAATTGGGGAGATAAATTAATTGACAAAATTTCATTAGATTTAAAAGAGGAATTTCCTGAAATAAAAGGTTTTTCCATTAGAAATTTAAAATACATTCGAAATTTTCATTCTTTTTATAATAATTCTATAATTAGGCAACAGCTTGTTGCCCAAATTCCTTGGGGACATAACATATTGATTTTCAGTAAATCAAAAGACATTAAGGAAGCTCATTTTTATATTCAACAAACTATTGAAAACAATTGGAGTAGAGATATTTTAGCACTTCAAATAAAAACAAACTTGTTTGAAAGAAAAGGAAAAGCTATTACTAATTTCAAAAATACATTACCCGAACCTTTTTCTGATTTAGCAGAACAAACTTTAAAAGATCCATATATTTTTGACTTTTTAACAATAGCAACAAGGGCTAAAGAAAAAGATATTGAAAATCAGTTAATTCAACATTTAAAGAAATTTTTATTAGAATTAGGAAAAGGTTTTGCTTTTGTAGCACAACAATATCGTTTTGCTATTGCAGAAAACGATTATTCTATTGATTTACTTTTTTATCACATAAGATTAAAATGTTACATGGTTATTGAATTAAAAAACACCAAGTTTATACCAGAATATGCTGGCAAAATAAATTTTTATTTATCTGCCATTGATACTTTATTAAAAACAAACGAAGATAAACCTACTATTGGATTATTGTTGTGCAGAGATAAGGATAACATTGAAGCAGAATTTGCCTTACGAGATTTAAATAAACCAATTGGAATTAGTGAATTTCAATTAACAGAAATTCTACCAGAGGAATTTAAAAGCAGTTTACCAACAATTGAAGAAATAGAAAACGAATTAAAAAATAAAAACGAATGAAAATCTCCATCGGAAACGACCACGCAGGACCAGATTATAAAAAAGCAATTGTTGCCTTTTTAACCTCTAAAGGACATGAAGTTATTAACTACGGAACCGATACAGAAGATAGTGTAGATTATCCCGATTTTGGGCATCCGGTTGCTACCGATGTAGCATCTGGAAAAGCCGATTTAGGAATTGTAATTTGTGGTTCTGGAAACGGAATAGCTATGACAGCCAACAAACACCAAGGAATTCGTGCGGCACTTTGTTGGACCAAAGAAATTTCGGCGCTAGCGCGCCAGCATAATAATGCAAACGTGGTAAGTATTCCGGCGCGATTTACTTCAATACCGCAAGCAATAGAAATTGTAGATACTTTTTTAAACACCAATTTTGAAGGAGGAAGACATGCAACAAGGGTAGATAAAATAAGTCGTTCTTAATTTATTTGGATTAAACATGCGATGTTAATTGACTGAATTTACATTAATTTAGTCAACATACTGACTAAATTTACATTAATTTAGTCAACACACTGACTAAATTTACATTTTTTTATTACATTTGTATTTGAATTCTAAAGAAATTGAAATGTTAAATTACTATAAAAGAGCCGTTTTAGCAGAATTTCACAAAAAGGTGTTACCAAACAAAGTATTGATTTTATTAGGGGCTAGACGTGTTGGAAAAACGGATTTGATTAAAAATTATCTCAAGTCAATCCCAACAGAAACGTATTTGCAATTAAATGGAGAAGATAAAAACAATGTGAATCTGCTAAAAGAACGATCGGTTAGTAACTACAAACGTCTTTTGGCAAACGTAAATTTGTTAGTTATTGATGAAGCTCAAAACATTCCAGATATAGGAATGGTTTTGAAATTGATTGTCGATTCAATTGAGGGTATAAAAATTATTGCAACAGGATCATCAGTTTTTGATCTATCCAACAATTTAGGCGAGCCTTTAGTAGGAAGAAAAAATACCATGTATTTATTTCCATTAGCACAAATGGAGTTTTGTGAAAAAGAAAATTATAAAGAAACCATTGAAAATCTTGAGCAAAGATTACTATTTGGAAGTTATCCCGAACTTGAACAGTATGATGATTGGGAAAGTAAGGAAGATTATATAGCCGAAATTATAAACTCCTATTTATTAAAAGATATCTTAATTTTTGAAGGCATCAAACATTCTAATAAAGTCTATGATTTATTGCGTTTAATTGCATTTCAAATCGGGCAAGAAGTTTCATTACTAGAACTAGCAACACAATTGCAAATTTCCAAAAACACCGTTGCTAATTATTTAGACTTACTTGCTAAAGTTTTTGTTTTGTTTAAAGTAGAAGGTTTTAGCCGTAATCTTCGAAAAGAGGTGGTAAAATCCTCTCGATGGTATTTCTACGACAATGGCATTAGAAATGGTATTATAAATAATTTTAATAAAATTGAAAACCGCAACGACATAGGCGGACTTTGGGAAAATTATTTAGCCTCAGAAAGAATAAAAAAACAGCATTACGAAAAAACAAGAACCAACAATTATTTTTGGCGCACCTACGATCAACAAGAATTGGATTGGTTGGAAGAAAAAGGCGATAACTTGGCAGGTTTTGAATTCAAATGGAATGAAAACCGAAAAGTTAAAATCCCTACCGCTTTTGCAAAAGCGTATCCAGAAGCCACTTTTGAAATTATTAATAAGCAGAATTATTTAGAATTTATAACGTAAACACATTGGAAACAAATGTTTTGACACAAATGTCGTAAACATGTCGTAAAAAAACCGTAAAACAAAATATTTAATGCTATCTAATTTTGAAGAAATTTTAAAAACTATATTATGGAAACTATTGGATCAAAAATTTCAAAAATTAGAAAGCAAAAAGGAATGACTCAAGAAGAGCTTTCAGATTTATCAAAAATCAATTTAAGAACATTACAACGAATTGAAAAAGACGAAAATGAACCAAGAGGAAATACATTAAAACAAATTTGTGAGGCACTAAAAATCCCAATTGAAGAGCTTGTTGATTATGGAAAAATTGAAGATTCTTTCTATTTATTTTTTTTACATTTTTCAGTACTTTCTGTGATAATTATCCCTCTCGGAAATATCATTTTTCCTTTAATTCTATGGATTAATAAAAAAGATAGTATTTATGATGTTAACAAACAAGGAAAGAATATTCTTAATTTTCAAATAGTATTTTCTTTTGTTAATACTTTTATTTTTGGTATTTCAATGTATTACGCTTTTACTTCTCACAAACCAGAAATTTTATTTATTATTTACTTCTCATTAATTATATTAAATGTAATCTTTGCTTTATTTTGTGCAATTTCAGTATTAAAAAGAAAAATCAAATTATTTTACCCAAATCCAATAAAGTTTGTTAAATAATAAATCATTAAAGAAATATAAAATTATTAATAAAAATGACCAACATAAATTTCATCCAAACCCAAGTAAACACAACACCTAAAAACATTGAAGCAACTTTAAAATTGCTAAATGAAGATTGTACTATTCCGTTTATTTCTCGTTATAGAAAAGACCAAACAGGCAATTTGGATGAGGTTCAAATTGAAAACATTTCCAAACTTTCCAAGCAATTTGCAGAAATAGAAAAACGCAAAGAAAGCATTCTGAAAACTATTGAAGAACAAGGGCAACTTTCACCAGAATTAAAGGCAAGAATTGAGAAAAGTTTTGATTTGCAGGAAATAGAAGATTTGTATTTGCCGTATAAAAAGAAGAAAAAAACCCGTGCCGACGTTGCACGTGAAAACGGATTAGAACCTTTGGCAAATTTAATTTTATTACAAAGAAATGACGATGTAGATTTCTTGGCAACCCAATATATAAACAAAAACGTTAGTAACGAAGACGGAGCCCTACAAGGTGCAAGAGACATTGTTGCCGAATGGATTAATGAGAATATTGCAGTTCGTCAAAGTTTGCGAAGATTATATACTAGAAAAGCAATTATAGAAGTTAAAGTTGTAAAAAAGAAAGCCGAAGAAGAAGCCGCTCAAAAATTCTCTCAATATTTTGATTGGGCCGAACCATTAGCCAAAGCACCTTCCCATAGATTATTAGCAATGCTTCGTGCAGAAAACGAAGGTTTTGTTAAAATTAAAATCGAAATAGATCTTGAAGAAACCTACGATTTAATTGATGGAATTGTCATCAAAAACAGCAACAGTCCATCCATTTCGCATGTGCAACTTGCTATTGAAGACAGCTATAAACGACTGCTTCACCCAGCTATTTCTAATGAAACGCTGCAAGAAGCCAAAGCCAAAGCAGATAAAACCGCTATTGATGTTTTTGCCAGTAATTTAGGTCAATTATTGTTGGCACCACCCTTGGGAGAAAAACGAATTTTAGCCATCGATCCTGGTTTTAGAAGTGGTTGCAAAATAGTTTGCCTTGACGAAAAAGGCGATTTATTATACAACGAAACCATCTATCCGCACCAGCCACAGAACGAAAATTCTATGGCAATGAAGAAAATAAAATCGATGGTAAATGCTTACAACATTGAAGCGATTTCCATCGGAAACGGAACGGCCTCAAGAGAAACCGAATTTTTTATTAAAAAAATCTCCTTTGACAAACCCGTTCAAGTTTTTGTGGTTTCCGAAGCAGGAGCCTCGGTATATTCGGCAAGTAAAATTGCGCGCGATGAATTCCCAAATTACGATGTAACCGTTCGAGGTTCGGTTTCTATTGGAAGACGACTTTCCGACCCATTGGCAGAGTTAGTAAAAATTGACGCTAAGTCAATAGGAGTGGGGCAATACCAACACGATGTAGACCAAACTAAATTGAAAGAAGAACTAGATACCGTGGTGGTTCGCTGTGTGAATTCGGTGGGAATAAATATCAATACGGCTAGTAAATCGTTGTTGAGTTATGTGAGTGGAATAGGGGAGAAGACCGCCGAAAATATAGTTTTATTTCGTTCCGAAAATGGTCCGTTTGAAGATCGAAAACAATTAAAAAAAGTGCCGCGTTTAGGAGATAAAGCCTACCAACAGGCGGCAGCATTTATCCGAATTAAAGATGGAAAAAATCCGCTAGACAATTCGGCAGTGCATCCAGAAGCGTATCCTGTCATAGAAAAAATGGCTATGAATTTAAAAATTTCCGTTAACGAATTGATTGCCAATAAAGAGAAAATCACTTTATTACAACCTGAAAATTACGTTACCGAAACCATCGGAATATTAGGAATAAAAGACATTTTAAAAGAATTAGTAAAACCGGGATTAGACCCAAGAAAAGCAGCCAAAGTTTTTGAATTTGATCCCAATGTAAAGACGATAAAAGACGTTCGAACCGGCATGATTTTACCAGGAATTGTAAACAACATTACAGCCTTTGGATGTTTTGTAGATATAGGTGTAAAAGAAAGTGGCTTAGTTCATATTTCACAACTCAAAGCCGGTTTTGTTTCCGATGTGAATGAAGTGGTGAAATTACACCAACACGTTCAAGTAAAAGTAGTTGCCGTAGATGAAGAGAGGAAACGAATTCAGTTGACGATGGTGTTATAACTTATAACGCAACTGCAATAACAATCTATTTTCGGTAAAACTATTTTGAGTTTTAAACGACTGGGTATTATCGTATTTATTTACGAAAACTAAATTGTTTGATTTTCCGGAACTGAAATTTATTCCTACCGAAATATGTTTTGTAAGTTCATGGTGCAATTCGACCAAATAACCAACTTGTATGGCTTGTGCTTTGTAAATTTGAGTTTCATCAAGCGATAAAGGCAAACTTCCAGACGAGCCTTTGAAAGCTGCTTTGTAATTGCTAACACTAGCAAACAATCCTATTGAAGGTGTAAATTTCTTTATTTTGTAATAGAATTGAATTGGAATTTGCATTTGAAAATGTTTGTTTTCAACAGATTGAAATAGTTTTGGTTGATTATTTTCTGTAAAATAATAACCATTCAGAGCGCTATCATTTTGCGAAGCATCAAACGAAAACGGACTTGTAAAATACAATCCGTCAAAACCAAATCCAACGAAAAAATTAGGATTAAAAAGTTGCTTCTTAATCCAAATTCCTAAACCAGAACCTATGTTTGTTGGCGCATTTAATTCTTTAAACAAACTATTATTTGCTATTCCGAGCAGTAATTTTCCGCCAAAAAACCAACTTTTTATATGTTCTTTCGGTTTTATTTTTGGCAAAATAATATTGGTTGAATCCACTTGAATTTGAATTTTCTTGCCGTTTTTCGTTATTTCTAATTTATCCTTTTCGTTATTTTCGCCTTTTGTAAAAATAACATTTTCGAGTTTTAGTTCATTTAGAGATTTTTCAATATAAATCGTGTCGTGAACAATGACTTCTTCATAAACATAAACGGTGTCCACTTTTTTTTCTTGAGAAAAAGCAACACTTGTAAACAATAAAAAAAGAAGCAAAATTTTATTTGGTAACATAAATAGTATCGCGTTTTATAATTTGTTTTTTGATAACAATAACTTTAGGTTTTTCGGCTTTTACCGAATCCTTTTTCACTGCTACAATTGCTTTTTTATCTTCTTTTGAAATGCGATTTTGAATAGTGTTTTTGTCTTTTTTAGTTGAAATTATTCTGTTGGAAATAACTTTTTCAGCAACTTTTTTTTGTGATACCAATTCGGTTTTAATGGAATCAATTTTTGTTGTAATTGATGGATTAGTATTGTTTTCTAATTTATTTTCAATTACAATTTCATTTAGCTTTTGTGTTGAATTATTGGTTTTTGAATCAGTAATAAAAAAATAAAATCCAATACCAAACGAAGCAATAAAACCAACACTAAATACTAAAATTTTATAAATTGAAACTGTTTTTGGTAAACCAACAAATTGATTAGGAACAGCCACTTTTTTTGGTAACAGCGAAAGTGGTTTTTGAGTTACAATTTCAAAATCTAAAAATTTAGATTTGAAGAAATTAGCAAACATTCTATTTTCAAGACCAAAAAATAATAAGAAAGCAATGCGACGTTTCTTTTTTTCATCAAAGGTTTTTTCTTTTAATTTTTCAAATAAATAAACTTGAATGGCTTTTCTAGCTCTAGACAAATTAGACTTTGAAGTTCCAACCGAAATGGCCAATATTTGAGAAATTTCGTTATGCGAAAATTGATCAATAACATACATATTGAAAACCGATTTATGATGTTCAGGCAAACTATCAATAGCTTCCAAAATATCGTTTCGGTCGATATCGGATGCCAAAATAGCACTTTTATTATCTAGTTCTAATGTGTTCATAAGTGTTGAATTATCAACCAAATCAAAATCTGAAGTTGAGAAATTTATTTTTTTTGTTTCTTTAAGATAATGAATCGCCATATTAATCACGATTCTGCTCAACCAACCATTTAAAGCATTGGCATCTTTAAGTGTATTTTCTTTTTGAATGGCAACAATAAAAGAATCTTGCACAATATCTTCGGCAGCGGCATTATCTTTAATATACCTACGACAAATCCCCAAGAGTTTTGGGGAAATGTTGGTATAAGTTTCGTTCCAGTTTATGGTGCTCATAGATTAGTTTTGGACGACTGTAATGGTATTAAATTTTCCATCACTTATAAAAACTTGCAAAGAATTTACATCATTAATGTATAAAATATCAGTTGTTCCAAAATCTCCCTCACTTTTTAGTATATATTTATTATCATTTAAAACTACAAAATCTTTATAAAACGAAAAAAATGATGATGAATTGATAACGGTATTATTTTTATAAATATTTGAACCGTCTGAAATATATAAATTATCATTATCGAAAAGCAACTTAAAAGCATTTGAAATAGATGTGATGTTTGATTCTGTTCCGGTAGTTAGATTTTTGTAATAAACAGAATTTGTGGTATAATTTGTTCCATAAACATATACTTGATTATCTTTTACTGTAATATCTTTTAACAGAACCCCAACTGGAACAGTTTGAAAAACCCCATTAACAAAAACCCCATGGCAATTATTAAAACAATTAGATTTATTTCCAATAACATAAACATTATTGTTTACAACCTTGATTTTTGATTTAAATGTTGGATTTGTTGCAATGTCAATCACTGTTTTATTTCCATTTTTCCAATAAACTAAATCATAAATTTCAGCAGTAATTAATGGATTTTTTGTATATCCGACAAAATACACATCGTCTCCAACTACGTCCATTCCTGTTATAGTTCTTACAAATTGTGCAGGAGTATTAAATGTTTCAGTCAAGTTTGTAGCTACATTATTTTTCCAGTGCATAAACTGTGTTGTCCAATTGTCCAATTGCTTTTTACCAAAAACATGAATATTTCCATTTGAAACCATTAATGTATCGGCTTCACAACCAATACCATTATTTAATAATACTTCTTGATTATTCTTCCAATAAGCTGCTTGACTGTTTTTCTGCCCAACAACATAAACATCAACGGGATTTGCTGTTGGAGTGTTGTCTAAAATGTCAGAACTACACGAAATTTGTATAAAGGTTATTAGCGCTAATAGGGCAATTATGATCTTTTTCATAACAATAAAAGTTTTGGTTAATATACTTCATTTTATAATAAGAGCCAAAAAAGCAAAAAGGTTGCAGTAAAAAGCAAAAAAAATCCAAACATGATAATTATTGAAATTTGTATCAACATCAAAAAGCAATAAAACGACGCAATTATATTAATTTCCGTCAACAAACTGACGCAATTATATTAATTTCCGTCATTATGTTGACGGAAATAAATTTTTTATTTATATTTGCTTAAATATTTTTACTTATGGAAATAGCTAGAGTTGCATTAGAATTGATTAATAAAAAGTTACAACCGAACAAAGTTGTGGTGCTTTTGGGTGCAAGACGAGTTGGAAAAACAATATTAATTGAAAAAGTAATCGAAAGTTTAAATGAAAAATATCTTTTCCTTAATGGCGACGATGTTGAATCTCATAATTTATTAGAATCACAAAGCACGGCGAATTTTAATAGACTACTTGGCGATACAAGATTTTTAATTATAGACGAAGCGCAAGAAATACCAAATATTGGCAAGAAATTAAAATTAATGGTTGATACTATTCCTGATCTAAAGGTTTTAGTAACGGGATCATCGGCATTTGAAATTAATAATCAAATAGGTGAACCATTAGTGGGTAGAATGAAAACTATAAATTTATATCCAATTGCTCAAATAGAATTTTCAAAAACAGAAAATTATCTAGAAACCAGGAACAATCTAGAAGATAGATTGATTTTTGGAAGTTATCCAGAATTGAGCAAAATGGTTAATAGAGAAGATAAAATTAGTTACCTAAAAGAAATTGTAAACACGCAATTATTAAGAGATATATTTGCGTTTGAAGGCATAAAAAAAAGAGATAAAATTATTGCTTTGCTTCAAATTATTGCTTTTAGAACAGGAAGTGAAATATCCTTGGAAAGTATTGGCCGCGATTTACAAATTAGTAAAAATACTGTAGAAAAATACCTTGATTTATTTAGTAAAGTATTTATAATTTACAGTGTATCAGGATTTAGCAAAAACAGAGATAATGAAATAACTAAAATGAAAAAGTGGTATTTTGTTGATAACGGAATTAGAAATGCAATTATCAATTCATTTAATCCATTGAATATGAGAGAAGATGTAGGTAAGTTGTGGGAAAATTATCTAAATTCGGAAAGAATAAAAAAGCTAAGTTACCAAGAAAATCAAGTTTTAGATTATTTTTGGAGAACACACACCAGACAAGAAATGGATAGATTAGAAGTTAAAAATGAACAAATAGCAGCATTTGAATATAAATACGGAAAATCAAAATCAAAAATACCAACAGAATTTGCAAAATCTTATCCAGATGCAACTTTTGAAATTATCAATCAAGATAATTACTTAGATTATATTTTATAAAAAAAAATAAAATTCCAAACTCCAAATAGTATATCTTGGAATTTGGAATTTTAAAATTGGAATTTAAAGAAAACTTATTCTTTAGTTTCTTCTTCTTTTTTAGAATTTGCAGGTTGCTCGTCTTTAGAAGCGTTTTTAAATTCTTTAAGACCAGTTCCTAAACCTTTCATTAATTCTGGAATTTTTTTACCTCCAAAAAGAAGTAAAACCACCGCCAATATTAGTAAAATATGTCCTGGAGTAAGTTCTAAAAATATGGTTAAAAAGTTCATAATGTTACTTATTAAAAGTTATAATATGCAAATGTAGAAAATATTTAATTAGTGTAACAACTATTTAGCGTTAAAGAACAGTAAAAACACAAGTTTGGTTTAGAACTAATTTCTATATTTGTATAATAATCAAAAATATGTCAGATAATCGTCTAAAGAAAGAGCAATTAAAGAAGCAACTTTTCACCAAGAATCGTTTGGTTATTTTGAACGAAGATACTTTTGAAGAAATATTTTCGTTGAAACTTACTTTAATGAATGTTTTTGTAGTCGCATCCATTGGCGCTATTTTGATTATCACAGTGACCACTTTCATTATTGCTTTCACGCCGTTACGCGAGTACATTCCGGGATATACTTCCACAAAACTTAAAAAAGACGCTACCGAATTAGCTCTAAAATCCGACTCTCTAGAATTTGCTATCAAGAAAAACGAAATCTATTTACAATCCATCCAAAAGGTTTTAAACGGAAATTTACAATACGCCAAAGTCAATAAAGATTCTATTTTGGCACTATCGGTAGACACTTTGCCTGATTTGCAATTGACCGCCACCGAATCGGAATTAAAACTAAGAAAAGAAGTTACCGACGAAGAAAACAAGGCCAAAGAAAAATCGAAACCATCCAAACCAAAAAAATAAACTTTGCGACTTAGCGTCTTTGTAGCAAAACTAGCGTCTTATTTCTATGTCAATAAAATCCTTTGCAGCCCAACTATTTGCAAAAATAATTCACCACAAAACCCAAAAATGGGCCTCCAATCCTGTTGCCACGCAGCAAAAAGTTTTGGAAGATTTAATTGGTCAAGCAAAAAACACGCAGTTTGGACAAGACCATCATTTTTCAGAAATAAAAACTGCAGAAAATTTTGCAAAGCAAGTACCAATTCGGGATTACGAAGAACTAAAGCCGTATGTAGACCGCGTGGTGCAAGGAGAAGAAAACGTTCTCTGGAAAGGAAAACCAATTTATTTTGCTAAAACCTCCGGGACCACTTCGGGCGCCAAATACATCCCACTTACTAAAGAATCGATGCCGTTTCATATTCAAGCCGCTAGAAACGCCATCTTAAATTACATTCACGAAACCGGCAAAGCCGATTTTGTAAACGGCAAAATGATTTTCCTACAAGGAAGTCCCATTTTAGAAGAAAAAAATGGCATTCAACTCGGGAGACTTTCCGGAATTGTAGCCCATTTTGTACCTAAATATTTGCAAAAAAATCGCTTACCAAGTTGGGAAACCAATTGTATTGAAGATTGGGAAACCAAGGTCGATGCCATTGTAGAAGAAACCATCCACGAAGATATGGCTGTGATTTCGGGAATTCCGTCCTGGGTACAAATGTATTTTGAAAAACTGCAACAAAAAGGAGGGAAGCCGGTTGGAGAAATCTTCCAAAACTTTAATTTGTTTATTTACGGAGGCGTAAATTTTGAACCCTACCGTTCCAAATTTGAAAATCTTATTGGCCGCAAAGTAGATGCTATAGAATTATTTCCTGCATCCGAAGGATTTTTCGCTTACCAAGATTCCCAAAAAGAGAAAGGAATGTTATTGCTTTTAAACTCCGGAATTTTCTATGAATTTGTAAAGTCCGACGAGTTTTTCAACCCAAACCCCAAACGCTATACCATTGGCGAAGTAGAATTAAATGTCAATTATGTTTTAATAATTTCTACCAACGCCGGACTTTGGGCTTATAACATTGGCGACACGGTGCAATTTACCAGTTTGAAACCCTATCGGGTTATTGTTTCGGGCAGAATCAAGCACTACATTTCTGCTTTTGGCGAGCACGTTATTGGCAAAGAAGTCGAGCACGCATTGCAAGAAGCCATGATCGACACCACTATTCGCGTAAACGAATTTACGGTGGCACCACAAATTGCCCCCAAAACCGGATTGCCCTACCACGAATGGTTCATAGAATTTGAAAACGAACCCAATAATTTGGACGAATTTGCGTTAGCCATTGACGATGCTATGCGAAAACAAAATGTATATTACGACGATTTAATTGTAGGAAAAGTATTACAAACAGTAAAAATCACCAAAGTTTCCAAAAACGGATTTCAAGAATACATGAAATCCATCGGAAAATTAGGCGGACAAAATAAATTACCACGATTATCTAATGATAGAACAATTGCAGATCAATTATCCTAAAAGGTTTTTTTAAACCTGTTAGGTATAAATAATAAATAAAATTAGAAGCGAATGGCTAGGGCATTTTCGATAATCGCAATTCCTGCTTTCCGTTACAATCTTTTTCAACTCCGACAGAGTTCAAAACTCTGTCGGAGTTAAAAAAGGATTTCCACTGCAATCAGGGCTATTTAGTAAACTTTAAACAAGAAATGAAAATTACAATCACGCTTTTATTAGTATTCACTAATCTACTTTCTGCCCAAATAAAAGGCGTCGTTAAAGACAGCATTACCGGGAAACCAATTCCGTATGCTAACATTTGGGTAGAAAACGAAAACATCGGCGCAAGCACCGAAGAAAACGGGGAGTTTGTTATTAACGCAAATCCAAACAAAAATTTGATTTTCTCGGCCTTGGGATATCAAAAGAAAACCCTAAAAGCATCCCAAGCACAAGAAGTGAAGTTGGCTTCCAAATCCTATCAACTGGATGATGTGGTTATTTTAAAAAAATTTGAAAGCAAAATAATTGAAATCGGCAAAAGTAAAAATGCCATTTACCAAGCATTTGATAATGGCCCAAGAATTGACGTGAAATATTTCCCGTATTTTATTCGATACAAAAAAACCAAATTCATTAAGCAAGTTACTGTGGAAACCGATAGTAAAATAGAGGCTGCCACGGTTAAAATTCATTTTTATAGTGTAGATGCTAATGGCTTCCCGGGAGAGGAATTACTAACCAAAGATTTTGTGGTTACGGTGCCCAACGGAGTAGTAAAAAATATTTTTAATGTATCCGACTTTAATTTGCGAATGCCCAAAAAAGGACTTTTTGTAGGCTTTGAAAAACTAATCATCGAAAAAAATAAATCGGAAACTACCATTACGAATTACAATACCAATGTAACTTCTACCAAAAAATCCTATTCGCCATTTGTGCTATACAATTTAGAAGAACGAGATTTTCTTTTCACCTTTTCTGGCGGAAAATGGAACAAAGAAATCCACTATGATAGTGCGAATGTCCCAATAAAAAGGATGGTTTATGAACCAGCAATAAACCTTATTCTAACCAATTAAACTAGAAATGCCTATATTTGCAGGTTAGATAATAAAAACAAATGAAAGAAATCAAAAACATTTCGCGTTCTAGAGCGCAAGAATCGTCGGCGGCTATCGAACGATTGTACATTACCATGAGACATTTATTCAACAGAGGTTTTTACAAACCAATGGGTGTTTCTGGAGAAACTTTAAGAGAAGCATTATTAGCGCTTCGACCAGAAATTTATGGCAGTATTGCCGAAGAAAAAGTAGAACTTAGTGGGCTATTGTATGTAATAGAGCGACTTCCGGTAGGAATTGAAGAATGTCGTTATATCAATCTAACTTCGGATGAAGGCTACTCAAAATCGCATTTTCAAGCAATTATTCCTCCTAAAAGAAGAAGAAATTGTTACCGTATAGACGAAGAACAAATGAATGTAGAAATCACCCGCGGGCGATCCGACATTTATGATATTTTAACCCATTTAACCTTTATTTTTATTGAATCCCATAAAATTAAAGACCGCGTTTTACTGGACGAAAGCAATGAAGTAACTCGCGATTGGTTGAAATTAGAACAAGCAGCTTTACAAACAAAGAAGCTTACTCAAATAGATAAAGAAAAAGCAATATCGCATACTTCTAATGTATTGGGAAGAAGTTTTTCGGAAGTTTTAGATATTTACGATGCCTTTGGAACTACCGAAAAACCAGACCGCTTTTTACATGTAATTTATTGGTTAGGAAAATTAGCAATCGAAGAAGCATTAGATAATAATAAACGAACCATCACTTTTAGTCCTATTTTAAGAGAACGACTAGGGCACCATATTCATGGAGAGATTTGGGCAACCAACATCAAAGAAGTGTTAAGTGAAAACAATTTACTAGAAAGACCTATTCACGTTATCAGCGCCAACATGCACTCGGTGATGAATTCTATTTTTGCAACCCAGGTTTTAGGAGTAAAATACAAAGGAAAATCGGAATATGATATTTATGAAGATTTAAGCGCATCGGGAAATAAAGAGTTGCGAAATAAAGTAGAAACCTTTGCTTTACAACACGGAATGATTTCTTTGCCAGACCAATCCGGAACCAATATTGACGTTCAAATATTTGATACCGCCAAAATTGACTGGGCAAAATCGAGTTTTTCTAAAGCACAAATAAAAGGTGAAAACCCTGTTATTATTGTAATGGATTATGCCTTTGGAGAACAAGCGTATGAAACTATTGACGAACTTTTGAAGCCGTTTAAAAAAGATAAAAACACTTTTTTTATAAATGTAGAATCGGTTTCCATTATGGGAAAAGCTGGAATTCTTCAAGGAGGAAAAGGCGATATTATGATTCCTAATGCACATATAAATGAAGGAACTGCCGATAATTATTCTTTTGAAAACGAACTAACTGCTATAATGTTCGACGGAAACGATATTCCAGTTTTTGCAGGACCAATGGTTACCGTTTTAGGAACATCCCTACAAAATAAAGATTTGTTGAAATTCTTCCACGAATCTACTTGGGGAGCAATCGGACTTGAAATGGAAGGGTCTTATTATCAAAAAGCAATTCAAAGTGCTTCTAAAATTAGAAAAAGCATCAATCCAAATGTGAAAGTTAGATATGCATACTATGCTTCGGATAATCCTTTAGAAACCGGAAGCACTTTAGCTTCTGGAGGACTAGGAACCACAGGTGTAAAACCAACGTATTTAATTACAATTAAAATATTAGAGCAAATTTTTAACGTAAAATAATTTATTTGATGAGTACAAATTCTCAACCCAATAACGAAAATCAAGAAATTGATTTATCCCAAATTTCTAAAAAATTTAGCGGTTTTTTTGAAAAAATTGCTATTAAAACATTTAATGGAATTCTCTTTATTAGAAGAAATTCAATAACAATTGCAGCCTTGTTTATTTTAGGTATTGTTTTAGGATATTTTATGGATAAATCCGAAAAAAGGTACGACAACCAAATAATTGTCACGCCTAACTTTTCAACTTCCGATTATTTATATTCTAAAATAGATTTAATTAATTCAAAAGTTAATGAAGAAGATACTTTATTTTTAAAAAATGTTGTAGGAATAAAGGACGCGAAAAAATTCACAGGCATAAAAATTGAACCAATAACGGATATTTATACTTTTATTGGAGGAAATCCAGTGAATTTTGAATTTGTTAAATTGTTAGCAGAAGGCGGAGATCTTAAAAAAATAGTTGATGATAAATTAACTAGTAAAAATTATTTGTATCACAACATTTCTTATATTACAACTCGTCCAACAGATGAGAAAAAAACAGTGAAACCTATTTTGGATTTTTTAAATAATTCAGAATATTATAAAAAAATACAGAAAGAGTATATTAATAATATTAAAATAAAAATAGTAGAAAATGATTCCACTATCACCCAAATTAATGGAGTTTTAAACAGTTTTTCTAGTACTTTAAATGGAGCTCAGAAAAGTGATAAGTTGGTATATTATAATGATAACACGCAGTTAAACGAAGTAATAAAAACTAAAAATGAGTTAATTTTAGAGCAAGGAGTTCATAAAATTGAATTATTAAATTTAGATAAAATTATTAAAGAAAGCAGTGCAACTTTAAATATTAAAAATACGAAAGGACTTAACGGAAAAATGAAATTAGTCTTACCGTTTTTATTTGTTTTTATCTTTTTCCTTTTTGGATTTTTTAGATCCTATTATAAAAACCAATTAGCAAAAACCCAAAAATAATTAGTTATGAAAGGAATTATTTTAGCAGGAGGTTCTGGCACCAGATTGCATCCGTTAACAATAGCCGTTAGTAAACAATTGATGCCAATATATAATAAACCAATGATTTATTATCCGTTGGCAACTTTAATGTGGGCAGGAATTAAAGAAATATTAATTATTTCTACTCCCCACGATTTACCTCTTTTTAGAACGTTACTTGGTGACGGGAAAAAATATGGTTGCCGATTCGAATATGAAGTGCAAGAAAACCCAAACGGACTTGCAGAAGCTTTTATTATCGGAAAAGAATTTATCGGAAAAGATAAAGTTGCGCTGGTATTAGGCGATAATATCTTTTACGGAACAGGCTTAGCCGATTTACTTCAAGCCAATAACGACCCGGATGGCGGAATTATTTATGCCTACCACGTGCACGATCCAGAACGTTATGGCGTAGTAGATTTTGACAAGCATGGTAAAGTGCTTTCTATTGAAGAAAAACCAGCCGCGCCAAAATCTAATTATGCGGTTCCTGGAATTTATTTTTATGATAATGATGTGGTAGAAATTGCATCTAATATAAAACCAAGTCATCGTGGAGAAATAGAAATCACCGATGTTAACAAAGAATATTTACTAAGAGGCAAACTTAAAGTGAGTATTTTAGATAGAGGAACCGCTTGGTTTGACACGGGAACTTTTAATTCTTTAATGCAAGCATCACAGTTTGTTCAAGTTATTGAAGAACGACAAGGTTTAAAAATAGGTTCCATAGAAGAAGCCGCTTTTAGAATGGGCTTTATTGATAACGCACAACTTAAAGCGCTTGCTGAACCATTATTAAAAAGTGGTTACGGCACCCAATTAATAGATATTTCAAACGAAGAATAGTATTTTAGTTTTTTTTATATGAAGTTTATACCCACCAAACTAGAAGGATGTTTTATTATAGAGCCCAAAATTATCCAAGATGATAGAGGGTATTTCATGGAAAGTTTCAATGAAAACACTTTTCAAAACGGCATAGGAAAACAGGTCCATTTTGTTCAAGATAACCAATCTTTTTCTTCCAAAGGAGTTTTGCGAGGATTGCACTACCAAACTGGGGAACACGCTCAGGCAAAATTGGTTCGTGTTTTACAAGGAGAAGTTTTAGATATTGCTGTGGATATCCGGCCAGGTTCTAGTACTTATGGCCAACATGTTTCGGTAGTACTGACGGGAGA
Source organism: Flavobacterium sp. (assembly GCF_044357305.1). Taxonomy (GTDB): domain Bacteria; phylum Bacteroidota; class Bacteroidia; order Flavobacteriales; family Flavobacteriaceae; genus Flavobacterium. The sequence continues at coordinate 266,124 of NZ_JBIKPS010000001.1, forward strand.
AAATCAAACCCAATTCTTTGTTCCAAAAGGATTTGCTCACGGATTTTTAGTATTGAGTGAAACGGCAACCTTCTTTTACAAATGCGATAATTTTTATAATAAAGAAAGTGAAGGTGGATTGATGTACAATGATCCAACATTAAATATAGATTGGCAATTTCCAACTTCCGAATTGCTAATTTCAGAAAAAGATCAAGTATTACCAACCCTAGAAAACGCTAAAAAAGTATGGTAGTTTTAGTAACAGGAGCTAGCGGACAATTAGGTCAAGCTATTCAATTTATTTCTGGAAATTATCCTCAAATAGATTTTGTTTTTTGTTCTTCTTCCGATTTAGAGATAACCAATAAAGAAAATTGCAAAGAAGTTTTTGCTAAATTTCAACCTAATTTTTGCATTAACGCAGCGGCTTATACAGCAGTTGACAAAGCAGAAAGCGAACCCGAAAAAGCACATTTAATAAATGTAGTAGGAGCAAGGAATCTTGCCGAAGTTTGTAAAGAAACCAATGCAACGTTACTTCATGTTTCTACTGATTTTGTTTTTGACGGAAACAATACGAAACCATATAACGAAGAAGACCTTCCAAATCCAACAGGAGTTTACGGACAAACTAAATTAGATGGTGAAAAAGCCATTCAAGAAATTTTAGAACAGCATTTTATCTTAAGAACCTCTTGGGTATATTCGCAATTTGCCAATAATTTTATGAAAACCATGTTGCGATTGGCTTCCGAAAGGGATACATTATCGGTAGTAAACGACCAAATAGGCACGCCAACTAACGCAGTAGATTTGGCGGAAGCACTAATTACAATGTTAATCAAAACCTACAACCTACAATCTACAACCCACAACCTTTTCGGGATTTACAACTTCTCTAACGAAGGCCAATGTAGTTGGTACGATTTTGCCGCTAAAATTTTTGAATTAAATAAAATTTCTATAAATTTAGTACCCATTCCTTCCACAAGTTTTCCTACACCAGCAAAAAGACCCGCTTATAGTGTTTTGGATAAAAGCAAAATAAAAGCTGCTTTTGGTATAGACATTAAAGGTTGGGAAGAAAGCTTAAATAAAACAAAATAATTTAACAGATTGTAGTTAAATTCTTTATAATCTTTATTATTGAAAACTAAAAACCATTACGTTTACCGCTTTAAATAATTAAAAGACTTCTACTTGAAAAATCAAATTATTCTTATTGGATTTCTACTTTTCAATTTTGCTCTTGCTTTCAGTCAAAAGACAAGCAAGATTGTAATTGAAAATTCTGATTTTGCAGGCATTAATGAAATAGAAATGCCCAATGCAACATTACTAACTGGGAATGTTAGAGTTAGTCATGATGGTGTTGTAATGACGTGCAATAAAGCCTATTATTTTAAAGATGAAAACTATATAAAAGCATTTGGAGAAGTAGAAATGGTGCAAGGCGACACCTTATATTTGAATAGCAAATATGCCGAATACAATGGGAATGTTAAGAAAGCCTTTGCATCAGGAAATGTGGTAATGCATTCTCCAGAATCTACCATGTCAACCGATACCATTAATTTTGACAGAAACACCCAAGAAGCTTTTTTTACCAATCATGGTACCATTATCAACAAGAATAATACGTTAAAAAGTAAAGCCGGAAAATATTTTGTAAAAGAAAAAAAATACCAATTTTTAACTTCGGTAGTATTAACCAATCCAGAATATACTATAAAATCCAATCATCTAGATTATTATACCGCTCAAGGTGATTCTTATTTGAAAGGACCATCTACGATAACGGGAAAAGACAACTTTATTTATACCGAAAACGGCTATTATAACAGTAAGAAGAACAGTGGTAATTTTAAAAAGAAATCCTATATAAAATACAAAGACCGATTGATAGAAGGAGACAGTTTGTATTACGACCGAAAAAAAGAATTTGCATCAGGAACCAACAATGTAAAAATCACCGATTCCATTAATAAGGCAATAATTAAAGGGCATTATGGTGAGGTTTATAAAAATAAAGATTCATTATACATTACCAAACACGCCTCTATTCGATATAAAATTGAAAACGATTCGATGTTTATTTCTGCTAAAAAAATTATAGTTACCGGAAAAACAGGAGAAAGATTAGTTATAGGCCAAAAAAATGTAAGATTTTTTAAAACCGATTTAAGCGGAAAATGCGATTCTATTCATTCCGATCAAAAGGTTGCGCTTACCAAACTGATTGGAAAACCCATTCTTTGGAATTTTGAAAGCCAAATGACTGGGGATGTCATGCACCTTATCGGAAACAACAAAACCGAAAAACTGGACTCCCTCAAGATCCTCAATAACACTTTTATAATATCCAAAGACACTATTGGAACTGGCTACAATCAAATAAAGGGTTTAAATCTTTACGGAAAATTTAAAGAAAATAAACTTTATGAAGCCGATGTTGTAAAAAATACGGAAGTAGTTTATTTTATGCGAAACGACAAGAACGAACTAATAGGCATCAATAAAAACGTCAGTAGTCGCATCAACATGACTATGGACGACAAGAGTAAAGTAGACACTATTACTTTTTTTGATACGGTAGATGGCGATATTTATCCCGATAAAGATTTGCCTGAAAATGCCCGAAAACTTCGAGGTTTTGTTTGGCGCGGTGACGAACGAATAAAAAGCAAAGAAGAAATATATCCACCCGATGAGGTAGAATTAGATAAAAAAATTGTCGAGTCCGGCCAAAAGGAGTATCAAGACAGTAAATTAAAACAAGAAGAAGCCCAAGCAAGGTTAGATATTTCGGGAATTAAGATTAAAGACAAAACAAATGGTAATGGATTTGCAAGTAATTTAGAAATATTTGAAAATAAAGACAATGTTATAAAAGTCTCTGGATGGGCCTATTTCAGAAATCAATCACCAGATCAAACAAGGATAATTTTATACTTAATTAAAGATGGGGTAACTACAATACTTCAAGTTCAAAAGGTGGTTAGACCCGATGTCACTTCTTATTTTAAATTAGATTATAATGTGGACAACTGTGGTTATGATGCCACTTTGAATATTAAAAATCTAAAAAAAGGCCTCTATAAATTAGGAGTTTTCCTTAAAAATGACACCACAGGTAAAGAAGGATTACTGATAACCGATAAAACAATAGTTAAATAAAATTTATTTTTATAATTTTACAATCCCTTTTCTCATACAAATTTCCCTACACCAAATAAAAGTTTTTTATAGATTATTTATAATAAGCAAAATATAAAATGTTTAGCATTGAAGTTTTAGGGTAAGAAGAAAGTTTAAATAAAATTAAAAAATGGATATATCAGAATTTTCGAGATTAGAAAATAAAAGTAATTACAATAGGCATCCCTGGGAAACTTCACGAAAGAATGTTTTACATACTTTTTTAAAAAAATCTGGAATAAAATTTCCTATTGATAGAGTGGTTGATATAGGAAGCGGAGACTCCTACGTTATTCATACTTTATTAGAAAAAGACTACGCAAAAGAATATTTTGCTATTGATACGGCATATACTTCCGAAGTAATTGCACAGTTAAAAAGCAATAACAAGAATAGCAGTGTTATTTATCTTCAAAGTTTAAAAGAATATGAAGAAAATTATCCAACAGATAAAGCAACACTTTTTTTATGTATGGATGTTTTAGAACATGTTGAAGACGAAAAAATAATTTTAGATTTTCTTAAACCAAGTCCAACCAATAACAATTATTATTTTTTTGCTGTACCAGCTTTCCAGTCTGTATTTTCTAGCCACGATGTTTTGTTGGGACATTATAGAAGATATACCCTCCCACAATTAAATAGTTTATTGGTACAAAATCAATTTAGTATTATTGACAAAGGTTATTATTTTACAACATTATTGTTTTTTAGAAGGGTAGAAAAATTTTTAAAGAAAGATAAAGAAGCATCCATAGATAATTGGGAAGCCGGAAAATTCAAAACCGCATTAATCAACACAATGTTAAAAGTTGATTTTCAAATAAGTCTATTTTTTAATAAACTTGGAATTACTATTCCAGGACTTTCATGTTATTGTTTATGCAAAAAGTAGCCATTATCATTCCATGTTATAATGAAGCAAAACGGCTAGATTATAAAAATATAGAACCGTTACTTTTAAATTCCGATATGGATGTTTATTTTGCTAATGATGGAAGCAAAGACACTACAGTTGACATTATCAACTCCATTATTAAAAACCATCCACAACGATTACATTTAATTAATTTTACTGAAAATTCTGGTAAAGCTAGCACTATTTTTAAAGCAATAAATCAGATTCACCAGCAAGATAAATACGATTTTATAGGTTATTTTGACGCCGATTTTTCAACACCATCTTATGAAATCATTAGATTAGTAGATGAAATAATCAAGCGAAAATGTGAATTTTTGATTGGTTCTAGAATATTATTACTGAATTCAGGAATACAACGAAAATACTACCGACACGTCATAGGAAGGGTAATAATCACATTAATCAACTTAAAATTTAAGTTAGGAATTTATGACACCCAATGTGGATCCAAACTATTTTCTAAAAAAATAATACCAAAAGTATTTAATAAACCATTTCATACTTCATGGATTTTTGACGTTGAAATTTTTATTAGACTTCAAAAGCAAAATCTATTAATTCACGGAATTGAAATTCCAATTTATAATTGGAAAGATGTTGATGGTTCCAAATTAGGATGGAAAACAGGATTTAAGATTTTAAAAGAATTATATTTATTAAATAAAAAATATTAAAAAATGAAGTTATTTAATTGGTTGAAAGAGAATAAAATTTTAATGATTTTAATTTTTATAGGAACGGTTCTTCGTTTTTATAAAATAGATTTTCAAAGCCCATGGATTGATGAAATTTTTACTTTAACCAACACAGGTAAAGAAAAATCATTTAAAGAAATTTATTATTTCTTAAAAGAAAATGATCCACATCCTCCATTATATTATTACATAATACATATTGTTAATCTATTTTTTGATACTACTTCCTTAGTAGCAAGAGCAGTTTCTGCTGTATTTGGCGTTGCTGGGCTATTCGCAATTTACTATTTGGCTCAAGAATTATTCAATAAAAAAGTTGGTATTATAGCAGTTGCATTATTATCTATAAATTACTTCCACATTTATTATTCACAAGAGGCAAGGATGTATTCTTTGTTGTTTTTAACAACAACACTTTCCTTTTATTTTTTAATAAAATTCATAAAAAAGCCAACCATTAAAGCGGTTATCCTCCATGCTATTTTTGCGTTATTAATGATTTACTCTCACTTTTTCGCGCTCTTTACCTTGTTTTCTCAATACATTATATTATTAATTTTTATTGTAAAGCCCTTTAATGTTGAAAGAAAAAAAATGTTGATTTATTCTATTATTTCAGGAATAATAACTTTGCTGCTTTATATACCATCAGTTAGTATTTTTATTAAAAACACCAAAAGGACCTCTACTTGGATTCCATTGCCAACTGTAGATGTTTATACTCAAATATTCAAAGAATTTTTCGGACAATCAGAGGTTATTATTTTCTTTGTTTTGATACTATTCATGTACTACTTGTTTATACTTTTCGATAAAAAGAGTAAAATAAATTTAGAAATTAATCCAAACGAAGAAAAGCAAATTTTTAGTTTTTTAGTTTTATTTATCTGGATAATAATTACACTTATACTTCCGCTAATAAGTTCGTATGTAAAATTACCCATGTTAATAAGCAGGTATTTCATTAATATTCTTCCGGCAATAATACTATTAATAGCAATTGGAATTTATTACATAAAAAGTAACATAGTAAAATTATCTATCCTTTCCATTTTCTTTATTTTTTCAGTAACAGACGTTATAATTGTAAAAAGCTATTATAGTAATGTAAATAAATCCCAATTTAGAGAGGCAACTAATTTCATTATAAAAAATAATAAAAACAAAGAAAAAGTGGTAACTAGTTTAGGTTTATACATGTCCTATTTTCTTAATAATGGCAACAACCACTATGATGTCATTGAAAAGCCATTAGATGTTTATATTTCTGAAATTCAACAAGATACTATTCACCTAAAACCATTTTGGTATATTGATGGATTTGGAAACGATTATAAACCAAACGATGCCTCAACAAGTTTCATCAATAAATATTATTATATTGATAATAACTATGACGGCTTTCAAGCTTGGACAAAACATTTTGTTTTATTAAAAGAGGTACCCACCACAATTGATATATCAAAATTTAAAAACATTCAACAATATAATGGGGATGGATTTAAGTTTAATGTAGAGAGTTTCGAGAATAAAGATAATAAACTAAATTTATCTGGCTGGGCCTATTTTGATAAGCAAGAAGCATCCAATTCCGAAATTGCAATAATATTAATTAAGGACGGGAAAGGAACTAAATTAATGTCCCAAAAAGTGAATAGGCCAGATGTAACTACTTATTTTAATAGTGAATTTAACCTAGAAAATTCAGGTTTTTCATCTACTTATGATTTGTCTAAATTAGAGCCTGGAAAATACCAACTTGGTATTTACATGATTAATAAAGCAACAAATAAAGAGGGATTATGTTTGACGGATAAAACAATTGAACATTAACAATCTAAAAAGCTTATTTTTGTATTTTAAAATTAATAAATAAAAAATATTTAATAATGATATTAAGGCTACAAATTATAATTAATTTGTAGCTTTTTGTTTAGGATTAATGATATGATTAAATCAATAGTACTATTTTTTAAAAATAACAAGCCACTCAATAACCTTATTGTATATGGTGTTGGGCAAGGCTTTAATTTAATTACGCCACTATTGGTAGTGCCTTATATTGTGTCTATTTGCGGAGTTGCCAATTATGGAAAAGTAAGTATTGCAATGGCTATTTTCTTTTTTCTAATGGTTTTTATAGATTATGGATCGGATATTATTGGGGTTAAAGAAATAGCCGTTAATAGAGAAAATCCAAAACAATTAGAAAAAATATTCATTACCACTTTTAGCACCAAATTCTTATTACTACTATTAACTTTATCTGTTTCGGCATTGTTGTTTTATTTCGTTCCATTTTTTAATTCCGAAAAGACGTTATTTTTTCTTGGATTACCAATTTTAGTAGGACAATTCATCAACCCAACATGGTATTTACAAGGCATAGAGAATTTTAAATGGATAACTATACTAACCATAGTTTCCAAGTTAATATACCTATTTGGAATTTTATTTTTTATTCATCAAAAAGCCGATTATATTTTCATAAATCTTTTCTGGGGAATTGGAGCCATAGTAGCTAATGGAATCACTTTTATTTATCTAGTTAAAAAGAATTCTTTTTCTTTTCAAAACACAATAAATGAAGATGTTGTTTCGCTATTAAAAAGTAATTTTTCGCTATTTTCCTCTCAAATATTTGTATCGCTGCAAATGTACGCGCCAATAATGCTAATAGGGGTTTTAGGAAATAATTTAATGGCAGGACACTATAAAATTGTAGAGCAAATCATTGTAATTTTTAAAACCTACATTTATTTATTCTTCAACTTTGTATATCCAAGAATCTGTTATTTATTAGGTAATAATATCCAAAAAGGATTACGTTTTTGGAAAACCTACAACGGATTGAATTTTATTTTCATCCTCCTATCAATGATTGTATTGTTTTTATCTTCCGTTCAAGTGGTATCCTATTTTTCAAAATCGGATGTTGTAGAAATTAGCAATCTATTACAACTTGCCGTATTAATTCCAATTTTATTAGCTATTTCTATTCCATTCAAACAACTAGTTTTAGGGTTTAACCACCAAAAATCCTATATAAGAATTACTATGGTTATGGTAGTAGTAAATCTTTTAGCTATGATGATTGTGATTCCTTATTTCAAAATAGTTGGAGTTTTTTTAACCTTAATTGTAACAGAATTAGTTACCATTTGCATTTATTATTTTAACGTTAAGGGGAAATTCCATTTAAATAAGGCTATATAATTTTCGGAATATCTTTTAAAATTGTATTTTTGAAATCAATTCAACCAGAAACAAAAGAAATCTTTTTCTATAAACTAATCCTAATGATAAAGAATCTATTTCAAAAGTTATTAAATAAGTCTGGGAAAAGTTATAAAATAGACTCCAGCATCCCCTCAAAACTTATTGCATTACTATTAGTTAAAAGAGCCAGTATGTTGTTAAGAGGTTTTTTAAAAACAGGAAAAAAAGTCTTTATTGGCAATAACACTAAAATTCAAAATCCCAAAAACATTGTTTTTGGTAAAAGCGTTACTATTGATAAAAATTGCACCATTGATGGATATTCTTCAGAAAAAATTATTGTTGGTGATTGTGTTAAAATAGGAGCATATTCAACACTAAGTTCTACAAGTCACTTATCAAAATACGGAAAAGGCTTAAAAATAGGAAACAACTCAGCAGTTGGACAATTCACAGAATTTGGCGCCGCAGGAGGAATTGAAATTGGCAATGATGTTATTATGGGGTCCTATGTAAGTTTTCATTCGGAAAACCACGTATTTGGAGACAGCACTAAACTTATTCGAGAGCAAGGAGTTACTTCCAAAGGAATAAAAATCGGCAATAATATTTGGGTTGGAGCCAAAGTAACCTTTTTAGATGGATGTGAAGTTGGAAACAATTCAGTAGTTGCAGCGGGATCTGTTGTAAACGGAATTTATCCAGAAAATTCAATTATCGGTGGCGTTCCTGCTAAAGTTTTAAAATCAATAACAGAATGAAAGTAGTTATTAGTAAAGCAACCCTAAATCAAATACTTTTTATTATCTGTGTTGTAGTTCCTTTTTTTAATATTTACGAGCTTTCTTTCACCGTTTGGATGGCAGCAATAGCAATTACTTTAAAGAACAATTATTCTATAGAATTTGTAAAGTACATTAGTATTTTTATAATTATTTTTTTACTTGCTATTACAGTCGGTTTTTTTTATGATTATAGTTTGTATTTTACTATTAGAGATATTACCTATTTACTCAAACCTATTACAGGATTATTACTAGGCTATCAATTATTTAATAAGCACATTAAAAACCCTTTTCAGTTTGTTGTATATGCAGGGGTTTCTATTGCTGTTTATCATTTAATTTTAGTTGGCTATGGCTTTATTGCTGGAGCTAAAAATGTTAGAGAAATTAGAGAATATGGGGGTTATTTTAATGATTTCGAAGTTTACACTTTGGTCATTTTACTCTTTAGTAACCAATTTAATTTACAATTTTCAAAAAAAAGGAACACGATATTTTTATTAATTCTTGCTGTTTCAAGTTTCTTTTATTTGGCAAGAACTAACTTTATTCAATTTATTATTTTAGTAATAGCTTTAAAGGGAATTTTTGTTTTAAATAAAAGAGCTATTAAAGTTGTTGGAACCACTTTGATATTGGTAGCGGCAGGCTATGCAGCCGTATTTTACTACAATCCTGTAAGAAATGGGAAAGGTTTAGACGAATTTTTATATAAAATTAAAATGGCTCCAGCTGAAGCGTTTAGCACTAAAATCAATAGAGACGATTGGAAACAATTTAACGATAATTATCGTTCTTATGAAAATATTAGAACGGTAGAACAGTTATCCTATAATGAATCATTTCTCTTTGGAGAAGGTATTGGTTCGCAAGTAGATTTAAAACAAAAAGTATATTTGGGCGATATGGAATTGCGATACATTTCTATTTTGCATAATGGCTACATGACCGTATTATTAAAAACAGGTTTACTGGGTTTAGGAATTTATTTATTTTCCATATTTTTCTTTTTTAGAAAAAATAATGAACCAACCGAAGCTTTAAAAAACATTCACTATTTATTTATTGGCACAGGTGTTTTTCTTATTATTTCCAATTGGGTTTTTATGGGTTTTTATAATTTAATTGACACTAAAACTTTATTGATAGGGTTTTTATTTGCCTACAAAAACGATTTAAAAAAACAGATTAAGTAATGAAAAACATCCTTTTCATCCACCAATCAGCAGAGTTGTATGGTTCGGATAAAACTTTGCTATTATTATTAAAAAATTTAGACAAAACTCTATACCATCCTGTTGTTGTTCTCCCAAATGAAGGACCACTAATTCAGGAACTTGAAAAAGAAAACATTAAAGTTGTTATTGCGCCAGTTTTAAAACTTTATCGTAAAATATTTTCACCCAAAAACCTCTTCCATTTTTTATTAGATATTAAAAAAGGAATTTCTATACTTGACAATCTTAATAAACAATACCATTTTGATTTAATATATTCCAATACCTTGGCAGTATTACTTGGGATGCTTTTTGCTAAAAAAAGAAAAATAAAACACCTTTGGCACGTACACGAAATTATAGTACATCCAAAAATTATCGCTTCTACATTTCCAAAATTATTAAATAAATACGCCGATTTAATTGTTTGTAATTCTCTTGCAACCAAAAAGAATTTAGTAGATAGAAAAAAGGAGCTTGCCAATAAAACAACAGTAATTTACAACGGAATTAATGAGACTATTTCAGAAATGTCCCTTGCAAAAAAAGAAGATTTTGGATTCACTAATAAAGACATTATTATTACTTTAGTTGGAAGAATTAGCAGACTAAAAGGGCATAAATGGTTACTAACTACTCTAGTAAAACACTTTAGTTCTAACACTAATATAAAAGTCGTTTTTGTTGGATCACCTGTTCCAGGGCAAGAATATTATGCCAGCGAAATAGATCAATTTATTACAGAAAACCAACTCCAGAAAACTGTTAAAATTCTTCCTTTCACCAAAAATTTATCTCCAATATGGGATATAACCGACATTGCACTAATGCCCTCAACCGAAGCTGAGTCTTTTGGACTTGTTGCCGCAGAAGCCATGCTTGCCAAAAAACCAGTAATTGCATCCAATCACGGCGGATTAACGGAAATAGTACTCCATAATCAAACTGGGCTTTTGGTTGAACCAAACAATGTCGAAGCGCTTTCGGAGGCATTAAAAAAGTTAATTACAAATCCACAATTGAGAAAAGAATTTGGCGAAAACGGCTACCAAAGAGCTATTAAAGAATTTTCAATAGAAAAATATGTACAAAATTTTGAAGTAGTTTTCTCTAAACTAATTCCTTAAGATTAATAAGAAATTTGCTGAAAATTTGTTATTTTTGCATTCTGAAAAAAATAATTAATTTTCTATGAAAATAGCCATTTTAGGAACTCGAGGAATTCCAAACCATTATTCTGGTTTTGAACAATTTGCCGAATTTTTTTCAGTATATCTGGTAAACCAAGGTCATGAAGTGTATGTATATAATTCCCACGACCACCTTTACCAAGAAAAAACTTTTCATGGCGTAAATATTCTACATCAATTTGATCCAGAATATAAACTAGGAACTTTCGGACAATTTATTTACGATTTCAATTGTATTATAGATTCCCGTAAAAGAAATTTTGACATTATTCTTCAATTAGGATATACCAGCAATTCCATTTGGCATTTTCTTTTGCCAAAAAAACCAATTATTGTCACCAATATGGATGGCTTGGAATGGAAACGAACCAAATATTCTAAACCAGTTCAAAACTTTCTAAAATACGCCGAAAAACTTGCCGTTAAGAGTAGTCATTATTTGATAGCAGACTCTATTGGGATACAAAATTTTCTAAAAGAAAAATATTCTAAAGATTCAACTTACATTGCTTATGGCGCTCATGTCTTTGAAAACCCTAACGAAGAAGTTCTTAATGAATATCAAGTAGGAAAATACCAATACAACATGATTATGGCTCGTTTTGAGCCAGAAAACAACATAGAAACTGTTCTTGACGGAATGGTTTTAAACCAAGAAAAAACTACCGTATTAGTGGTTGGAAATCACAATACCAAATACGGTACTTATTTAAAAGATAAATTCAGTGCTTTCAAAAACATTCGTTTCGTTGGAGCTATTTTTAATTTACAGATTTTAAATAATTTAAGATATTTCTCTAACTTATATTTTCACGGGCATTCCGTTGGCGGAACCAATCCGTCACTATTGGAAGCCATGGCCTCACGAGCATTTATTATTGCCCATAACAACCCATTTAATAAAGCAATTTTACAACAAAACGCCTACTATTTTTCAGATGCTGCTGAGGTGAAAAATATTTTGAATACTATTAAAAGAAATGATAACTTGCAGTTGATTCAAAATAATTTTGAAGCAATTGAAAACCACTTTAATTGGAATAAAATAAATGGGCAATACCTACAATTATTGGAAGAATGTTTGGCAAAAGGAAAAGGCGTCTCTGCTATCTAACCCTTTAGTAGCGTTAATTGCATTAGTTTTAATCACCATTCCGTTGCATTATCGATACAGTAATATTTCCATAATGTTATTCGTAGCCTATTCCTTAGTGAAATTCAAACCTAAAAATTTTACTTTCCAAAAAGCATTGGTTTTGCCTATTTTGCTTTATGTTTTAATGGCACTATCCTTGTTTTGGTCTATTGATTTTAAAGAATCCTTACACGCACTATCCAAAGAAATTGCTTTCGTTTTACTACCACTTTGTTTTCTTATCAATCCTTTATTAACTAAAGCAGAAAAAGATAAAATTCTATGCTATTTTTCTTATGCATATTTTGGATATACCATCTTTTACCTAATAAAAGCAGTATTCCGTTATAGTATTACTAAAGATTCTTCGGTTTTTTTCTACCACGAATTAGTAACATTTGACGTAAATGCAATCCACATGTCGGTTTATATTTCGGTTGCCTTTTTTTATTTTTTTATAAAGAAAGAAAAGAGCATTTTAGCCAAATTGGCTATTGCTTTATTGCTGTTTTTCCTGGTGTTATTATCTTCTAAAAATATCATTATTGTTTTTCTAGGTCTATTGTTTTTCGCCAGCTTTTTTATTTCAAAAACACAATGGAATGCCAACAAAATTTTGCTTTTATTTTTATCATTTTTTGTTTTTGGATTTGTTTTTTACGGCAAATTAAAAGACCGTTTTTTATTGGAAATAATTTCAAATACCACAGAAAACACAAATACACAAGCACCAGGATTAGTGCACAACGTTTCAGTATTCGATGCTTGGAATAAAGAGCAATTTCAAACCAATGACTTTTTTGCAGGAACAGCATTGCGGGTGTATCAAGCCAGAATTTTTAAAGAAATGCTATATACCGATAAGGTGTATGTAACAGGTTATGGATTAAATGCCACAAATCAAAAAATAAAACAAAAACGAATAGAACACCATCTATATGAAGGATACGATAAATTTAATTTTCACAACCAATACCTACAGTTTTTTGCAGAGCTTGGAATATTTGGCGTCCTACTTTTCTTGTTAATTGTGTTAATAAACATAAAAAACACTATAAAATCTAAAAATTTTGTTGCTATTACTTTCGGTATTCTAATGATAAGTTTATTTTTGACGGAATCTTTATTGAGTAGGCAAAGAGGAATTGTTTTTTTTGTTATGCTGTATTGTGTTTTTAATTCCAAAACACATTCCATAATAGATAAAAAAACGAACAACCAAGTATAACGCAGCGATTAATTTTTAGATATAAATAAAAAGTTAATTTTTTTATAATAATAACATAATTTTCTCGTTATAAATAAATCAAAAAGAAAAAATGAAAAGAATTTTAATAACGGGAGCGGCTGGATTTTTAGGCTCGCATCTTTGTGATCGTTTTATTGCTGAAGGGTATCATGTTATAGGAATGGACAATCTAATTACTGGAGATTTAAAAAACATTGCCCATTTATTTAAATTAGAACATTTTGAATTTTATCATCACGATATCACGAAGTTTGTTTTTGTCCCAGGAGAACTAGACTACATCCTTCATTTTGCTTCCCCTGCAAGCCCAATTGACTATTTAAAAATACCAATACAAACCCTAAAAGTAGGTTCTTTAGGAACGCATAATTTACTTGGTTTGGCTAGAGTGAAAAATGCTAGAATATTAATTGCATCCACATCCGAAATTTACGGAGATCCATTGGTACATCCTCAAACCGAAGAATATTATGGCAACGTTAACACCATAGGACCAAGAGGGGTTTACGATGAAGCTAAACGTTTTCAAGAATCGATTACTATGGCTTACCATACTTTTCATGGTTTGGAGACCCGAATTGTGCGAATTTTCAATACCTATGGACCTAGAATGCGACTTAATGATGGTCGTGTCATTCCTGCTTTTATTGGACAGGCTTTGCGTGGCGAAGACTTAACTATCTTTGGCGACGGAATGCAAACCCGATCATTTTGTTACATTGACGATCAAGTTGAGGGAATTTTTAGGTTATTACATTCCGATTATTCTTTGCCAGTTAATATTGGAAATCCAGATGAGATTACCATTAAAGATTTTGCCGAGGAAATCATTAAATTAACCGGAACCAAACAAAAAGTTGTTTACCACCCACTGCCAATAAACGATCCATTACAACGTCAACCAGATACTACTAAAGCAAAAACAATTTTGGGTTGGGAAGCTAAAGTTTCTAGAGAAGAAGGCATGAAAATCACCTACGATTATTTTAAATCCCTGTCTACCGAAGAATTGTTAAAGGAGGAGCACAAAGACTTTACAGGATTTATACACTAATATGACGGCAGCCCACACAGTTAGATATTCCAAATATATTAGACCAATAAGTATTATTTTTGACTTATTGGTTATTTCTACTTTGTGCCTATTTTTTTTCAAAGATTTAAATTTAAACAACTTTTATTACATTCTATATCAAACAATTACTTGGGCTATTATTGCTTTTTTTGTTAAATTTTACGAAATTTTTAGATTCACAACTCCAGTCGAAATTGCCTCTAAATTAGTTAAACAAAGTATATTGGTTTTGTTAGTGATTATTGCTTTTTTTCCCTTTTCTAAACAAGCAATATTTAGTGGTAGAGCAATAGTTTCTTTTGTATTCTATAGTTTTATATTAATCACAATTTTTAAAATACTTTTATTTTATTATTTAAAAAAATATAGAATTATAACAGGAAGTAATTACCGAAATGCAGTAATTATAGGTTATACTCCCGAAGCAATTCGTCTAAAAAAACTTTTTGAGGATAGAAGTGATTACGGATATCGTTTTTTAGGTTATTTTTCTAACAAAAAAAACCATCCGGAAATATTAGGAACAATAGAAAATATTAAGTCGTTTGTAATTGAAAAAGAGGTAGATGAAATATATTGTTCTTTGAATGAACTATCCAATGAAAAACTAAAAGATTTAATTGATTTTGCGGATGAAAACAAAAAAATAATAAAATTTATTCCAGATTCTAAAGAAATTTTTTCTAAAAACTTAAGAATAGATTATTATGAAATGTTTCCAGTTTTATCCTTAAAAAAAACCATTTTACATGAACCCTCTACCAAAATCTTCAAAAGAATTTTCGATATAATATTTTCTCTAATTGTAATTATAGGAATATTATCTTGGTTGGTTCCAATCTTGGCGATACTTATAAAATTAGAATCTAAAGGCCCCATATTCTTTAAACAAGGTCGACCAGGTCTAGATGAAAACGAATTTTTTTGTTACAAATTCCGTTCTATGAAAATGAACGAAACCACAGAAAAAGAAGCGTCTAAAAACGACCCGAGAGTTACAAAAATTGGTAAGTTTATGCGAAAAACTAGTATGGATGAATTGCCGCAGTTTTTAAATGTATTGTTAGGCGATATGTCTGTCGTTGGGCCAAGACCCCATCTATGGTCGCAAAATAAAGCCTATGGCAACCGAATTAAAAAATACATGGTTAGGCATTATGTAAAACCAGGAATTACTGGTTTGGCACAAGTAAAAGGATTTAGAGGCGAAATAGAAACGGATGACGACATGATAAATCGTATAAAATTTGATGTTTTTTATATTGAAAACTGGTCGTTAATTTTAGACATTAAAATAATAGTACAAACTGTCATCAATATTTATTTAGGCGAAGATAAAGCTTACTAAAAAACAGCTTCTGTTAATAAATGTTTCATTTGTTCGTCTAAATCAAATATAGAATTTGAGGTTTCCCAGACACTTTTCTTCATGTTTTCTAAATCCAATCTGGTAAACTCGGAAATGGTTTTAAGTTTGGAATTTAAATCAGAATAATCTCCAACGCTTGCAACCCAACCCAAATTATTTTCTTCTACAATAGTTTCGCCTTCGCCTCCACCAAAATAAAGAATTGGGAATCCAAGAGCACCATATTCAAATATTTTAGAAGGTACTGAGCCATAAATTCTAACCTTCAATGGTACAATAGCAATATCGAACGTTTTTAATTTTTCATGTAAATCGTTGCGCTCCATCATGCCATGAAAGAAGATTTTTCTTTCATTTGCAGATGAAATTAAAGCCTCTACCGATTTTTTTTCAGCTCCTTCGCCAAATAGATGTAATTCAATATTCAGTCCTTCTAAATCAATTTTTTGACACAATTCTAAAACACCTTGAGCAATTCCAAGAAGTCCTGCATAAAATAGTTTTATCGGTTGATTTTCTATAGTTTCTAATTCCATTTCAGCAACTTTATGATCAGGAAAATTGCGATATAAATAACATCTCTTTTCAGGAAAAACAGAATGAATGTGCGTAATTATTTCGTTAGATTGACCAATAATCAGTGTTGCTTTTTTATAAATACAGCGCTCCATAAACAAGGAGAATTTATGCGAAAAGGAATTTTTTTTAATGGCATTCAATTCAATTGCTGCCAAGGGCCATAAATCGGAAACATTCAAAATTATTTTTTTCTTCTTCCAAGAAAGCACTAAAACTGAAATAAAGGAAAGTAACAATGGTGGCGATTGAACCACCACTTTATGCGGTGTTTTTTTTAATAATAAATAGAAAAATAAACTCAAGGAAAAAGACAAAACCGAAATTAATCTAACCAAAAGATTCTTGCTCACACTAGGATAAATCCACAACCTTTTTACGGTTATTCCTTCCCGATTTTCGGTAACCGAAAACTTCCCTTTGTATTCGGGAAACAATTCGCCTTTAGGATAATTTCCTAATGGGCAAAGAACCGAAACTTTGTAATTATTCTGCTTCAATTTCAAAGCCAACTGCTCTATTCTATTAGCAGCAGCCCCTTTTTCAGGAGGATAATAATTGGATATGATTACTATTTCTTTCATTTTCTTTAGACACAAATTTCACGAATTCACACAAATTCTCGAAAATCAATTATCCCACAAATTAGTGAAATTTCCAACTATTTTTGTTTCGTGCAAATTACTGCAATTCGTGTTAGTTTTTTTTATTTAGCAAAATAGCAATAATTCGTTCGGATGCTTTTCCGTCCCAAAGCTCTGGGATTCCTCTCTTAGACAAACCATTTTGTAGAAATTTTGTAAATTCTAAAGTCAAAACTTCAATGGAATTCCCCACTAATCTATTGGTTCCAATTTCAATTGTTTCGGGTCTTTCGGTAGAAGTACGCATAGTGAAACAAGGAATTCCCAAAACCGTTGTTTCTTCAGAAATACCTCCAGAATCCGTAATAACGGCAAAACTATTTTTTATCAAATACATAAAATTCAAATAACCTTGCGGTTCTACGAAAATAATATTTTTCAAATTTAGATTGGTTTCTCCTAAAATTGCTTTGGTTCTAGGATGGATAGGGAAGATTATTTTTTTGTCTCCAACCATCCTATCGATACCTTGAAGTAATTTTAATAGCGATTTTTCTTCATCTACATTGGATGGTCGATGCAATGTCAAAATGATATAATTACCAGTTTCTAAACTAAATTCCTTCCAAAAATTAGGCGCATAAATTCGATCTAAATTTTGATATAAAGTATCGATCATCACGTTTCCAACAAAGTGAATGGCATCCATTTCGGCACCATATTTTAATAAATTTTTGGTTGCCCAAGTTGAGGTGGTAAAAAAATAATCGGTAATGCTGTCGGTTACAATTCGGTTGATTTCTTCAGGCATCATAAGATCGCCCGAACGAATTCCTGCTTCTACATGAGCAACTTTTTTATTCATTTTTTTTGCCACAATTGCACATGCCATCGTGGAATTGACATCGCCAACAACCAAAACTAAATCGCAGGGATTTTCAATTAATTCTTTTTCAAATGCTACCATGATTGCAGCAGTTTGCTCCGCCTGCGAGCCACTTTTCACTTCCAAATTAGAATTTGGATGCGGAATATTCAATTCTTCAAAAAAAGTAGCGCTAAGATTATTATCGTAATGTTGACCAGTATGCACCAGTCTATAGGAAATATCCGCACCTTCCAATTGCTTTTTTTCAATTGCTTGGATAATGGGAGCGATTTTAATAAAATTAGGTCTTGCACCTGCTATTAGGGTTATTTTCATATATTGTTATTGCGAGGAACGAAGCAATCTTCTCCTTCAATTATCTTAATTTTTTTCAGAAGAGCAATTTATTTCACCAAAGAAACAAACTGCTTCAACTTTCCGCTTCTACTTCGTTCTAATTTTTCTTTTCGAATGAATGTGAAATTCAAACCACTTTCTAAATAAGTTGTAATTGCCTTTTCAATATTTTGAATTTGTACGGTGGTTAATTCTAATTCACTTACATATTCTACTTCAAAAGTATCGATTTTGATTTGTTTTATAACAAATTCTTTTACATTTCCGTCGTCTTCAATTATGCTTTTGGTTACATAGTAAAAGGTCAATCCTGGTGCTTTTTTTCCGCTTGGCAAAAGGGCAATATCATTGGTTCTTCCAATTAATTTTTTTAAAATTGGTTTTTTAAAAGTACTTTTCTCGTCTAAAATTCCAATATCGCCAATAGCGTATCTAATAAAAGGATGGGCTTTATTATACAAGGAAGTAATCACAATTCGACCTTCTTTCCCGTTTGGTAAAACGTTATTTTCTTCATCTAAAATTTCTATAAATAAGGTTTCCGAATTTACTTGCCATTCGTTATTGGTGTTTTGAAATGCTATTAAATCCAATTCGGATGCACCATATTCATTGATAATTGGTACTCCAAATTGTTTTTCCATTAAAATTTTATCTTCTTCAAATAATATTTCGGAAGTTACTACGCAACATTTTAAATTTGGACAAATAGAGGTTAAAACAATGTTTTTTTTCTGAAGAAATTTAGCAAATAAAACTATCGAAGAAGTATAACCATTGATGTAATAAAACTTTTTATTTTGAAATTTCACTAATACGGTTTCCAAAAAAGCATCCGATAAATCGAATATAGGAAAACGGTAACGGTGACTTAAAAAATCCTTGATACGTTCTTTGGTATTCCCAATAAAATCCAAGGGGATTCCATAAAACCGAGCCTGCAGCGAAGAATTAAAATCAATTCCAAACCAACTAAATCGGTTAAAAATTGTGGCCCAAGTTAAGGCATGACAATATCTATCTTTAGCAAAAACAAAAGGATCTCCGCTAGAACCAGATGTTTTGTTGATGTAAACATTTTTTAAAGTACATCCTTTGGAAAGTCTTTCGGTTAAAGGTTTTTGAAAATCTTTTTTAGTCATTATTGGAAGATCTTCCCAATTTTCAAACTCTGGATTTCCAACAAACTCAAGATACGATTTGTTGTTTTGTAAATGAAATGCAACAATATCTTTTCTTTTTTGAATAACATAATTTTCAAAATCGACTTCTGGAATTGCTTGTATTTTTTCAAAATCAGCAATGGCACCCTTTATAGGGAATCCATTTATTTGCAGAGATAAATTAAAAATTGAAATCATAGGATAAATAAAAAAGGGCTAACAATTGTCAGCCCTTAAAAATACTATTTATTTAGAATTAATTTTTTATAATTTTCGTTGTTTCTGATTTGTCATCAGAAATGAATGTTAAAAAATAAGCACCGCTATTTAAATTTGAAATATCAATTGTGTTTTCCATTCCACTATATTGTTTTTCAAATATTACTTTACCTAGCATGTCTATCATTTTCAATTTATAAGAATCTACATTGTTTACAGAAACAGTAATATTATTATTAGCAGGATTTGGATAAACTTTCAAGAAATTATTTTTTGAAAAATCTACATTCGCCAAAGCACCGCTAAATTTATAAATACCATCTGTAAATGGATCAGCACTATATCCACCGCACCATCCTGTAGTAGGATTTATAAATGCGTTCACACCTCTTTGTGCGATAGCACTTTCTACTGTAGTCCAAGTTACACCATTATTAGTGCTAACTGCAGTTCCTGTACCAGTAGTAGTATTTGCTGAAGTTGCAACAATAATAGAAGTTCCAGGGATATAAGACAATAAACTAAAACCAGTATAAGTAACACCTGCTGACCAAGTTGTACCACCATTTGTAGTAGTGTATAATTTGGTTGAAGTTAACGTTGCTGTAGTTGATGAATTACTCCAAGTGTATCCAATAAGTATTCCATTATTTGCATCACTAAAAATTATACGACCAGACGACGTAGTTCCTTGATGTCCAAAATCAGTGATTGGAGTATTTAGTTTTAACCAAGTAACTCCCATATCTGTTGTTCTGTATAGTTTTCCTTTATTGGTCGTAAACCAAAAAGATCCACCTGCAGCAACTGGTTCACTGTTATAGCCATATTCTCCAGATGCTGGATTTGGCATATTAGCAGCTGCAACTGGACTCCATGAGTCACCTCCATTCGAGGATGTATAAATTTCAAATTCCGTTCCTAAAGGATCGCCATAAGAAACGCCATTATTAGCATTAAAAAAATAGACACCATTTAAAAATGACGAACCAGTTGTTTGAAATCCAGTTGCATTTTGTTGATTCCAGGTTAGTCCTGCATCTGTTGTTTTGTAAATAACTCCATTACCATCAGCAGGAATAAGAGCACTTACCCAAGCGGTTGTTGCATTAACTGGGCAAATACTATTAATTTCCAATAGAGCATTGCCCATTTCAATAATTCCTGGCGTCCAAGTAGTTCCACCATTTGTAGTTCTTGTAAATTCTTGCACAACTGCTCCACCACCAGAACCATCAAACGCTAAACCCCATACAGTGTTTGCATCAATAATATGAATTTCGCTAATCCCTCTAGAAGCATCTGCAAAACCTGTAGCTTGAGAATTCCAACTCTGGGCGTTTGCTAATGAGCCTATTAAAGTTAAAGTAAGTAATAATTTTTTCATAATTTTTTTTTTATAATTTAAAGCAAAGTTAAACAAAAAATGAATTATCAAAACAAAATAGGTTATAATTTTAGTTAAAGCATTAAATTTGCAAAATATACATATACAACACAATGACAATTTTACTACTTGGTTCTGGCGGAAGAGAACATGCTTTGGCATGGAAAATGATTCAAAGTTCTAAATGTTCTAAATTATTTGTAGCACCTGGAAATGCAGGAACTGCTGCTATTGCTAATAATATATCCTTAAATATTTTGGATTTTGATGCTTTAAAAACTTTTGCGCTTCAAGAAAAAGTAGATATGGTTGTTGTAGGTCCCGAAGATCCTTTGGTCTTAGGGATTTACGATTTCTTCCAAAAGGATGCTGCTTTAAATCATATTCCAGTTATTGGCCCTTCCAAAGTGGGAGCACAATTAGAAGGTAGTAAAGAATTTGCCAAAGAGTTTCTCATCAAACATAAAATCCCTACAGCTGCTTACGATAGTTTTACTAAAGAAACAGTTGAAAAAGGATGCCGATTTTTAGAAACATTACAACCACCTTATGTTTTAAAAGCAGATGGATTGGCAGCAGGAAAAGGCGTTTTGATTATTCAAAATTTAGAAGAAGCGAAAACTGAATTGCGCAATATGTTGGTTCATGCTAAATTTGGAACTGCAAGCGCTAAAGTGGTTATTGAAGAATTTCTTGACGGAATTGAACTTAGTTGTTTTGTTTTAACAGATGGTAAAAATTATAAAATTCTTCCAACCGCTAAAGATTACAAACGAATAGGAGAAGGAGATACTGGATTGAATACTGGCGGAATGGGAGCTGTTTCTCCAGTGCCATTTGCAGATGCTGTTTTGTTAGAAAAAATTGAAACTCGAATTGTAAAACCAACCATTGCTGGTTTACAACAAGATGGAATTGAATATAAAGGGTTTGTTTTTATAGGATTAATAAATGTAAAAGGCGAACCAATTGTAATTGAATACAATGTTAGAATGGGAGATCCGGAAACCGAAGTGGTAATTCCGAGATTGAAAACGGATTTAGTAGAATTATTTCAAGCAGTTGGTAATCAAACCTTAGACCAAGTTGCTCTAGAAATTGACCAAAGAAGTGCAACTACAATAATGCTAGTTTCAGGGGGGTATCCTGAAGATTACGAAAAAGGATTTGAAATTTCGGGACTTGAAAATATAGAAGATTCGATAGCTTTTCATGCCGGAACGAAATTAGAAAACGGAAAAGTAGTAACTAATGGGGGTCGTGTAATAGCAATTACCTCATTTGGCGAAAGCTTTCCAGAAGCCATAAAAAAATCTTATCAAAACATAGACAAGCTACATTTTGATAAGATGTATTTTAGAAAAGATATTGGCTTTGACTTATTTTAAGAAAGAATGTGCCGTTGTATCTTGGTTTTCTTCATTGTTTTTTTGATGAAGAGATAATTGTTTACACCAGTAAATAACGTATCTAGCACACACCGCCATTAAGGTCCAGCTAACAATATTTGCTAACCACCAATTATCTAACTCTAATGCACGTAACCAATCTAGTGGTTTAAATAAAAAATCTACAAAAAGTGATTGAATTGCTTCGAAAAATGCTTTCATTTTTAAACAAGTGTTATATTTACATTCGCAAAAGTATAAAATATCCTCATGATAACAAGCATTTTTAAAAAATCTACACCAATTAATTATTCTCTGATGGGAATTTTAATGCTTTTGTTCTTTTTTATCTACCAATTTAGCAGCACAACTGGGATTCATTCGTTTGCAGATGTGTTGAAAACGAGCGGATTATTAGGTGTTTTGTATGCTTCGCTTTTCTTTTCTAATTTTATTGTTAAAAAAAACGGATTGACCAAAGACAGCTCTTATACGATCCTTTTTTATTTTATTTTCTTATTGTTTTTCCCAAAAATATTTAACAACATCAATTTATTACTTGCTAATTTTTTTATATTATTATCTATGAGAAGATTGTTCTCTTTGCAAACCCTAAAAGCTCCAAAGGAAAAAATATTTGATGCCTCCTTGTGGATATTTGTAGCAAGTTTGTTTCATTTTTGGGCAATTATTTTTCTAGTACTAGTTTATATTTCTATAATTTTTCATGTTTCTAGAGATTATAGAAATTGGTTAATTCCTTTTGTAGCTGCATTTGTAGTTGCTACACTATTCGTTTTATACGACCTAATTCTAGATAAAGCTGCCATAAACAACTATTTGCAAACAGAGGTAATGAATTACAACTTGGATTATTTTACCAATCAATTACAAAATATAGCTTTCTCTATTTTTGCGGTTTTCTTGGTGTTTTTTATATTTCCGTTTGCTTTTTCAATAAATAACAAACCTTTAAATCTTCAAGCATCCTACAAAAAAGTATTGTTTGCAGCATTATTTGGTATTATAATTTTCTTGATTTCAACTAATAAAAGCAGTGAAATGCTAGTATTTACTTTTCTTCCAATGGCAATAATTGCTACAAGTACTATAGAATATTTGCAAAATAAAATGCAGCAAGAAATAATATTGTTTGTTTCTATAGCCTGCGGATTGTTTTGTTTCTTTTCGCAATTATAATTTACTTCCGTAGGCTAAATCGCCAGCATCTCCTAGACCCGGAATAATGTAGTTTTTTTCATTCAATTTATCATCTAAAGCAGCAACCCAAAGATGGCAATTGTTCGGAAGGTTTTCTTCTAAATAGGCAATTCCTTCTGGAGCAGCAATGACAACTGCAATGTGAATTTCCTTCGGTTTTTGTTCCAAATGCAATTTATTTAAAACAGCTACGATGGATTGACCAGTGGCAAGCATAGGATCAATTAAAATAAGATTTTTGTTTTCAAAAGAAGGAGCCGCTTGATATTCCACCAAAATCTCAAAGAAATCATCATTATTTGGATGGTGACGATACGCTGATACAAACCCATTTTCGGCATTGTCAAAAATGTTCATAAAACCAGTGTGTAAAGCCAATCCAGCGCGAAGAATGGAACACAAAACTACATTATCGGCAATGGTTGTAGTGTGTTTAATGCCAAGTGGCGTTTGCACATCAATTGCTTTGTATTCTAGTGTTTTGCTCAATTCATACGCCATTATTTCACCAATGCGTTCAATGTTTTTTCTAAATCGCATGCTGTCTTTTTGGATGTTTACATCTCTAATTTGAGCCAAAAAATGATTAAGAATACTATTGTTTTCAGAAATATAATGAATTTGCATAAAAGTGATAATTTAGTATGTTTATGTAAAAGTATAAAAACTATCTTTGCACCCAAGACCTTTTGGTCAAATTGTATGAAATAAAATAAAATTTATAATTATGTTTTCAAAATTTGCCTATTCTATATTTGAACAAAGTATCCAGGATTATCACGTTCACGACAATGTAAACCAACCCATTAACAACCCGTATCCAAGCGATAAAATCGAACATTTATTGTATTTTAAAAACTGGGTAGACACTGTGCAATGGCATTATGAAGATATTATTCGGGATCCAAATATTGATCCAGTTGCCGCACTAACTTTAAAAAGAAAGATTGATGCTTCCAACCAAGAACGTACCGATATGGTAGAATATATTGACAGTTATTTCTTACAAAAATATGCTCATGTTACCGTTAATGAATCTGCTAAAATCAATTCAGAATCCCCAGCATGGACTATTGATAGATTGTCTATTTTGGCATTAAAAATTTACCACATGAACGAAGAAGCAACTCGCGCAGCGGCTTCACCAGAGCATAGAGCTAAATGCCAAGAAAAACTAAACGTACTTTTAGAACAACGTTCCGATTTATCTACAGCCATCGACGATTTATTGACCGATATTGAAAACGGAGATAAATTCATGAAGGTGTACAAACAAATGAAAATGTACAACGACGACGATTTGAATCCTGTTTTATATCAAAACAAAAAATAAATTTATATAACTTTAAACCATTAAGGTATTGAGATAATTAAGAAAAACTTAATGAAACTTAATACCTTAAAGGTTTTTAAAATAGTACCATTGTCCCACCACCACCCAAATATCGCAATTATAAGACTCTCGGCAATGGGCGACGTTGCCATGACAGTACCTGTTATTTTGGCATTGACGGCACAACATCCGGAAGTTAGAATAACGGTTGTTTCCAGACCTTTTTTTAAACCAATTTTCAAAAATATATCTAATGTAAAATTTCTTTCAGTCCATACTCATCATGAACATAATGGGCTTTTAGGAATTTTTAAATTATATAGAGATTTAAAAGCTCTTCGAGTTACTGAAATTGCCGATTTGCACAATGTGTTGCGGTCTAAAGTGTTGCGATTTTTATTTGCTTTAAGCGGAAAAAAAGTGGCATTTACTGATAAAGGTAGAGCCGAAAAGGCAGCCTTAACTAGTCTTACCCACAAGAAATTCCTTCCCTTAACAACAATGGTAGATAGGCATTTGGAAACTTTTAAAAAGTTGGGATATACTATTAATTTAGACACTCCTTATTTATTAAAACAAAATGTGATTCCTTTAAAAGCCATTGAAATTATTGGAGAAAAAAAGGAAAAATGGATTGGCATTGCGCCTTTTGCTCATTACTCTGGAAAAACCTATCCAATAGATTTAATGGAAAAAGTGATAGAAGAATTATCTAATAAAGAGGGGATTAAAATACTGCTTTTTGGGGGAGATTCGGATTTGGAACGCTTAGATACTTTGGTGAATCGAAAATCGAACGTTTTGAATTTTGCTAAAAAAATTTCCTTTAAAGAAGAACTGCACCTTATTTCTAATTTAGATGTAATGCTTTCTATGGACTCCGGAAATGCCCATCTTGCTGCTATTTATGGAGTGAAAACCATAACACTTTGGGGAGCAACCCATCCCTATGCCGGATTTGCACCTTATAATCAACCTTCCGAAAATTGTTTGGTTGCCGATAGAGAACACTATCCGTTGTTGCCCACTTCGGTTTATGGCAATAAAAAAGTTGCTGGATATGAAGATGCTATGCGAACTATTCCGGTAGAAAAAATAGTGTCTAGAGTACTATCGCAATTGGAGGATTAGAAATAAATTCGTTCTTCTCTACAACGATCATCAAGGTATTTTTTCAAATTTAAAACCGCATTTCTGTAATCGGGCGCTTCGTAATCAAATCGTTCGTGTTCGAGTTGTTGCTTTTGAATATCCTGACAAGAATTAGAAATTTCGCGAATAATTTCCAACAAAACTTTTTCCTTGCTTTTTCCTTTTTCAAATTTGAATTCCACAATTTCGTCTTGCAACTCTTCGCAATAGGCAATAAGTTGCTCTACTTCTGGCTCTTCCAAAAGATAGTCTTTGTCTTTAAATAATTGTCGGATGTTTTTCATATTCAAAAATCAATAGCAATAGCAAAATTCAATGGCAATATCAAAAGTCAATAGTAACAATCAATTTCAACCTAAAACTCACAACTCACAACTAAACATTATCAAAATCCACCAAAATCTCGCTAGAAGTTGGATGTGCTTGACAGGTTAAAATTAAACCTTCGGCTACTTCTTTATCGGTAAGGATGGAGTTCTTTTTCATTTCGGCTGTCCCTTTAGAGATACGGGCCAAACAACTGCTGCAAATTCCGCCTTGACAAGAATAGGGAGCATCGATACCTTGTTTTAAAGCAGCCTCCAAAATGGTTTGTTTCTGACTCATTTCAAATGTAGTTTCCTCGTCGTCTACCAAAATCGTAATTTTTGTATGCCCTTCGTGGGAACTTGCTTCGGCATTTTCGGTTCCGGAAGCAGTAAATAATTCAAATTTTATATTTTTATCAGCAACGTTGTGTTCTTTTAAAATGGTAGTTGCCATGTTGATCATTTCTTCTGGACCACACAAATAGAACTTGTCAAATTCTTTTTCTTTGTGTTTGTTGTTCAAAATAAAATTAAGATTCGACTTGTCAATTCTTCCAAAAAGTTCGTTTTCTACTTTGGCTTGACTGAATACATAATGCACAAAAAAGCGCCCAACATATTTTAATTGCAATTCGTGCAATTGATTATAAAAAATAGTTTCTTCGGGAGTTTTATTGCCATAAAGCAAAACGAAAGAACTCTTTGGTTCGTTTTCTAAAACCGATTGCAATATTGCCATCACTGGCGTAATACCACTTCCAGCCACTAGTGCAGCGTAGTTTTTATGTCTTTCGGCATTGGGTTCAAAAGTAAAGTTTCCTTCGGGTTGACCAACTTCTAATAGATCGCCAACGCTAAGATTTTCGTTAGCAAATTTTGAAAAAAGACCATTTTTAACTGCCTTAATTGCAATGCGTAATTCGCCACTATTGGGAGACGAACAAATGGAATAGGCGCGACGAATTTCGGTTCCGTCAAGCGTTAATTTCAAATTAATATATTGACCTGCAGTGAATTGGTAAGCAGATTGTAATTCGGTAGGAACATTAAAAACCACAGAAACTGCGCTAGGGGTTTCCCGTTTTATTTCTTTGATTTGTAATTTATAAAAAGATGCCATTGGGTTTTATTTTTTGCAAAGGTAAGAAACCAAATAGTTTTGTAAAAAAATAAATAATACATAAGAATACTATGTGTATAAATAACTTATGTATATTTGTACTTTAAAAAGAGATTGCTTCGTGCCTCACAATAACAAAAAAATGAAAAATTCGCAATTATATAAAGGAAGTTTGAACACCATAGTGATGAAACTTTTAGAAGAAAACGGCAGGATGTACGGCTATGAAATTACCCAAAAGGTAAAGGAAATTACTAGTGGAGAATTAAAAATAACCGAAGGCGCTTTGTATCCCGCTTTGCATAAATTGGAAGCCGAAGGAGTGCTAGAAGTGGAGGTTGAAAATGTAGACAATAGATTACGTAAGTATTATAAACTTACCGAAAAAGGCAGCCAAGAAACCATAAACCGATTGGCTGAATTGGAAGATTTTATTAGAAACATGCAAAGTTTAGTAAGTCCAAAATTTGACACAATATGAAACTTTCAAAAAAAAATATTTCATTGTTAGAGAATACCCTTATCAATAAATTTGGAGTTGTTTATTTAGACATACGTATAGAAATACTGGATCATTTAGCAATTGAATTGGAAGAAATTGATGGCGAGTTTGAAGATATTTTCCCAAATTTTATTGAAAGTAAAAAGGAGTTTATAAAGAAAACATATATTTCGTTAAATCAACAAAATTCTAGAACAGGGGCTAAACTGTTACTAAAAAATATTTTTTCAATAAAATTTATTTTATGTTTTATAGTGATGACGCTTTGTGTATCGCAGCTGGTAAATATAAAAGGGAAATTATGGTTTCTAGAAAATTTTGATGTTCTACCAATAATATTACCTGCACCAATTACATTTCTTATTCTGCTTAAGATGTTTTCTATTAAAAGAAAATCCTTCACAATATCTTTTTTCGGAATTACAAATTCTGTTTTTATGTCTTATATTTTTTTATTTATTCACCTGGTCAGAAAAGTAGATAATTTTTATTGGATTCCTATTTATTCTTTTTTCATCACGCTTTCAATTATTTACTATTACATGTATTTCGTTTACATAAAACACAATCAGAAGTCTATTTTATATTAAAAGAACATTTCCATACCTATGAAATTATCCAAAGAACAAATTGCAACAATAGAGGAAACGTTAGTTTTGAACGGAGTAGTCTATGACGACATAAAATTAGAATTGATAGATCATATAGCCTCGGATATAGAAGAAATAATAACGAAGCAAGGGGTTGTTTTTGAAATAGCACTAATCCATGCTTTTGATAAATGGGAAGTTCAGTTAAGACCAACGTCAAACCCTCTTTGGGCGCCTTCTTGGTTAAACGGGCCAAAATTGTTTATTGATAAATGGGTTAAAGAATCTAAACAGCAAATAGTATATTGGTTATTGTTAAGTGTTGTTATTTCTTTATTAACTGCTTGGATAATAATGAAAAATAAATCAAGTATGTTTTTAGTTCAAATAGAAAAAGGATATGAAATACTTGTAATTGTGTTACTTGTATTTTTATTTATTGGGAGGTATTTTATTTTCAAATCTGCAACGAAAACAATTTTCAGTTACATGTTTAAAGTTCATTGTTTAGCTTCGGTAATTATATTGACAATTCTATTATTTAGTATAGAATTCGACTCGTATTTTATTTTTGCAGAGAATCAAAAGTTCATTATGAGACGTTTATTTTTCTCGGTTTGGATTAATATTTGGTATGTTGTTTATTCAATTTATTCGTTTTATTTTTTGATCAATCATTTTCAATTCGAAAGAAAATTTGCTAAAGTTTAAACTATGAAACTAACAAAAGATGACATTGTATTTATTGACACTTATTTAATTAAAAATGAAGTGATTTATGTAGATATCCGTCTGGAAGTGCTAGACCATATTGCCTTAGCAGTAGAGCAAAAAATGGAAGTAGACAACCAAGATTTTTATGATGCTTTTAAAGATTTTATGGTACAACATAAAAAAGAAATTTTAAGAAACAATAAAACTCATTCAGGCTTTAATTTGCATGCTGCCCAAAATTTTTTACTTTTTTTAATAAAACCATATTGGTTGGTTTTTGTAGTGGTTTTGTTTCTTTTTTTTAAATATGTAAAGGTGAATTCTTACTTTTCTCAGAATTTCACATTTGGTAATTTAATTTTTGTAATGATTGCTTCTATTGCACTTTTTCAATTTGTTTATTTTTATGTTTATTTAAAAAAGCGATTTTATTCTATTGAAAAATCTGGTGCTGTTTTAGCTATTATATATTTTGCACAAATTTTCTTTTTACCCATTGTTGGTAAAGAAAATGTTCCAACAATTACCATTACAATTTTTTCTTTTCTCCTTTTTGGTTATGTTGTTTTCTTTATCAAGGAAATTATAAAATTCAATAAGCACCAATTTAATTACATTTAAGATGAAATTATCATCCGATCAAATCCAACAATTATACACTTTCACACAACAACATTATGTGGAATACTACGATTTGCAAAACGAATTGGTAGATCATTTAGCCAATTCTATTGAAGAACAATGGAAAGAAAATCCAAAACGTTCTTTGGAGGAAGCACTGCAAATGGAGTTCAAAAAATTTGGAATATTTGGGTTTAGTGATATTGTTGAACAACGCCAAAAAGCTATGAACAAAAAATACAATACCTTGATTTGGAAACATTTTAAAGAATTTTTTATACTTCCAAGAATTATTGCTACAGCATTAGTTTTTGTTCTTATTTATAAAATTACATCCATTACAAAATACCAAGAGGTATTTATTTTTGGCTTACTATCAATTTTGATGTTGAGTGTTTTCATTAATTTAATTATTTCTCACAATAAACTCAAAGCCAAATTTGTTGCAACCCAAAAGAAGTGGCTCTTTGAAGACGTAATTTATAGATGTGGAAATGTTATGGCTTTTGTTCAATTGCCGTTGCAATTTTTAATCCGCATAGGAGGGATGAGTGAATCTAATAAAATGACCCCTTTACATTTAGCGCTCTTTAGTTTGATTACCGGTTTGCTTTTTATTATAGCCTACATCATTCAATTTGTGATTCCCTCCAAAGCATCCGAATATCTTAAACAAACCTATCCGGAATACGATTTGCTTTCCTAATTTGTAACAAATTCCTATATTTATAAACTAATAAATAAACTTTAATTCCGTAATATATGTTCAAACATTTTATCGTTCTAGAATGGAAATCCTTTTTTCGTTCGGCATCTTTTGGAACCAATGTAGTGCTCAAGGTTTTCATGGTACTCTTGGCTTTATATTTTATGGCAATGTTTCTTGGCTTGGGTTTCGGGATTTTTCCGATTCTTGAAGATATGGGATTGAATCCGTTTACCACCGTAAATAAATACCTGATTTATTATTTTGTTTTCGACTTGGTAATTCGTTTTTTCCTGCAAAAAATGCCGGTAATGAACATCCGACCTTTATTGGCTTTGCCCATAAAACGGAATACCATAGTGCATTTTGCTTTAGCAAAAACCTCAATTTCGTTCTTCAATTTGTTGCATTCGTTTTTCTTTATTCCGTTTTCAATCATGTTGGTGCTCAATCATTATTCGCTTCCGAGTGTAATTCTTTGGCATTTGGGCATCTTCGGAATTATCTATGCCAACAACTTTATTAATGTTTTACTCAACAATAAAGACAGCATTTTTTATCCTATTGTGGGCTTAGTTGTTGGTTGCGGAATTGCACAATATTACAAAGTATTTGACATTACCATTTACACGGCTCCTTTTTTTGAAGGGTTTTACAAAACCAGTTATTTAGCTATATTGCCATTAGTAATTGCAGTAGCATGGTATTATTTTGCGTTTAAATTTTTCAAAAATAACTTAAATTTAGATGAAGGTTTGGCTACCAAAAGTGCCGTTGCCAAAACCGAAAATTTCAATTGGTTAAATCGATTCGGAACCTTAGGAACGTTCTTAAAAAACGATATTAAAATGATAAAAAGAAACAAGCGTTCTAGAACTACTGTTTTAATGAGTTTTCTGTTCTTGTTTTATGGTTTTATATTCTTTAATAACCCTACCCAACCGGCTGTGATGGGAATTTTTGCAGGAATTTTTGTTTCAGGTGGTTTTCTTTTCACTTTCGGACAATTTGTACCAAGTTGGGATAGTGCCTATTACCAATTAATGATGAGTCAGAACATTCAATACAAAGAATATTTAAGTTCCAAATGGTGGTTGGTGGTTATTGCTACAGCAATTTCTACATTATTGGCTTCTTTTTATCTCTTTTTCGGATGGCATACCTACCTCTTAGTTTTAGTTGGAGCTGTTTATAATATTGGAGTAAATTCGCATTTGGTTTTGCTTGGAGGTGCCTTTGTAAAAACCCCAATAGATCTTTCCACTGCCACAAAAGCATTTGGCGACAAGCAAGCCTTTAATATGAAAACAATGCTTTTAACAATTCCTAAATTATTGCTTCCAATTTTACTTTACGGACTTGGAAAATCATTTTTTAATGATACTATAGGGCTTTTATTCGTTGCTGTTGCAGGAGTTTTAGGATTTGCTTTTAGAGGGAAAGTCTTTAATTGGATTGAAAAAATCTATAAAACAGAAAAATACGCAACCATCGCTGCCTATAAACAGAAAAATTAGTGCTCAGTAATTGCATCCACTAAACTTATAAACTCATAAACTTCTAATCTAAAAAAGATGATACAAGTAAACAATCTTACCAAAACTTATAACAACGGAGTTAAAGTATTACATATTTCTAAT
The DNA here is from genome assembly GCF_044357305.1 of Flavobacterium sp. GTDB lineage: Bacteria > Bacteroidota > Bacteroidia > Flavobacteriales > Flavobacteriaceae > Flavobacterium. Next base: position 298,609 of record NZ_JBIKPS010000001.1, read on the forward strand.
TTGGAAATTCCAAAAGGGCAAAGTTTTGGCCTTGTCGGAAATAACGGTGCCGGAAAAACCACCTTTTTCAGTTTGTTGTTAGATTTAATTCAGCCTACTTCGGGCTTTATAAAAAACAACGACATCCAAGTAAATACGAGTGAAGCATGGAAACCTTTCACATCCGCATTTATCGACGAAAGTTTTTTAATTAGCTATTTAACCGCCGAAGAATATTTTTATTTTATTGGCGATTTACGCAATCAAAATAAAGCCGATGTAGACGCTTTGCTTAATAAACACAAAGAATTTTTTAATGATGAAATTCTAAACAGTAAAAAATATTTGAGAGATTTATCTAAAGGAAACATGAAAAAAGTAGGAATAATCGCTGCTTTAATTGGAAATCCAGAAGTGATAATTCTTGACGAACCTTTTGCAAATTTAGATCCAACAACTGTAAACCGATTAAAAAAAATAATCAAAGAATTGTCAGAAAATCCAGACGTTACCGTTTTGGTTTCTAGCCACGATTTAGTGCACACTGTTGAGGTTTGCGAACGGATAGTTGCTTTAAATAAAGGAGAAGTGGTAAAAGACATTGTAACATCGGGAGAAACTTTAAAAGAATTAGAAGCATTTTTTGCAGTATAATTTTCTTTTGAATTATTAAAAAATCTACAGAATATTTTAATGTTCTGTAGATTTCTTGTTTAAAAAAATGCCTTATTTATTTTAAGGTATCAAAAAGAAACGTAATTTTACCAGTTAGTTATACTAAAATCGACTTTTTTAAGTTAATGATTAAAACGCTTTGCAATTGAAAACTAGTACTCTTACATACACCATCTTAAGCACAATAGCACTTTTTTTTGTAGCCTGTTCTACTAAAAAAAACACTTTTGTTTCCCGAAATTATAATGCTTTAACTACTAAAGACAATGTTCTTTACAATGGAAACCTTGCATTGGATAAAGGAATTATTGATTTGAAATCCCAGTATAAAGATAATTTTTGGGAAATCCTTCCGGTAGAGCGCATGCAAATTTCGGAAGAGCAAATGACGCCCGGCCAAGCCAAAAACCCTAATTTTGAAAAAGCCGAAACCAAAGCAACCAAGGCAATTCAAAAACATTCGATGAATATTGAAGGGTCAGAAAAAAACCCTCAAATGGACGAGGCGCATCTATTGTTAGGAAAAACAAGATATTACGACCAACGATTTGTTCCGGCATTAGAAGCATTTAATTATGTGTTGTATAAATATCCTACAAGTGATAAAATTCATGAAGTGAAAATTTGGAGAGAAAAAACCAACATGCGAATGGATAATGATGCCGCAGCAGTTGTAAATCTTAAAAAATTATTGACCGAAATAAAATTTAAAGATCAAATTTTTGCCGATGCCAATGCCACTATAGCGCAAGCTTATGTTAACTTGGAGGAGAATAAAAATGCCTTAGCCAAGTTGAAAATTGCTACACAATTTACAAAATCTAGCGAAGAAAAAGCACGTTACCGATTTATTGAAGCCCAAATTTACGAGCGATTGGGGTACAAAGACAGTGCCTATGCCAAATATCAAGAAGTTATTGATATGAAACGCAAATCGGCAAGACAGTATGTTATTCAGGCACATGCTCGTCAAGCATCCCAATTTGATTTTAAAAAAGGAGATACTTTGGCATTTTTAGAAAAATACGATAAATTATTAAAAGACAGAGAAAACCGTCCGTTTCTAGATGTGTTGAACCACCAGATGGCATTGTTTTATGACAAACAAAACAAACCAGAAACCGCTGTTGTTTATTATAACAAGTCGCTAAGGAAAAAATCGGATGACAGTTATTTAATCGCATCCAACTTTAGAAACCTTGCCGATATTTATTTCAATAAAGCAAAATATGTTTTAGCAGGCAAATATTTTGATAGTACGCTAACGGTTTTAAATTCTAAAACTAGAGAATTTAAATTGATTACTAAAAAAAGAGAAAATCTAGAAGATGTAATTAAATTTGAAGGTATTGCCCAACGTAACGATAGTATTTTAAAAATTGCTTCTTTATCTAAAGAGGGAAAAGAAAAATATTTTAAAGAGCACATCGAAACTTTAAAAAAGGAAGATGCCAAAAAATTAGAACTTGCTAAAAAAGCTGCAAAAGACAATGCAATTGCTGACGCAAATAAAGATTCGAATGGCAAAGATTCTGCAGCAGACAATGCTCCAGCAACTAAACCAATAGCGCCAATTGCTTTAAATTCCGATTCGGGAAGCACTTTTTATTTTTATAATCCTTCCACTGTTGCTTTTGGAGTTGTAGAATTTAAGAAAAAATGGGGTGATCGTGCGCATGTTCTCAATTGGAGATTGGCTAAAGAAGGAGTAAAAGACGACCAAAACCCAGAGGACGCGAAAGATGCAATAACATCAGATGGTGACCAATCGAAAGAACTAAACGAAAAATATTCTACTAATTTTTATCTAAAACAAATTCCATCCTCCACTAAAATTTTGGATAGTATTGGAAAAGAACGAAATTTTGCCTACTACCAATTGGGAGTTATTTATAAAGAAAAATTTAAAGAATACCAAAGAGCCGCGGATAAGTTGGAAAAATTATTAGACAACAAGCCCGAAGAGCGTCTTGTATTGCCAGCGATGTATAACTTATACAAAATTTATGAAATTATAGATAAGGAAAAAGCGCTTGCTATGAAATCTAAAATTTTAGCACAATATCCGGATTCTCGTTATGCACAAATTTTAAGCAATTCGGGAGGCGGAAATTTAGCTAGTTCTACACCAGAAATTGCTTACGATGCCTTGTATAAAGAGCACGAAAAGGAGAAATATCGAGAAATACTCCCTAAAATTGAAGCTGCAATTGAACAATTTACAGGAGAAGATATGTTGCCTAAATTTGAATTATTAAAAGCCAATGTTATAGGAAAACTAAAAGGGGTAGCCGAATTTAAAAAAGCCTTGAACTATGTAGCCTTGACCTATCCAAATAGTGAAGAAGGAAAATCTACCGAAGTTTTTATTGCTACTAAAATTCCGTATTTGGAATCGTTGTCTTTTAATTCAGAATTTCCATTGTCTTGGAATATTTTATACAAAGCAGACGATTTGAATTCTAAAAACTCCAAAGATATTTTAGCAAAAATCACAAAATTTGCCAAAGAAAGAACAATAGAAAGGTTAACCGTATCAACGGATCTTTATACTATTGATAAAAACTTTTTGGTAATTCACGGAATTAAAACCGCCGAAAGTGCCAAAGGAATTGAGCAGGTTTTGAAAGAATACAAAGAATACAAAATTTCCGAACCAGGAATTGTTATCTCTAGCGAAAACTATAAAGTGGTTCAGGTTAAGAAGAATATCGATGATTATGTTGCTGGAGATTGGTTAAACAAACCTATAGTTCCTATTCAGCGGGACATTGCGGTTCCAGAAACTAAATCGATAAACAATAAAAAGGAAAAAGGAAAGCCAAACGAGGAAGTCGAAGGTTCACCAGACGCAAATGAACCTCCTGCGTTTAATGGAAAACAAAAAATGGACACTAATCCAACGGATAATAATTTGGATATGGAAACCCCAAAATCAGAAAATCTTGGTTTCCCCAAAAAACCATAATATATGTTTGATAAAAAACCAAAATCCTATACCGACTTGTTGGGAAAAACCAACCGAATTGTAGAGGGAACTACTATTAAAGGAGATATTTCTTCCCCAGCCGATTTTAGATTGGATGGCCATTTAGTTGGAAATTTTGAATCGAAAGGAAAACTAGTAATTGGTCCTGCAGGAAGTGTAACGGGCGATATTGTTTGTAAAAATTGTGATATTGAAGGAAAATTTAACGGAAAAATTCAAGTTACCGAACTGCTAAACTTAAAATTAAAAGCCAGTGTTCATGGCGAAGTAGTATGTGGAAAACTTTCGGTAGAACCTGGAGCAGAGTTCAGCGCTAGTTGCATAATGCGTCCACATACTAAAAATAACCCATTAAATGAAATCCCAGTTGCCGAAAAAAAAGCCTAACAAATGGCTCGCATTAATCAATATTCCTATTCAAATGGGAGTGGTGATTTTTTTATTTTCACGTCTCGGAAATTGGCTAGATGAAAAATACCCCAATCCCAACACTTTATTTGTAAAAATTTTCACCATTCTTGGAGTGGCACTCGCTTTTTACAACATTAACCGACAATTAAAAGAAATCAACGAAGCGGATGATTAATACTTCCAAAATAAAACAATACCAACCCATTTTAGAAATCTTGATTGCTTCTATAAGTGCTTTTATAATTCATAAAGTAGCTTTCTTTTTTTTGAATTATCTAACTATTGAAAACACGTTCCAGTATCCGCTTTTTCAAGTTTATCTGTTTTTTTTAATTTGCTCTATTAGCATTGTTTTTATATTAATTCAAGTTAAAAAAAGAGACCTAAATAATGTAGGTAATGGCTTTCTTTTGCTTACACTTCTTAAAATAGGGATTGCTTTTCTATTTGCAAATCCAATTGTATCCTCTGCTAGTATGTTTAAAGAAATAGAACGGATGGATTTTTTCATAGTATTTGCTATATTTTTAACAATAGAAACCATAGTAACTATTAGAATATTAAATAATAAGCAATGAAATTGAGTTAAATCAACAATTCCGGCAAAAAATTCCCAATTATACTTTTGCATATTAATAAAAAATGTACCTTTGCACCAAATTTCAAAGTAGAATTTAAGATAATATTCAGTTATGGTGTTTTCAAAAAAATCGATTCCGTTTTTTATAGCAATTCTAATAGCATTTTTGCCATTAAATGGTAAAGCCACTACACAAGATACTGTAGCAGTAAAAAAAGAAGTTATTGTAGTTGAAAAGAAAGAAGTAAAAGACGAAGCTGCCGAAAAGCAAGAAAAAATTGATGAGGTTATTGGGCATCACGTTCTAGACGGGCACAGTTTTACATTATTTGCAGACGAAGCTGAAAAAGCACACTATGGTTTTTCTTTACCAATTATTATTTGGGATAATGGAATTCAATTATTTTCTTCTTCTAAATTCCACAATGGAGAATCCGTTGCCGAATCTAACGGAAACTACTACTTCTTACACCACGAAAAAATATACAAAACCGATGCTGCAGGAAAACTAAACACCGAATTAGTTGAAGGAGAAGAGCATGTTACTAACGCACAACCATTAGATTTTTCTATAACTAAAGGAGTACTAACTATTATAGTAGTAGCATTATTAATGTTATTGTTGTTTGTTAGTTTGGCAAAATCGTATGCTAAAAACGGAGGAATTTCTTCTGGAGTTGGACGCTTTTTTGAACCAATTGTTTTGTACGTTCGTGATGAAATTGCAATTCCGAATATTGGTGAAAAACACTATAAAAAATACATGAGCTTTTTATTAACCATCTTCTTTTTTATATGGTTTTTAAATATTTTCGGATTAACTCCACTAGGAATTAACGTAACCGGAAACATAGCAGTAACAGCAGGATTGGCAATTATTACCTATTTAATAACTACCTTCACTGCCAAGAAAGATTATTGGATGCATATTTTTTGGATGCCTGGAGTACCAGTTCCAATGAAAATTATTTTAGCACCAATTGAATTATTAGGAACTATCATCAAACCATTTTCACTTATGATACGTTTGTATGCCAACATTTTTGCTGGACATATTGTATTAATGAGTTTAGTTGCCTTGATGTTTATTTTCCACAATTGGGTAGGAAGTAGCATGTCGTTCTTATTGTCCTTTGCAATTTCATTAATTGAAATTCTAGTGGCATTATTACAAGCTTACATATTTACCATGTTATCTGCTTTATATTTTGGAGCTGCTTCAGAAGAGCACCACCACGAAGAAGCACACCATTAAAATGTTTGTTGTTTGTTGTTAAGTGTTTGTTGTTTTCAACAAGTAATTTTAAACTACAAACCATAAACCCAACAAAGAATGTTTAATTAAATATATATACATTATGGAAGGAAATCTTCACCTTATTGGAGCTGGATTAGTAGTAATCGGAGCAGGTTTAGGTATCGGTAGAATCGGTGGATCTGCAATGGACGCTATTGCTCGTCAACCAGAAGCTACTGGAAAAATTCAAACAGCTATGCTTATTGCAGCAGCTCTTATTGAAGGAATTGGTTTTGCTGCATTGTTCGCAGTAAAATAAAAAAAATTAAAAGCCATAACGGTTGGTTATGGCTTTTATTTAAAATTTTAAAATTAAAGAATAATTATATACTATGGATAAGTTAATAAATGATTTTTCGTTTGGATTGTTTATCTGGCAAACAGTAATCTTTTTAGGTTTGATTTTCCTTTTGAAAAAGTTTGCATGGAAACCAATTTTGGATGCAGTTAACGAAAGAGAAGAAGGAATTAAAAATGCGTTACTATCTGCAGAAAGCGCTAAAAAAGAAATGCAAAATCTTAAATCGGATAATCAAAAATTATTAGCCGAAGCAAGAGCAGAACGCGATTCATTAATGAAAGAAGCTCGTGAAATCAAAGACAAAATGATTAACGACGCTAAAACCGAAGCGCAAGCAGCTGGTGAAAAAATGATTGCACAAGCAAAAGCAGCTATTGAAAGCGAAAAAAATGCAGCAATGACCGACTTGAAAAACCAAGTTTCTTCATTGTCTTTAGAAATTGCTGAGAAAGTATTAAGAGACGAATTATCTAACAAAGATTCTCAAACTAAATTAGTAGAGAAAATGTTGGGTGACGCTAAATTAAACTAATCATTATGTCTAGAGCAGCGATTAGATACGCCAAAGCAATATTAGACATTGCGCAAACTTCTGGAAAAGCAGATGCTGTAAATAACGATATGAAATCTATTGTTACTGCAGTATCCGAAAGTGCAGATTTAAAAGATTTTCTAACCAGTCCTATTATTAAAATAGAGGTTAAAAAATCAGCCTTGTCTGAAATATTTTCAAATGTTGAAAAAGAAACGAATAGTTTGTTTCATTTGTTATTTGAAAACAAAAGATTTGAAATACTAGAAGCAATAGCAATTCAATACAATAAATTGTTTGACGAAAGTAACGGAATAGAAGTTGCCAAAGTAACTACAGCATTCCCAATTACTGCCGAATTAGAAACTAAAGTATTGGCTAAAATTGCTGAGTTTTCCAATAAGAAAATTACCATTCAAAATATAATAGATCCTACAATTATTGGTGGATTTATATTAAGAGTAGGAGACCAACAATACAATGCTTCTGTAGCAAGCAAATTAAGTGAATTAAAAAGAGAGTTTAGCAATTAGAATTCCATTAAAGATATATCAAAATGGCAGAAATTAAACCAGCTGAAATTACAGCAATATTAAAAAAACAATTATCTGGTTTTGAATCAGGTGCAAGTTTAGAAGAAGTAGGAACTGTACTTCAAGTGGGTGACGGTATCGCTCGTGTTTACGGTTTATCCAATGCTCAATATGGTGAGTTAGTACAATTCGACAACGGATTGGAAGCTATCGTATTGAACTTAGAAGAAGACAACGTTGGGGTGGTACTTTTAGGACCATCTACTGGAATCAGAGAAGGTTCAACAGTAAAAAGAACACAACGTATTGCTTCTTTAAAAGTTGGAGAACAAATTGTTGGTCGTGTTGTAAATACACTAGGAGAACCAATTGATGGTAAAGGACCAATCGGTGGCGAACTATACGAAATGCCATTAGAAAGAAAAGCTCCTGGAGTTATCTTTCGTCAACCAGTAACTGAACCATTACAAACTGGTATCAAAGCAGTAGATGCTATGATTCCTGTAGGTCGTGGACAACGTGAGTTGGTTATTGGTGACCGTCAAACAGGTAAATCAACGGTTTGTATTGACACTATCTTAAATCAAAAAGAATTTTACGACGCTGGAAAACCAGTATTTTGTATCTATGTTGCTATCGGACAAAAAGCTTCGACAGTGGCAGGAATTGCAAAAATGTTAGAAGAAAAAGGAGCAATGGCTTATACCGTAATTGTAGCAGCTAATGCATCTGATCCTGCACCAATGCAAGTATACGCACCAATGGCCGGAGCTGCAATCGGAGAATATTTCCGTGATTCAGGTCGTCCAGCTTTAATTGTTTATGATGATTTATCTAAACAAGCAGTAGCTTACCGTGAGGTATCTCTATTATTAAGAAGACCTCCAGGTCGTGAGGCTTATCCTGGTGACGTTTTTTACTTACACTCTCGTTTATTAGAAAGAGCTTGTAAAGTAATTGCCGATGATGATATTGCTAAAAATATGAACGACTTACCAGATACTTTAAAAGGTATCGTAAAAGGTGGTGGATCCTTAACAGCTTTACCAATTATTGAAACACAAGCGGGTGACGTTTCTGCATACATCCCAACCAACGTAATTTCGATTACTGACGGACAAATCTTCTTAGATGGAGATTTATTCAACTCTGGAGTTCGTCCTGCAATTAACGTAGGTATTTCAGTATCTCGTGTTGGAGGTAATGCACAAATTAAATCTATGAAAAAAGTAGCAGGTACTTTAAAATTAGACCAAGCACAATACCGTGAGTTAGAAGCTTTCGCAAAATTTGGTTCTGATTTAGATGCTGTAACTTTAAACGTAATTGAAAAAGGAAAAAGAAATGTTGAGATTTTAAAACAAAACCTTAACGACCCTTATACCGTTGAAGATCAAGTAGCTATTATTTATGCAGGTTCTAAAAATTTATTGAGAAATGTTCCAGTAAATAAAGTAAAAGAATTTGAAAAAGATTTCTTAGAATATTTGAACAATACGCATAAAGATACATTGAATGCTTTAAAAGCTGGAAAATTGGACGATACCATTACAGATGTTATTGAAAAAGCAGCTAAAGAAATTTCAGCAAAATATAATTAAGAAGGAAGTTAGAAGCTGGAAGTAGGAAGTTAAATTCTTACTTCCAACTTCCGTCTTCAAACTCCTAACTTTTACAAAAAAATGGCAAACTTAAAGGAAATCCGTAATAGAATAACTTCCGTTTCATCTACGATGCAGATTACTTCTGCGATGAAAATGGTTTCTGCTGCAAAGTTGAAAAAAGCACAAGATGCAATTACAGCAATGCGCCCTTATGCCGAAAAATTAACGGAATTATTACAAAGTTTAAGCGCAACAATGGATGGTGAAGTAGGCGGAAGCTTTACTGCACAACGTGAAATAAACAAAGTTTTGATTGTAGCCATAACTTCGAACAGAGGATTGTGTGGTGCTTTTAATTCGAATGTTATCAAACAAGCTAAATTAATTGCAGATACTTATCCTGGAAAACAAGTTGATGTTTTTGCAATTGGTAAAAAAGGAAATGATGCTTTAGTAAAAACAAATACTATTGTTGGAAATAAAAGCGAAATTTTTGATGATTTAACTTTTGATAATGTTGCTAAAATAGCTCAAATCTTAACCGATAAGTTCATTTCTGGCGATTATGATACCATTCAAATCGTTTATAACGAATTTAAAAATGCTGCGACTCAAATAGTTCAAACGGAACAATTTTTACCATTAGCTCCAGTAAAATCAGATATTCCAGTAACTGCTGGTGATTATCTTTTTGAACCATCTAAAGAGGAAATTGTATTAACATTGATACCAAAATCGTTAAAAACACAATTGTACAAAGCAATTCGCGATTCATTTGCTTCCGAGCATGGAGCACGTATGACAGCAATGCACAAAGCAACCGATAATGCTACAGAATTAAGAGATCAATTAAAATTAACTTATAACAAAGCACGTCAAGCAGCAATTACTAACGAAATCCTTGAGATTGTTGGTGGAGCAGAAGCATTAAAAGGATAAAACCCCTTAGCCCCCGAAGGGTAAATAGAATAAAAAGCCAGCAAAATTTGTTGGCTTTTTTGTTTTTTATTCAAAATACTAATTACAATTCATTAAATTTGTTTTTTAATAAATACGGAGATGGGAATAGTTACAAATTTTTCGGATTTAGATTTAACCAAAACGTATAGTTATGCTGACTATTTGTTGTGGCAATTTCAGGATCGTGTAGAATTGATAAAAGGATTTATTCAAAAAATGAGTCCTGCTCCTGGGATGGTACATCAAAGAATATCAAATAACCTCTCCTTTGAACTAAACAATTACTTTAAACGAAAAGACTGCGATGTTTTTGTAGCTCCTTTTGATGTCCGATTACCAATTCCATCAACTAAAAAAGACACTACTGTAGTTCAACCTGATTTGTGTATTATTTGTGATGAACGTAAGCTAGATGCAAGAGGTTGTAATGGAACACCAGATTTGATGGTTGAAATAATATCCCAAAACAATAGTACACACGACGTGCATACCAAGTTTAATTTATATCAAGAAGCAGGTGTAAAAGAATATTGGATTATTGAACCGATTGATAAAATTATTTTTGTTTACACTTTAATCAATAATGAATTCATTGGTTTGAAACCACAAGTCGAAGGAGAAAATATAAAAAGCCCTTTGTTTCCAGAATTAGTTATTGCTTTAGAAGATGTTTTTTATAAGGTATAGAGAACAAAAAAGACATACATAAAAGCACGTCAAGCTGCAATTACTAACGAAATCCTTGAGATTGTTGGTGGAGCAGAAGCGTTAAAAGGATAATTTTAAATTAAAATAAATTCAAAAGAGAGTCAACAATTTTTGGCTCTTTTTTTATTACAACGATTTTATAACTATTTTTGTTTTCTCATTAAAGAAATATACCTTGAGTTTATATAAAAACCTTTTCAAACAAACACTTATTTATGGGCTGGCAACAGTTTTTCCTAGAATAATCAGTTTTATTTTAAACCCGTTGTTTGTTTATTATTTGCCGGATAAAAGCAAAATGGGAGAAGTGTCGGTAATATTTTCCTATCTAGTTTTCTTTAATGTTGTTTTATCTTACGGAATGGAAACTTCTTTCTTCCGATTTTATAATTCAGAGGAGAATAAAAAAGGTGTAATTTCTACTACCACAATTTCGTTGCTTTGGTCTTCTTTGGTTTTCTTAGTAGTAGCACTTCTTTTTAGAAATTCCTTAGCAACCTGGTCAGACATTAGTGTGGAATACATCACCTATACTATTTTTATTTTGACTTTAGATGCATTGGCAATCATTCCGTTTTCCAAATTAAGAGCCGAGAAAAGACCTATGCGATATGCCACAATAAAAATGGCAAATGTTACCATCAATCTATTGTTGAACATTTTCTTTTTGGCATTATTGCCTAAAATGGTGGCTAGTAATCCAAACGGATTTTTAAGCACAATCTATTTTGATAATTTTCAAATTGGCTATATTTTTGTTTCCAATTTAGCCGCAAGTTTGTTAACTTTAATTGTCTTATCCCCTAATTATTTTTCTATTTCCTGGAAATTTGATAAAATATTGTGGATGAAAATGATGCAATATGGACTTCCAATTTTAATTTCAGGTATTGCCTTTGCGATCAATGAACACTTTGATAAAATTTTACTCGATTGGATGCACGTTCCAATGTCGGACATTGGAGCCTATTCGGCGTGTTATAAAATAGGGATGTTTATGGTTTTGTTTCGAACTGCCTATACCTTGGGAATTGAACCTTTTTTCTTTAGTCATTCGAGTAATGAAAATGCACAACAAACCTATGCAACGATTACTAAATATTTTGTGATTTTTGGCTCCTTCATTTGCCTTTTTGTAATTGTTTTTATTGATTTATTAAAAAGACCTTTGGTGCCAAATGCCAATTATTGGGATGCTATAAAAGTGGTTCCGCTAATTGTTCTAGCCAATTTCTTCCTCGGAATTTATACCAACTTATCTGTTTGGTACAAGTTAATAGATAAAACAAAAATAGGTGCTTACATATCTTTAATTGGCGCGGCTGTAACGTTGGCTCTAAATTACTTATTAATTCCAACTATGAGTTATTACGGCTCCGCAATTGCAACTATTGCAGCCTATGGAACCATGATGATCATTTCCTATAAGATGGGGCAAAAAAGTTACCCAATTCCGTATGATATGAATAAGATATTTAGTTATCTTGGACTCACAATTGTTTTCTCGGCAGTTTCGTTTTATATCCCTTCCATTAGAGAAAATTATTATGTGAAAACAGTATTACTAGCAGTATTTTTATACTTCATATATTACAGTGAAAAGGAAACATTACTTCGAATACTAAAAAGAAAAGCAAAATAAATCGGAGGAAAGAGATTGCTTCGTTCCTCGCAATGACAAAAAAATGACCATAAAAATAATAAACAGATCCCATCGCGATTTACCCAACTACGAAACTATTGCTTCGGCAGGAATGGATTTACGTGCCAATATTTCGGAATCCATAACCTTAAAATCTTTAGAAAGAACGATTGTAAAAACGGGTCTTTTTATAGAGTTACCTATAGGATATGAAGCACAAGTTAGACCAAGAAGCGGACTGGCTGCCAAAAAAGGAATTACCGTTCTTAATTCACCAGGAACAGTTGATGCCGATTATCGTGGCGAAATTGGAGTAATTTTAGTAAATTTATCCAATGAAGATTTTGTAATTGAAAATGGCGAACGAATTGCTCAATTAATCATTGCTAAACACGAACGTGCCGAATGGGTTGAAGTACCAGAATTGTCAGAAACTTCGCGAGGTGAAGGTGGTTTTGGTAGCACAGGAGTGAAGTAAAAAAGAAAAAAGATGGAAAATCAAGACATTCGATGGAAACAAAGATTTTCAAATTTTGAAAAAGCATTGTTAAAACTTTCTGAAGTTATAGAAAAAAAAGAAATCCTTTCCGATTTAGAAAAAGAAGGGCTTATTCAACGATTTGAATTTACACACGAACTCTCTTGGCAAGTAATGAAAGATTTTCTTATTTATGATGGAATTCAAAATATAATTGGTTCTAGAAGCGCAGTAAGAGAGGCTTTTAATAAAGGAATTATTTCGAATGGCGAAATTTGGATGGAAATGATAGAAAGTAGAAATAGAACTTCACATACTTATTTAGAAAGCATTTTAGAATCGGAATACAATAAAATAACCAAAAATTATTATCCTTTATTTATTGAATTTCAAACCAAAATGAAATCATTATTATGAAATTTGGATTAACTGAAAAAACTATAAATAAAATAAATTCTATTTTTGAAAAAATCCCGGAAATAGACGAGGTAATTATATATGGTTCAAGAGCAAAAGGAAATTTTAGGGAAGGTTCGGATATTGATATTACATTAAAAGGTAATGCTATTTCATCTAATTATTTGTCTAAAATAAATCAAGAAATCGATGAATTAAATACACCTTATTTATTTGATATTTCTATTTTTGACAAATTAGAATCTCAAGAATTGATAGAACATATTAATAGAGTAGGACAAACATTTTATATAAAAAACACATGAAAATAATAGTACCAATGGCAGGACGTGGTTCCAGATTACGTCCCCACACATTAACCATTCCAAAACCATTAATTCCAATTGCAGGAAAACCAATCGTACACCGATTAGTGGAAGATATTGCGGGAGTTTTAAACCAAGATATTGATGAAGTTGCTTTTATCATCCACGAAAGTTTTGGAAAAAAAGTAGAAGAAGAATTAATTGCAATTGCTCAAAAATTAGGTGCTAGAGGAACCATTTATTATCAAAATGAAGCTCTAGGAACTGGTCATGCCATTATGTGTGCCAAAGAATCCTTGAGCGGACCAGCAGTTATTGCGTATGCAGATACGTTAATCCGTGCTGATTTCGATTTGGATACAACTGCCGACAGTGTTATTTGGGTAAAACAAGTAGACCAACCAGAAGCTTTCGGGGTAATTAACCTAAATGAAAACAACGAGATAATAGAGTTAGTAGAGAAACCAAAAGAATTTGTTTCAGACCTTGCAGTTATTGGTATATACTATTTTAAAGATGTTGCCGTTTTAAAGAACGAACTACAATTGGTTTTAGACAACAACATTATTCATGGTGGCGAATACCAAATTAATGACGGAATTAAACAAATGATGGCAAAGGGCATGAAATTTGTACCAGGTAAAGTAGACGAGTGGATGGATTGCGGAAATAAGGACGTTACGGTAGATACAAACAATAGAATGCTGAACTTCTTGCACAACGATGGCGAACATTTAATTGATTACGATGTACAACAAGAAAATTCAACAATCATTCCGCCATGTTATATTGGCAAAAATGTTGTATTAATTAACGCAACTGTTGGTCCAAATGTTTCCCTAGGAGATGGATGTCATGTAAGTAATAGTACTATTAAAAACAGTTTGGTACAAACCCATACGCATATTAAAAATGCTCGTTTAGACAATGCTATGATAGGAAATCATGCAAGTTTTGATGGCGATTTTACAAGCATTAGCATCGGCGATTATTCGGTTTTAGAATAAAAGCCATAATTAGCAAAGGAACATTTATTAAAAATTAAAAAAATATGATAGAAATAATTTTTAAAAACAAGATTAATAAGCACAAAATGGAAACATTATTGGAATTATTAAAATCGTGGAATGTTGATGCTGAAGTAAAAGAATCTAAAGAAAACAAGAGAACAACCAACTCTAATTTTACCTTATCTAAAGGGATGTGGAAAGATTTTGATATAGATGCAAACCAGTTAAGAAAAGAGGCATGGAAACTAAGAACCTATTCTTTGTGATACAAATATTATAATTGAAGTTTATAAAGGAAACGATAAAGTAATAAATGTTTTAGAAAAAATAGGTCAAAACAATATTGCTATTTCGGATGTTACATGTGCTGAATTATTATATGGTGCAAGAAACAAAAAGGAGCTTCAGATGATAAAAAAAGATTTAAAAAAATTACTAGTTTTTTCTATTAATGAAGCAATATCATCTAAAGCTATTAACTTAATTGAAAAGTTTACTTTATCCAATCATCTTAATCTGCCGGACGCATTAATTGCTGCAACAGCTACATATTATGATTTAAATTTGTATACTTTAAGTGTAAAAGATTTTAAATATATTGAAGAGATACATATATTTTCAAACGATTAAAATAAATGAAAAAAATAGTTTTATATAGTTTCCTTTTCGGAATCTTTTTTGTTCCTAATTATCTTCTGGCACAAGGTGAGCCTAAGGATACTTTGGCTTTGGCCGAAAATAAATTTGAAGATTCTTTCTATGAATCGTTGAAACAAAAAGGAATCGAAAATTACGACAAAGCTATTGAAGCATTAGAAAAATGCCAAACTCTTCAATCAGAAAATGGGATTGTTTATTTCGAATTTGGAAAAAATTATCTGTCGCTTAAAAAGTATAAAGACGCTTACGATAATTTTGAAAAAGCAACTAAGATAGATCCCAAAAATCGTTGGGCTTGGGTTGGCATGTATGATGCTTGTTATGATACTCAAGATTACAACCAGGCAATTATAATAGTTCAAAAATTAATTGAATTTAAACCCGAATATAGAGAGGATTTGGTTTCACTTTACATGAATACTCAACAATTTGACAAAGCACTAGATTTAATAAATGAACTGAATCAAACGGTTGGAAAATCGGATAAAAGAGAATTATATAAAGCCCAAATTCTGAAAGATGCTAAATTTCAAGGTTCAGAAAAATCTAATTTAATAGATAAAATAAAACAATACCCTAAAGACGAGGCTAATTATATTGCGTTAATCTACTTGTATTCGCAAAGCAATCAAGAAGATAAAGCGCTGGAAATTGCCAAGCAACTAGAAAAAGAAATCCCAACTTCCGATTGGGCGCAGGTGAGTTTGTTTAAATTTCATTTGAATAATAACGATGGCGAAAAAGCAGTTAAAGCCATGAATATTGTTTTGGCAAGTGATAAAATCGACAAGAAAATCAAGCATCGGATGTTAAATGAGTTCTTAATTTTCACCAAATCCAATCCACAATTTGATAAAGATTTAGACCATGCCATAGGTTATTTTGATAACGATAAAGAAGTGCAAGTGGCTAAAGAAATTGGTAAGTTTTATCAAAATAAAAAAGATTGGAGCAAAGCAATTCATTATTACGAAATGCATTTGAAAACTACCAATGACGACATGCAAACTATTTTGCTTTTGATGCAGGCATATACCGAAAATTTGCAATTTGATAAATTAAACAAAGCTTCCGAAGAGCAAATGCAATTGTTTCCATCCCAGCCGCAATTGTATTATTTTAACGGATTGGCGAATAATCAATTGAAAAATTATAAAAAAGCCAAAGATATTTTAGAATCAGGGGTTGATTTTATTATAGACGATACCTCTCTAGAAATTAATTTTAACCTGCAATTAGGTGAAGCCTATAATGGTTTGGGAGATTTTAAAAAGAAAGACATTTATTTTTCAAAGGCTAATGATTTAATTGAAAAACAGAAACACAAAAAATAACACCCTAACATTTAGGACTACAAATGAAAAAATACCTTACCATATTACTTTTAATTTTATTAGCATCTTGCAAATCAAAAGCGATTTTGGCAGAAGGAAATGCAAGCAATACGCTATCGGCAGATAAAATTATTACCAGCTACGATAACAATAAAATTGATTTTTCTACATTATATATAAAAGCTAATGCAAAATACCAAGACGATAAGCAATCGCAAAATGTACAAGCAGAAATCAAAATAAAAAAGAACGAAAAAATATTAATTAGCATTCGGATTTTGGGTTTTACAGTAGCTAAGGCTTTGATTACACCAACTTCAGTTCAGTATTACGAAAAGATAGGAAGCAAATATTTTGAAGGAGATTATGCAGTATTAAGCCAATGGCTAGGCACTGATTTAGATTTCCAAAAAGTACAGAATATGTTTTTAGGTAAAACTCTAGACGATTTACACAAAGGAAAATATGCAGTTTCCATTTTAGAAAAATTATATAAATTGCAATCCAATCCAGACGCAAAAACCGATAAATCTTTTTTCTTTGAAAGCGATAATTTCTTAGTAAAAAGACAAGAAATCAATCAAATGTTACTAGATAGAACGTTGCAAATTGCATATCCAGATTATAAAAAATACGATGCAATGATTTTACCATTATCTTTGGCGATCGATGCTCGACAAAAAGAAAGTAAAACCAACATCGACATCGAATATAAAAACATTTCCTTTAATGAGGATCTTTCTTTTCCGTACAGTGTTCCCGAAGGATATGAAAGAATTTACATAGACAAGATATAATTATTATGCAAAAAAGAATAGTTACTTTACTCTTCATCTTATTAACTTCATTGGCTTGGAGCCAACAAACGCAAGAAGAATTAGAGCAAAGAAAAAATAAAATTCAGCAAGAAATTCAGGAGAAAGAGCGTATGCTCCAAGAAGTAAGAGGCAAAGAAAAGTCTGTAGGGAAACTATTACAAATCCAAAAGGAGAAAATCGGATTAAAACAAAAATTAATAAATACCACCGAAAAACAAACAAAGTTGCTAAGCAACGATATGTATATTAATCAGGTGCAGATTAATAAATTAAAAAAAGACTTAGTCGTATTAAAGGATGACTATGCTAGAATGATATTAAAATCCTACAAAAGTCGCTCGCAGCAGAGCCGGGCCATGTTTTTGTTGTCTTCCGAAAATTTTTCGCAAGCTTACAAACGATTACAATACATGAAGCAATATTCTAGTTATAGAAAAATGCAAGGCGATGAAATTAAAGATAAAACTACTAAACTAGCCGATTATAACGCGAAATTGAGCGGACAAAAAACAGACAAAGAAAAACTCTTAGCCGAACAAGAACAGCAACGTGCAGATCTTGAAAAAGAAAAGCAAGAGCAAGAAAAAATTGCCAATAGTTTAAAGAAAGACAAAAAGCAAATTATTGCCGAAATCAAGAAAAAGCAGCAGGAATCTAGGAAAATTGATGCACAAATTCAAAAAATGATTCGCGATGCGATTGCTGAAGCCAACAGAAAAGCAGCAGCAGCCAGAGTCAAAGCCAATCCTAAAACTACTACCGTAGCCGAAACTAAAAAGATTGAAGAATCTACCAAAATAGTTTTAACTCCCGAAGGGCAATTAATATCTAATAATTTCAAAGCAAATAAGGGAAGTTTGAATTGGCCAGTTGAAAAAGGAGCAATCACTTTAGGATATGGCGATCAACCGCACCCGGTATACAAATCATTAATAATTCATAACAGTGGGGTAGAAATCACTACCGAATCCGGTTCGGCTGCAAGAGCCGTTTTTAGCGGAGAAGTAACCAAAGTAATCATAATATCACCATTAACTAAGTTGGTGTGTGTACAGCACGGAGATTTCTTTACGGTGTATCAAAATTTAGGCTCTGTAAGTGTAAGCGCAGGAGATCGTGTTTCTGCCAAGCAAAGCCTAGGAAAAATTAGAACCAATGCAGAAGGTAAAACGATTTTAAAATTTACCATTTCTCAAAATGCCACTTTTGTGAATCCAACACAGTGGTTGAAAAGATAATTTTTCACTAAAAGGCATTTTAAGTATAAAAAACACATCCGAATTTTTTCAGTATATCCATATTATTTCAGGGATAAAGAATCACATTCTAATCCATAAAAACAATATGGATATATTGCTTTTTAGGTTTAACAATTTGTCCCTCCTTTGGATACGGTGCAACGCCAATTGATTGTATCTTTGTAGGAAAATAAGCAGCAAACCATTTGAAGTTTTCTTCTTTGTTTTTCGAATTAAAAGTCAAGGTTTTTTCTTCCAAAAACTTTTTATCTTTATAAACTTCAACAACAACAGAAACTTCGCCAGCCCAGATACAAGTAACTCCTTTTGGACATCTTGAATCATCAAAAACAGATTGCAATCTTAAATGATATCCAAATTTAGGAATACATTTTTTAGTAGTGATTTTAAATTCGCTTTGCGCAAAAAGAGAAAAACTAAAAACTAAAAAAGAGAGTAAAACTAATTTTTTCATGTTCAAACAGTAAGCGTGTTATCCTAAAGCAACATCCAAAGTCATCATTACAATAAACCCACCAATTAAACCAAGGGTTGCAATATCCGTATTTTTATCTTGTTGCGTTTCAGGAATTACTTCTTCAACCACTACAAATATCATTGCTCCAGCTGCAAAAGCTAAAGCATAAGGCAAAAGCGGTGTAAAAAAAGTTACAGCTACAGCGCCCAAAACTCCAGCAACGGGTTCTACCAAAGCAGATGCTTGTCCGTACATAAAACTCTTCCAACGACTCATCCCCATTCTTCTTAAAGGCATGGAAACCGCAATTCCTTCAGGAAAATTTTGAATTCCAATTCCAATTGCTAAAGTTACAGCTCCAGCAATGGATGCTTCTGGAATTCCCGCAGCAACGCCACCAAAAAGAACTCCAACCGCCAAACCTTCAGGAATATTGTGTAATGTAATGGCCAAAACCAATAAAGTTGTTCGTTGCCATGGCGATTTTACTCCTTCGGTTTCTTGAAAATTTATGTGTAAATGAGGTAGAAGTTTGTCTAAACCAAAAATAAATAAAGCTCCTAATCCAAACCCAACTGCTGCTGGAATTACTTTGACAAATCCTTCGCCTTTACTCATTTCTATGGCCGGTGCAAGCAAACTCCAAAAACTAGCTGCTATCATTACACCTCCTGTAAAACCCAACATTCCGTCCAGAACTACTCGATTCATATTCTTAAAAAAGAACACAAATGAAGCTCCAAACGCAGTTAAAAACCAAGTAAACAAAGTGGCATACAAAGCCGCCAAAATTGGATCAATACTTTCGAAATAATCTAAAATGGATTGAAACATATTATTTTATGTATAAATTATTAGCAATTTTATTAGATAAAGTCATTTCTCTTGAATCAATTTCAACAAGTAAAGTGTCGTCAAAACTTTCTTTTTCTTTGATAGTAATTTTAGATCCCAAAGCAATTTTTTGTTTGTCTAAATATTGTAAAAATTCGGATGAAGAATCTTTCACACCAACACATTGATATTCTTTATTTAATTGGGAATCCGACAATAACAATTTATTTATTTTCTTTATTTCACCATCTGCATTCGGAATTGGATCTCCATGCGGATCAAAAGTTGGAAAATCGAGGAACGCATCCAATTTATTAATTAAAACTTCCGATTTTATATGTTCCAATTCTTCTGCAATTTCATGAACCTCATCCCAAGAAAAATTCAATTTATCCACCAAAAAAACTTCCCACAAACGGTGTTTTCTTACAATCATTTTAGCAGAATGAAACCCTTTTTCGGTCAACGTTACACCTTGATATTTTTGATACGCAACCAACTCTTTATCTGATAATTTCTTCATCATATCGGTTACAGAAGATGCTTTGGTATTTAACATTCCAGCAATCGCGTTGGTATTTATACCTTTTGGAGAAACCAAAGATAAATGGTAAATTACTTTGAGGTAATTTTCTTCTGAAATAGTCATTTTAAAATTAATTTTGACAAATATATTAATTTTTATGTGCTAATAAATATTTTTTTAGACAAAACTAAAAATTTAAAATTTGGATTTAAAATTTGGATTTAATTATCTTTGAGCAATGCAACACCATCACTACATTTTCACAGGTTCCGGATTATCGGCTTTGATGACCGTTTACGAAATGATTTTATCTGGAAAATTTCAAGATAAATCGATTTTGTTATTGGATGCAAATCCTAAAAAAACCAACGATAGAACGTGGTGCTTTTGGGATACCAAAGATAGTTTCCAAAACTTAGCCCATACCCAATGGGATGCGGCTTGGTTTAAAACGGATACTTTCGAAAGAAAATTAGATCTTAAGCCCTACCAATACAACATGATTAAAGGATTGGATTTTTACAATCTGGTTTTTGATTTAATTTCCAAACAAGAAAATATTCATTTTGTAAATCAAAAAGTACTTGATTTTGAAGAATTGGGAGACCATTGCATCGTGAAAACAGCATCTGAAAATTATACTTGCAACAAAATTTTCAACTCCATTTTCAACTCGGAATTGGTGAAAAGTCAAACCAAATATCCCTTATTGCAACAGCATTTTGTAGGTTGGTTTATCAAATCCAAAGAGGAAGTTTTCAATAAAGATGTTGCGACTTTCATGGATTTTTCGGTAGAACAAAAAGGCAACACTCGATTTATGTATGTTTTGCCGACTTCATCCAATGAAGCTTTGTTGGAATACACCTTGTTTTCAAAAGAGTTACTTTCCAAATCCGAATACGAAAACGAAATTCAAAAGTATATTCAAAAACTCGGAATTACCGAATATGAAATTGTAGAAAAAGAACAAGGAAACATCCCGATGACGTGTTATCCGTTTTGGAAACACAATACCAAAAACATATTAAATATTGGCTCCGTTGGAGGATGGACCAAAGCCAGCACGGGTTATACTTTCAAAAATACTACTAAAAAAGCGAAACAATTGGTGCAGTTTTTGGCTGCCGATTCCGACTTTAGAAAATTCCATAAAAGAGATAAATTTTGGTTATATGATTTATTACTTTTGGATATTTTAGATACGAAAAACCATTTAGGATCCACTATTTTTTCTTCCATGTTTCAAAAAGGGAATGCAACCGTAATTTTCAAGTTTTTAGATGAAGAAACTTCTTTTTTAGAAGACTTACAAGTGATTTGGAAATGCCCAAAAATGCTTTTTGTTAAGGCGTTGTTCAGCCGACTATTCCGATTTTAAATTTTCTATCCCACGATAACAAATCTTTATGATTAGAATCATTCTAAAGATTAGAATTCTGATTATCTTTGCAATGATTTTTTAATCAAAATTCAGAAATCAACAATCTTAAATCATAAATAATTATGTATCCAGAAGAAATGGTAAAACCAATGAGAGCAGAACTTTCTGACGCTGGTTTTCAAGATTTATATAATGCAGAAGCAGTAGAAAACGCTTTAAAACTAGAAGGAAGTACCCTAGTAGTAATCAATTCGGTTTGTGGATGTGCTGCAAGAAATGCGCGTCCGGGAGCAAAAATGAGTTTGGACGGCGCAAAAAAACCAGACCATTTGGTAACGGTTTTTGCAGGTGTGGATAAAGATGCCGTAGATGCTGCGCGCCAACACATGTTTCCTTTTCCTCCATCATCGCCTTGTATGGCGTTGTTCAAAAACGGAGAATTGGTGCACATGCTAGAGCGTCACCATATTGAAGGTCGTCCTGCTGAAATGATTGCAGAAAACTTGAAAGACGCTTACGCGGAATTCTGTTAACTGATTAACCGCAAAGATCGCAAGGGATTACGCTAAGTTCGCAAAGAATTTATTTTACCGCAGATTCACAGATTTTATTATTAATCTGTGAATCTGTGGCTATTTTTTTAATTTACAACCCTGTCAGAGTTTTGAACTCTGACAGGGTTTTTTTAATAAATTATTTTTACCTTTACACCTGAATTCTTCCATTTAGAACTCAACATATTTCTGTACAGACGCAATTAATTGCGTCTCTAACCTTAAAACGTTTATAGCATGCAACTGTATAACACCTTAAGCGCAGAAGAAAGAGCCGAACTTATAGACCAAGCCGGTAAACAACGCCTTACGTTGTCTTTCTATGCGTATGCCAAAATTGAAAATCCTAAAAAATTTCGCGACGATTTATTCATTGCTTGGAACCAACTCGATGCCCTAGGCAGAACGTATGTTGCCAAAGAAGGAATCAATGCACAAATGAGTATTCCTGCTGAGAATTTTGAAGCCTTTCGGGAAACTTTAGAAGTCTATGACTTCATGCAAAACATTCGTTTGAATGTTGCCGTTGAACACGATGATCATTCGTTTTTAAAACTAACCGTTAAAGTTCGTGACAAAATTGTAGCCGACGGATTGAACGACGAAACTTTTGATGTAACCAATATTGGTGTGCACTTAAAAGCAGCCGAATTCAATCAGATTTTAGAAGATCCAAATACTATTGTGGTTGATTTTAGAAACCATTACGAAAGTGAAATTGGTCATTTTAAAGGAGCCATTACTCCCGATGTAGAAACGTTTCGCGAATCGTTACCCATCATCAACGAGCAATTAAAAGATTTTAAAGAAGATAAAAATCTAGTGATGTATTGCACCGGAGGAATCCGATGCGAAAAAGCCTCGGCCTATTTTAAACACCAAGGATTTAAAAATGTGTTCCAATTGGAAGGCGGAATTATCAATTATGCCAAACAAATCAAGGAAGAAAACATTGAAAGTAAATTCATCGGGAAAAATTTCGTTTTTGACCATAGACTTGGCGAACGGATTACCAACGACATAGTTTCCCAATGCCACCAATGCGGAAAACCTTGCGACAACCACACCAATTGTGAAAACGATGGTTGCCATTTGTTATTCATTCAATGTGACGAATGCAAAGCTGCGATGGAAAATTGCTGTTCGGTAGAATGTTTAGACACCATACATTTGCCATTAGTAGAACAAGTAAAACTAAGAAGAGGACTTCAAGTAGGAAACAAAGTCTTCCGAAAAGGAAAATCGGATAAATTGTTGTTCAAACATTCGGGAGAACTATCCGATAAATCTTTGGCTGTAGCCGAAAATATCGAACAAAAACCAAAAGACATTCGTCAAAAAATTAAAATCAAAAAAGTACTTCTTGGCAAAGTAGAACATTATTATGTAAAAGCACAGGTCGGACTTTTTAGCATCGAAAATAACGAACTAAACGTTGGAGATAAACTCTTAATTTCTGGCCCAACAACGGGTGCCGAAGAGTATATTTTAGAAAAAATGCTCGTTAACGGAAAAGAAAACACCTCGGCACAACCAGGTGATAAAGTAACTTTTGAAGTGCCATTTAGAGTACGATTATCCGATACTTTATTTAAAATTGTAAGTTAAATTAACTGAAAATATTTAAACCAATCCCAAATTCCAAGCGTTAATTTTAGCATTGGTTTTTGGGATTTTTTTATTGGAATATATTTTATAAAAATACTATCTTTACAAATTAATCGTTTTATGAACTTAAATTGCTTTTTTAGCAATACTACTATATAATTATGGCATGTACAAGTTGTTCAACTTCAGATGGTGGTGCACCAAAGGGTTGTAAAAATAATGGGACTTGCGGCACCGATAGCTGCAATAAATTAACCGTTTTCGATTGGCTTTCTAATATGAGTTTGCCCAATGGCGAAACCCCGTTTGATTGTGTGGAAGTTCGTTTTAAAAACGGAAGAAAAGAATTCTACAGAAACACCGAAAAACTTACGTTAAGCATTGGCGATGTTGTTGCTACAGAGGCTTCACCGGGTCATGATGTTGGAATTGTAACTCTTACAGGCGAATTGGTTAAGATTCAAATGAAGAAAAAAGGGGTCAATCACACTAGTGCCGAAATTGCAAAAATATACCGAAAAGCATCCCAAAAAGACATTGATATTTGGAGCGATGCCCGCGACAAAGAAGAGGCCATGAAGATTAAAGCGCGCGAAATTGCAATTGCTTTAAAACTTCAAATGAAAATCTCCGATATTGAATTTCAAGGGGATGGCTCGAAAGCAATTTTTTATTATACTGCCGAAGATCGTGTAGATTTTCGTCAATTAATTAAAGAATTTGCACAAGTTTTTAAATCTAGAATCGAAATGAAACAAGTGGGCTTTCGTCAAGAAGCGGCTCGCCTTGGCGGAATTGGATCTTGCGGTAGAGAGTTGTGTTGTTCTACATGGTTAACCGATTTTAGAAGCGTAAATACCTCGGCAGCGAGATACCAACAATTGTCCCTAAACCCACAAAAATTGGCAGGTCAATGTGGAAAATTAAAGTGTTGTTTGAATTACGAATTAGATACTTATCTAGATGCTCTTAAGGATTTTCCGGAATTTGAAACCAAATTACACACCGAAAAAGGAGATGCAATTTGCCAAAAACAAGACATTTTCAAAGGTCTAATGTGGTTTGCTTATACCGATAATTTTTCAAGTTGGCACATTCTAAAAATCGATCAGGTTAAAGAAATTATTGCTCAAAATAAAGAGAAAAAACGAGTTTCGTCGTTAGAAGATTTTGCTATCGAAATTGTAGTAGAGCAAGAAGCCAACTTCAATAACGCCATGGGACAAGAGAGTTTAACCCGTTTTGACCAACCAAAAAGAAGTAAAAACAAGTCCAAAAATAAAGCGCCAAATTCGAATCCAAATCAAAATCCGAATGCGAAGCAAAACCCAAATTCTAAACAAGGACAAGGGCAACAACAAGGTCAAAATCAAAATCAAAACCCAAAACCAGAAGTTAAAAGACCCGTAATTATTATTAAGAAAAATGAAGATAAAAAATAGCCTTCTATTTATTTTAATGGTGTTTCTTGTTATTTCTTGCGACAAAAAACTCGTTTTCGACGAATACAAATCTATTGGAAATTCTTGGCATCAAGACAGTATTCTTACTTTCAAATTACCAAAATTAGAAAGTGAAAAAAGATACAATCTGTTTGTAAACGTTAGAGACAACAACGATTATCCATTTGATAATTTATTTTTAATTGTATCCTTAGAACAACCCAATAAAAAAGTGGTCGTGGATACTTTAGAATACAAAATGGCAAATCCTGACGGAACCCTTATGGGCGATGGGTTTACAGACGTAAAAGAAAGCAAACTTTTTTACAAAGAAAACGTGCCTTTCAGCCAAAAAGGAGAATACAAAATACACATCCAACAAGCCGTTAGACAAACTGGTAAAATTGCTGGCGTTACGGAATTAAAAGGAATTACAGAAATAGGTTTTCGAGTAGAATCTACAAATTAAAAAATATGGCCCTTAAAAATAATACTAAAAAAATTACGCCGGTTAAAGACATTAAATACTACCAAAAGAAATTTTGGAAAGTCTTTTTCTACAGCATTGGAGGTATCTTCTTGTTTTTCTTATTTGCATCGTGGGGTCTTTTTGGAAAAATGCCTTCTTTTGATGATTTAGAAAATCCAAATTCCAATTTAGCCACTGAAATTATTTCTTCGGATGGAGTTACTTTGGGAAAATTCTACAATGAAAATAGAACCGCTATCAAATACAAAGATTTACCAAAATCCCTTGTTGACGCTCTAGTTTCAACGGAAGATGAGCGTTTTTACGAGCACTCTGGTATTGATGCCCGACGTACTTTTGGCGCTGCAGCCAAATTAGGATCTAATGGCGGTGCTAGTACCATTACCCAACAATTAGCCAAACTTTTATTTCATGGTGAAGGATCTAAATTTATACTTTTTCGTTTAATTCAAAAAGCTAAAGAATGGATTATTGCCGTACGTTTAGAAAGACAATATACTAAAAATGAAATTATTGCTTTGTATTTCAATCAAGTAGATTTTGTAAATGGTGCGGTCGGAATTCGTTCGGCAGCCAAAGTATATTTCAACAAAGAACCCCGTGATTTAAATGTAGAAGAAAGCGCTTTGTTAGTAGGAATGCTTACAAATCCTTCTCTTTTTAACCCGGTTCGTCGTCCAGAAAAAGCTATCAAAAGAAGAAATGTAGTTCTGGGCCAATTGGTAAGAAACAATCATTTAGAAGAATCTGCTAAAAAAATATTAGAGAAAAAACCAATCGTTTTAGACTTCCATCCTGAAAGTCATCTTGACGGAACCGCTACTTATTTTAGAGAATACCTTCGCGATTACATGAAAAATTGGGTTAAAGAAAATAAAAAACCCGATGGAGAAGAATATGATATTTATGGTGATGGATTAAAAATTTATGTAACACTAGATTCTAAAATTCAAGAACATGCAGAAGAAGCTGTGCAAGAGCATATAAAAAATTTGCAGGAAGAATTTTTTAACCAACAAAAAGATAATAAAAATGCTCCTTTTGTGAATCTTTCTGAAATTGAAGTTGATAAAATTTTCAAACAAGCCATGAAGAATTCCGAAAGATGGCGCATACTAAAAGCAGACGATAAAACGGATGAAGAAATTATCGCTTCTTTTAAAGTTAAAACCAAAATGACGGTTTTCTCTTGGAAAGGAGATCGCGATACCATCATGACGCCACTCGATTCTATTCGTTATTACAAACATTTCTTGCAAGCAGGATTAATGTCTATGGAGCCGCAAACTGGGCAAATTAAAGCCTGGGTTGGCGGAATTAATTACAAATATTTTCAATACGACCACGTAGGCCAAGGTGCCCGTCAAGTAGGTTCCACTTTCAAGCCTTTTGTATATGCAACTGCCATCGAACAATTAGGAATGTCGCCTTGTGATACCTTGCTAGATGCACCTTTCATGATTCGCAAAGGCCGTCACCACGTTACCGAAGATTGGGAACCTAGAAATTCCGACAATAAATACCGAGGAATGATGACTTTGAAAAGAGCATTAGCCAATTCGGTAAATATCATTTCTGCTAAATTAATAGACCGTACTGGTCCTGAAGCCGTGGTTGAACTAACAAAAAAATTAGGAGTTACATCCGAAATTCCAGTGCAACCATCCATCGCTCTTGGCGCCGTAGATATCACCGTACAAGACATGGTGGCTGCTTATAGCACTTTTGCCAACCAAGGCGTTTACATCAAACCGCAATTTATTTCCAGAATTGAAGATAAAAACGGAGCCGTAGTTTTCGAACCCGTTCCTGAATCGCACGATGTATTGAGCAAAGACGTTTCCTTTGCCGTGATAAAATTACTAGAAGGCGTTACCGAAGGGGGATCTGGTGAAAGACTAAGAACCGAAGGTGGCGGTAGCGGTGACAACCGTTGGACAGGTTATCCGTACGTATTTAAAAACCCAATTGCAGGTAAAACAGGAACTTCCCAAAACCAATCTGATGGTTGGTTTATCGGTATGGTGCCTAATCTAGTAACTGGCGTTTGGGTTGGTTGCGAAGACCGTTCGGCGCATTTCAAAAGCATCACTTATGGCCAAGGAGCAACCGCTGCCTTACCAATTTGGGGGTATTTTATGAAAAAATGTTACGAAGATCCCGACCTTCAAATCTCTAAAGACGAATTTGAAAGACCCGAAAATTTCTCGATAAAAGTAGATTGTTATTCTGCACCAAAACACGTTGCCAAAGATTCCACCGATACCGAAGAACAGAATCCAGACGAATTTGGCCTTTAGTTTTTTTTAGGAGCTAATCCTGCTATCCGCTCTATCTTTATCTTTTTAAAGAAAAAAGATAAAGGATGCCGCTGCTATCAGGGCTAAGCTATCGGGAAGATTGAGAATCCAATAAACAGTATTCAAATAAATAAAACTTCTAGTTTTACTATGATAAATAAAAAAGTACACTCGGTTCAAGATGCGCTTCAAGGTATTGAAGACAACATGACCATAATGTTAGGAGGATTTGGCTTGTGCGGAATTCCAGAAAACAGCATTGCAGAATTAGTAAAAAAACAAACCAAAAATCTAACTTGTATTTCCAACAATGCAGGGGTTGATGATTTCGGACTTGGATTACTATTGCAACAAAAGCAAATCCAAAAAATGATTTCGTCTTATGTTGGTGAAAATGCCGAATTTGAACGCCAAATGCTTTCTGGAGAATTAGACGTCGAACTTATCCCACAAGGAACTTTAGCAGAACGTTGTCGTGCAGCCCAAGCCGGAATTCCAGCATTTTTTACCCCAGCGGGTTACGGAACCGAGGTTGCCATTGGCAAAGAAGTTCGCGAATTCAACGGAAAAATGCACGTTATGGAGCACGCCTTCAAAGCCGATTTCTCCATAGTTAAAGCCTGGAAAGGTGACGAAGCAGGAAACCTAATCTTTAAAGGAACGGCAAGAAACTTCAATCCTTGCATGTGTGGTGCGGCCAAAATTACCATTGCCGAAGTAGAAGAATTAGTTCCAGCCGGAACCCTAGATCCTAATCAAGTACATATTCCCGGAATCTTAATCCAACGTATTTTCCAAGGAGAAAAATTTGAAAAACGAATTGAGCAACGTACGGTGAGGAAAAAATAGTGTTCAGTGATCAGTGTTCAGTGTTCAGTACTTCGATATTCAGAACTCTACGTTAGAAAAACAGAACCACACCACTTTTCTTAATGAAACTTAATACCTTAATGGTTTAAAAATAAAAAACTTAATAGTTTAAAAAATATTTTATGTTAACAAAAGAAGACATAGCAAAACGAATTGCCAAAGAAGTAAAAGACGGTTACTACGTAAACCTAGGAATTGGTATACCAACTTTAGTTGCCAACTATGTTCGCACCGATATTTCTGTGGAATTTCAAAGTGAAAATGGCGTTCTAGGCATGGGGCCTTTCCCATTTGAAGGAGAAGAAGACGCCGACTTAATAAATGCAGGAAAACAAACCATCACTACCTTACCAGGAGCAAGTTTTTTTGATTCTGCTTTTAGTTTCGGGATGATTCGTGGGCAACACGTAGATTTAACCATTCTTGGTGCTATGGAAGTGTCCGAAAATGGCGACATTGCCAACTGGAAAATTCCAGGAAAAATGGTAAAAGGTATGGGTGGCGCTATGGATTTAGTTGCATCTGCCGAAAATATCATCGTAGCCATGATGCATGTCAACAAAGCCGGAGAGAGCAAAATTCTTAAAAAATGTAGTTTGCCCTTAACAGGAGTTGGCTGCGTGAAAAAAGTAGTTACCGAATTAGCCGTTCTAGAAATCACTCCAAAAGGATTTAAACTAATAGAACGTGCTCCAGGAGTTACGGTAGAACACATCATTGCATCTACCGAGGCCGAACTAATTATTGAGGGAGAAATCCCAGAAATGGTTATTGACTAACTAATTTTTATTCCCTGCCAAATACTCCAAAATTACAGGAGAAGCATGTGCAAACGAAGGAGCCTTTTGTGAAATACTAACGGCTCTTTTTTTATTTAATTTATAGACCAAATCCATTTCGGTGGTAAACAACAAAGCCGAAAAAAACGGGTTATTTAAATAGGTTTTCAATATATCACGAGTAGCCACAATAGAATGAATTTCAATCAATTCTTCTTCTTGGTGCTTGAACTTCAACTCCAATTGCAAAACGCCTTCTTCCAAAATCGGACGAACATAAATGTTTTTCAAATCGGTATTTCCAATGGTTTTTGCCATGGTTAATTTAGCAAAAGTTCCATCCGCCAAACTACTTTGAACGGTGCTATAAAATTCATTAAAGGTTTCTGTAAAAGGCATATACTTAATTTTTATAGCCACTGATTCACAGATTTATTTATTAAAATCTGTGAATCAGTGGCTAATATTTTTTTATAAATTCGCAAAGAAATCGTTTCCTTTGTCGTCGGTAATGATAAAAGCCGGGAAGTTTTTTACGGTAATTTTACGAACCGCTTCCATTCCTAATTCTTCAAAATCTACTACTTCTACTTTCAAGATATTATCTTGAGCCAATATCGCAGCAGGACCTCCAATAGAACCTAGATAGAATCCGCCATATTTATTGCACGCTTCCATCACTTCTTTGGTTCGGTTTCCTTTAGCAAGCATAATCATGCTTCCACCCGCTTTTTGAAACTCCTCTACATAAACGTCCATTCTTCCTGCAGTGGTTGGACCAAAACTACCCGATGGCATTCCGTCTGGTGTTTTTGCAGGACCAGCATAATACACTGGGTGGTTTTTAAAGTATTCTGGCATTGGTTTTCCAGCATCCAAAAGTTCTTTAATTTTAGCATGAGCAATGTCTCTAGCAACAATTAAAGTTCCGTTTAACTTTAAACGCGTTTTAATTGGATATTTAGACAATTCTGCTAAGATTTCTTTCATCGGACGGTTCAAATCTACCTCAACTGCAGGCTCCAAATGTGGTGGCGTTGCAGGCAAAAACTGCTGCGGATTTACTTCCAATTGTTCTAAGAAAATTCCGTCTTTAGTGATTTTTCCTTTGATATTTCTATCGGCAGAACACGAAACTCCCAACCCAACTGGGCAAGAAGCAGCATGACGTGGCAAACGAATAACTCGAACATCATGCGCAAAATATTTTCCTCCAAATTGTGCTCCAATGGCACTTTCTTGGCAATATAATAGTACTTTTTTCTCCCATTCTAAATCTCGAAATGCTTGACCTGACATATTTCCAGAAGTAGGAAGATTGTCAAAATAACCTGCCGATGCTTTTTTCACTGCCGATAGATTTGCTTCCGCAGAAGTCCCTCCAATTACCAACGCTAAATGGTAGGGCGGACAAGCAGAAGTTCCTAAATCTTTGATTTTATCCCGTACAAATTCCTCCATCGATTTGTCGTTCAACAACGATTTTGTTTTTTGATATAAGAATGTTTTGTTGGCAGAACCACCGCCTTTTGTAAGAAATAAAAACTCATAGGAAGCTCCTTTTTTGGCATAAATATCAATTTGTGCGGGCAAATTGGATCCAGAGTTTTTTTCTTCAAACATCGAAATCGGGACGATTTGCGAATAGCGAAGATTTTTATTTTGAAATGTATTGAAAATTCCTTTAGACAACCATTCGGCATCCTCCACTCCAGTGAAAACACTTTCGCCTTTTTTAGCCATTACAATTGCTGTTCCTGTATCTTGACAAGAAGGCAACTGACCTTCAACAGCCACTGAAGCATTTTGCAATAAATTATAAGCTACGAATCTATCGTTATCAGTAGCTTCTGGATCGGTTAAAATAGTATTTAACTTTTGTAAATGTGCTGTTCGCAACATAAAGGATACATCATTCATGGCTTCTTGCGCCAACAATTCAAGTCCTTTTGGATCTATCGTTAGAATCTCTCTATCGCCAAATTGCTCTACTTTTACAAAATCAGAAGTAAGTTTTTTGTATTGCGTATCGTCTTTTAAAATCGGATACGGGTCTTGGTATATAAAGTCCATTTTAAAATATTTTTGATGTGTAAAGTTACGGAAAGTTGAGGAAATTTAAAGGAGTTTTTACTTCTTTTCCTGCAAGGTTTTAAAAACCTTGTAGGTATTATTTTCCTCACTACAATTTCAAAAAAAATATAGTATTGAAATTAAAGAGGTTCTCCTGCAAGGTTTCCAAAACCTTGTAGGTGTTTATTTATAACTATAAGTTCAAAAAAATATAAGATTGAAATGAAAGAGATTCTCCTGCAAGGTTTCCAAAACCTTGTAGGTGTTTATTTATTTAATACCTACAAGGTCAAAAAAAGACCTTGCAGGAAGGAAGATAGGCTATTCGAACGTGAATTTTTCTGATAAAATTTCATTTTTAAAATCATGACAATAGATAAAATTATCAATGCTATCAAAATAACTCAATACTTCTTCTCTTGCTAATTTGGTTTCTTTATCTGAAATTAATGCCTGAAAAGAGGAATACTTATACGTTTTGTAATTTAAATCCAAATGATTTTTAGGATTTAGATGAACATATTGAATTATGTTTCTCAAATAATTTTCGTCTTGAATCACAATTCTTTTAAAATGTTTTTCAAATAAACTTCCGGTTCTATCATTTTGTTTATTAAAAGCCTT
The DNA here is from genome assembly GCF_044357305.1 of Flavobacterium sp. Classification (GTDB taxonomy): domain Bacteria; phylum Bacteroidota; class Bacteroidia; order Flavobacteriales; family Flavobacteriaceae; genus Flavobacterium. The sequence continues at coordinate 331,042 of NZ_JBIKPS010000001.1, forward strand.
GGCATAAGAGTTAAATAAATTCGATAAAGATTGTGTTACAATTTTTTCTTCTTCTGTAACCTTAATAACAATATGAAAATGATTGTCCATTAAGCAATATGCATAAATAGCAATTTTTCCAATCATGTATTTTGAAAATAATTTTAAAAAATATAATTTGTTGTCATTTGAAAGGAAAATAGGCTCACTGTTTATTCCTCTATTGTAAATATGATAGAAATGATCTTTTGCTAAGATTTCAAGTTTCATTTAATATATATTTATCTCCTTCAAGGTTTCCAAAACTTGAAGGTGTGTTAGATTAGAAGTACCTATAAGGTTTCGAAAACCTTGTGGGACTAGTTTAAAAAAACCAACTAGCTACAAAAATCGCAGTTATAACACATATAACATCAACTACTAGCATCGTTCCTAGTGCGTATCGGGTGTTTTTAATATTCACAGATCCGAAGTAAACCGCAATAACATAAAAAGTGCTTTCGGCGCTGCATTGAAAAATACTGCTTAATCTTCCCGTTAAGGAATCGGCACCAAAAGTATTCATCGAATCAATTAAAAAGCCTCGTGATCCTGCAGAACTGAATGGGCGAAGCATGGCGACTGGTAGTGCATCGGTAATTTCTTTACTCACTCCCATATTGGAGAAACCAAAAGCAATCCAATTGCTAATAATTTCAAATAAACCGCTGTTTCTAAATAACGAAATGGCAACTAACATTCCTAAAACATAAGGAAAAATAGTAACGCCAGTTTTAACTCCATTATTGGCTCCAACTACAAATGCTTCATAAACGGTGGTGTTTGCTTCTGTAAATTTCTTTTCTTTTACGAACGATAATATCAATGTGAAAACAATTATTACAACCAAAATCAAAGCGGAAAGATTAGAAGTAAAATAATTTTTACCAATTAAATCCAAATGATTTACATACATCAATAAACCAATAATTGCGCCTATCAACCCCATTAATCCTGCAACCAAAGACGCACTTTTAAAGTTGATTTTTTGTTTTATTCCTACAATTAAAAACGCAGCTATGGTTCCAATAAAAGAGGTAATTATACAAGGTAACATCACATCAGCTGGATTTGCCGAACCGGCAGCAGCACGATATCCTATGATTGAAGTTGCAATTAAGGTAAGCCCAGAAGCATGTAAACACATGAACATGATTTGTGCATCGCTGGCTTTGTCTTTTTCGGGATTTATTTCTTGCAAACTCTCCATGGCTTTTAATCCAAATGGTGTAGCAGCCGAATCCAATCCTAAGAAATTTGCTGCAAAGTTTAGGGTCATGTAAGAAATAGACGGGTGATTTTTAGGGACTGTTGGAAAGACTTTGACAAATACCGGGCTTAATAATTTAGCCAATTTTTCTGAGGCTCCAGAAATAATTAAAAGTTCCATCAATCCACAGAAAAAGGCCAAATAAGCCATAAGTGGCAAGATCAAATCTAGTAAAGTGCTTTTGCAAGTTGGTAAAAGGCCGTCTGATTTTTGAACCCCGCTATAAATTTTTACTACTTTGTTTTTAAAAACATAAGTGGTATCTGAATTTAGGGTATCCCGATTGATAGTAAAGGTTTTATCTTCTGATTTTGTAATGCTGTCTTTGATAAAAGCAGGAATCTGATGAATATATTTTTCAGAAATTAAAATAGGATCGTCTTTTTTTCCATTTAAAACATGGTCAATTGTATAACTGTTACCAGAAAATAAACTGAAAATCACAAATGCAATGGACGAAATGAAAATTACCAACCAAAATCTACTTAATACCATGGGTTATTTTTTGTAAATATAATAAATCAAATACAATGTCAAAAATCAATTACAATTTCAAAAATCAATTCCAAAAATCAATTTCAATTTCAATTTCAATTTCAAAAACTTGACTTTTGAATTATTAATTATTTTTGTTAATTATCATTTTAGATGCAATAGCTATTAATTCTTCAACTTCAATTAGAAGAAGAGTTCTAACATCTTGGCTACCTTCATTTATATAATGTAATATTTTTAAGGAATTCCTAGATTCTTTTAGCTCTTTGACAACTAATGTTAGCTTGAATATCAAATCTTTATCAGTTACTGTTCCTTGAGATTCGCCAAAATTTAAAGACGAACTTCCTGATGAACGGATAGGTTGATTTTTATAATATTCGTTTTCGTAGCTTTTATCCAATTTTCGTGTAAAGAAAATACATTCTCCGGCAAAACGAATTAATCTGTCATCAAAATTAAAAATTTTCTCACTAAAAGGATTTAATACAATCATAATAAATTGATTTTTGAAGTTGATTTTTGAAGTTGATTTTTTTTACACGTGAATAATCTCCTCTTCAATTAACAAATCTTCTTTTCTAAATCGAAGGAAGACTTGAGCAACGGCAATGACATCTTTTTCGCAATAGGTTACGATGCGATCGATGTCTTTTTCTACATAAAAAACATGGCCTACTTGACTGCCGTCAATATCGCCTTTAGGGGAAGGAATTCCGAGGATTTTAGTTAGTAATTTTAAAGACGTGAAATGCTTGTAATCGCCAAATTTCCATAATTCTAAAGTGTCTAAATGTGCTATTTCCCAAGGTTTTTTTCCAAATAAATTGAGTTTGTTTGGGATAGAAACTTGATTGATAATCATTCTTCGAGCAATAAATGGAAAGTCGAATTCTTTGGCATTATGTCCACACAGAATGTTTTGTGGCGCATTGAAATGGTTGTTTAACAAATTATTAAAGTCTAATAAAATCTTTTTTTCTTCACCAAAAAAGGAGGTAACTCTAAAGTTTCGAATGTCGCCTTTGGTGGTAAAATAACCTACAGAGATGCAAACTATTTTTCCGAATTCGGCCCAAATGCCGGCACGTTCATAAAAATCTTCGGCGGTGAAATCGTCTTTCCGTTGGTATTGGGTTTTATGCTCCCAAAGGGATTTCATTTCGTCATCCAAAGAATTAAAATGTTCCTCTTGCGGAACGGTTTCTATGTCTAGAAATAAAATGTTATTAAGGTTGATTTTTTCAATCATAATTTAGACTTCTTAGATTTTTAGACTTCTTAGAATATCAGATTTTAAACATTAAAGGCTAAAAATAAATTTAAAAAAATCTAAGATAGTTTAAAAAAATCTAATATTCTAAGAAGTCTAGCCTAAAATAAACTTTGTTGACGAGTCGGATTTTCGTGTTCTAAAAGCCACTTTTTTCGTCCTAATCCACCAGCGTAACCGGTTAAGGAGCCATCGGTTCCTATAACTCTGTGGCAAGGAACGACAATCCAAAGTGGGTTTTTGCCATTGGCTGCTGCTACGGCACGGATGGCTCTTACATCACCTAGTTTTTTGGACAATTCTAAATAGGAGAGGGTTTTTCCGAATGGGATATTAAGTAATTCTTGCCAAACTCTTTGTTGGAATTCGGTGCCTTTGGGATTTAATTTTAAATTGAAATGGGTTCGTTTTCCTTCAAAATATTCTTGCATTTGGATAACGGCTTGTTTCAATTCTTTTGGAATAGAGACAGAAACTTCGCCTTCGTCGGAAACGGAAATCTCGGAAATGCCATTCGCATCACCCACAATTTTGGCGATTCCTAAGGGACTTTTTAAGAACGCGATTTGTGTCATATAGGTTTTTTAGTAAACTTTAAATATAAAAAAAATCACAAAGCCGAAAAGAAAAAATCTCAACTTTGTGATTCTAACAAAACATGAACGTTTATTCGCCTTCGCTTTGGATATATTGTTCTAGAGATTGCAACTCTTCGTCGGAAAATGTTTTTGTAAGTGCAAAATTAGCTTTCATTACTTCGTATTGGGTTGGATCTACAATTGGTTCTCCTTCTCCTTTTAGAAAAGTTACAATATTGGCATTTTTCTCTTCGTATATCTTTGCAATATCTTGTATACTGGGCCCAACTAGTTTAACATCGGATTTATGACAGGTAGCACAAGTGCCTTTCCCTTCAAAGATTTCTTTCCCTTTTTCGGCTAATGGGAAGGCATCCTCATCCTGCTCTTTGGTTTCTATAGTTTCTTTTTTACCGAAATCTTGTTCGTCATTTTTGCCTCCACAACTGGCAGCAAAAACAAATAGAATTGTGAATAAAAGGGATTTTATAAAGTTCTTCATTTTTGTATTTTTTTTAAATCTTATTCAAAGGTACTAGTGAATTTTGGCACCAAATATGATTTTTATCAGCAAAACAAGTATTCATTACAAAAACTTTTTAGCCCTGATGCAAGGGAAAAGCCTCGCCTTTTTTGGCGAGCTTTGGAAAGGCAGCAGGAAAATGAATTGCTGATAAATCCCGAGCCATTCGCTCCTACTTATTAAGAATAATCGCGGCTTCTTTGGCAAAATAAGTCGAAATTAGGCTTGCTCCTGCGCGTTTGATGCACATTAATTGCTCCATCATGATTTTGTCGTGGTCGAGCCAACCTCTTTCTGCAGCGGCTTTTATCATGGCGTATTCGCCTGAAACGTGGAAAACGGTCACGGGAACATTTACGGCATTTTTTACTTCGCGAACGATGTCGAGATAGGCAATTCCAGGTTTTACCATGACCATGTCGGCACCTTCTTCGACGTCCATAAGGGCTTCTCGGATGGCTTCTAGGCGGTTGGCATAGTCCATTTGATAGGTTTTTTTGTCTTTTGGAATTTCTGCATTATCCACTGGGGCGCTGTCGAGAGCATCGCGAAACGGACCGTAAAATGCCGAGGCATATTTGGCGGAATAACTCATGATGCCCACATTTTGGAAGCCTGCTGCGTCTAAACCTTGGCGCAATCTTAGAACTCGGCCATCCATCATGTCGCTGGGTGCTACAAAATCGGCTCCTGCTTGTGCATGGGAAACTGCCATTTTTACTAGGGCTTCGTTGGTGGCATCGTTGGCAATGTCGCCATTTTCGATGATTCCGTCGTGACCATAAATGGAATAGGGATCTAGAGCCACATCGGGCATGACAATCATTTCGGGACAAGCGGTTTTTATGGCTTGGATGGCGCGTTGCATCAATCCGTTGGGATTCCAGGCTTCTTTTCCGGTGTTGTCTTTTAGGGATTCGTCGACTTTTACGTAAATGTTTACGGCACGGATTCCTAAAGCGAATAATTCCTTAACTTCTTGAACGGTTAGGTCTATAGAGCGACGGAAAATTCCGGGCATGGAAGGGATTTCTAGTTGGTAATTTTCGCCTTCGGCAATGAACATTGGGAACATGAAATCGGAAGGGCTTAAGGTGGTTTCGCGAACTAAACTTCTTATGGATTCGTTAACGCGTAATCTTCTAGGTCTTTGTAATGGGAACATACTATTTTGTTTTTTCTCGCGAAGGCGCAAAGGCGCAAAGCGAAGTTGTTATTACTATTTTTTGAACCATTAAGGTATTAAGTTTAATTAAGAATTAGACTTAATTTTCTTAATGGTTTAATTTATCCAGTCAATAGGTGATTCTAATACTTGAATTAATTTTTCTTCTTCACTTCCTGCTGCTGGATGGTGGTCGTAATGCCATTGCACATGGGGTGGTAAGGACATTAAAATACTTTCTATTCGGCCGTTGGTTTTTAGTCCGAAAAGGGTGCCTTTGTCGTGTACTAAATTGAATTCGACGTAACGTCCTCGTCGGATTTCTTGCCAAGTTCGTTGTTCTGGTGTGTAGGGTAAATCTTTTCTTCGTTCTAAAATTGGAGCATAGGCTTCTAGGAAACTATCGCCAACTTCGGTTACAAAATTAAACCAATCTTCCATTTTCATGGCTTCGGTTGCTTTGCAATAATCAAAGAATAATCCGCCAAGGCCTCGGGCTTCATTTCTGTGAGCGTTCCAAAAATAGGCGTCGCATTGCTTTTTGTATTTTGGGTAAAACTCTGGATTGTGTTTGTCACAAGCGGTTTTACAGGTTTGATGAAAATGGACCCCGTCTTCTTCAAATAAATAATAAGGGGTTAGATCTTGTCCGCCACCAAACCAGGAATTGATTACGTTTCCGTTGTCGTCGTACATTTCGAAATACCGCCAATTGGCATGAACCGTTGGTCCCATTGGGTTTTTAGGATGGATTACCAAACTCAATCCGCAGGCAAAGAAATCGGCTTCACCAACGTTGAAGAGTTTTTGCATGGAGTCGGGTAATTTTCCGTGTACTGCCGAGATGTTTACGCCTCCTTTTTCGATGGCATTTCCGTTTTCAATTACTCGTGTTCGTCCGCCACCGCCTTCTGGTCGCTCCCAAATATCTTCACGAAATTTGGCACCACCATCAATCTCTTCTAGTTTAGAAGTGATTTGGTCTTGGAGGTTTAGTATGTATTTGTAGAATTTGTCTTTCATTTAAAATAATACATTTTTTAGTTTCAGTCGGTTATAATTTGTAACCGTTTAGAAATCGAATTTGTTTTGATAAATCATTTCAACTGTCCGATTTTTTCGGACAACTCAAATAATTTAATTGCGGTTTCTTTAGTCATAAAATTTATTTTTAAAATTTAATCATAAAATCAATTTCATCAAGTTTTGAGGTGATTTGGTTTGGAGGTTTATATGTATTTGTAGAATTTGTCTTTCATTTAAATAAGCATTATAAATACCATAATTACTATTAAAGCAAAAAAAGGGATTGAAATAAATTCATAATCTGTATAATATTTCTTTTTTGAAAACAAATTAATAATTGCAATTAATAATAATGCAATCAAAGAAAAAACAAAAGTAAAAATGGGTAAGCCAATCATCATGTATCCTGCACCGCATGGAGTTTCTTTTGAAAAAGAAATTATCTGAAAAAAGAAAAAATACAATACAAATCCTATCCACGTTAAATATAGAGAAATTGGAATAATATTTAATTTATTACTAATTTTAATTTTCATCAATTTTTTGCTTTCATCTTATTGGTTATACTCTTTCACCGCTTCCACAAATGCCTTGGCGTGATCTACAGGAATGTTTGGTAAAATTCCGTGACCAAGATTTACTATATAATTGTCTTTTCCGAATTCGTCTATCATTTCATGAACCATTTTTTTGATGGTTGGAATTGGAGAAAGCAAACGGCTTGGATCGAAATTTCCTTGTAAGGTGATTTTTCCACCTGTTAAATAACGAGCATTTCTTGGAGAACATGTCCAATCTACACCAAGTGCTGCGGCTTTAGATTGTGCCATTTCACCAAGAGCAAACCAACATCCTTTTCCGAAAACAATTACTTTGGTTTTTGACGACTTTTCAGTTTTTTGCCCAAGGTCGTCAAGAACCGACTTTTTTTCAGCGGAAAAAGAATTTTTAGTGTCGGTTTCATCGGCTATTGCTTCAATAATTTGGTTGATGTAGTTCCAAGAGAATTCTTGGTAATCTACTGGCGATAACATACCGCCCCAAGAATCGAAAATCTGGATGGCGTTGCAACCTGCTTTTACTTTTTCTTTTAAATATAAAATCGTTGTATCCGTAATTTTTTGCAATAAAGTGTGTGCTGCAATTGGGTTTGAAAAACAAAATCCCTTGGCAGTATCAAAACTTTTAGATCCTTTTCCTTCCACTGCGTAACAGAAGATAGTCCAAGGAGAACCTGCAAAACCAATGAGTGGTACCTCATCGTTTAGCATTTCTTTGGTTAATTTGATGGCGTCAAAAACGTACCCTAAAGTTTCGTGAACATCTGGAACAAAAACTTGGTTGACTTGTTCCATCGTCCGAATTGGATTGGGAATGATTGGCCCTAAATTGTCTTTCAACTCGACGTGAATTCCCATAGCGCGAGGTACTACCAAAATATCGGAAAATAAAATTGCCGCATCTGGTTTTACAATTCGAATGGGTTGCACGGTGATTTCAGCTGCTAATTCTGGGGTTTCGCAACGGGTGAAAAAATCGTATTTGTCTCTTAAGGCTCTGAATTCGGGTAAATATCTTCCGGCTTGGCGCATCATCCAAACGGGTGGACGTTCTACAGTTTCGTTGTTTAAGGCTCTTAGGAAAAGGTCGTTCTTGATCATTTTGTTGTGATTTTTTTTCACGAATTTTGTCGAATTTGACGAAGTATTTCTCGCAAAGTCACAAATTCGCGAAGTATTAATGGTTGTAATATTCTATAACTTCTGCAATTACATTTTCAACCGATGGTTTGTCTGCAATTATAATGTTTTTTACTTTTTTATTTTCTAATGCTTCTGCGGTGGTTTCGCCAATACAGAAACACATTTCCTCTTTTATGGTATTCGATTTAAAATAACTTTCTACTCCCGATGGACTGAAAAACAAGATGCCATCTAGTTTAGAGGTGGCTTTCTTGGAGGTTATATTCGTCTCGTAAACTTCAATTTCGTTGAAGGTTATTCCGTTTTCTTTTAAGGTGTCGGGCAATACATCGCGACGTAAATTTCCGCTGAAGAAGGTGAACGAATCCGACGAATACACTAAGGAAATTATCTCTGCCAAATCGGAGGCGTAGCCGGTATAGGCAACAACATCAAATCCGTTTTCAGTTAGTAAATCTTTGGTTTTCATGCCAACAGAGAAAACACTTTTTGTTTTTAATTCGTTGCATTTTGGATGTTGTAAAATACTTTGTACGGCGTTTTGACTGGTGAAAATTATGTTGTCATAAACTTTAGAAAGTTCAAAATTCTTGATTTTGGTTTCGATGAAATCTTCTTCCGTTACCGATATAGCAGCATCTATCAATAGTTGCTTTTGGTTTGGTAGAAGTTTTTTGGTGGATAATATGTTGGGTTTTTTAGCCATTGTTCCAAATGCTTTTAAATTGTTCTGAAGTTGGCAATTTACCAATAAATTCCTTAGGTAACTGTTTGCTTAATACATATTCGGAAACTCCAATTGGTTTATTTACGCTTTTTAAAGCATACTCCACTTCTATTTGAAATATCGTAATATTGTGTTTCCAAGGTGTGTTTAAAACCAGTGTTTTAATATAATCTAAATGTGAAACCGCTGGTTTCACATTTGAAATTTCTAAATGTGAAGCAGCTTGATTCACATTTGAATACTCTAAAACTAATTGTCTCATAAATTGAAGATTACGAGTAGACCAACTAATTCCTTCTCCAATTAAGTTGGGTAAATCTTTACTTAATGATTCTATAACTGAATTTCCCCAACCAAATTCTTGTTGTTTTTTTATAATGAGTTCTCCAATATTCCAATATAATTGATTAGAAATTGTTTGTACCGATTGCACGGCTTGAATACGATGACTTTGAACCAAACCAGCAACTTCAACTAATAAATGTTGGTATTGGGATGGTTCTATTTTGTCTTTGGTATTCATAATTTTATGTAATTCGTTTACTGTCTAGCCCCGATTGCAGAGGAAATCCTTTTTTAACTCCGACAGAGTTTTAAACTCTGTCGGAGTTGAAAAAGATTGAAACGGAAAGCGGGAAAATGGTTTACTAAAATGCCCGAACCATTCGCTCCTATTTTTTTAACTGCTCTTTAATTTGACGCATCAATTCGGCACCACCATTATTTAAAATTTCTTGTGCGGCATGGAATCCTAGTTTTTTCCATTCGGAAATATCTACCAATTTCTCGGTTTCTAATTTTTGTTTTCCGTCGATGGAAAGCAAAACTCCTTTGAAATGGATGGTGTCTTCTTTCTCGTTGTATTGTGCAATGGCGCCAATTGGTGCGGTGCATCCGCCTTCGAGGGTTTTTAGAAATTGTCTTTCTATATAGGTGCAAATTTCGGTTTCGATGTGGTTAAGCTGTGCAAGAGCGTCTAGTGTAAAGGCGTCTTCTGCCATGGCAACAACCACCATTGCGCCTTGTGCTGGTGCGGGAATCATCCAATCGAGAGCCTCGTTGGTTTCGGGTTTTAGGTTTAAACGTTCTAATCCTGCTGCTGCAAATACGGCTCCGTTCCAGGTGTTGTCTTCGAGTTTTTGCAAACGGGTATTTACATTTCCGCGTAAATCAACAACCGTGTGGTTTGGGTATTTGTTCCACCATTGGGCTTGACGGCGTAGACTTCCGGTGGCAATGGTTGCATTTGTTTTTAGAAAATCGGTAGATCCTTTGTGGACCAAAATGTCTAAAACGTTTGCTCTTTCTAAAACTGCGGCTTGTACAATTCCGATTGGCAAAGCGGTTGGAACGTCTTTCATGGAATGGACGGCAATATCGACCTGGCCATTTATCATGGCAATGTCTAAAGTTTTGGTGAAAATTCCGGTGATTCCGAGTTCGTAAAGCGGTTTTTCTAGGAGGAGGTCGCCCTGAGATTTTACGGCTACGATTTCGGTTTTATAACCTAAATCGTTTAATTGTTTTTGAACCGTGTGTGCTTGCCAAAGTGCTAATTCACTATCTCGGGTTCCTATTCTTATTGGCCCCCTAGCCCCCGAAGGGTGAATAGTTGCGGCGTTATCTTTGTAACTCATTGAACTCTTTTATTAAAATTCCCGCTTCCGGGGCTAGGGGGCTTATTTGGAATACTTTCTCAATCCATTCAATTCCTTCGTCCATCGATTCACCATCTTTTAAATGGTTAACGAAATGGTTGGTGATTTTTTGGATGATTCTATTGCTTATTAATTCCGCTTGCTCTTCGTCAAAATTAGATAATTTTTTGCGTTGGAAGTTCAATTCGCCATCTTTAATAGAATTAAATTTTTCTTTTAGAGCGTGAATGGTTGGTGCGAATTTTCGGTTTTTGTTCCAAGAAATGAATTCGGCTTGAATTTCTTCAATGATAGCCTCGGCAGCCGGGATATGTAGTTTTCTTCTTTCTAAAGTTTCATCCGTCATTTGCGACAAATGATCCATGTGAACTAAAGTAACTCCTGGAATGTCTTTGACGTTTTCATTTACATTTTTAGGAATTGACAAATCTAAAATAAGAAGTGGTTTTTTAAGATTCAAAAGGGTTTTGTCTATTGTTGGGTTTTGCGCTCCAGTGGCAACTACAATTACATCTGCTTTTTGAATTTCCAATTGTAAATCGGCGTAATCTTTTACAATTACATTCAGTTTTTGCGCTAATTTTTCGGCTTTATCTTTGGTTCTATTAATAAGCGTAATTTGTTCGTGTTTGGTGTGTTTTACCAAATTTTCGCAAGTGTTTCTTCCTATTTTTCCGGTTCCGAAAAGCAAAATGTTTTTATTGGCAATGTCTTCTACATTTTTAAAAATGTATTGCACAGAGGCAAAAGAAACGGAGGTGGCTCCAGAAGAAATCTCGGTTTCGTTTTTTATTTTTTTACTCGATTGAATTACGGCATTCACCAATCGTTCCATGAAAGCATTGGCTAAAAACTTTGCTTTACTTTCGGCAAAAGCGATTTTTAATTGACTAATAATTTCAAAATCACCAAGAATCTGGCTATCTAAACCTGTTCCTACGCGAAACATGTGGTGGATTGCTTCTTGTTTTTTATACACAAAGGCTACTTTTTGAAATTCTTCCACCGTGCCCTGGCTATTTTCGCAAAGTAATTTTATTAATTGAAAAGGATGTTGAGCAAAACCATAAATTTCGGTTCTATTACAAGTAGAAGTAACGATTAACGATTCCACACCTTCGTTTTTGGCTTGCTCCAATAAATTGGTTTTGGCTTTAGCATCTAAACTAAATTTCCCTCGCATTTCGGCATCCGCTTTCTTGTAGCTCAATCCAACAGAGTAGAAAGTAGTAGACTTAGATGTGTTTTCGTTTTCCATATTTGGCTTTTACCTAAAAGTTAGGCAAATTTATTACTAACCCTTTTACAAAAGTAACGCCAGAAGTACTTTTTGTGTCGCTGTGAGAATTTATTCCAATAAAATGTATTTTTATCGTTATTTATTTTAAATTTGTAGGGAAATCAAGTAGTTTCAATCTTACTATATAGATTAATTCTAAATAGAAATAAGGGTAAATTATTGATTTCCAATAAAAAAACATCGCTATGGGTTCACAAGAAGAAATTAAAATTGAAAATGATTTTATTTTAATTCGATTTCAAAATGATGGAAACGAAAATTATCATGTAAAACGACATGTCAATCAAGGACTTATCCAATTTCATTTTGGAATTAAAGGGAAAGCAAAATTCGTATTTAACGAAGGAGGTTATGCATTGGATTTAAAAGATGAAAAAGCGCTTTTGTTTTACAATCCACAAAAAGAATTACCGTTAAATTTAGAACTCGCTCCTACTACTTGGGTGATTTCTGTTATTATTTCCATTCAAAAATTTCATGCCTTATTTTCTAATGAAACTGGCAGTATTCCGTTTTTAAGTGCCGAAAATAAAGACCGAAAATACTATACCGAAAGCGATATCAGCCCTTCTATGGCTATTGTTTTAAGTCAGTTATTTCATTATAATTTAAATCCATCTATAAAAAATCTTTACTATAAAGGTAAAGGATACGAATTGTTGAGTTTGTATTTCAACCGTTCGGAAGACCCAGATGCTGAGCAATGCCCTTTTTTGATTGATGAAGAAAATGTAATGAAAATTAAAAAGGCGAAAGAAATTATCATTACCAATATGGCCGAACCTCCTGGATTGGAAGAATTGGCAGAGCAGGTAGGATTGAGTTTGAAAAAACTAAAAATGGGTTTCAAACAAATTTACGGCGATACCGTTTATGGTTTTCTTTTGGATTATAAAATGGATTATGCCCGTCAACTATTAGACAGCGGATCTTATAACGTAAATGAAGTGGGTTTGAAAATTGGCTACAGCACCGGAAGTCATTTTATTGCTGCCTTCAAGAAAAAATTTGCAACTACGCCAAAAAAATATTTAATGTCAATAAATCCGAATACGTAATTCGATCAATTTCCTATATCAAACAATAAATAAAAAATTGTTAATCACAAACATAAAAAAGTAAGAATAATTACTTTTAGCAAAAATTAAATCATACTATGAAAGGAGTATTACTAGTAAATCTTGGTTCGCCAGAAAGCCCAACGGCTAAAGATGTTAAGCCGTATTTAGATGAATTTTTAATGGACAAATACGTTATTGACGTTCCATTTTTATTAAGAGCTTTATTGGTTCGTGGAATTATTTTACAAACACGTCCCAAAAAATCAGCCGAAGCTTATGCTCGAATTTGGACTAGCGATGGCTCACCATTGATTGTTTTTTCAAAAAAAATGCACCAGAAAGTACAGCAATTAGTTGACATTCCTGTTGCGTTATCGATGCGTTATGGCACCATGACCATTCTAAAAGGATTGCAAGAATTGAAAGATAAAGGAGTATCCGAAGTAATGCTGATGCCATTATATCCGCAGCATGCTATGGCTTCTACAACCACCATCGTGGTTTTGGCAGAAGAATTGCGTCAGAAACATTTTCCAGAAATGAAATTCACCAATGTTCCTGCTTTTTACAACAAACCCGATTATATTCAGGCTTTAGCCAATTCGATAAAAAGACATTTGGTAGGATTTGATTATGATCATTTATTGTTTTCTTACCATGGTATTCCGAAGCGTCATATTCGCAAAACAGACATAACCAAATCCCATTGTAAAATTGATGGTTCTTGTTGTAATGCGCCTTCGCCAGCACATGAATTTTGTTACCGTCATCAATGTTATGAAACTACAAAACAAGTGGTTAAATTACTCGGAATTCCAGAAGGAAAATACAGCCAAACATTCCAATCTCGATTAGCAGGCGACAAATGGTTAACGCCTTATACGGATGTGGAAGTAAACAAAATGCCAGAACAAGGGATTAAGAAATTAGCGGTTGTAACTCCAGCTTTCGTTGCCGACTGTTTAGAAACTTTGGAAGAAATTGCTATGGAAGCCAACGAACAATTTATGCATCATGGCGGTAAAGAATTTATGGCCATTCCGTGTATGAATGATGAAGACGAATGGTGCGGCGTTGTGGCGAGTTGGGTAAAGGAGTTTCAAAGAGTTTCAAAGAGAATAGAAAAAAGAGAATAGAAAAAAGAGAATAGAAAAAAGAGAATAGAAATAGACAAATAAAGAGAGGACTATAATATAAATGTAATGAAAAAGATTTTAGAAAATATTATTGAACTTATCGGTTGGGTTCAAATAATGATCTCTCCAATACTAATAAGTTCTTTTATTGGTTTTATAATTTATTATAATTTTCAAAACACATTAGGATTAGTAATTTCTTTAATTGTAATTGCGGTAGGTTTATATTTAGGGATAAGACTTGCTAATAAAAAATACAAATCTACTGGAACGATAAATTTTCTTTCTAGAATTCATTCTTCACCCGAACTTGACAAAAAAGACAATGGAAATAAAAAATAATTTAATTTCTTAAATGGAAATGGAACTCTACAACTACCTAAAATCCCTTCACCTCATCTTTGTAGTAACTTGGTTTGCAGGGTTGTTTTACATCGTTCGGTTGTTTGTTTATCAAATAGAAGCCAACGACAAACCATCGCCAGAAAAGGAAATTTTGCTAAAGCAATACAAAATAATGACGTACCGACTTTGGTATATTATTTCCTGGCCAAGCGCCATTTTAGCAAGTATTTTTGCATTTTGGATGTTGTTTTTTACCAACTTAGGAAATGCTTGGTTGCACATGCCTTGGATGCATGTCAAACTAGGATTTGTATTTCTATTGTATTTATACCATTGGAAATGCCATTTAATTTACAAGCAATTACAAAACGATCAATTCAACTATACTTCCAATTTTATGCGCCTTTGGAATGAAGGTGCTACTATTATTTTATTTGCAGTAGTTTTTTTAGTAATTTTAAAAAATGCTTTCAATTGGATTTATGGCGTAATCGGAATTGTTTTATTTTCAGTTTTGATAATGCTTGGATTTAAATTTTATAAGAGAATACGAGAGAAAAAATAGTGTTCAGTGCTCAGTGCTCAGTTAAACTGAGCACTGAACACTGAGCACTGAACACTGAACACTGAACACTGAAAACCGAACACTATGTTTAACGGCTTCAAAATGTCTATGCTTTCCCTTCGAATTAGGATTTTCCTATCGATGATTGTATTGATATTAATTGCCTCTATTTTAATGGCGTCCATATCGGTGATTCAGTTTAAAAACGAAGCCCGAAGGTACCACCAAGAACGACTTGACCGAAAAGAAGATGCGGTAAAAGAACACATCAACTACATTTTATCCAATACCACTTATCCACTTACCGAGAGAAATCTTCCTTATATTTTTAAGGATAAAATTCATGAATTATCCGATATTCATAATGTAGAAATAAACATTTATAGTCTTACCGGAAATCTATTAAAAACCTCCAAAGCCTCCTTTTCTGTAGATAATGTTTCGCCTCCCATTCCAAAATACGTTGTTAAATTGGTGCAATCGTCTATCGAAAAGCGCTATGTAGATATTAAAAGTGTCGATGGCGTAAAAATTCGTTCTTCCTTTAGCCAAATTAAAGACGACAAGTTCAAACCCCTCGGAATATTGAATTTACCTTATGTAGAAGACGACAGTTTTTACGAAAATGAAATTCAGGATTTCTTAGTGCGATTGAGTCAGGTTTACTTTTTTATGTTGATTATTGCCTTTGCTTTGGCGTATTTTCTTGCGAGTTATATCACCAAATCGTTAAAAACCATTTCAGACAAAATTAACCAGACGAGTCTGGATCAAAAGAATGAAAAAATTGTCATTGAAGCCAACAGTCGCGAAATTAATTCCTTGATTAACGCCTACAATAGAATGGTGGATAAACTAGAAGAAAGTGCCACGATGCTGGCGCAATCCGAAAGAGAGCAGGCTTGGCGCGAAATGGCGAAACAAGTGGCCCACGAAATTAAAAATCCGCTTACACCAATGCGATTGACCGTGCAAAGTTTCCAACGAAAATTTGATCCAGAAGATCCCGATTTGAAACAAAAACTAAACGATTATTCCAAAACATTGATTCAGCAAATTGACACTATGAGTTCGGTGGCATCGGCATTTTCTAACTTTGCCTCCATGCCTGCACAGCAAAATGAAACTTTAAATGTGGTGGAAGTTGTAGAATTTTCTCTAGAAATTTTCAACGAAGAATACCTTCATTTTGAAAGCGAAGAAGAAGAAATCATCACCATCATGGATCGAACCCAATTGGTTCGAATCATCACCAATTTGGTCAAAAACGCCATTCAAGCCATCCCCGAAGAGCAAGAACAAAAATCGATTGTGGTAGCCGTAAAACGAGTAGATAATATGGTAAATATAACCGTGAAAGACAACGGAATAGGAATAGAATCCGAAAATATGGAGCGCATTTTCGAACCAAAATTCACCACCAAAAACAGCGGTATGGGACTTGGTTTAGGAATTATTAAAAACATCATTGAAAATTACAAAGGAACTATTACATTTGAAACCCAGCCCGGAAAAGGAACCACTTTTATTGTTTCCCTTCCTGTAATTTAAAATTTGTAGCGAACCGTTTGGGCATTTTAGTAAACATCGTTCCCGCTTTTCGCTGCAATCTCGCCAAGAAAAATGGCGAGGATTTCCGCTGCAATCGGGGCTAAACAGAAAAGTCCTTTTGTGAAAATAAAATTAAAAACAAAACATAAAACCAATACAAATTTGCACCATTTACAATTTGTGAAATTATCTAAATAATAAATTCGTGACAATTGGTGAAATTCGTGTTTAAAAAAACAAATTATGACCTTCGAAAACATTCTTATTACCTCCGAAAACGGAATTGGGCAAATCACCATCAATCGCCCATCTAAATTAAATGCTCTAAACGTTGCCACTATTAAAGAGTTGCACGATGGTTTGGAAAGTTTAAATAACAACACCGAAATTAGAGTGATTATCCTTACTGGCGAAGGAGAAAAAGCCTTTGTTGCTGGTGCCGATATTTCAGAATTTGCACATTTTTCAATTGAAGAAGGAGCAAAATTAGCACAACAAGGACAAGAATTATTATTTGATTTTGTTGAAAATTTAAGTACTCCCGTAATTGCAGCCGTGAACGGATTTGCACTTGGAGGCGGATTGGAATTAGCCATGGCATGCCATTTCCGAGTGGCCTCTGATAATGCCAAAATGGGCTTGCCCGAAGTTTCTCTTGGAGTCATCCCAGGTTATGGTGGAACCCAACGTTTACCGCAACTTGTTGGAAAAGGTCGCGCCATGGAAATGATTATGACTGCCGGAATGATAACTGCCGAAGATGCCTACAAAGCAGGATTAGTCAATCATGTGGTGCCACAAGCCGAACTTTTAGATTTTACAAAAACCTTGGCGCAACGTATTATGAGAAACTCTCCAGTTGCCATTGGCAAAGCTATAAAATCTGTAAACGATAATTTTAAAGATGGAGTGAATGGTTTTGAAACCGAAATTCAAAACTTTGGAGATTGCTTCGGTACCGACGATTTTAAAGAAGGAACTACTGCTTTTTTGGAAAAAAGAAAGGCCGCTTTTAAAGGAAATTAAGGGTAAATGTTCAGTCTCCAGTGTTCAGTGTTCAGTTAAAAAAAAATTTCAAATATCATTTTATTATAATTTTTTGATATTGTAATATCATTTTATTATACTTTTTTGATATTGTAATATCATTTTATTATATATTTGCATTGTAAATAGGTGTAAAATGATAAATAGAACGCAACAAAAAGAAATAGATTCCTATCTTTTTAAAGGAAAAGCAATACTACTATTTGGCGCAAGGCAAGTAGGTAAAACTTCTTTGATAAAAAATACAATTCGCAACTATCCCTATTTATGGCTAAATGGTGATGAGCCAGACACCAATCTTTTACTAGAAAACATTACAACCGATAGATTAAAAGCATTAGTAGGAGATAAAAAAATTCTAGTGATTGATGAGGCTCAAATGGTGCATAATATTGGTTTGTTAATAAAACGGATGGTAGATAATTTCCCTGAAATTCAAGTAATTGCATCTGGTAGTAGTGCCTTTGAACTCGCAGATAAAACCAAAGAAAGCATGGTTGGGCGAAAAGAAGAAATGCATCTTTTTCCGTTTAGTTATCAAGAAATGGTGCATCATACTAATTTTGTAGAAGAAACAAGATTAGTACCGCATCGATTAATATTCGGCTACTATCCCGAAGTCGTGAATAATCCTGGAAAAGAAGAAAAAATACTGAATGATTTGGTAGACGGCTTTTTGTATAAGGATATTTTGAATCTAGAAGGCATAAAAAAATCAAGCACTTTACAACGTCTAGTCCAAATATTGGCGCATAGAATTGGAAGTGAAATAAAATATTCTTCCTTGGCTAATGATTTAGGAATAAATAGATTGACCGTTGAAAAATACATTGACATCCTCGAAAAAAACTTTATCGTTTTTAGTCTAAATGCGTTTAGCAAAAATCAAGATAATGAACTAAAAAAAGGAAGGAAAGTATATTTCTGGGACAATGGATTACGAAATAGAATAGTTAAAAATTTCTCGCCAATTGAACTTCGAGACGATGTTGGCGCATTATGGGAAAATTTTATTATCAGCGAAAGAAAGAAAAAATTATCGCAAGAAAATCAATATAAAGATACTTTTTTTTGGCGCAATACACAGCAAGCAGAAATAGATTATCTGGAAGTTAAAAACAACGAAATCGAAGCATTTGAAATAAAATACAGTCCAAATATAACCGTAAAATTTACGAAATCCTTCACCGAAAAATACCATCCAAAATCAACTCAAGTAATTCATAAAGAGAATTTCTGGGATTTCTTATTGATTGATTTAAAATAAATTAAATCTATTTCTCCCCTTCCCATTCGGCATAAAACTGCGAAAGGAAATTTTCCATGAATTTATGCCGTTCTAAAGCAAT
Source organism: Flavobacterium sp. (assembly GCF_044357305.1). Classification (GTDB taxonomy): domain Bacteria; phylum Bacteroidota; class Bacteroidia; order Flavobacteriales; family Flavobacteriaceae; genus Flavobacterium. The sequence continues at coordinate 349,832 of NZ_JBIKPS010000001.1, forward strand.
TTTTTTTCCAGTTTCGGTATTCATTTTATCTTTTAGTAAAAGAAGTTTTTCATAAAAATGATTCAGCGTTGGTGCTTCACTATTTTTATATTCCTCTTTAGTCATGTGCAAATTTGGCGGAATATTTGGAAGATACAAAGGGCGGTTTTTAAATCCTCCGTAATTAAAGGTGCGTGCAATTCCAATAGCTCCAAGAGCATCTAATCGGTCAGCATCTTGCACAATTTCCAATTCTTTAGAGAAGAATTTCATTTCGAAATTGCCACCTTTAAATGAAATATTTTTAATAATTTGAACCACATGAGCAATAACCTCTTCGGATGCTTTTTGAGATTCTAAGAACTCACGCGCCATTTTTGGACCTATAGTTTCATCCCCATTATGAAATTTACTATCGGCAATATCGTGCAATAATGCTCCAAGTTTTACAATTTCTAAATTGCATTCTTCCGCATTAGCAATTAATAATGCATTTTTATACACTCGTTCTACATGAAACCAGTCGTGCCCCGCTTCGGCATTTTGTAGTCTTTCTTTTACAAAAAGGATGGTGTTATCTAATATCGACATAAAATTTGGGGTAAAAAAATCCTTTCTTATTAAAGGAAAGGATTCGGTATCTTTTTAATTATTTTTTCTAACTAATTAATGCGGGTTGTACCCATTTAAAAATATGCGTTTCTTCAGGAAGCACTAATCTTTCCGAAATTTTAGCCATTCTAGCAGGTAATTTCATTAAATAATCTCTTGCTTTTTCAGCTTCATCCGTAAGACTACCAATTTTATCAATTTGCCATTTTTCAATAAGTTTCTGCATAATATCTACATAATCATTGGCGGTATAAACCCCAAGTTTTTGTGCAGAATCTGAAAATTGATTGAAAGCAGTACTAATAGATTGACCAGATTCTCTTAAAAAATGTGCTGGCATAGTAATTTTTTGTTTCATCATGTATTGAAACGCCAACATCATTTCGCTTGGGTCAACTTTAAAAATTTGATTTACAAATTCGCTGTACGCATGGTGGTGGCGCATTTCATCGCCAGCAATCATTTTGCATACTTTAGAAAGTTTGTTATCGCCATATTGTTTTGCAATTTGCGAAACTCTATTATGCGAGACGTAGGTTGCCAATTCTTGAAAACTGGTATATACAAAATTCTTATAAGGGTCTCTCCCAGTTCCAATATCAAAGCCGTCGTTGATTAAATGTTGCGTAGTCATTTCTACTTCGCGCATGTTTACACGCCCCGACAAATAAAGGTATTTATTAAGCAAATCGCCATGACGATTTTCTTCTCCAGTCCATTGGCGAATCCATCTGGACCAGCCGTTGCGTTCTAAATTATCAATTCCTTCCACTTCCATCAACCAAGATTCGTAAGTAGGAAGCGCTTCTTCGGTAATGGTATCACCAACCATGGCTACCCAAAAATCATAGGGTAACTCTTTAGCAATTTCTCTTAATTCTTTAACGTCTTCGAAGAAAGTATCGCTTTGAGAATCGGGCAAAAAATCAGACGGTTGCCATATTTTTTCCACTGGAATTAAAAATTGATCTATGAAAGAATCAACGTTTTTTTCTAAAAACTGCATTACTTCCAAACGGATATTAGTTATCGACATTTATTTTAAATTTAAGATTTTGGGTATTAAACTATTTCGTATTCCTAATATAAGGATTTTATTATTGTTTCTTCTGTTTTGGTTATTAATTCTGCAAACGGATAGTCTTTAATAGCTAAAGGTTCGTGGATGATAAATTCCAATTTATTTCCTAATCCCATAGGAAAAGGTCCAAATTTAACCATTTTCCACGAATTATTGATAGAAATTGGCACAACATAAGCCGAAGGCGCGTATTTACAGAGAATTTTTAATCCACTTTGTGCGAATTCTTTTGGTTTTCCGTCTTTACTTCGGGTACCTTCTGGAAAAATTACTGCTGAACGATTATTAATTTCAATATATTCTGCCAAACCTTTAATTAAAGGAATCGCTTGTTTTGGATCTTTTCTATCTATAAGAATAGAGCCTCCGTGACGCAAATTATACGACACACTCGGAATTCCTTTTCCTAGTTCCTTTTTACTTACAAATTTAGTATGGTGTTTTCTTAAATACCAAATTATCCCTACGATATCATACAAACTTTGGTGGTTTGCTACAAAAATAACGGGTACATTTTCTGGAATTAATTCTCTGTTTTTAAATGTATAAGTAGTTCCAAGAATATTCGTACATCGAACTAAAAAAAAATTTAAATAATCAACACTTTTTTTATGTGCTTGGTATCCAAAAACGTTAAAACAAATCCACTGAATGGGATGAAAAACGGCCAAAAAAAGTCCGAAACAAAGGTAATAAACAGCCGAAATTGGATAGGAAAGTAACTTTTCCATAGGAGTAAAAAATTTGTTTGTAAAAATAAGAAATATATTTTGGTTAGAATTGTTTAAAACTCATTTTGATAAACTTCTTTTACTTCAAAAAAAATAATTATTTTTACGAAAAATACGAGCAATTTAAATGAAAGAAAAAATGAGTTCAGAAAAAGAAGCTAAATTAAAAGCATTACAGCTTACTTTAGACAAATTAGACAAAACTTACGGAAAAGGAACTGTAATGAAAATGGGCGATAAGGCCATTGAAGAAGTAGAAACTATTTCGTCTGGGTCTCTAGGAATCGATTTAGCGTTAGGCGTAAATGGATATCCTAAAGGTAGAATTATAGAAATATACGGACCAGAATCATCTGGTAAAACTACCTTGACGCTTCACGCAATTGCTGAAGCTCAAAAAGCAGGTGGAATTGCTGCATTTATTGATGCGGAACACGCATTTGATAGAAATTATGCTGAAAAATTAGGAGTAGATATTGAAAACCTTATCATCTCACAACCCGATAATGGGGAACAAGCATTAGAAATTGCTGAGAATTTAATTCGTTCGGGTGCAATTGATATTGTAGTCATTGACTCGGTTGCTGCCTTAACTCCTAAAAGTGAAATTGAAGGCGAAATGGGAGATTCTAAAATGGGATTACATGCGCGTTTAATGTCGCAAGCCCTAAGAAAATTAACAGGAACCATTAGCAAAACACATTGTACCGTTTTCTTTATCAACCAATTGAGAGAGAAAATCGGAGTAATGTTTGGAAATCCAGAAACTACCACTGGGGGAAATGCATTGAAATTTTATGCTTCCATTCGTTTGGATATTCGCCGTTCTTCTCAAATAAAAGATGGGGATAACGTAATAGGGAATAGAACCAAAGTAAAAGTGGTTAAAAATAAAGTGGCTCCACCATTTAAAGTGGCAGAATTTGACATCATGTATGGAGAAGGTATTTCTAAAACGGGAGAGATTTTAGATTTAGCGGTTGAATTTGAAGTAATTAAAAAAGCGGGATCTTGGTTTAGTTATGGTGAAACCAAACTTGGTCAAGGAAGAGATGCTGTGAAAGCTTTAATTAAAGACAACCCAGAATTAGCAGACGAATTAGAAGTAAAAATAAAAGCAATTATTAAAGAAAATAATGCTTAAAAATTAAGTCACGCCTTGAGCGTGATTTTTTTTATATTTAACGCAACCTTTTTTACTATTTTGCATCTAACAATAAAAATACGAATAACCATGAAATACATTTATTTACTTTTAGCCGTTGGATTTTTAACTGTATCCTGTGAGCCTAAATTCGATGAGCCAACAGAAACTTTAGAAACATTGCCAGTTAGTCAAGTAACTATACCTGTAAAATATGCCAAAGACAGCATCACTGAAATTCAAGTACAATATATTCGCCCAACGGTTTGCCATTCTTTCTATGATTTTTATTACGAAAGAAGTGGGCTTAATAGAACGGTTGCAATTATTGCATTTAAACAAAATGGAGGTACTGCTTGTCCACCAAGTCAATTATCTTACACGGCAATTTTAAAATTTAAACCAGCCAATTTAGGGACCTATCATTTTAAGTTTTGGACTAGTACGGATGCTCAAGGAGTGGATCAGTTTATAGAATACGATGCAATAGTTAATCATTAATGAAATTAATTTGACAATAGATCAACTTATAAATGATTGCAAAAAAAATGATATTAAAGCACAAGAACTACTTTACCGGCAATTTGCTCCAAAGATGTTCTCGGTATGCTTGAAATATTCACGGAGTTACGCCGAAGCGCAAGATCATTTACAAGACGGGTTTTTATTGGTATTTGAAAAAATAGATTTATTTGAATTTCGAGGTTCATTTGATGGCTGGATAAAAAGGGTTATGATTAACCATGTGTTACAGCAATATCGAAATAAAAGTTTTTTAAGTATAATTGATGAAAACACTCCCGAAGAAATTGAGGTAGAAATAGATTCCGAAATTTCGACCGAGTTTTTAATGAAGATAATTCAGGAATTGCCCGATAGGTATCGATTGGTTTTTAACTTAAATGTTTTTGAAAATTATACCCATCAAGAAATAGCAACGGCTCTAGGAATAAGTGTTGGAACCTCCAAATCGAATTTAGCAAGAGCAAAAATGATATTAAAAGAAAAAATAGAAACCACTACTGGTAGCGCAAAAATGCCCTCTATAAAATGAGTGAAAGAAAAAATATAAATAAACTTTTTCAAGAAAATTTTGAAAATTTTGAAATGCAACCAAACGAACTAGTTTGGGAAAATATCAAAAGAAAATTGGAAGAAAAGAAAAAAAAACGAAGAATTCTCCCATTTTGGTGGAGACTTTCAGGTGTTGCCGCAGCCTTAGTTATAGGGCTTTTGGTGTATCATAAAGAATCGGAAACTTTACCAAATAATGGTACTACTGTTGCACATCAAGAAAATGAAATTCCAAAGAAAGTAGATGCTTCTAATTCCGAAACTACATTTGAAAAAAACAAAGAAATTGCAGTTTCTAATAATGAAAAATCTACTTTAAATGCGGTTGTTGCAAATGGAGTTACAAACGAAGATAGCCATTTAAAAAACACCTCTAAATTTAAAAAATCAAATTTAAAAAAGAATTCGGAAGTGGTTTCTAAAACCGCTGTAGCAACTTCGGAAAATAATAATTATACTAGAAAAATAAATAAAAAATCTATTCTTACATCAAGTAAAAAAAAGACTGCCGCTGTTGCTTATACCAAATCTAAAGTAACAAAATCCAGAAATAAATCGCATTTTGTAACGTCTAAAAATGCTATTGCTTCGGCTGTTAATGAGAGAATAAAAACAAAAAAATCCAAAGCAGAAAGTACTATTCCGAATTCTAATTCAGAAAAAGAAAATATCGTTTACAATACTATTTCTTCAGAAAAAGAAAAATCAAGAGTTAATCCAAATATAAAATCGGAATCGACTTTAAATCTAAAAACAGATTCTATAAAAGTTGCAGCTGTAGTGCCAAATGCGCTAGAAGAATTACTAAAAGAAAAAGATTCTGCAACGACGATTACCAAAGCAAAATTAAATCGTTGGCAACTTTCTTCCAATCTTGCCCCAGTTTACTTTAGTTCTACTTCTAAAGGATCCCCACTGGACGCAAAATTAGACACCAACGACAAGGCCTATACCGCTAATAATACCAGTTATGGTTTGGGAGTAAATTATGTAATTAACAAAAAACTGAAAGTGCGAACTGGGGTAAATGTTTTGAATATAGAATATACAACTACCAGAATTGTATATTACCAAAACAACTTCGCTAGTGTTAATGGTAAATTGAATAATTTAAATCCTAATGCGGCAGGTTCTTTAATAACTATTGAAAGTTTGAATAATGTAAGATCTCCGTTAAATAAAATTAGTCAAAGATCAGAAGGTAGTTTGAATCAAAAGTTTGGCTATATTGAAATGCCTTTGGAATTGACTTATACAGTTTTAAATAAAAAATTTGGCATTGATGTTATTGGAGGAATGAGTACTATGGTTTTGAATAGGAATGAAATTTATTTGCAATCGCAGGATTTAAATTTAAAAATAGGAGATGCTAATAATTTAAACCAAGTTCACTTTAGTGGAAATTTAGGTTTGGGATTAAAATACGGCTTGTTCAAGAATTTAGATGCACGAATTGAGCCTATTATAAAATACCAATGGAATACATTTAGTAATGATTCTGGTAATTTTAAACCTTATATTTTTGGAGTATACTCCGGTATACTATATTCTTTTTAGTTATGATTATAATTAGTTAAGTTGTCATTGTTTTTCAGGCAATGACGAAAAAGAGCGCCTAGTTAGCGCTCTTTTTTATGGATTGTATTTATTTAGTTGGTCTAAAATTATAGTTCTTGTCTTGTCTTTAACTTCTTTTCGATTGTCTAAAGTCTTACCTTCTGTTTCTATAGAAGTATGCACACTGGCTCGTAACAGCCCTGGAGATCCACTAAAAAAAGTGTAGGATAATCGTTTCTTATTATCGGCAAAAGTCATCGGAACTATGGGTATTTGATGTTCTATTGCCAAACGAAAAGCACCATCTTTAAATTCGTCTAAAACTATCGATTCGTCGGGAACGCCACCTTCTGGGAAAATACAGATGCTAAGGCCTTGGCTGAGTCTTTTTTGGGCACGATTGTATACTTCAAAGCGGCTTCTAGAACTATTTCTATCCACCAAAATACAGGTTCTTTTATAAAAAAAACCAAATAACGGAATCTTAGCCAATTCTTTTTTGCCTACAAAAACAAACGGATTTCGTTCAATAGCCAACATCAACATAATGTCAATCATAGAGGTGTGGTTGGCTACAATCATGTAACTTTTTCGCAATTCCAATTCTTGCTCCCGGTCTACTTTATAATAAAATCCCATTCCGAGAAGGATTCCTTTTGCCCATATTCGTGCCATTACAAAAAAATACTGGTACCATTCTTCTCTCAGAATCGAAATTACCAAAAAAGGGAACATCAACACAATGAAAAAACCCATTAGAATGTAAAACCAAATGCGCCAAAGAGTCCAAAAAATAATTTTTACTATTCTCATAAGGTCAAAAATAAGGAATAGTAAGGTAATTTTAATACAAAGGTTTAACTTTGCATTAAATAAATTTACAATGGCAAAAATACTCACTGGAGTTCAAAGCACCGGAACCCCACATTTAGGAAACCTTTTGGGGGCAATTATCCCTGCAATTGAATTATCTGAAAATCCCGAAAACCAATCGTTTCTTTTTATTGCCGATTTGCATTCGATTACGCAAATAAAAGATGGTGAAACCCTACGCAACAATACCTACAGTACTGCTGCTGCTTGGTTGGCTTGTGGATTGGACGTTAATAAAGTGACTTTTTACCGACAAAGTGATGTGCCGCAAACTGCCGAATTATCTTGGTATTTGAGTTGTTTTTTCCCCTATCAAAGATTAAAATTAGCCCACTCTTTTAAGGATAAAGCCGACCGATTGGACGATGTAAATGCTGGACTTTTTTCGTATCCGATGCTAATGGCTGCCGATATTTTATTATACGATGCTAATTTTGTTCCGGTTGGAAAAGACCAGATGCAACACATCGAAATTACTCGAGATGTGGCTTCTAGATTCAATCATCAAATGGGAGAAACCTTTGTAATTCCGGAAGGGAAAGTACAAGAAGAAACCATGTACGTTCCTGGAACGGATGGTCAAAAAATGAGTAAATCCCGTGGCAATCTTATCAATATTTTTATTGATGATAAAGCATTGCGCAAGCAAGTTATGGGTATTGAAAGTGATAGTACGCCTCTAGAAGACCCTAAAAATCCAGATACTTGTAACGTTTTTGGTATCTACAAATTACTTGCTACCGAAGCAGAAATTGCTGCCATGAGACAAAATTATCTTGGTGGAAATTACGGTTATGGTCATGCAAAACAAGCACTTTTTGAACTTATTTGCGAAAAATTTAAAACCGAAAGAGAAAAATATAATTACTACATTTCTAATCGTGTCGAAGTAGACAGTTTGCTAAAACTAGGGGCTGCTAAAGCGCATTTAGTTGCTAATGAAGTATTGCAAAAAGTTAGAGTGAAACTAGGATTTGAGTAAAGACAACCAAAATTTACAGAGATTTTATTTTAGGAGTCTAATTCTTGTAAATTATTATGAATATCATCATAATCTTTTACTAAAACAATTAATAAATCCAACTCGTCACCCTCTGGTGTATTAGGTTTAGCGTGGAATATTTCCATTAATCTTATTGAAGCATTTTTGTAATCTACTTCAGTTTTTAATACATTCCAGTTCATCATTATTACTATTTAAAGTTTAAAAAATCTACTGACTACAACGCACCATCAATAATAGTAATCGAATTACAATAATAACCAAAGCAATAGTTCCTCCTGTAGTTAATGCCGAACTACTGCTAGAGGAGGTCTTTTGGGTTCTCGCAATAGTATCTTCTTTATTCATTTTCAAAAGATTAGCTAAATCGTGATCGTTTGTCTTATAATTAGCCATTGCCATTTTCATGGAATTATTGTATTCGGTTTGGATTCCGAAATTAGAGAAAGGAGTAAATTTTGATAATAACGCTTTTATTTTTTCGTCTATTTGTGGCGATTTAAAATGAGATAGTAAATCGTAAAAACTTCGGTATTTTATAAAATTTATACTGATTGCCTCATTTACCGAAGGGTTTTGCTCCAACGTTTGTAATACAAAATCAAATTTTTCTGAAAGTTTTACTTCTAATTTTTCTAATGATTTTTGTGGTAAATATTCTTTCACAACTAGAAAATCATCTATTTCTTCAAACTTTCCGTGGGCTACTTTTTGTTCGAAATAGGAGTCCAATTCGTCAAGCAAAAACTTTGCAATAAATGCTTGAATCGCTTCATTGGAAACCGAAACAACTCTATCGGTACTAAACCTGCCTCGGGAATGATTTGTTTTTGCGAAAAAATTGTATAGTATTCTATTATAGGCAATAAACCAAAGTTCGTTAGGATAATTTTTTAGGGCTTCTGTCAAATTAGATGCAACCGTAGTACCCAAATTTGGATTCTGTATTTTTTGTAGATCTATATATTTGGAAACTTTTAGAGTGTCTTCTAAAACAAATTCGGTAGCATTTTCTTGGTAAATACCTGCGGCTTCAAATAATTCAATACTATTCATAAGAAAAAAAAATAATGAAAAGCAAAAATATAATTTTAATTGTTTTGTCCTAATTTATTTACAAATTAATGTTTAAATCGCCTCAAACAATTTACCTGGAAGTGGTCGTATTACCCCTTTTAATTCCATATTTATCAAAAAAGAGGAGATTCTAAAAATTGGGAAGTCACATTCTAGCGCAATAATATCAATTTCTGTTTTGCCATTTTGAAGCAAATAATCATAAATTTTCTGTTCTATTTCATCCAAAGAAACGAATAGTTGTTTTTGGATGCCTTGGTTTTCCTCTTTAGTTTCTAGTTCCCAATTCAAGATATATAAAATATCGGCAGCCGAAGTCAATAAATGCGCACGTTGGGTTTTTATCAAATTATTACAACCTTGACTGTATTTATCGGAAGTTCTACCGGGCACCGCAAAAACATCTCTGTTATATTCATTTGCTAAGATTGCAGTAATTAGAGAGCCTCCTTTTTCGGCGCTTTCTATTACAATAGTTGCTTCGGAAATTCCTGCTACAATACGGTTTCTTTTTACAAAATTCTCTTTCTCTGGATTGGAGGTACTCCAAAATTCGGTAAGAAAACCACCGTTTTTTTCCATTTTGGCACAGTATTTTTTATGTGTTTTAGGATATACTTGATTCAATCCATGGGCCAAAACACCTATGGTTTGCAAATTGTTATCCATTGCGGCTTGGTGGGCAACAATATCTACGCCATAGGCAAATCCGCTAACGATAATGGGGTTTAAAGGAGCAAGATCTTGAATTAATTTTTTGCAAAATTCCATGCCGTAAGACGAAACTTGGCGGGTGCCCACAATGCTAATTACTTTTCGGGTGTTCCAATTTATGTTTCCCGAAGAAAACAAAACCACAGGCCCGTCAATACAATGTTTCAAACGTTCGGGATAATTTTTATCTAAATAAGAACAACAAGAAATAGCATTATCTTTAATAAATTGCATTTCTTTTTGAGCAATATCCAAAACCGATTTGTCTTTTAATTTTTTTAGCAATACCGCTCCAACGCCATCAATATTTTTTAAAAAATCGGATTTGGCTTGGAACACTTTTTCGGCAGAACCGCAATGATTAATAAGTTTTTTGGCTACTATATCGCCAACGCCTTCTATTTTTAATAGTGCTAAGAGGTGTATTAATTCCGTTTCGCTCATACTTTTAAATTGTGTAGTATAAAAATAAGGAATAAATTAAAATTGTTAACAAAATTTGTTGATAAAGTTTTGCGCTTTCCATTAAATACTTAATTTTGTAATTATGAAGATGGATTTATATATTTCGCAATTACTCTATCGGTACCAGTGTGTTACCGTTCCTGGCTTTGGTGCTTTTTTAACCGAAATCCAGTCGGCGCAGTTACACGAAGGGTTGCATTCGTTTTATCCTCCAAAAAAATTGGTTTCTTTTAATTCGTATTTGAAAAATAACGACGGATTATTAGCAAATCATTTTGCCCAATCGGAAAAGATATCTTACGAAGCAGCAGTTGCCATTATTGAAAATCAAGTGCTTAATTGGAAATCTAAATTACAAGATTTAGAAACAATTAGTATAAAAAATGTTGGTGATTTTTCTTTAAATGCTGAAAAAAATCTTGTTTTCACTCCTTCGGATTCGGTGAATTATTTAACGGATTCTTTTGGGTTGACTACTTACGTTTCTCCTGCAATTAAAAGAGAAGTCTTGCAACAAGTTGTTGAAAAACAAGAAGAAAAAGATCCAATTGCACTAGTTCCTGAAGAAAGAAATTCTAATCCGTTCTTGAAATATGCTGCCATCTTTGTTTTAAGTGCTGGCTTGCTTGGTGCTGGAGGGGTTTTAGGAAATAACTATTACCAACAAAAAGTGCAAGAGGAAACTTTAGCGGTTCAAACTAAAGTACAAAAACAAGTGGAACAAAAAATTCAAGAGGCTACCTTCTTTATTTCTAATCCACTTCCAGCGGTAACCTTAACGGTAAAAGGCAGTAAAATGCCGTATCATATTGTAGCGGGTGCTTTTCTAAAACAAGAAAATGCGGATAAAATGTACGAGGAGCTTATTCATCTTAAATATCCAGCTAAAAGGATTGCAAAAAATCAACACGGTTTATATCCTGTTATTTATAAGAGTTATTCTTCGTATAGCGAAGCGCAAACCGAAATGCAAAAAATAAAAAAATCACACAATCCCGAAGCGTGGTTGTTGATTGAAGAACTATAATAAAATCCCGAGGTATCGGGATTTTTTGGTTTTATGGTTTTTTTGACACGAATTGCAGGAATTTTCACAAATTATATTGTTGCAGATTTGCACGAATTGCAAGCCTCGTTTCCTAACTAAGATTAAAGAACAAATGCAAAAGATTTCGTGTTAATTCGTGAAATTCGTATTGCAAAAATTAAAATAAATACCTTTGCAAAAAAACAACATGACTCCAAAACACCCTATTGATTCCTTAACGATACTTACCGACTTGGTATTGCCAGGCGAAACCAATCCTTTGAACAATCTTTTTGGAGGGGAATTATTGGCTAGAATGGATCGCGCGGCCAGTATTGCTGCTAGAAGACACTCCAGAAGAATTGTAGTGACCGCTTCAGTAAACCACGTTGCTTTTAACCGTGCTATCCCTTTAGGAAGTGTGGTAACTATAGAAGCCAAGATTTCTAGAGCATTTACTTCCTCTATGGAAATTTACTTGGATGTTTGGATTGAAGATAGAGAATCTGGAATTAGAGCCAAGGCAAACGAGGCTATTTATACTTTTGTAGCAGTAGATGAAACGGGAAACCCTGTTTCGGTGCCCGCACTAGAACCTCAAACAGAAGAAGAAAAGCTGCGCTTTGATGCAGCTTTAAGAAGAAAACAATTGAGTTTGGTTCTTGCCGGAAAAATGAATCCACACGATGCAACCGAATTGAAGGCGTTGTTTGTGTAAACAAATTTATTTATTTGACTTTGTAATTGAAGTGGTTTAATTAAAAAGAGTAGCTATTTAATACTAGTATTAATGACACCCACAATCATCCTCACCACAATTTTTTTTAGGTTTAGCTCCGCTCTGTTCGCCTTTGGCTCGAGTTTTCTTCCCAAAAAATTTATTGTACAAATAAGCTAAGGCAATTCCTAGAGCGAAGTAAACGAGTATTTGTTGCATTTTTTAAATAAATTGATAGAGATTATTTCAAAAACTGGTAGGCTAAAAGTGCCGTTAGATATGCAAAACCACTCATAAATACCAACTGAATTGCTGGCCATTTCCACGAATTAGTTTCTTTTTTCACAATTGCTAAAGTACTCACACATTGCATGGCAAAAGCATAAAAAAGCAAGAGGGAAACCCCAGTAGCAAAATTAAAAGTCTTCGTTCCGTCTTCGCGAACCTCATTTTTCATTTGTTCTTTTATGGTTGCTTCTTCATCGCTATGGCTTCCCACACTGTAAATGGTTGCTAGTGTTCCTACAAAAACTTCTCGGGCAGCAAACGAACTTACTACGGCAATTCCAATTTTCCAATCGTAACCCAAAGGCTTAATTGCGGGTTCTATAGATTTTCCTAGAATTCCAATATACGAATGCTCTAGTTTGTATTCACTTACAAGATTATCTCTATTCGTTGCATTAATTTCGGTTTTTTGGGCAATTATTTTTTCGGCATTTCCAAAAGTTGCTTCTGGTCCGTGAGAGCCCAAAAACCAAAGGATTATAGATATTGCCAAAATGATTTTACCAGCACCAAAAACAAACGCTTTTGTTTTTTCTAAGATGTTAATGGCAACATTTTTAAATAACGGAATTTTATAACTGGGCATTTCTACCACAAAATACGATTTGGAACTTATTTTTAAAATTTTATTTAAAATATAAGCCGAAAATATTGCTATTCCAAATCCTAAAAGATACAAAACCATAAGGGTTAATCCTTGTAAACTTAAAAATCCGAAAATTCTTTTTTGTGGAATAATAAGCGCAATCAAAATGGCATATACCGGTAATCTTGCCGAACAAGTAATAAATGGTGTTACCAAAATAGTGATTAATCGTTCTTTCCAGTTTTCAATATTTCGAGCACCCATAATTGCCGGAATGGCACAAGCAGTTCCGGAAATTAATGGCACGATGCTTTTTCCGGAAAGCCCGAATCTTCGCATGATTTTATCCATTAAAAAAACCACCCGACTCATGTAGCCGCTTTCTTCTAAAACGGAAATAAACAGAAATAAAAAGGCAATTTGAGGTATAAATATCAAAATTCCGCCAATTCCTGGGATGATGCCTTCGCTAATTAAATTGGTAAATTCGCCTGCAGGAAGGTTTGTTTTTGCGTAGGAAGCTAAGTTTGCAAAGGAACTGTCAATGAAATCCATTGGGATGCTGCTCCAGTCAAAAATAGATTGAAAAATAGCAAATAATATTACAAAGAAAATCAAATAGCCAAAGACTTTATGAGTTAATACTCGATCTAGTTTTGCTCTAATATCGGAGGCTTTGGATTGATCAATTTTTTGACCTAATTTTAAAGTATCGTTTATAAATTGGTACCTCTTGATGGTTTCTTTTTGTTGTAATCGTTTTAGGTCGGCATGCGATTTAGTAAACGAACTTTTCATTTCGTTTCGGTCTAAATTCAAGAAATTTACATCTTGGGTAATCACCAACCAAAGTTTATAAACCAATTGGTTTGGGAATGCTTTTCTTAATTTATCAAAATATTCTGGGTCAATAGAAGAAGCATTTAAACAAGGTTCTGTTGAAAGGGATTTGTAATTTAATATTAATTCTTTTATTTTTTCAATTCCGATGTTTTTTCTGGAACTGATTAAAGCAATTTTGGTTTGAAGTTCTTTTTCTAAAAAGGGAATATCCAATTCAATCCCTTTCAGTTTCATGCGGTCGCTCATGTTGATGACCAAAATGGTAGGAATTTCTAAATCTTTAATTTGGGTAAAAAGAAGGAGGTTTCGTTTTAAATTTTCAACTTCAGTGACTACAACCACAACATCCGGAAAATTTTCGTCTTTTTTGTTCATCAATAATTCAATCACAACGTTTTCGTCAATTGAACTTGCATTTAAACTATAGGTTCCGGGTAAATCTAATATAATAGCTTTGGCATTATTGGTAAGTTTACACAATCCAATTTTCTTTTCTACAGTGATTCCTGGATAATTTCCAACTTGTTGGTGCAAACCCGTAAGATGGTTAAAAACAGAAGTTTTACCAGTATTTGGATTTCCAATTAAAGCTACTTTGATATTTTTATGTGCCATTAAATTTTAGAATCGATGACTACAGTTATTTCTTTTGCAGTTTCTAGCCTAATAGCCACATGCGAATCATTTACAATATAATATAAAGGACAACCAAAAGGTGCTATCTGAATTAACTCAACAGAATTGCCAGGAAGACAACCCATTTCAAGTAATTTCAACGGAATTTCATCGATATTAAAATCGGTGATAATTCCTTTTTGACCAATTTTTAGTTGAGCAATTGTAGTTTGCACGGCTTTATTTAGATTGAATTAAAATACAAAAGTACGTCTTTGCAATGTAAAATCTATGATAATTATCAAGTTTTAAGTTTTTATTTATACTTGTTTACAATAAAATTTAGGCTTTAGTTTTTTAATAGAAGGATTATTTTTCTTCTTCTATCAATATTGTAATGTCTTCCAAAAGTTGTTTCACATTTTTAATTCCAGGTTCTGTTACGCCATCAAGGTTGGTCCCGTCATAAAATCCGCGAACGCGACGTTTCGAATCTACTAAAACAAAATTTTCAGTGTGTACCATATCATACATTTCCGATGGTTTTCCAGTTTTAACTGCCAAATAGGATTTTCTAGCAATGAAATAAATGTCTTTTTTGTTTCCGGTAACTAAGTTCCATTTGCTGTCGATAACTCCTTTTTCAAGGGCATATTTTTTTAATACAGTAACATTGTCAATATCTGGTGTAACCGAATGGGAAAGCAATAAAACATTAGGATTATCTTTAAGTTGAGTTTGCAACCAAACCATGTTATTGGTCATTTTCGGACAAATAGAACCACAAGTAGTAAAGAAAAAATCGGCAACATAAATCTTGCCTTCATAGTCTTTTTGAGTAATTGTTTTACCATTTTGATTAGTAAAAGAAAAATCTGCAATAGTGTGGTCTATAGCCACATATTGAACAGTAGAATCTACCAATTCTGGATTTACATCACTTGGATTGAATAGGGCAAGTTTTGGTTTTGGTTTTAATACAGTGTAAAAAGCACTTATAGTAACAATTGAAAAAAGCACAAAAAAACCAATGAAAATTTTATATTCTTTAAGTTTGGATAGCATTTTTTTTTGCAAAGTTACAAAACAACTTTTGGAATACTAAACCTCAATACTCAAACCTTTTTTCATTAAGGGTTTTTTAACATTTTGTAAGTTTAAAATTAATAGATTTGTATAAACAATCAAAAAACAATATGAAACTTCAAACTACAATTAAGTTTGGCTTCTTGGCGGCAAGTCTTTTTGCTATCCACCAAGGCAATGCCCAACAAAAAATGCCAGGATTAGGCTTGGATTTAATGGATAAATCGGTAAAACCAAGTGATGATTTTTTTAAATTTGTGAATGGAACATGGTTAAAAAACACCGAAATTCCTGCAGATAAAACCCGTTGGGGTAGTTTTGATGAATTGCGTCAAAACACCGATAAAGATGCTTTGGCAATATTAAACGAAGCTTCTAAAAACCCAAAGTATAAGTCAAATACAGATCAGGGTAAAGCAATCAATATGTATAAAGCGGTTATGGATACTGTGGCTCGAAACAAGCAAGGAATTGCTCCACTTAAACCGTATTTAGTAAAAATTAATGCTGTAAAAAACATTCAAGATTTACAAAAATTAATGATGGAAACCGAAGCGCAAGGCGGAGGTGTTGGTTTTTATGGTGTTGGTGTTGGTGCTGATGAAAAAAACAGTACTAGAAATGTTGTGAGTGTTGGTCCAGGTTCTTTAGGATTACCCGATCGAGATTATTATGTTTCTGAAGATAAAGATTCTAAAGAAAAAAGAGAAAAATACGTACTTCATGTAGCTAAAATGTTGCAGTTTTTAGGCGATTCACCGGAAGATGCAAAAGTAAATGCAGAAAAAGTTCTAGCTTTAGAGATTCAAATGTCGCAACCAAGACTGGATAGAGTGGAACGCAGAGATAGTAAAAAACAATACAATCCTACGGCTATTTCAGATTTACAGAAAATGCTTCCTATTGTAAATTGGAATACCTATGTAAAAGGGGTTGGTTTTTCTAAATTAGACACTATAATTGTTACCCAACCAAGATATATGGCTGCGTTACAAACTATTTTTACTGAAAATAAAGTAGAATCTTGGAAGGCCTACATGCGTTGGACATTACTAAGAAGTGCATCAAGTCAATTATCAACAGCTATTGAAACTGCCAATTGGGAATTTTACGGAAAAACGTTGACAGGAGCTTTAAAACAACGCCCTCGTCATGAAAAAGCACTTCAAGTTGTAAATGGTACTGTTGGTGAAGCCTTAGGAAAATTATATGTTGAAAAAATGTTTCCTGCTGAGGCAAAAGACAAAGCATCTAAAATGATTAAAAACGTGATTCGTGCTTATGAAATTAGAATCAACAATTTATCTTGGATGTCGCCTGAAACCAAATTGAAAGCTATAGAAAAATTAAATAAATTAACAATCAAAATTGGATATCCAGACAAGTGGGAAGATTATTCCACTTTAGAAGTTAAAAGCCCTCTAGAAGGTGGAAGTTATTTTGATAATATCATGAATATTTCAAAATGGCAATGGAATAAAGATTTGGCTAAACTTTCTAAACCAGTAGACAAAACCGAATGGGGAATGTCTCCACAAACAGTAAATGCGTATTACAATCCTTCGTATAACGAAATTGTATTTCCAGCTGCAATCTTGCAACCTCCTTTCTACGATTATAAAGCAGATGAAGCAGTAAATTACGGTGGAATTGGAGCTGTAATTGGACATGAAATTTCTCACGGATTTGATGACCAAGGCGCAAGTTATAATGCCGACGGAAATCTTATTGATTGGTGGACTGCAGAAGATTTAACGCAATTTACAGCCTTAGGAACTGCATTAGCAGATCAATATTCGGCATTAGAGCCACTTCCAGGAACGCATGTAGATGGAAAATTTACATTAGGAGAAAACATAGGTGATTTAGGCGGAATTAACGCTGCTTATGACGGATTGCAATTGTATTTAAAAGAAAATGGAAATCCAGGACTAATTGATGGATTCACTCCAGAGCAACGTTTGTTTATTTCTTGGGCAACCATATGGAGAGGTAAAATTAGAGATGAAGCTTTGAAAAATCAAGTGAAAACCGATCCGCATTCTCCTGCAATGTATCGTGCTTATGTTCCATTAATTAATTTGGATACTTTTGTTCAAGCATTTGATATTAAAGAAGGCGACGGAATGTATGTAGCACCAGAAAAACGAGTTAAAATCTGGTAGTCTAAATAGTATTATATACAAAAGGTGCAAGAAATTGCACCTTTTTTTATAGCTTATTTTTGGAAAACAAATAGCCTAATACTTGTTCCACCTTTTCACTACTAATAAGTTTTCCAATGGAAGGTTTACTTTCGTTAAATTCAGGCAAAGGCAAGTTAAATTCTAATGCTTTCTGGATGTAATATTCTTTTCTAGTAGGATGAAATGGCGCAACCGCATTAAAGGTTTCGTTTTCTTTCGAATCTTGCTGAAGAATGGTTTCAATAATTCCGATGCAATCCATTTGATGGATTAAATTAATAGGTCCTCCCGGATTTTCAATATTCGTTCTGCCTGCAAGAAATTGTATCGGATGCCGATTTTCTCCTATCAATCCTCCAAACCGAATAAACGTAGTTTGAAAAGTTTTATTGCTTTGCAAAAGTTGCTCGGCTTCTAACAATTGTTTGCCACTTTCGGTGTCTGGATTTGGAAAGGTATCTTCGGTAATTGTGGTATTTTCCTCCGAATATACTGAAGTAGAACTCACAAAAAGGACTTTTTTCACAGAAGATTTTTCTATAAAAGGAATTAAATTTTGAATTTTAGCTACAAAATTTTCAGTAGAATTTCCACGCAATTTAGGTGGAATATCGATAATTAGAATTTCGGAATTTTTTAAAAAAGAAGCTATTTCACCTTCAATAGTGACATCCGATAAACGGATCAAAAACGGAGTAATCCCTGCATTTTCCAATACTGAAATTTTCTCTACCGAAGTTGTAGAGCCAGAAATTGTATACCCATTTTTAAGCAACGATTTTGCTAAAGGAAATCCCAACCAACCGCAACCAAGTATGCTAATTTGTTTCATTAAAGAGGAGGTTTGCTTTTATTTTTTTATTCAATTAATTTGTTTTTAATATCCATTCTTTCGTGTAAAACTCTTACAACTTCAATTTCATTATTTTTTGTCTTTTTGAAAAACACTAAATGCGATTTTACTTTTGAATATCGATAATCTTTTCGGATAGTCTCAAAATCTTTTGCTGTTTCAAAATTTGCGGCAACAAACTCTATTTCATCTAAAATTAAATTATAATAACGATTGGCCTGTTGGGTTGACCAATTTTCAGCAGTATAGTTCCAAATAGTATTAATATCCTCCAAAGCCTTTTCGCTGATACTATATTTTGACATTATTTCAGAAAATTGGCATTAAGTTGCTCTAGATTTTTCTCTCTATCAAAGTTTGTAATCTTTTTACTTTTTTCTCCTATTTGAAGTTCATTAATTAATGTTTTTGCTTGATTTTCTTCCTGTTCAAATAATCTCAAAGCAGTTCTAACCACTTCACTTACAGAATTATATTTCCCAGAAGCAATTTGTTCCTTAATAAAATTTTCAAAATACTCTCCTATTAAAATCGATGTATTACGTGCCATAATTTTTCTTTTTACAAATATACCAATTTATGGTATTTTTAAACGAATAATAATTATTTTTTATGGTTTTGGATGTTGCAAAGTGGCGCGCAATTTTTCCATAATCACCACTGCATCTGTCAATACAAATGGTTTCGGCATCATCCAATCTTTTCTTTGGTTCATTTTAAATTGGCTATTCGTCATTAAATCGAACGAACTTTCTACTAAATTCAAATCTAGTTTTTGACTAGCATGAATCGAGAACTCTAAAGTCAAAGGGAAATTATCCACCACGTAATAACTTAGCAATTTGTTGCTTTTTTTAGAAATAATATTGCTTTTAATATCCAATCCTTTAACACCATTCGCCACTAAATGATTAATAGTTAGTTTGTCATTTGCAAAAATATCATAGCGATTGACTTTTCTATTGGGAGTAATTACAATTTTAAAATAATGATTGGCTCCAAGGACGGAATCCGTAATAAATTCTATAGTTGGTTTGGCTATTTTTTTAGCGGGAGCATCTGCCATAAATGTATATTTCGAACCATATTTGCTATATAATTTATTGGTATTTAATACCTCGGCATTTTTTGGGTTTTGACCTAAATAGCCTCTAGTCCATTCGTCTAAATTAGTATCGTAGGTTGCCCAATTGGCTTTATTGGTATCCCCATTTACTATATAAACTAAACTATTTGGTTTTGCCGTTCCTTTGGCATAGCCCGAAGATTGGTGTGCTTTGGCAAAAAATCCAAAAGAAAGCAACAAGAAGAATGCAGCCCAAATTCCTTTTCGTGGAAACGAACCAAAAATTGGCAACAACAAACTAAAACTTAAAACGGTTAAAACAGAACTTCCAACGAGAATTTTTAGACCTAAACCTACCGGAAACATTGTAATAAAAGGCACAATAATTACCAAAGTCGGAATTGCCAAAAGCAGATTCAAATAGACATTTGTTTTTTGGGTGATAACAAAATAGCCGAAAATCAGCAAACTTGCAAGCACCGGAATAATTAAAAATGCGGCTCCTTTTAGCAATAGTACAATAGCAACATTAATAACCAACCAAACAAAAAGTGCAGGTATAAGCAAGACCATTTCGGAATTTTTCTTGGTATCACTTTTATAAAACCAAAAGCAAATAGCAAGCGACAAACTTATAAATCCGTACACATAATCGTGGCCATTATAGGTAAATCCTTGTAGAATATCTTGGTATTGGGCATAGCTCAATAAGATGATTTTCCAACCTATATAAGTAACCAATCCAGCAGAAAATAAGGCGCCAAAAAACGGAACAAACCCTTTAAAAATATCTTGAATAAAGAACATTCGTTTCCCTAATCCCAAAAAGAGAAACAATCCCCATAATCCAAATCCTAGTAAAACCATTGGAATAATCCAATAAAATGGATAGCGAACCATAAAAAACGGAACACTAAAATACACTTTATCTTCGGTAGAATTCAATTGGGTTAAATCGGCATTCGAAAAATATTGTAACAACGGAAAAAGATAGGTTCCTTGATGTGCCAGTGTATTTGGGTCGAGATGTTGGTAGGTATCTTGCTGGGTATGGTAGTTAAAATGGTTGTCAATAAAGGCAAAATTAAATCCTTGGATTTTTCCTTTCTCTCTAAAAACGGTCAAATCGGTATCGTTCGGAAGCATTTTATAGATGCTATACATTAACGAATTCGACACCGGATAACATGAATTTCCTTTGCAAAAAGCATCAATCATATTGGCATTGCCTTCGTTGGTTTCCATGAGCATATAACTAGGCCCCGAACTTCCTCGTGCTTCAAAATTAAGCACCAAACCAACCTTTTTTGCCCATTGGTGTTCGGTTACAAATAAAGTGGCACCGTTTAAACCCAATTCTTCCGCATCGGTAAAAAGAATAATAATATCATTTTTATGTTTGCTTTTAGAATACAAAAAAGCACGAACCGATTCCATAATGGTCGCCACTCCACTAGCATCATCACTCGCACCATAGGAATAGGAATGCGGAGCACTATCATAATGCGACAGCAACAACAATGCTTTGGTACTTGCCGATCCTTTAATGGTTGCAATTATGTTTTTGGATTTTACCAAAGTCCCTTTTTCGGTCATTGTAAATCCTTCTTGAAAGGCAGGTTGTAAACCTAAATTCTGTAATTCTTTCACCAAATAGTTCGCCACCACTTCGTGGTTTTCAGAACCCACAAAATGCGGTTTAGCAGTCATGGCTTTCACAGTTTGCAACGCCCGCGATGTAGAAAATTCCGATAGTGGTGCCTCGGTAGTGTCGTAACTTTGCGGCATTCTAAAATAGAAAATTCCCAATAGCAGCAATGCCAAAACCACTATAAGAGATACGGAAGTGAATTTGTTTTTCATAACTGCTAGATATCTTTTTTAACCAAAATAAAAAAATCATTTTCCAAAGCCATATAGCCTTGGTCGTAAACAAAACAGTACGTATTTCCTGACTTGGTATTTAAAATATTTGTAAAATATTCAAAATCAAATCCTTTGCCTAACATTTTAGATCGGGTAGTTTTCGACTTCCCATCTACATTTAATTCCGACAGAATTCTATAATTCTTCCGCAATTTATTGTTAGTATTGCGCATATAATTAGTGCTGTCTTTGTTAATTTTATTGTTGTAAGCATTGCGACAACCATCGCTACAGAACTTTTTGTCCTCACGACCTACAATTTTTTCGTTACATTCCAAACAGTTTTTATTCATACTATTTTCTTTTTTTAAGAGCAGATGTTTGGGGCATTATTTGGTTACTAAATTCCTGCTTTCCGTTCCAATCTGTCATTGCGAGGAACGAAACAATCCAATAGTACAATTTGTTTATCGCAATGCCAGGATTTCCACTGCAATCAGGGCTAAACACAAACGGTAGTGTTTATTTGTTTCATTTCCAATACCACACTACTATTACGATAGTAACAATATCAAATGTAATAAAAAATTTCCATTTACAAACGCTTACAAGTAGTTACAACCGAAAGTAAATGGTTACTTACCGAATAATATTGTTGAACCGTCGCAACTTTGCAATGTTGAAAGTGAGTAACATAATTACTACAACTTCCACTATTTAAAAACAATAATTTTAACAATTTAAATTTAAACGCCATGAATGCATTAAGAAACAAAGTACAATTAATTGGACATGTGGGTCAAGACCCTGAAATCAAAACTCTTGAAGGAGGAAAAAAAGTTGCAAACATTACCCTCGCTACCAACGAGGTATATTACAAAGAAAACGGAGATAAAGTAGAACAAACCGAATGGCACCGTGTATCTGCTTGGGGTAAAGTTGCCGACATTATTGAAAAATATGTAACCAAAGGCAAAGAAATTGCTATTGAAGGCAAACTCACTCACCGTTCTTATGACGATAAAAACGGAGAAAAACGCTACATCACCGAAGTGGTTGCCAATGAAATTTTACTTTTGGGTAAGTAAAAACAACATTAACCTAAAAGGCGAATTTTTTCGTCTTTTAGGTTTTTATTTATTTAACTTTAGTGTGTGTTTTTATGGTGTGGCTTTAGTGTTACTAATCTGAAATCTTATTATATTGCTAGTTTGTAATTGATAATGGGAAGAAATACATCCAAAATTTTATTTAATGACAATCTATGAGTTATAATCAATTTAAATTTAACTTAAACCCAATTTGAACAAGCAATTATAACTCGCTTTAATCTCTATATAATCCCTTCATTTCTTTTTCCAAAAGGGGTATATAGTCAATCTTTAACAAGCCAAGTCTCATAGCTGGCATAAATTCGTTAATTAATCTTTCCTCGCTATTAGAAACTTGTTTACTTTCATCTGTAGGTCTTTCTACTAATATTAAATTTAGATAAACATTTGATTTTGTTGAAATTCTATAATAGTACAGTTTGTTTAGCATTACATAAAGCCTTTCCCGGAACAACATTAATGGTGCACTTCTTAATTTAATTTCTATAAACATTTCACTATTTTCTGTTTCTACATATCCATCAAAAACGGGATTATGAATGCTAATTGGATCTATATCCTTTTGCGGAACTAGAATTTGAGCATTTTCTATAAATTTATACCTTTTTAATTCCTTATTTTCTATAAATTTATTTAAAACATATTGTTCTAATTTAGGTAAGTTTAATCTTTTTCTAGGCGCGCTTAGATTAGTTGTTTTTTCTTCTTCTTCAACAAGAATTTCCGAGATTTTTTCTTTTTGATTTTCTTCATTTTGAGTAGTTTCTTTGTCTGCTTTTATTACTGATGAAAGTATTGATTTTACTAATTCTTCAGAAATCCCATTATTATTAGTCATTGATTGCCCTTGGGAAATATTATTTGAAACTATTAGGTTGAATAGTTTTTCATTAGTTTCTTTTAATTCAACAATTTTTTCGTTTTTTTCAGCAACAGTTTTTTTTAATGAAATAAACTGGCCTAATGAAAAACTATCAAATATTTCACTTAGAGATAAAATTATCAATAGTCCTAAAAGTATTATTATCCCATTTGATATTTCACCTTTTGGTTCAAAAATATAAAATTTACTGATTATCAGTGAGATTATTAATACACCCAATATGACAATAAGCGTTCTTACAAAATAATTAATTTTAGACTTTTTTTTCTTTTTATTTTCCATTTTTGGCAAAGTGACTGATGTGTTTTATCCCCTAACTCAACTCAGGTTGTAACGCTATAGCATTATTACTCAGCATTTCATTTATTTGGTTAATTGCCTTCTTGGTTTTTTTGGTATTACACTCGTTAAGCAAAATATTTTTCCATCCATTTTTTAAATTTAGAATTAAAAACAGAGATTTAGTTGGTTTCCAAAATTTGAAATACGCTTTAATGATTTTATCCCAAAAAGTAAAACAGCGAATCAGTTCAATACTCTCAATTTCTTGAAAAGGTATTACATAATTGCCTTTAAAATAGTTAGAATTGTTTATAATTAAATAATTGTTTTCAAGGTATAATTCAAAAACTGGATTTGAGCTAATAATGTAATTGTTTTCCATCCTTTTTATATTTAAAATTGTTTTTACAATATTAATACTATAAATTACATTAACAAATTATTGCCAATGCTTTTTATCGTAAGTAAATTGTATATAAACGATTATTTATTAAAAATAATCTAAAATATATATAAATCAACTAATGTAAACGTCATTATATCATTTTTGTAAAAGCGAATTGCAATAGTCATAATTTAAATTTATGGCTAAAATGAATTGAGGATCTGCACAGATTTACATGTACGAAAATAATTCTAGAAGTAGTATTGTAATTAGCGACGGCGCCAACTGGACTTATTTCAATTAGGAATTAAGTAATTCTTGCAAACAATTAATAAACAACCCAACATGGTAACCATCCATCAAACCATGGTGCACATGAATGGATACTGCTATTGTTTTTTTACCGTTTTCTTCCATCATTTTTCCAAACGATATCTTTGGGCAACTATCGGGCCAAGTGAAACTTCGGGCATGTGAAAACGAAGTAAAATTTATCAAAGGTAAAGCCGAAAAGTGAATTAAATTCTCACCATATTCCTCCCGAGTGAATAACCCTGTGGTGGATTGAATTCGGGTAATTTCTTTCATTACGATTTCAGAAAATAGGATAGTATCTTCTTGATATTCCATCAACGAAAAGCCAAAAGTTTTATCTTCTCGTAATACCGTTGCCGAAGCATTTATTTGATCAAAAACATAAATGTCTTCTCCAATAATTCGGTACCGAAAAGCCTCAATAGTATTTACTGCCGTTAAAGTTTTATGCAAATAATAAGAAAAAAAAGAAACTCCTAAAGATGCCGCTTTATCATAAGCCATAGTGCAATCTATAGTAACAGTAATTCCAAAAAAAGGTTCTTCCATTTGTTTAAAAAACAAGAAATGTTCCTTACGGTTCCAAGTATCGAGATTAAGTTTTTCTTTCATATATACCATTTTTAAAATTTTAAACCATTAAGAAATTAAGTTTCATTAAGTCTTAATGTGTCTTAATTTCTTAATGTTTTAGAAAAATAAATTTGCTAAATTATTTTAATAGTAATGGCAAAACATCCGTAATTTTTTCGAACGTTTTAAATTGGGATGTTCCACTTTATGGCTTATTTTCTCGTGTTCCCAAGTGGTGTGGAACGGAATATGAACCGCATGACCGCCAATGGCTAGCACAGGCAAAACATCTGATTTTAAAGAATTTCCAATCATAAAAAATTCGGAAGCATTAATTTCCAATCGCAACAATAATTTTTCGTAATTGAGTTCTTGCTTATCGGCCATAACTTCTATATGGTGAAAATAATGTCCTAAACCCGAATCGTGTAACTTGCGTTGTTGGTCTTTCAGGTCGCCTTTTGTGGCAACTATAAGTTTGTATTTTCCGTGTAATTGTGCCAATGTTTCTTCTACACCTTCCAATAAAACAATAGGTTTTTGAAGTAATTCTTTTCCAGAAACAATAATTTTTTCAATAATTTCCATCGAAATGGTATTGTCTGAAATTTTCATCGCGGCTTCAATCATCGAAAGAATATAACCTTTGATTCCGTAGCCATACAAATCTAAATTCTGAATTTCAACTCTAAATAATTCTTGCGATAATCCTTGTTGCGATAAATAATCACTCATCAAAGCACAAAATTTTTGCTCGGTTTCTTGAAAATAAGGCTCGTTTATAAATAGGGTATCGTCAGCATCAAAAGCAATTACTTTTAGTTTCATTTTTTAATTATTTAAAGCATAATCATCCACTAAATTCATTAATTCTTGTTTGCGATTTTCTTCCAATAAAGAATATTGAAACGAATTTTTTGCCAAAAGAACTACCTCGGCTTTCGATAAATGTAATGCTTCTTGAATGGCAATAAAATTCTGATTCAAATAACCACCAAAATAAGCAGGATCATCGGAATTTACCGTGGCTTTAATGCCTTTATCCAACATCGTTTTTAAAGGATGGTCTTTCAAATCGTCAACCACTTTCAACTCTAAATTAGATAGTGGGCAAACCGTTAAAGCCATATCCCTTTGGATGATTTCGTTTACCAATTTTTCATCGGTCAAACAATTATTTCCGTGGTCGATGCGTACAATTTTTAATCCATCAATGGCTTCCCAAACGTATTCAGCCGGACCTTCTTCGCCAGCATGTGCCAACAATACATAGCCAGCTTTAGCAGATGCTTCAAAAACTTTATAGAATTTAGAAGGTGGATTTCCTTTTTCGGAGGAATCCAAACCTACAGCTTTTATTAAATGTTTAAATGGCAACGATTGCTCCAAAGTTTTAAATGCTGCTTCCTCGGGTAAATGGCGCAAATAACTCATAATTAAAAACGAAGAAATACCCCATTTTTCTTGGGCTTCGTTTCGTGCTTTTTGAATTCCGTTGATTACCGTTTCAAAGGCAATGCCGCGTTCCGTATGCGTTTGTGGGTCGAACATAATTTCGGTATGCACAATGTTTTCTTCGTGGCATTTGGTTAAATAGGCCATGGTAAGATCGTAAAAATCTTCCTCCTGAAGTAACACACTTGCACCTGCATAATAAATGTTTAAGAAATCCTGCAAACACGAAAATTTATAGGCTTCCTTAACTTCTTCAATGCTTTTATATGGAATTTCAATTGTATTGCGTTGCGCTAAAGCAAACATCAATTCGGGTTCCAACGAACCTTCAATGTGTAAATGCAATTCGGCTTTTGGAAGTTTAGAGAGGAAGTTTTTCATTTTTATTTTTTGAAAAAATTAAGACTTTATATGTAATTCAGTTATTTTTTTGGTCATAAACCATTAAGAAAGTTAAGCAAATTAGGGCTTAATGAAACTTAAATTCTTAATGGTTTAAAAAAATTAGTCTTAAAGTTATATTAACTAATCAACGCACCATTGGCAACGCCATCGGCATCTGGGTTTACAAAAACTAGTTTTCCTTCGGCATTGTTACTCATCAAAATCATCCCTTGACTTTCCACGCCGCGTAAGGCTCTTGGTGCTAAATTCACTAAAACCGTAACACGTTTTCCAATCACTTCTTCAGGTGAAAAATGTTCGGCAATTCCAGAAACTATGGTTCTTACATCCATTCCGGTATCTACTTTCAAAACTAAAAGTTTGTTGGCTTTGGGCATTTTTTCGGCTTCCAAAATAGTTCCCACACGCAAATCTAATTTTGAAAAATCTTCAAAAGTTGCGGTTTCTTTTTGCGCTTCTGTCTTTGCGAGAGACGAAGCAATCTCCTCTGTATTTGCTTTTTTAGTAGCCTCTAGTTTGTCTATTTGTTTTTGAATTTCCGTATCTTCTATTTGAGCGAATAATATTTCGGCTTCTCCTATTTGGTGTCCTGCCGGAATTAAATCGGACGTTTCGGCAACATCTTTCCAACTCAAGTTCAATTCTGTTTTTAAAATCCCCGATAATTTACACGCCGTAAACGGCAAGAAGGGCTCACACAAAACACGTAAAGCAGCAGCAATTTGCAAAGCCACATACATTTGTGTTTGCACACGCTCCGGATTGGTTTTTACCATTTTCCAAGGCTCTTCGTCGGCCAAATATTTATTTCCTAATCGAGCAACGTTCATCAATTCGCCTTGCGCTTCTCTAAATCGGTAGCGTTCAATAGAACTAGAAATCACCGCTGGATAAGCTTTTAATTCATTTAAAGTTTGTTCGTCCACCTCTGAAAATTCATTTGGTGACGGAACAATTCCGTTGTAGTATTTATTGGTTAAAACCACCACTCTATTGATGAAATTTCCAAAAATAGCCGCCAATTCATTATTATTTCTTGCTTGAAAATCCTTCCAAGTAAAGTCATTATCTTTATTTTCTGGTGCGTTCGAGGTCAATGCATAACGCAAAGAATCTTGCTTATCCGGAAAATCCAGTAAATATTCATGCAACCAAACCGCCCAGTTTTTAGAAGTCGAAAGTTTGTTTCCTTCCAAATTCAAAAATTCATTGGCAGGCACATTATCTGGTAAAATATAACTTCCTTCGGCTTTCAACATCGCAGGAAAAATAATACAATGAAACACAATATTGTCTTTCCCAATAAAGTGGACTAATTTAGTACCCGCATCTTTCCAATACGGCTCCCAGTCTTTTCCTTCACGAGCAGCCCATTCTTTGGTAGACGAGATATAGCCAATTGGCGCATCAAACCACACATATAATTTTTTTCCTTCGGCACCAGCCACAGGAACATCAATTCCCCAATCTAAATCGCGGGTAACCGCACGAGGTTTTAAACCATCGTCCAACCAGGATTTCACCTGGCCTAAAACATTGTTTTTCCAGTCTTTTTCATGCCCAACTAAAATCCATTCTTTCAAGAAATCTTGGTATCTATCCAAAGGCAAAAACCAATGTTTAGTAGATTTTAAAATCGGAGTATCACCAGTAATGGTAGATTTTGGGTTGATTAAATCGGTCGCGTTCAACGTCGAACCACATTTTTCACATTGGTCTCCGTATGCTTCTTCGTTACCACATTTTGGGCAAGTTCCCACCACAAAACGATCGGCAAGAAACTGATCGGCTTTAGCATCGTACAATTGTTCAGTAACTTCTTCAATAAAGTCGCCATTGTCGTATAATTTTCTAAAAAATTCTGAAGCGGTATCGTGGTGAATTTTAGAGGAAGTTCGGGAATAATTATCAAACGAAATTCCGAAATCGATAAACGATTTTCTAATAATTGCGTCGTATTTATCAATCACTTCTTGCGGTGTGATGCCCTCTTTTTTGGCTTTCATCGAAATGGCAACGCCATGTTCATCGCTTCCGCAAACGAAAAGCACATCTCTCCCTTGCAATCGCAAATAGCGCGCATAAATATCCGACGGGACATAAACGCCCGCTAAATGTCCTATATGAATTGGCCCGTTGGTGTAAGGCAACGCAGCCGTAATGGTATATCTTTTTGGATTTTCTAACATGAT
This sequence comes from Flavobacterium sp., assembly GCF_044357305.1. GTDB lineage: Bacteria > Bacteroidota > Bacteroidia > Flavobacteriales > Flavobacteriaceae > Flavobacterium. The sequence continues at coordinate 378,878 of NZ_JBIKPS010000001.1, forward strand.
AATTTGGTATATATGATGCAAAAATAAGCAATTATTTTTTGTCATTACGAGGAACGTGGCAATCGGATGCTATTTCCTTCTTTACTCTGCAAATGAAATTCATCAAACGCCTAAAAAAATAAAATAATGTGAGATAATCTGTGTTAGGGCATTGGTTTTTATTGGAACTTAATTTATTAACCACATAGAAATATAGGTTTTATAAAATGGTTAAGGCGTTTCACTTTTTAGAGTATAACATAGTTATGTGAACCCAATTAATTGGGCTATCCAACTCTTTTTTTCTATGCTTCTATGTGGTTTAAATCAATTGGCACTTTATTTAACCACATAGAAATATAGGTTTTATAAAATGGTTAAGGCGTTTCACTTTTTAGAGTATAACATAGTTATGCGAACCCAATCAATTGGGCTATTCAACACTTTTTTCTATGCTTCTATGTGGTTTAAATCAATTGGCACTTTATTTAACCACATAGAAATATAGGTTTTATAAAATGGTTAAGGCGTTTCACTTTTTAGAGTATAACATAGTTATGTGAACCCAATTAATTGGGCTATCCAACTCTTTTTTCTATGCTTCTATGTGGTTTAAATCAATTGGCACTTTATTTAACCACATAGAAACATAGGTTTTATAAAATGGTTAAGGCGTTTCACTTTTTAGAGTATAACATAGTTATGTGAACCCAATTAATTGGGCTATCCAACTCTTTTTTTCTATGCTTCTATGTGGTTTAATTATTTTAATTATGAGTTTTTATTAATTGTATCCAACAGGTTAATTTATATATTTGTATTCGAGTTTCTAAAATCGAAAATGAAAAAATATCTATTCTATATTCTTATTTCTGTAGTCTCTAGTAACCTTCAAGCACAAAAAAAGATGATTATACCACCGTATTTAAAAAAAGGCGACACCATTGCTATAGTTGCAACTGCTCGTAAAAATGTGGAAGACAATTTGCAACCGGCTATAGAATGGCTCCACAATTGGGGATTGGAAGTAGTAATTGGTAAAACCATCGGCCTAGACAAAAATCAACTTGCTGGAACCGACGAAGAGCGTGCTGTCGATTTTCAAACCATGATGGACAACCCTAACATCAAAGCAATATGGTGTGTTCGTGGTGGCTATGGCACGGTACGCATGATTGATTTACTCGATTTTACTAAATTCAAGCAATCGCCTAAATGGGTAATTGGTTTTAGTGATGTAACCGTTTTGCACAGCCATTTAAACAATTTAGGATTTGCCTCCATCCACGGCATTATGCCGGTAAGCGTGAAAGCAACTGAAGAAGCCAAAGAAAGTTTGCGCAAAGCACTCTTTGGCGAATCTCTAGAATATACCGTTCCGTGTGAGCCAATGAACCGCTATGGTTCCGCCAAAGGCGAATTGGTTGGCGGAAATTTATCTATTTTATACAGCCTTTTAGGCTCTTCCTCAGCCATTGACTGCACCGATAAAATCCTTTTTATAGAAGACCTAGACGAATATTTGTACCATATTGACCGCATGATGATGAACCTAAAACGCAATGGTTGTTTGGAAAGTTTGAAAGGAATCATTGTGGGTGGCATGACCAAAATGCACGACAACGAAATCCCATGGGGAAAAAACGTTTTAGAAATTATTGACGATGTTACCAAGCCCTACCATATTCCGGTGATTTACAACTTCCCAGCAGGACATTCTGCCGATAATCATGCCTTGGTTCTTGGCAAACAGATTTATTTGGATGTAACCGATTTGGAAAGTAAAGTTTTATTTACGGATTAAATCCCAATAATTAAATTCCAAATTCCAATTTTGAAAGGAGTTGGATTTAATTTTTATATTTAACAAATAGATTGGAATTTGGAATTTATTTTTTTTGGAATTTTTAAATATTTATGGCCGAACACAACGAACTTGGTAAACATGGGGAAGAATTAGCCGTAGAATTTCTACAGCAAAAGGACTATGAAATTCTAGAAACCAACTGGACATTCCAAAAAGCCGAAATAGATATTATTGCGCAAAAAGAAAATACTTTAGCAATTGTAGAAGTAAAAACCAGATCGTCTATTGATTTTGGATTGCCCCAAGATTTTGTGAAACCCAAAAAAATCCAACTGCTCGTAAAAGCCGTCAACGAATATGTAATCGCTAATGATTTAGAGGTGGAAGTTCGATTTGATATTATAGCCATTCACAAAGAAGGAACGGAATATCATTTGGAACATATTGAAGATGCTTTTTATTATTTTTAAAAAAGGGTTTAACTTTAATCAAAAAGTTAAACCCCTGTATTTTTAAATTACACATTTTTTAGGATGGTGTCCCAGTTTTTTAATAATTTTTGAGTCTTTATTAAATAACTAAAATAGTTATTTTATTTATAAATTTATTTTGAAGATATATAATTTTGGATTTTTTTGTTTAATATTTGAAGCATTATCTTATTAATACTAATAGAATAATTCCTATTCTAATTACCACATGCTTTTCGAATAAAGTCAATTTGTTCCTTTACTAAATATGTCTTATATTTTAAAGATGAATTAAAATCTTTACAATAGTCATTATAACTTAAAGAATATTTCGCTACTCCCTTCATATACAATATAGAACTAATAATTAATGGATTATTTAATTTTTGCAAGTAGTATTGTTTTTCAGCAAGACACAAAGCATCTAAGCCTTTAATATTGTTTTTTTGTTGTATGTAAAGCCTTGAAAGATTATATATTGCATCAACATCATTAGGGCTTAGTATTAAAGCATTTTTAAAATCATCAATACCCTTTTTGGCATCATTTAAGTAACCATAGACACCACCTCTACCAATATATGCTAAAATTAAATAATTACTATCTTTTTCATTTTCTATTATAACAGAATAATCAAGAATTGCATTTTTAAGTAAATTTAACTGAATGTATGCTGAAGCTCTTGCCAAATATGCATCAGTGGATAGGTAATTTTGTTTTTTATCATCTTCGATTGTAATTGTAAATTGTTTTACGGCATTATTATAATCGCTATTATTGATAAAGTCAATTCCACTATTATAAGCGGAATTTGACTTTTCAGATGAAATGAATTTATTTTTTTCATTTCCTATATAAGACCTAAATTCATTGTTCTGGGAAAATGAATTTAAACAAATTAAAAGCATCAGAAAATAAATATATTTATATTTCATAATTTATTTATATTTTAAAAGTTAAAAAATATTTCAATTACAACTTTCATTAATATCTCTATAAGCATCATCTTCTCCTAATTCACCTGCTTTGTTTAAATCTTTGCAGCCTCCTTTTTTATCTTTTGTTAATATTTTTAATCTACCTCGATTAAGATAAGAGTTTCCGTCTTTAGGATTCAATTGTATGGCCTTAGAATAATCTGTAATTGCACCTATATAATTGTTAATATTAAATTTACATAATCCTCTACTATTATATAAGTAACTTTCATTTGGAGAAATTAATATAGCTTTATTATAATCTAAAATTGCGCCTTTATAATCTTCCAATTCTATTTTTAAATCTGCTATATTATCATAATAATCTGCATAATTTGGGTCTAATTCAATAGCTTTAGTATAGTCTTCAATAGCTCCTTTTACATCTTTCAATTCTTCTCTCCTTGAAGCTCTCGAACTATATTTGGATGCATCATTTGGATTCAAATCAATTGCTCTTGTGAGATATTTTATAGAATTTTGAAAATCATCAAATTCTTCAAATGAATAGGGAAATCCAATAGCAATAGCAGAATTTGCTTTTGCCTTATCGTTGGATTTTTCGATAAACTTTTCAAAATCGGAATTTGCACCTTTAATATCATTTAATTTATACCTTGAAAATGCTCTCCCTAAATAACTCGTTGAAGCTACTAAAGCTGTATCTGATTCTTTAGAATATAATTTTTCATAGAATTCAATACTTTTTGTAAAATAAGTTATAGCTGTTTTATAATCTTTAGTATACCATCTCGAATTCCCAATTCTTTGATACTCCTCATAAATTGGATTGGTACTGGCTTTAATATGTTTTTCAAAGTCAACATTAGCTCCCTCAGTGTCATTCAAAATTAATTTATATATACCCCTCATATAATAAACATCTTTATACAATGAATCTAATTCGATTACTTTATTTATATCATCAATAGAACCTTTAATATCCTTTAAATCTCTTTTCACCCTTGATTTTTCAAAAATAAATTTAGTATTATTTGGTTCCAATTCTAAGGCTATATTGTAATCAGATAATGCTCCATTATAGTCTTCTAATCGAAATTTAGAAAAACCTCTTTTGAAATAGGTTGATGCATCATTAGGATTCAAACTAATTGCTTTGCTATAATCAGAAATTTGAGCATCGAAATCAACAGGTTTTGATTCTGCCCTAGCTATATATGCATCTGCATATTTTGGATTCAATAAAATTGCCTTCGAATAATCTGAAATAGCACCATCCCAATCCCCTTTTTCATGTTTTAAATCCCCTCGTAATTTATATAATTTAGCATCTCTAGGATTTTTTAAAAGTTCTTTATTGATTGAAACTATAGATTTTGTTCTTAATTCTTCAGCTTTAACCTGAAATTTTACATTATTTCCTGTTAACTCTTCAAATTCTTCTAACACATTCCAAGTGATATTATGTTTACCTGAAACTACTTTATTACCAATATCACTACTAACTTTTTTAAGAGGCCCCTGCCAATTACTACCTCCATTTGTAGAAACATACAAACTCACTTTACATGGGGTTTTGGTTTCTAAATCATAGGATATAATTATATTGCTTTGCTCTTGGCGGATGTTGATATTGCTTACTTTTTGGGCATAAGAATTTAAACCTATAAGGCAAAGAAAAATGAAGTTTAAAAAAATATTTTTTACCATGTTAACGATTTCCATTTATCCCCAATTTCAGTTCCAGGCAAAACATCAGGCGTTTGTGTTTTACCGATTTTTAATACTTCTTTACTAACTTGATAATTCACATCTATAAACAACTCATTTAAAGTTCTAGCGCCTGCATATTCTTTTATGTTTTTTAAGAAAAAATAAGTGAAATATCCATGTTGTTTTTCTTTATATACTGCACTAGATTCAGTCCCTTTACTTGATGTGAAAACTACTAAATTACCTTGCACAGCATCAATTCTTGGTTTCACCTTAACCCCTTTCATGGCAACAAGCTCTTTGTTTCTAGCACCACCAGAAAAGCAAGCATCTAAAACTACTGTAGCTTTCAAAGTACGGAATTTTGTCAATTTTGAATACAAATCTACAATTGAAATTCCTTCTTGTGGGTTATTTCCATTTACATCAACAGGAATTAAAAAAGGTTCCTTAGTATTTTCATCAGGCAAACCGTGGCCGCTATAGTAAAATAATACTTCTGCTTTTCCTTTTTCAATTTCTATTGCCTTCTGAAGTTTTTCAATATTTTGTTTTATCTGTGAACTTGTTGGGTCAATGAGTAAATATACTTGGTCTTGCGGATAACCTAGTGTTATTTTTACATACTCTGAAAATACCCGAGCATCATTTGCGGCAAAATCAACATTTACTTCTTTGTCTAAACCATTTTGGTATTTAGCATAATCCTCACAACCGATTATTAAAGCATATTTTTTAGAATTTAAAGGTAATCCTTTAGGAATATCTTTGTCTACATCACTACGTAGGGACGCTTCTACAATATCAACTTTTACTTCGGCTCCTGCTTGAACAACTATTTTTTGTTGAGCCAAGGCTTGGTTTAAACTAAAACTTTTATCCCAATTCGAAGCAAACTTATTGTTTGATTCTTTCAAGGTTAGTTGAATTGGTAAACTACTCGCTGTATATTTAGAATTCAATATCATTTCATATTCAATACTTTTCTTCTCCCCTGGAGCTAGATTATCAAATTCTACAAAAGCTTCTCCATTTGTGATAAAAACATTATCAGGCACTTTAATAGCTGCAGAAACTTTATTAGCAATACCTTGCCCTAAATTTTGAACTAATAATTGAATTGAAAACGGTTTTTTCAACTCTAAGTTTGTACTTCCTGCTGCACCAGAAAAAATAACAAAATCAACCACTTTAACATCTGGAGCTAAAAATTTTCTAGTATTAACCTGCATGGTTACTTTTTCTGAACCAAATCCATTAGGTTCTTCTATTTCAATAGTAAACTCAATAGTTCCATCTACAGTATTGATATCGCTAGTAATGGGTAACTCATGGGTTTGAGTTTCTCCTAATTTTCCAACTTTTATTAACGATTGATTGTTTTTAAATGTAACACCATTTATACTTCCTGTAGCTTTTAATGCAGTAGTAAGATTTAATGCATCTCCTTTTCCAGAATTACGTAATTTGAATACAATACTGCATTTCTCATTAGCATTAATAGCTTTATTTCCATCAAAATCTACGAATGTTGGAGCTTCAAGAAACTCTAATAAAGGGGGTTCAATTTTTTTACGAATATCAAATGAACCCGATGATGATGTTGCCGTATTTTGCGCAAAAGTTGCGATGCTAAATACAAAACAAATAAAAAGTAAAATTGTTTTTTTCATAGTTAAAATAATTACATGAACTAATTGAATTGTTAATTTAGCTTGCAAAAATCTTGAAATCTCTTTAAAGCATTTATATTTGCTCGATGACTTTTATTTCCGAAATCAGCTTCACTTCCAAAATCATCATATTTGCTTACATAAAAATCAATATTTTCTTTAAGTTTATCAATTGTTATTAATTCTCTTACACAAATTTTTTCAACCCTATTACTATAATCATAAACTGTTGACGGCTTACCAGAAGAAGTTTGCTTACTATACCCTTCCTTGATTAAATAGTGTTCGAAGTAATCTAATTTATTAGATTTAGAATTTTCAGACTCAGTAGATTTATAGGATTTCATTTCTTTTATTTCCTTTCTATAGGAATCGTTTTTACCCACTTCAACCACCACTTTTACAATATTAGCTGCTTGCCAATTCCCATTTCTATATTCTTGACGAGACCTTAGGTTTCCAATTACATTAGAATTAGCATTCATTCTAGATGCATTCCAAATTTTAGAATCTTTATCTCCATTTTTATAAAAAGTGGTAATAATAGCTCTTTTTGTTTTTAATAGTGTATTTAAAAAAACTTCATTATTGTTTGGAATTAATTCAATTGGTAAAACAACATCTAGTTCTAAATCATTTGCCTTAATAGGTTGCTTACCATCCTTTTCGATAGAAATTGTATATTTATTTATTTTAATTTTCATGATTTGTTTGTTTTAAAATTAATTAGATTCAAATTCTGTCCGTTTTTAATATTAAATAGACTAATCCCTAATACAACGCACGGACAAACCTAATTGCTTATTTGAATTATTTCTGAATATGTTACCAATACTCCAATACAATTCTCTATCAAAAATATTATTTTTATCAAAATTTGATAATGACCACCAAATTCCTTTATATCCAATAACTTGAAAATCACCTAAGTTATCCCTGCAACCGCCAGGCAATGCCTCGAATCCACTGATATTATTTGCGTCTGAATTTGGTTCCACCCAAAATCTAGTTCCAATTGACTTCATTTTACTTCCTGCAACATTTTCTCCACCTAAAAAATCAATTAAAGTTTTCCATTCCTCATCGGAAGCTATATGAAATCCTTTAGGAGCAATACCTCTAGGGTCATTTATTGCATACCAGTTGTATAGTTTTCCATAATGGTATCCATTAACTGGTTTGTTATCATAGAAACACCAAGCCCCTTTTTTTAACTTTGACCATTTATCTGAATCTTTAACCTCATAAATTAAATCTCCATTATTGTAATATCTAGTATCTATATTATATTTCATCCATTCTTGAGTGCCAATTATAACCGTTTCAATATCATCTATAATAGCCGCTTTCACTTGAAATTTAATATTCTCTCCTTTTAACTCTTCAAATTCTTCTAAAACATTCCAAGTGATATTGTGACTTCCAGATGTTATTTTGTTTCCAACATCTCCACTTACTTTATTTAATGGTCCTTGCCATGTAGTTCCACCATTAGTAGATACATACAAACTTACTTTACAGGGTAATTCAGCTTCTAAATCATAAGAAACAATAATAGTACTTAGCTCCTGACGTGTAGTTATGTTACTCGCTTTTTGAGCAGTACTATAAAGACCAATAAAAAATATAATTAGTAGTAACTTTTTCATTTTTATCATTTTACAATAAATAATGTGTGATAATCTACTTTTCGTTGATCGGGCATAATAGAATAAATCCAACTAAAAATAGCCTCGCTACTTGTAACTTGGTCTTTATCCATTTTAATAAAGGGAATTTCGGTTTTTGTAAATACAAAAATTAATCTATTGGATTCCTTATCCTTTATGTTGGTCTCCAATTCATAATCTACATTACCTAAAGGAAATTTATAGGGTTGTTTTGCTAGTAATGAAGTATTTTTTTCATAAATATTTGGAAACATTAAAGTAGCTTCCGAATCATTAATATTAAAAATAGTCAAATAACAATTCTGTGATGTAGTTACGTTGAAAATTAGATTGTCATGATTATTATAAACCGCTTTTAAACCTTCAATATTTGCATCAAAAGTTATATCTGGTTTGGTTTCATATTTTATAACAGTTGCATCAATAGTTATTTCAATATATATTTCAACTTCACTTTTCTTAATTGTTGCCTCATTAACAATATTAAAAGACTCCACAGCCCCTTGAATTTCAGATTGAATACCTGAACTAAAGAACTGGGAGTAATCATTTTTCTCTTGACTAGTAAAAAGCAATTGGTAGGACTTAATATTTTCACCAACTCCTACAGCTTTAAGTGCGTTAATTTTAGCATCATTTAAAGCTAATTCCTTTGCTTGATTAGGACTGACATCCCTACTAATAAAAGCTTTTCCTTTTATTGTGCTAACTTTTATCTGTTTTTGGGCGGAAAGATTTAATGCAAAAAAGAGAATTAAAAAATAGCGCGAAAGATTATTGCTCTTTTGACATTTTTTCCATTTCGGAGTTAAAAACATCTTCAAATTTCTTTTTGTCATAATCCAGTTGGAGTTTTTCATTTTTACTAATCTTGGCTTCTACTCCATCTAAAATTGATTGTTTAGAAGTTTCAATTGCAACCCAGTAGGAAAATTTTCCGTCAGTTTCCTTAAATATTTTTTCATCTATAACTCTAACATCAGTGAGCGTTTGGTCAACAACTTCTCTTGCTAGTTCTTCAAATTTATTTTCAAAGTCTTGTTTATCACCAACAGTTCTTTGATTAGTATATTGGTCAGTAACTCTTTTAACAATTGCTTTTATATTTCCAGCTAATTCAGATTTTGCATTTTGAAGTGCTATTTTTTTAGAAGTTGCTAAATCTTGGCTTTTCCCCATTTGTTTAGCTCTAAAAAAATCTTTGTCTGTTTTATATTTGCTTTCAGAAAATGGTACTGAAATTTCTACTGCTCCAGTTGTTTTTTCAAGTGTTTGGGGAGTTTTACATGAAGTTACAGATAACATCATGAAAATGATTATTACTGAAATTAATAAACTTTGCTTTTTCATTTTTTATTTGTTTAAATTATTTTTTATTAAGTACTATTTTTCTTACGCAAGTTTACAAAAAATATTTGTATAATGTAAGTTACAGAATTGATATTTTAACTTTTATTCTTTATTACTATCCAATACTCTTTTGTAAATCACTTGTCCTGGTGCATCACTAACATAATCTGCTACCATAGTGTCTTCATCAATAAATATGAATTTACCAATTGCTTCCCAATTGTTTGCTTCATGGATTGTACTTAAATAAAAAAATCCTTTATTAAACTGATAACCTACAACTTTAAAATAATTGCCTGTTAAGTTTGAAAAATCCACAATTTTTAATTCTTTTTTATTTTCAATAGTAAATTCTATTTCATCACTTTTGGAAGTCCATTTACCTTCTAAGAATTTCTTAGTTATCTTTTGTGCATTAGCACTAATAGTTACTAAGCATACTAACAACAATACTATATTTTTCATGATACTTTTTTTAATTTATTTTTAAATCTTTCATACTAAAACTAGGATTCCCAACCAACGCAATATCGTAACTTTTAATTGTTGGAATTATTTTAACTGTTTTCTTGCCGTTTTCATAACTGTAATGAGTTGTAACGCCTTCGCTTTTATCACTTGAAACAAAAATTTGTTTTTTGTTATCATTTGTAAATGGCTTTTTCAATTCTGTATGAACAGCACCATAATTGGTAGACGCTTTATAGCATTCTTCTATATTTTTACCGTTAAAGAACTCCGTCAGGAATAAATCTACTCCACCAGTGTAATTGTCTGCAAAATAGCAACTAGCTCCTATACTAAAGAAAGGTTGAGCATAATCGGTAACTCGTTTTGTAGCTTCTACTATACCAATATCCTTAACATCTAAAGCAGAAGATCCAGCACCACCACAAACCGATTTAAATAACACTAGTGCATTTTTTTTGAGTTGGAACTCTTCTAGAATCTGTTTAGTGTAAATAAATTTTTTAAGACACAAACCACCAGTGGCACCATTAATTCCTAGGGTACTACCGTGTCCTGCATAAACAAAAAAGCTTGCTGTTTTAGCTGCAGCTTTTATAGATTCCCAATTGGTATCTTTATCATAAAACTTAGTAACTTTTACTCCGTTTTTGATAAATATCAAAGCAAGAGAATCCATTTCTACCATTGCAGATTTTGTGCTTTCTTCCGTGTTTCCAACTACAAGAACAGCTTCAAGTGATGAATTTGATACTTTAACAGAGTGCTTAAACTCTCCCAAAGTATTTGAATTTGTAATTGTAGTAAAACCAAATAAAGCAAAAACTAAAATTTTAATTGAAAAAAATATTACTTGATTTTTCATATTAAATTATTTAACTCTATTATAAATTATGGAAGCTCCTTCACAACCTAATATATCACATTTTAATGTATTATTATCAATAAAAGTATATTTTGCTTCTGACAATAAATTGGTTTAAATAAAGACTTTAAATACCAAGCATCCTCTTTTATTTCCATAGACAACAAAATTAGTGGCGTTCCGGATGTTGTAGAAAATTCAATTATTTGATAATGCCCATAAACGTCTTTCCATATCACCATTTGTGTCGCATTTTTATCTGGCTCCCAATATCCAATTAGAGAATCCATATTCATTTTTACTTGAGAGAATGAAATCGTGCTCAATAATAGTAGAGTTCCTAATACTAACTTTTTCATAACTTTAAATTTAGGTTAATAATTATGTTTTCAATGAAAAAGTACATTAGCTACATCTTCATAGGTTTTCACTTTTTCATTATGTAGGTGCATGCGTACTTTTTGCTTTGCAGGTGTATTTGCAATTGAAGAAAAATCTGCATTTTTTATATAAGCGATTTTATTGTCTTTAGTCAACCCCCACAATAAATTATCATTGTTTGGATTGTATTTTACTTTATCAGAATATCTAAATAGGGCATTCGTATTTTTTTCAACCAATACCACATTATTCAAAGTAATTGGCTTACCATTTTCATCCACATAAACAGGATTAAACTCCCCGCCAGATGGGTAATTTTTGGGAGCATCACAATTAACAAATCCGAAATTATTGATGGTTAAGGTTCTTAATATTTTTTCTTCTCCACTCAAATCTTTGATTTCAAGTTTTTGGAATGATTTTACAATACCATAATATTTATCCCATTCAAATTTGATTTTATCGGAAATTACCTTTCTTTCCTCTATTAACTTAGCATATTTCTTTTGGTAGGTTTTCAGAGCATTATTATAATCTTTACCTGCTTCAAATGCCAAATAACATTCACATTTACTTTCTTTTCTAAAGGAACCATACTTTAAAATTGAAGTCACTTCAAAAATGCCGTTTTTTAATGGTTTCACTTTCATTTCTTGGGCATCCGAAATTTTGCATTTTGAAATATCGATAGGCTCAAAATGAACATTTTTATAATCTTCCATCTCTGGGAATTCTTTAGTTTCATCCAGTATAGTAAAGGAAGCTCTAGTGGCTACTTTTGGTGCTGGAGGAATAACCGGCAATGCATTAGTATCGCCTGCAATGGTAGTTACATTTATAGCGTCTTTACCTTTTTCAATCCATTTTCCATTGGTTTTATCTAAATCATACAAATTGAAATCTTTCGATTTTGTCCAACTAAATAAGTCAACTGCAATTTTGTTAGCAGGGTTTACAAATAATTCTTGGTTTTTGGACTTTGCAGTCAATTCCACCATGCCACCAGATTCTAAAACTTTATCCACACCATCCTCCTCATAATTCATAGGGATTCCTGCTAAATAAAAATCTAGAGGATTATAGAATTCTCTGAAGGAAATTTCTACTTTTCCTTTGATTAGATTACCTACTTTATCCAAAAAGGCATTAGCAGGAATGTTGATTTTAGCACCAAATTTTGAGTAAACAACATTTGGCTTACTTGGATCAATGGTAAATGTTTGGCACGGAATATCCAAGCCAGGAAGCGGTGGATTGGTCAGTAAATAAATATTACTCGTTACTTTTTGCTTTTCAACTGATTTAGGTCTGTTGCAAGAGCAATTTCGGATGCTTAGTAGTGCAATGATTACAACACCTGTGGCAAGGATGATTTTGGTTCTGTTTTTCATGATTAAAAAATTAGTTAGTAAATAAAACGGTTTCGTCTATTATCAAACAGCTCTCGTATTAGCTTTGTAAAGAAATTGAAACGTATATTTTTTTAAGTAATTTTTAACTCATGAAATAAGATTTGGGTAGGTTTATATTAAATTAACGAAGTAATTGTTAAAATATTGTTATAGTTTTATTAAAAATTACAAAATATTGTGAAAAAAATTAATAATTTAAATAAATAATCTATAATAGTCAATAAGTTAACTTAAAAATACTGCAAAAAATAACATGTAATAAATATGGAAAATATTGATTTTCATGCTTGGAAGTGTGCAAGTGAAATACTTATAGAAAAGTATTTATGAATTTAATTAAAGTATATTCCTATTGATTTTGGATTGCCCCAAGATTTTGTTAAACCCAAAAAAATCCAACTCCTAGTAAAAGCCGTCAACGAATATGTAATCGCTAATGATTTAGAGGTGGAAGTTCGCTTTGATATTATAGCCATTCACAAAGAAGGAGCGGAATATCATTTGGAACCTATTGAAGACGCTTTTTTCTATTTTTAACGTCAACATTTTTTAAAAAAACAATAAATTTAGTTACGCTTTTTATAAAGTTATATGATTTTTACTAACTTTATATCAAAAAAATTACCAATTTTACTATGAAAAAAATTTTTACAATTGCTTCGTTGTTGAGTTTTGTTTTTCTATTTGCTCAAAATGAGGTGGCAAAAAAGATACAAGATTTAGAAAAACAACGTACCGTATTTAAACCAATCTCCGTTTTAAATGTTTCTCAGGATAATATAAATAATGAAGCTAATAAAGTAGTTTCCAATGCTACTTTTGCAAAAATTAGAACTGCTGCAGTCAACGATATTGTTAAAAATAAATATGAGTTTATAGAACTTACAATTCCTTATAACGGAACTGTAGTTACTCTTGATTTGTATAAAGTGAATTTGTTTTCTAATGGATTTCAGATCGATACAGATAAAAATAAAAATATTACCTACCAATCGGGAGTTTATTATCGAGGAATCGTGAAAGGAGATTATACTTCTGTGGCGAGTTTCAACTTCTTTAACAATGAATTAAATGGGATAGTTTCCAATAACGAATTGACCAATTTAGTGATAGGAAAGTTAGATAAAAAGAGCAATATCACCGATTATATAGTGTATGCCGATTCAAATCTAAAACAAAGTAGTGGATTTGAGTGTTCTTTTAAAGATCCTGAAACCCTTCATTCAGAAGCTCAAAATCCAATTGATAATAGAGATAGTAATAGCACTAGATGTGTGACGATATATTTTGAAATTGATTACGATTTGTACCAACAAAATTCAGAAGACACCACTACAACAACAAACTGGTTGACTTCTGTTTTCAATAATGTACAGACATTATATAATAATAATGGAATCACAATTTCATTGAAGTCGATGTTTATTTGGACCACTCAAGATCCTTATGAAGGAATAGGAACTTCATCTAGTGATTATTTATTCCAATTTAATGAGGTTAGACCTACTTTTAATGGCGATGTTGGACAATTACTTGGAATAGACCCAGGAGGATTAGGTGGTGTTGCTGTAGGAATAAATGGACTTTGTTCTCAAAATAATTTTAGTTATTCCGATCTTAATAATATTAGTGTAACATCAGTTCCAACTTATTCTTGGTCTGTTCAAGTAATTACTCATGAATTCGGACATTTATTAGGATCAAGACACACCCATTCTTGTGCTTGGAACGGTAATAACACTGCTATAGATAATTGTGCTTCATCAGCATTAGGTTCTTCTGCGGAAGGATATTCTTGTAGAACTACGCCACTTACAATTCCATCAACTACAGTAAAAGGGACAATAATGAGTTATTGCCATTTGGTTTCGGGTGTTGGGATAAATTTTAATAACGGATTTGGACCACAACCAGCAGCGGCAATTTTGGCAGCAGTTAATGGTGGAACCTGTTTGAGTACAGATTGTATAAATACGTGCATCAATAGTATTTCTTCTATTTCAATTGATGCTATAGGTACAAATTCGGCAACAATTACTTGGTTAGATTCGGGAACTTTTACGGCTTGGAAAGTAAGTGTATATCCTTATGGTGGAACTCCTGGGTCTTGGGTAAATGTTACCACTGCAAGTTATCCAGCAATAGGATTGAATCCTAATTCTTATTATGTAGTTGAGATCCGTCCAACGTGCACCTCAGGTTTAGAAATAGGAGGAAGACAATTGATTTTTGTTACCGCTGGTGATTTTTGCAATGGTGTTGTATTTACAGATACAGGTGGTAGTTCAGGAAATTATTCTGATATGGAAACAGTTGTTAGAACTATAATTCCTAATGTGCCTAACAACGCTATTTTGTTATCATTCAATGCCTTTTCATTAGAATTAGATTATGATTATCTATACGTTTATGATGGAAATTCAACTGCTGCACCATTATTAAATGTTGGTGGTTCAACTGGAACAGATATTCCTGGACCTTATACATCTTCAGCTCCAGATGGTTCTTTAACTGTGCAATTCTATTCAGATCAAGCGGTTGCTGATGAAGGATTTGTGGCAACTATTTCTTGTACACCAAATCTTAGTGTAAATAATGTTAATGGTTATATTGATTTTAGTTACTATCCAAATCCAACAAACGGAAAAGTAGCAATTACTTCTAAAACACTTATGTCAGAAGTTACAGTTTACAATGTTACAGGGCAATTATTATATGAAAATAAAATAAATAATCTAAATACCAATGTAGATTTAGTCTCTTTTGCTACAGGAACTTATTTCTTCAAATTGAAATTTGATAGTGATAAAGAAGTCAATTTTAAAGTAATTAGAAATTAAAATTTACTCTGATTTAAAACAACAAAAACCATCTGACTTAGATGGTTTTTTTGTTTTAAATTCTATTCATTAGCTCCAATGCTTTATTTCTAGACTTTACATTTTCAAAAGTCAATAACAATCGCAAGCCGTTTTGCTTATTCTTTTTTTGGGATAGGATATTGCTATTAAGAGAAAAATAAAAGTGACACATTTTTAAGTGGTTTTTTGTAACTTTGTTTTTTAAATCAATCCTTATGACAAATATTGCATTAAAAATAAATGAGCGCACCAAAGCAGGTAAAACATTACTTTCTTTAATTAATTTATTTTCTAAAGAAAACAAAGGGGTTGAGATATGCGATATTCCAAACTTTGAAACCGTTAAAGCAATGTATGATGCTGAAAACAAAATAGCAATTACAAAAACTCAAAACTCCAAAGACTTGTTTCAAAAATTAGGCATCTAATGTACAGCTTAGTATATACTTCAAGGTTCAACAAGGATATTAAAGTTTGTAAAAAAGAAACTATAATTTCTCGAAACTTAAGACAGTAATAGAGATATTGGAAACTACGGGTAATTTACCGCAAAAATACCATCCTCATATATTAAGCGGTAACTATTCCAAACACTGGGAATGTCATATAAAACCAGATTGGCTTTTAATATGGTTGCACGATGAGAAAGCCAAAGAAATTACTTTGGTAAGAACAGGAACGCATAGCGACTTATTTTAGATTATAATTTCTACATCCTATTCATCAACTCCAATGCTTTATTAATAGACTTTACATTTTCAAAAGTCAATAACAATCGCAAGCCGTTTTTGGTTTCTTTTTCTTTCATTTTACAAAGGTTGCTGTTGTGTTGCACAAATTGCACCATCTTAATAAAACGATTGGATTGGTAAAAATCGCTTTGCTGGTCGCCCACAAAATAGCCCACCATTTTACCTTGTTTCAAGATTAATTTTTCAATTCCGATGCTGGTGGCTTTCCATTTTATACGGATGGAGTTAAGCAACGCAACGGCTTCTTTTGGCAAAGCGCCAAATCTATCGGTAAGTTTTTGTTCGTATTGTAAAAGCGTTTCTTCGTCTTTAATAACGCTCAGTTCGTTGTACAAACTCAAGCGCTCGGTAATGCTGTTAATGTAATTGTCTGGAAACAGCAATTCGAAATCGGTGTCAATCTGTAAATCTTTTACGTATTCTTTGGTTTCGATATTGTTTTCCGTTGGATATAATTCTTTGAATTCGTTTTCCTTCAATTCTTCAATGGCCTCGTTCATGATTTTTTGATAGGTATCAAATCCAATATCATTGATAAAACCACTTTGTTCGCCACCTAATAAATCTCCAGCACCACGAATTTCTAAATCTTTCATGGCAATGTTGATGCCGCTTCCCAATTCTGAAAATTGCTCTAATGCCTGAATACGTTTTCGAGCATCATCGGTCATTGCCGAATAAGGAGGCGTGATGAAATAACAAAAGGCCTTCTTGTTGCTTCGTCCCACACGACCACGCATTTGATGCAAATCGGACAAACCAAAATTATTGGCATTGTTGATGAAAATCGTATTGGCATTTGGTACATCCAATCCGCTTTCAATGATGGTGGTAGCAACCAAAACGTCGAATTCGCCATTCATAAAACCCAACATCAGTTCTTCCAGTTTCTTCCCATCCAATTGCCCATGACCAATCCCAATGCGGGCATCGGGCACCAATCGTTGGATCATTCCGGCCACTTCCTTAATATTTTCAATACGGTTGTTGATGAAGAAAACTTGTCCGTTACGCTGAATTTCATACGAAATCGCATCCCGAATTAAATCTTCGTGAAAACGAACCACATTGGTTTCTATAGGATATCTATTGGGCGGTGGCGTAGTAATTACCGATAAATCTCGGGCTGCCATCAACGAAAACTGCAAGGTTCTCGGGATAGGAGTTGCGGTTAATGTCAGGGTATCTACATTGGCAGAAATCGTTTTGAGTTTGTCTTTTACGTTCACTCCAAATTTCTGTTCCTCGTCAATAATCAGCAATCCTAAATCTTTAAATTGTACATTTTTATTCACCAATTGGTGGGTCCCAATAATAATATCGAGTTTTCCTTCGCCTAATTCTTTAAGAGTTTCGGTTTTTTCTTTTGCGGTTCGAAAACGGTTCAAATAACCAATGGTAACCGGCATGTCTTTGAGTCGTTCGGTAAACGTTCTATAATGTTGGTAGGCCAAAATAGTGGTTGGCACCAAAATAGCAACTTGTTTTCCGTTATCCACTGCTTTAAATGCGGCACGAATAGCGACTTCCGTTTTCCCGAAACCAACATCGCCACACACCAATCGATCCATCGGACGATCGTTTTCCATGTCCATTTTAACATCGTTGGTAGAAGTAATTTGATCGGGCGTATCTTCGTAAATAAAGGAACTTTCGAGTTCTTTTTGCAAATAACTATCGGGTGCACAAGCGAATCCTTTTTCCAATCTTCGCTTGGCGTACAATTGAATTAAGTTGAATGCAATGTGTTTAACTCGTGCTTTTGTTTTTTGTTTTAAGGCTTTCCAAGCGCCCGAACCCAATTTATAAATCTTTGGTGGCGCGCCATCTTTACCATTATATTTTGAAATTTTATGCAGCGAATGGATGCTCACATACACAATATCATTATCGGCATACACCAGTTTTATGGCCTCTTGGGTTTTGCCTTCCACCTGAATTTTCTGCAAGCCACCAAATTTTCCAATTCCGTGATCAATGTGGGTAACATAATCACCAACGGCCAAAGAGGTCAATTCTTTTAGTGTGATGGTTTGCTTTTTGGAATACCCATTTTTGATGCTAAATTTATGGTAACGTTCAAATATTTGGTGGTCGGTGTAACAAGCAATTTGGTGTTCTTCATCTACAAAACCTTGGTAAAGCGGAAAAACGACGGTTTTATATTTGGAATTTGGAATTTCAACATTGGAATTTTCGTCGCCGATATCTTCAAAAATATCATGAAAACGATTCGCCTGACTTTCATTGGAACAGAATAAATAATTCTTAATTCCGTTGGAATTATTGTCGTTTAAATTATTCAAAAGCAAATCGAATTGCTTGTTGAAAGAGGGTTGGGGCTGGATATGAAATTCCAACGTTTTATCAATGGCAAATGTTGGTGCATTGTTTAATTCTACTACCGAAAAGTAAAGCGCTTTCTTCAAAAATTGCTTCTGATTTAAAAACAATTCTTCGGGTTGCATCCTTTTTATAGTGGTGTCCAATTTAGAAAATGCTTCGGTTGCTTTAGCAAAAAGTTTGTCTAATTGTTGTCCGAGCAAATCGGTATCTTGAATAAAAAGCACCGTTTTTTCGTGGATATAATCCAAGAAACTTTCGCGATTTTCTTCAAAAAATTTATTTTCCACGTTTGGAATGATGGAAACTTTCTTTAATTTTTCAATGGAAAGTTGGGTTTCCACATCAAAACTTCGGATGGAATCTACTTCATTTCCAAAAAACTCTATCCGATACGGATTGTCATTAGAAAACGAAAAGACATCTACAATTCCACCACGAACCGAGAATTCTCCTGGCTCGGTAACAAAATCAACTCTTTTGAAATTGTATTCAAATAAAACTTCGTTGATAAAATCAATCGCCAATTTATCGTTTACCGAAATCTTGAACGTGTTTTTTTCGAGTTCTTTTTTGGTGACTACTTTTTCAAAAATTGCTTCGGCATACGAAACAATAATAGCGGGTTTTTTGCGGGAATTAATTCGGTTTAAAACCTCGGCTCTAAGCAGTATATTGGCATTGTCGGTTTCGTCTATTTGGTACGGTCGTCGGTACGAACCTGGATAAAACAAAACGTCTTGGTCGTTAAGCAGTTGTTCTAAATCGTTGAGGTAGTAAGCTGCTTCTTCCTTATCGTTAAACAACAAAAGAAAAGGCACTTCGGCTTTTTCAAATGTGGCTTCTACCACCAAGGACAGCGCCGAACCCAATAAACCTTTGGCATTTATTTTAATGTCGCGTTGTTGTAAAGCGGTTGCTAATTGCTGGACTTTAGCCGATTTTTGATAAACAGAAGTAATAGTGCTTTTACTCAAGAGGGTGGTTTTAGTAGGTTTTAATTTGGGATTGCTCTAGTGGTGTCCTTCATTTTAATAAGGTCTTGCTCGCCTTCTTCCACCGGGATTTGGCTTCTTTTTACAATTTCCTCCATTTGCAATTGCAAAAAGTCGATTTCGGTATTTATTTCGCCAATAAGTTTTACTACTTTTTGATCTGGAATTTGACGCAAATGAATGTACAAATCCATCGTTTTAATTTTGGTAATAAGCACCGTAATGCGGGTTTTCATTTGCGGTTTATTAAATTCTTCCGGAATATTTAACTGTAAATCCATTGCCTTTTTAGACAAAACGGAAGCCTTTTTTTGAAATGCGCCAATAGAACTTTTTGGTTTTTGGTTGATTTCGGTTAAAAAATTCCGCCATTCTACCCAGTTTTGTATTTTGTTTTGTGTAGTTGCTTCTAGTGGACTAATATCAAAAACCCAACCTCGGTTGATGGTATTAAAAACAACCTCTTTTTTTTGGGCTTCTTTTTGTTGTTCGATAATTAATTGCGAGTCGTCGTCTTTACAAGAAACAATTAATAGCGCAAAGAATAGTAGGTAGAAAGATTTCAATTGCATCAGCGAAATTTGAATTAGATTACAAAAATACAAAAGTAGTAGTTTTGTTTTAGAGATTTTGTGAAAGGTTTGGTAAATGTTTGGAAGTAGGAAGCGGGAAGATGGAAGATGGAAGCAGGAGTTTCCACTATTCTTAAACGAAAACCTTATATTTGTATCACAAACAAACAAACTTATGACTACTAAAATATTAATCATCGGTGCTTGCGGACAAATAGGTACCGAACTCACCATGAAACTCCGTGCCGTTTATGGAAACGACAATGTGATTGCATCCGACATTAGAAAATTAAATAGCGATATTGTCAACAAAGGGATTTTCGAGGTAGTAAATGCTTTAGATTATAATCAAATTGAGCATTTAATTGAAAAATACCAAATTACGGATGTGTATTTAATGGCCGCTTTATTATCGGCTACAGCCGAAAAAAACCCTGCATTTGCTTGGGATTTAAACATGAATTCGTTGTTTCATGTTTTGAATTTAGCGAAAGCCAAAAAGATTAAAAAAGTATTTTGGCCATCTAGTATTGCCGTTTTCGGACCAACAACTCCGAGAGAAAATACGCCACAATACACCATCATGGAACCTACCACAGTTTACGGAATTAGTAAACAAACCGGGGAACGCTGGTGCGAATATTACCACCACCAATATGGAGTGGATGTGCGAAGCATTCGCTACCCTGGGTTAATCAGTTGGACCACCGAGCCAGGAGGAGGGACTACCGATTATGCTGTGGATATTTACCATAAGGCTTTAGAAAACGGAACTTTTGAATGTTTCCTTTCGGAAGATACCAAGTTGCCTATGATGTATATGGACGATGCCATTAGAGCAACCATAGAAATCATGCAAGCGGATAACGAAAAAGTAAAAATTCGTTCGGCTTATAATTTGGCTGGAATTAGTTTCACGCCTGCGCAAATTGCTGAAGAAATTAAAAAACACCTTCCAAATTTCACGATAACTTATAAACCCGACTTCCGTCAAAAGATTGCCGATAGTTGGCCTGCTTCCATAGATGATACTTTAGCAAGAGAAGATTGGGGCTGGAAACACCAATACGAAATGGATTCGATGACCACAATAATGTTGGAGAATTTAAAGAAATAGTATTAGCAACTTAAAAAATGAACCACATAGTGACATAGAAAAAAGTACTACATAGCCCATTCATGGGCTCACATAACTATGCTTTCTTATTAAAGTGAAACGCCTTTCGTTTTTTTTAAACTATGAATCTATGTGGTTTAAAAATCACACACAATGAGTTAAAAAAGACAAATCCTAATTAATTGCTTAATTAGGATTTGTCTTTAAAATAGAATAATGATTATTTTGCTAAATCGTATCTTCTAGTCACCTCTGCCCAATTGATAACATTGAAGAATGCTTCAATATAATCCGGACGACGGTTTTGGTAATGCAAGTAATAAGCATGTTCCCAAACGTCCATAGCAAGAATTGGAGTTCCACCACAACCAATGCCTGGCATTAAAGTGTTATCTTGATTTGGCGTTCCGCATACTTCCAGTTTACCATCTTTTACACAAAGCCAAGCCCAACCCGAACCGAATTGTGTTGCTCCCGCTTTAGAAAAAGCAGTTTTAAATTCTTCAAACGAACCAAAATCTTTTTCGATAGCTGCTAATAATTCGCCTGTTGGTAAACCGCCACCATTTGGAGACATTACAGTCCAAAATAAATTGTGGTTGAAAAATCCACCACCATTATTTCTAACAGCCATTTTAGTCATATCAAGATTTTTTAGAATTTCTTCAATAGATTTTCCTTCTAAATCTGTTCCTGCAATAGCAGCATTTAAGTTGGTAGTGTAAGCGTTATGATGTTTAGAATGGTGAATTTCCATTGTTCTTGCATCAATATGTGGCTCTAACGCATCGTAAGCGTAAGGTAATTGTGGTAATTCAAATGCCATAATATTTTTGTTAAAGTTAGTATTAAAATTGACTTCAAATTTATACATTTATCTTTATAAAAGAAAACACTTTTTTTACATAAATCACATGAGAAGTGTAATTAGTAAAATTAGTGTCTAAATAATTAAAATTGAATTACATTTATCCAATTAAATTTTAAACCTTTCGGAGATATATTATGACGATCCATAAACCAGCATTTTCTATATACGACGCATCGGCAGGCTCCGGGAAAACCTATACTTTGGTAAAAGAATACCTTAAAATTATTCTGCTTGCCACTAAAAACGATGCCTACCGAAACATACTTGCCATTACGTTTACCAACAAAGCGGTGCACGAAATGAAAAGTCGGGTGGTAGAAAGTCTGTCGGAATTTGCTTCAGACACTCCTTCGGAAAAAGCGATGCAGTTGATGCAAAATATCCATGCAGAAACCAATTTGAGTTTGATAGATATTAAGGCCAAAGCCAAAAGCATCATCAAAAATTTGATTCATAATTATGCTGCTTTTGATATTTCTACTATTGATAAATTCACACACAAAGTCATTCGGGCATTTGCACACGATTTAAATTTGCCAATAACTTTTGAAGTTTCTTTAGATACCGAAAATCTTTTAACAGAAGCCGTGGATGCTATTATTGCACAAGCCGGTGAAGATGAAATTTTGACTAATTTGTTGGTAGATTTTACCATGGAAAAAACCGACGAGGATAAATCGTGGGATGTTTCTCGGGAAATTATGGATACTGGAAGAATGATTTTGAACGAAAACAATCGCGAAGAAATCACGCATTTTAATACTAAAACAATTACCGAATTTGTAGAAATTAAAGCCAAACTAGGTGCTCTTTCTAAAGAAATTGAAGACGAAACCGTTGCTTTAGCAAATGAAGCCTTGGATTTAATTGACAAAAACGGAATCGATTTAAAATCTTTTTCTGCTGGACATTTTCCTAGACATTTGGTGAGTATTCAAGAGCGAAAATTCAACCCTGCCAATAAAATGTATAGCGAAGTTGATGATATAAAAATCAACAAAACGGCTAAGGATTCGGCTAGTATTGAAACTATAATTCCCGATTTATTGGCATTATTATTAGATATTTATCAAAAATTTGAAAAGCGAAATTTCTACGAAGCCTTTCTGAAAAATATTACGCCACTTTCGTTGTTGAATACCGTTAGTAACGAGTTGGCTAAAATCCAAAAAGAACAAAATATTCTTTCTATTGCCGAGTTCAATAAGTTGATTAACGAACAAATTCAGAACCAGCCTGCGCCTTTTATTTACGAGCGATTGGGAGAACGGTACAAGCATTTTTTCATGGATGAATTTCAGGATACTTCCGAAATGCAATGGCAAAATTTGATTCCGTTAATTGATAATGCGCTAGTGAGCGAAGACCTGCAAGGGGAACGAGGTTCGTTGCTTTTAGTTGGCGATCCCAAACAATCTATTTACCGATGGCGTGGTGGAAAAGCCGAGCAATTTATAGAGTTAAGCAAAGACGAAAATCCGTTTAACAACCCCGATAAAAAGGCATTTACTTTAGATACTAATTATAGAAGTTATTCGGAAGTTATTGATTTTAATAATGATTTCTTTCAGTTTTTATCTAAGGAATTTGAAAACGAAGATTATAAAGATTTGTATTTGAACCATAGTCGTCAAAAAACCAATAGCAAAAAAGGAGGATTGGTGTCGATTTCGTTTCTTCCAAAAATAGAGGAAGAGGAATTCGATGAAGATAGTTTGGATAAAAACGAACTGTATTTGGAGGCTACTTTTAAGAAAATTGAAGAAGCAAAAACCAATGGTTTTAAGAATAAAGATATTGTTATTTTAACCCGAAAAAAATCGCAAGGAACTGCCATTGCCAATTATTTAACCGAAAACGGAATTCCGATTCTTTCTTCTGAAAGTTTGTTGCTTGGTGCGTCGTCGGAAGTGCAATGTGTGATTAATATTTTACGTTATTTGAAAAATAGTAACGATCAAGAAGCCAAAGCCAATTTCTTGTATTATTTGGCTAATAACCAACAAGACCAACTAGAAATTCATGATTTTATTGCAAAAGGAATTGCGCTAAAAAACGAGAAGGAGTTCCAGACTTGGTTAATGCAATTCGGATTGGATTTTTCTTTTGAAAACAGCAGAAAAAAATCCTTGTATGAGGCAACAGAAATTATTATTTCGAAAGTAATTCTTGTTGCAAAACGAAATGCGTATGTTCAATATTTTCTAGATATTGTTCTAGAACGCGACATTAAAAACCAAGCAGGAATATCGGATTTCTTGAATTATTGGGATAAAAACGGAGAAAAATTAAGCATTCCATCGCCAGAAGGCAATGATGCTGTTCGGATAATGACCATTCATAAATCGAAAGGATTGGAGTTTCCGGTAGTGATTTTTCCTTTTGCAGAAGAAGATTTTAGCCGTGGTCCGAAGGAAAAAATTTGGCTTAATGCCGATGAGGAAATTGTTGGTTTACCCAAAGCACTAGTCGATAAAAGCAGTAAAGTAGAAGGTTATGGAGCAGAGGCTTCCCAAATTTATAACCAGAAAAAGCAAGAAGATTTGTTGGATACGGTTAACGTGCTTTATGTTGCTTTAACCCGTGCCGAAGAACAATTGCACGTTATTTCGGCAATGAACATTAAGAAAGACGGCACTTTGCCTAAAAATTTGTCAACGTTTTTCATTCAGTTTTTACAAGATAAAGGCTTTGAGGAAACGAAACTTAATTATGAATTCGGCAACCCTGAAAAATTATCTGTTGACGATAAAAAAGTAAAAGAAACGCAAACCATTCCGCAAGTTGCTGCAACTTTGAATCCGAAAAATATCAAAATTGCCCAACGCGAAAGTGTAATGTGGAACACCAAACAGCAAAATGCTATTGAATACGGAAATACCATCCACGAAATTTTATCTTTTGTAAAAACTAAAAACGACATTGATTTGGCCATCACCAAAGCCATCGAAAACGGTTTAATTGTTTTTAATCAAAAAGAAGAAGTAACCAAAACCATCCACGAAATTGTAAACCATCCCGATTTGGAAGACTTTTTCTCGGAAGGAACGAAAGTTTTGAACGAGCAAACCATCATCCAAAAAGAAGGAAATTTAGTAAAACCAGATAGAATGGTACTTAATAATTCCAATGAAATTTATTTATTGGATTATAAAACGGGTTCGCATTTGCCTAAATACCAAGTGCAATTAGAAAATTATCAAAAAGCAATTGAAGACATGGGATATAAAGTGGTTAAAAAATCACTCATATATATAGGAGAAGGAATTGAAATTGTAAATTTGTAGAAAATCAGATTATAGAAAATAGACGAAAGATAAAAGACTTTCCCCCTAATAGCCTAGGAAGTAATTATAACTAAGTTTTAAATTAGTGCAATAAAAAAAGATTTCGAATTTGTGCAAATTTGTGAAATTCGTGTCAAAAGAAAAACAAAACAAACTAAAATAAACATGTACGGAAAGATTCAACAACACTTGCAAAACGAATTGCAAACCATTCAGGATAATGGTATTTTTAAACGGGAACGCATTATTACTTCGCCGCAAGGAGCAGAAATCACGGTTAATGGCGAAACCGTTCTAAATTTTTGTGCCAATAATTATTTAGGATTGTCCTCGCATCCCGAAGTAATTCAAGCTGCCAAAGATGCTTTAGATTCGCATGGTTTCGGAATGTCGTCCGTGCGTTTCATCTGTGGAACCCAAGATATTCATAAAACTTTGGAAAAAAAGATATCCGATTTTTACGGAACGGAAGACACTATATTATATGCAGCAGCTTTTGATGCTAACGGAGGCGTTTTTGAACCTTTATTAGGAGAAGAAGATTGTATTATTTCGGATAGTTTGAACCATGCTTCTATTATTGATGGCGTTCGTTTGTGTAAAGCAGCCCGTTACCGTTATGAAAATTCCAATATGGAAGATTTAGAACAACAATTGATTAAGGCAACCGAAGCTGGACATCGTTTTAAACTAATCGTTACCGATGGAGTATTTTCTATGGACGGTTTAGTTGCGCCATTAGATAAAATCTGTGATTTAGCAGATAAATACGATGCCTTAGTAATGGTAGACGAATGCCATGCGGCTGGTTTTATTGGCGCCACAGGTAAAGGAACACCGGAAGCTAAAGGTGTTATGGGTCGCGTAGATATCATAACTGGAACTTTAGGTAAAGCACTAGGTGGCGCTATGGGTGGTTACACTACTGCCAAAAAAGAAGTGATTGAAATCTTACGCCAACGATCTCGTCCGTATTTGTTTTCCAATTCTTTAGCGCCTGCTATTGTTGGTGCATCTATTAAAGTTTTTGAACTTTTAGAAAAAGATACTACTTTAAGAGATAAACTAGAATGGAATACCAATTATTTTAAAGCAGGGTTACGAGCAGCAGGAATTGATTTTATTGATGGAGATTCCGCAATTGTGCCAGTGATGTTATACGATGCAAAACTTTCGCAAGTAATGGCGGATGAGTTGTTGAAAAAAGGAATTTATGTAATAGGATTCTTTTATCCAGTGGTGCCAAAAGATAAAGCTCGTATTAGAGTACAACTTTCAGCAGCGCACACTAAAGAGCATTTAGACAGAGCAATTATAGCTTTTACCGAAGTTGCTAAATCCTTAAAAATCATATAATGTAGAAATTTAGCTTTAACATTTTGATAATTCATTTATTGGTGTTACTTTTGCATAATTATATATTTATAATCTAACAAAATTAAGTATGAAACATTTAAACAAATTAGTTGCTTTATTAATGCTTTTAGGACTAAGCTCTCAGGCACAAGATAGCGACAACACATGGGCTATTTCGTTTGGTGCAAACGCAGTAGATGGAGGCAGAGTAAGTGCTGCGTCAAGTGTTAAAGATCAATTTTCTCAATATTTTAATGCAAAAAAATATTGGAACATTATCCCTTCAGTATCAACAGTTACCGTCTCTAAATATGTTGGAGATAATTTCACTTTTGGAGTTACAGGTTCTGTTAATAAAATCTCTAAAATAGTTGGAGATAAAGTTTATGACCCAACTACTTATACAAGTAGTTATCCAGTAACTAATCCTGGAGATTTAACATATTATGCGTTAGACGGTGTTGTGAAATACAGCTTCATGTCTTTAATAAAATCTAGTGTAATTGATCCTTCTGCTCACATTGGTGGAGGTTACACATGGTTAGGTGATGCTTCAGCAGGAACAATTAATGGTGGTTTTGGATTAACTTTATGGTTGTCTAAACAAGTAGGTTTTTCTTTATCTTCAACTTACAAACATTCGTTTGATGATACAAGAAATCCAAACTTTGACGTTCCAAGTCATATGCAACATGCAGCTGGACTTATCTTCAAATTTGGAGCTAAAGATGCTGACGGAGACGGAATTTACGATCGTTTAGACGCTTGTCCTGAAACTGCTGGGCCTTTAGAATTTAATGGTTGTCCTGATACAGACGGTGATAAAATCATCGACAAAGATGATGCTTGTCCTGAAGTAGCTGGTTTAGCTGCATTCAATGGTTGTCCCGATACAGACGGAGATGGTGTAATGGATAAAGATGACGCTTGTCCTGAAGTTGCTGGTGTTAAAACATTAGCTGGATGTCCAGATGCTGACGGAGATGGAATAGCTGATAAAGCTGATAAATGTCCTACAGTAAAAGGTCCTAAAGAAAACGGTGGATGTCCATGGCCAGATAGAGATGGAGATAAAGTTCTTGATAAAGATGACAAATGTCCAGATGTTGCTGGAACTGTAGCTAATCAAGGTTGTCCTGAAGTATCTGAAGACGTTATGAAAAAATTGAATGAATATGCTAAAACTATCTTGTTTGATAGCGGTAAAGCTTCATTCCAAAAACAAACTTTCCCAGTATTACAATCAATTACTGCTATATTAAAAGAATATCCAAGTGCTAAATTTAGCATCGAAGGACATACTGATAATTCTGGTAAAGAAGCTACTAACCAAAAATTATCTGAAGATAGAGCTGCTGCTGTAAAAGCTTATTTAGTTGAAAATGGGATAGCTAACGACAGATTAACTTCTGCTGGTTTTGGTCAAACTAAACCAATCGATTCTAATAAAACTAAAGCTGGTAAAGCTAATAACAGAAGAGTTGAAGTGAAATTAGTAAAATAATTTCTTCCAAAATATTTTTAAGAAACGCCCCGATATTCGGGGCGTTTTTTTTATATTTATACAATGGCAAATACAACTTTCCTTCAGCAAATTGCACAAGTAATTTTAAACGAGTACTCGGATAAGTTATCGGACACTATTATTATACTTCCCAATAGGAGGGCTAAGGTTTTTCTTATTGATGCTTTAAAAAAACAAGCCTCCAAAACTATATTTTCCCCTGAAATAATCAGTATTGAAGATTTTGTGCAAGATCTTGCCGGAATCCGTTCTATTGATAGTGTAGAGCTATTATTTGAGTTTTATACCATCTATTTAGAAATTACCGACAAGGATAAAGAACCTTTTGAAACCTTTGCCAATTGGGCTAAAACACTACTACAAGACTTTAATGAAATTGATCGATATCTATTAGAACCCGATAAAGTTTTAAAGTATCTAGAAAACATTAAAGAAATAGAACATTGGTCGGTGGATGTGGATAAACGTACCGATTTAATAGATAAATATCTCATTTTCTGGAAGAAATTACCACTTTACTACCATTCTCTCTACCAGTATTTGTTAGAAAAAGGTGTAGGATACCAAGGTCTAATTTACAGAGAAGCGGTTCGTAATCTGAATCATTTTTCGGAAACCAAAAAAGATAAAAACTACATTTTTGCAGGATTTAACGCTCTTAACCAAGCCGAAGAAAAAATTGTGCAACATCTTTTGGCTCTCGATAAAGCTAAAATTTATTGGGATATTGATGAAGTATTCTTGAGGGATAAATACCACGATACGGGTCTTTTTCAACGGCGTTTCCAATCGGAATGGCCTTACTATAAAACCAATCCCTATGAGTGGATTACTACCGATTACCAACAAGATAAAAACATTCAAGTTATTGGCACACCAAAATCTATTGGTCAAGCCAAAATAGTGGGCGATATTATTGAAAAACACAGCAACGACAACAATGGACAACTGCAAAATGTAGCCGTTGTGCTTGGAGAAGAAAGTCTGTTGCTTCCCATTTTATATTCGTTACCAAGTAATGTAGATGCGTTGAATATTACCATGGGATTTTCAAGCAAAAACAATCCTGCGCAGTTGTTAATGGCAAAGTTATTCAAAATGCATACCAATGCTTTGTCTAGAAATGCTTCTAGTTATGTCTTGTATTATAAGGATGTTTTGGATATATTAACCCATCCGTTAATGGAACCTTTCGTTAATGCATCGGAGTTGGTGAATCGTATCAATCAAAATAATTACACTTTTATTCTTCAAAAAAAAATACTCGAACTGCACCCAAATGGCAACGAATTATTCCAATTGCTTTTCCAAAAATGGGATACCAATTCGGTTACAGTTCTCGAGAATTTATCTAGAATCCTGCTGCTAATAAAATCTAATTTGAGTCGGGATAATGAAGAAGAAAAAATCACGAATGCTTTTGTATATTCGATTTTCAAAGTAATCAATCAATTGATTTCGTATTTCTCGTCTCATGAAAACATAGACAACATTGACACGCTTTATGCTATTTACAAACAAGTAATTGATGTTGCCGAAGTATCTTTTGAAGGAGAACCACTTAACGGATTGCAGATTATGGGCGTTTTAGAAAGTCGGGTGCTGGACTTTGAAACGGTAATTATCACTTCGGTAAATGAAGGGAAATTTCCTGCGGGTAAAAGCATGAATTCCTTTATTCCGTATGATGTGAAACGGGAATTGGGCTTGCCTACTTTTAAAGAAAAAGACGCCATTTATACCTATCATTTCTACCATTTATTGCAACGCGCTAAGAATGTTTATTTGTTATACAATTCGGATAGTGAAGGGTTGGACGCTGGAGAAAAAAGCCGTTTCATCACCCAATTGGAAGTGGAGAAACAACCCAAACACAACCTGTCGTTTCAGATTTATAATGCCGATGTTCCCGATATTGCACACCAACCTATTATCGTTCCAAAATCGGAAAGTGTGATGCAACGATTGAGGGAAATTGCTGAAAAAGGATTTTCTCCTTCTTCTCTAACGGCTTATATTCGGAATCCAATTCAGTTTTATTTCCAACGTATTTTACGCATTTCGGAAACGGATGAAGTAGAAGAAAATATCGCGGTAAATACTCTTGGAACTATTATTCATGGTGCTTTAGAAGAATTATACAAACCATTAATTGGTAAGATATTAATTGAAAATGACATTAAAATTTGTATTAAAAATATTGATGAAGAAGTTTTAATACAATTCAAAAAAGAATACAAAGAAGGGGACATCAAAAAAGGGAGGAATCTTTTGGCGTATGAAGTTGCCAAACGCAACGTACTTAATTTTTTGAAAACCGAATTGGAAGCCATTCAAAAGGGAGATCAAATTCAGATTATTGCTTTAGAATCTAAATTAGAACGAGTTTTAGAGCATCCAAATTTACCTTTTCCAGTAAAAATTGCAGGTAACGTGGATCGAATAGAAAACCGAAACGGAAAAATCCGAATCATCGATTATAAAACAGGTAAAGTAGAGAAGGGAAGTGTAACGCTTAAATTCTGGAAGGGTTTAACCGAAGATATTAGTAGTGATAAGATTATCCAAATTCTTGCTTACGCTTTTATGTACGAACCACAATCCAATGGTTTAGAAATGGAAGCTGGAATTATTTCCTTTAAAAATTTAAAATCGGGGTTTTTGCCATTCAATTACAAGGCAGGAAAAGAAGTTATAGAAGTAATTTCTCCCGAAATTATGTCTAATTATTTGGAAGAAATTGTGATTTTATTGAATGAAATAGTAAATGTGGATGTTGCATTTGAGGAGAAGGTATAAACTTTATCTTGTCCTGAAATAGGTTTACTAATCTGCGTAAGCATTTCGCTCCCTCTGAAAAACCATAAATTAGGTTAAATATTTTAGCAAATATTTTTTCATTTCAAAAGAAGAAGTATATTTGAGCAACTAAAAAATTAATTTTATTATGAGCTCTAAAAATCCATTTTTTAAAACCAACACTTTTAATAATACTTCTATTACCCACGATGCGGTAGTGATGGATTATAACCAAACGATGACTGTGGCGGGTACTATCAACAAAAGTTTTATACTCTTGATGTTGCTTGTTGCTGGTGCCTTTGGCACTTGGAACATGACATCTAATGGGGAGAATCCTATAATTTTTACTATTGGCGGCGCTATTGTTGGATTTATTTTGGTTTTGATTACTACTTTTAAACCGCATCTTTCTACTTATTTATCACCGGCTTATGCAGTTGCAGAAGGGTTGTTTATTGGAGGTATTTCGGCAATTTTTGAAAGAATGTATCCCGGTATTGTAATTCAAGCGGTGAGTTGCACTTTTGCAACCTTTTTAGTTTGTCTTGGTTTGTATAAATATAAAATTGTGCAGGTTACCGAAAAATTTAGATCGGTAGTGATTGCTGCTACGGCTGCGATTGCTGTATACTATTTGTTTTCGTGGATAGCAACCTTTTTTATTAGCTACCAACCGGTACATTATGGCAACTCTTTGATGAGTATTGGAATTAGCATCTTTGTAATTGTAATTGCTGCTTTAAACTTGTTTTTAGATTTTGATCAAATAGAAAAAGGTGCTGCTCAAAAAGCTCCTAAATATATGGAATGGTATGGTGCTATGGGATTGATGATTACTCTAGTATGGCTATACATTGAATTCTTACGTTTGCTATCTAAATTAAACAGAAAATAGTATTAC
>NZ_JBIKPS010000006.1:0-145720 GCF_044357305.1 Flavobacterium sp.
GACACTTAGTTTAACTAGTGCTACCGGAACTATTGCTTGGCAAAAAGCTACAGTTACTAGTGGAGTAACAGGAACATTTGCTGCAGTTGCAGGAAATGTAACTACAACATTAGCTACCGGAAATCTAGCGGCTACTACTGCTTATAGAGTGGTTGTGTCAAGTGGACTTTGTTCTACTTCTATTTCCAATCCAATAACAATAACCGTTAGTCCTGCAGCAAAATCTGCAGCAGTTACTGGTCATACAGGAGCTACTACTTTAGCTACAGCAGTTTGTAGTGGAGCAAGAACATTAACGTTAGCTTCAACTTCTATAGGTTCTATCCAATGGCAATACTATAATGCTGGAACTAGTACTACAGCTGTTACTAATACAACTGTAGCAACTTGGACAAATATTGTTGGAGCTACTTCCGCTACCTATAGCGCAGCTAGTTTATCTACTGGTAATGTTTGGTTCCGAGTTAAGTTAACAAGCGGTCCATGTGCTACATTAGCCTATAGTACTCCAGTAAACGTTTGGATTAAAGCTTGTACTTCAGTTAGAGAAGAAGCTTCTATAGAGTTTAAAGCTTCAGCGTATCCAAACCCATTTGCAGAGAACTTCAAGCTAGATGTTAAAACTAGTAGTGAAGAAGCTATACAAATTAATGTTTACGATATGTTAGGTAAATTAGTTGAAAGCAGAATCCTAGAAGCTACAGAAGTAGAAGGATTTGAAGTAGGTGCTAACTTTACATCTGGAGTTTACAACGTAATTGTAAGCCAAGGGAATACTGTTAAATCACTACGTGTGATTAAACGATAGTCTTTAAGACAAAAATTAAAATAGAAGAAGCCGTCTCGTAAATGAGACGGCTTTTTTTTATGTCTTTTAAAAACCAATAGTATGTTTCTTTTGCAAAATAACTAGAACTATGTTGTAACAATAGAACGTAAACTTATCTCGTTTAGTGATGTAAAGAAACTAAGGAATCAATTTATACTACCTGAATCAAATAATAATTTTTCTTACCTTTTTGTAACACCAAGAACTTATCTTTTATCAAATCCTTCTCGGTAATTATATAGTCTTCGGCAACTTTAGCTTTATTCAACGAAACCGCATTTTGTTTCAATTCCCTTCTAGCATCACTATTAGAGGGTAAAAAATTAGTTTTTGCCGAAAGCGCTGCAATCATATCCATCCCATTTGCAAGATCCTCTTTAGAAATTTGTGCATTCGGAACCCCATCAAAAACTTCTACAAAAGTAGCATCATCTAGTTTTGCTAAATCCTCCATAGTCGGACTAAAAAAAGCATTCGACGCAAAAATAGCGCGTTCCAATTCCTCTTGTCCATGAACAAAAGTGGTTACTTCTTCTGCCAAACGCTTCTGTAAAACTCTTAAATGCGGTGCTTCCTGATGTTCTGCAATTAATGCATCCACCGTATTTTTATCTAAAAAAGTAAAAATCTTAATGTATTTTTCCGCATCTACATCGGTAGTATTCACCCAAAATTGGTAAAATTTATAAACCGAAGTTTTATCGGCAGTAAGCCAAACATTGCCACCTTCACTTTTCCCAAATTTAGAACCATCGGCTTTCGTGATTAACGGACAAGTCATAGCATAAGCTTTAGCGCCTTCCCCATTCATTCTGCGCACTAATTCCGTTCCGGTAGTAATATTTCCCCATTGGTCCGAACCACCCATTTGCAACAAGCAATGGTGCGTTTTATACAAATGATGAAAATCGTATCCTTGGATCAATTGGTAAGTAAATTCGGTAAAACTCATTCCGTCACCTTCAGCGCTCAATCGTTTCTTAACCGAATCCTTCGCCATCATATAATTCACCGTGATACGTTTACCCACATCACGAGCAAAATTAATGAACGAAAAATCTTTCATCCAATCGTAGTTATTTACCAACAAAGGAGCATTAGCAGCAGTAGAATTAAAATCTAAAAACCGAGATAAAACCGCTTTAATTCCTGCAACATTTTTATCCAATGTAGCCTCGTCCAGCAAATTTCTCTCGTCCGATTTTCCAGAAGGATCCCCAATCATACCCGTTGCGCCACCCACCAAAGCGATAGGTTTATGGCCAAATTGTTCCAAATGAACCAACAAAATAATCGGCACCAAACTACCAATATGCAGCGAATCGCTCGTTGGGTCAAACCCAATATACGTCGTCGTCATTTCTTTAGTAAGTTGTTCCTCAGTCCCGGGCATAATGTCGTGAACCAGTCCGCGCCATTGCAATTCTTCCACTAAATTCTTCATCGTAATAACTATAATTTGCGCAAAGATAACAATTGTCAAGGTCAATGGCAACAATCCTATTTTGGATTATTAGAAGCGAATGGCTCGGGCTTTATCGGTAAAGCCAATTCCTGCTTTCGCCTTTAGTCTCGTTTCGTGCCTCAACGAGAGCTATCGGCTCAATCAGGGCTATAAAACAAACATTTGGCCTACTTTTTTCCGAAGTTAAAAAAGCTATAAATCCACTAAACTAATTATCTTTGTCCCCATGATATTAGTTACAGGAGGAACAGGTTTAGTAGGAGCGCATTTACTACTTCATTTATTAGAAAATGGAGCAGAAACAGTTCGTGCTATACATCGAAATCCAAAAAATACAATTAAAACAAAATTGCTTTTCGAACTTTACGAAAAAAGAGAACTGTTTACCAAAATCGAATGGATTTCTGCCGATATTCTAGACGTACCCTCTCTAGAAATTGCGTTCCATAATGTAGATTACGTGTACCATTGTGCCGCTTTCATCTCCTTCAATCCCGACGATGAAGACGAATTACGAAAAGTAAATATCGAAGGAACCGCCAATATTGTAAACTTCTGTATTGATAAAAAGGTTAAAAAATTATGTCATGTAAGTTCTATTTCAGCACTTGGAGATTTAGTTCCTAATGAAGCCAATCGGGTAAACAATACCATCACCGAAGAAACCGAATGGAACCCAGAATTTTCCCATAGCGATTATGCCATTTCTAAATATGGCGCCGAGATGGAAGTATGGCGCGGTTTTCAAGAAGGATTATCTGTAGTTATAGTGAATCCCGGGGTGATTTTTGGTCCCGGTTTTTGGAATCAAGGAAGCGGAGTAATTTTTAGTTCCGTAAAAAAAGGGTTTCCATTTTACACCAATGGCACCTCTGCATATGTTTCTGTATTGGATGTTGTATCTATAATGCACCAATTACTGCATTCCGATTGTAGTGGAGAACGTTTTATTGTGATTTCCGAAAACTACATTTACAAAAATATTCTTTCTGCCATTGCTAAAAAAATAGGAGCAAAAACGCCAACAATAAAAGCCAAACCTTGGCTCTTAAACCTTGCTTGGCGTTTCGATTGGTTTTCCTCCAAATTGTTTAGAACCAAAAGAAAATTATCCAAACACAGCATTCTTTCTTTGCAAAGTACAGAACTTTTTTCTAACGAAAAAATTAAAAATCAATTGGATTATTCTTTTAGAGATATAGACAATTATTTAAACGAGTTGGTTGTTTATTACAATAAAATCGAATAGTTTTTATTCTAAAGATTTTTCAAATGCCTCCGGACTAACCCCATCATTAACCGAATACTCCCCAATTTTAGTTCGTCGTAACGCCGATAAGTAGCCGCCAGATTGTAAGGCTTTCCCAAAATCAAACGCTAACGACCGAATATAAGTTCCTTTACTACAAGTAACTCTAAAGTCTATTTCAGGCAAAGTAATTCTAGTAATTTCAAATTCGTAAATGGTAGTTTTTCTAAAAGCAATTTCTACTTCTTCACCAGCACGAGCGTGTTCGTAAAGTCGTTTTCCATCTTTTTTTATTGCTGAAAAAACGGGTGGTTTTTGGTCAATCTCTCCAAGGAATTGTTTGGTGGTTTCTAAAATTAACGCCTCGGTAACATGTTCTGTAGGAAAAGTAGCATCTACTTCCGTCTCTAAATCATACGATGGGGTAGTGGCACCAACAGTTATTGTGCCGGTATATTCTTTGGCTTGCGCCTGAATTTCAGTAATTTTTTTGGTGAATTTTCCGGTGCAAATAATTAAAAGACCAGTTGCCAAAGGATCTAAAGTTCCGGCATGACCAATTTTAAACTTCTTCGGAAGATCGTATTTTCGTTTTAAAATATATTTCAATTTATTCACTGCCTGAAACGAACTCCAAGTAAGTGGCTTGTCAATTAAAATAACTTTACCTTCTAAATAGTCTTCGGCAGTCATTATATTACGTCCAGTTTTTGAATACAGAAATGAATTACTAAAAGTGCAATTCCAACTACAATTCGGTAATATCCAAAAAGTTTAAAGCCGTTTTTACTTAAAAATCCGATGAAACTTTTAATAGCTATAAGCGCTACAATAAAGCCAACTACATTTCCAATAATTAAATAATTAATTTGGTCGTGGGTTAAAACGAATCCATCTTTATAATAATCGTAACATTTTTTTGCAGTTGCACCAAGCATCGTTGGCACAGCAAGAAAAAAGGAGAATTCAGCAGCAGTAGTTCTAGATAATTTTTGGGTCATTCCACCCACAATGCTAGCACCACTTCTGGAAACCCCAGGAACCATTGCCAAACATTGAAACATTCCTATTTTAAAAGCCGTCAAATAACTTATGTCTTGACTTGTTGCAACTTCCGTTTCTTTAGAAAACCAATCGTCTACTTTTAGTAAAACAATTCCGCCAACTAATAAAGAAACCGCAACCGTAACCGGATTTTCCAATAAAGCGTCAATTTTTTTACTGAAAAGCAATCCAAAAACTACTGCAGGAATAAACGCCACTAATAATTTAAAGTAAAAATCAAAGCTCTGAAAAAATCGTTTAAAATACAAAACAACAACTGAAAGTATGGTTCCGAGTTGGATTACAATAGTAAAAAGTTTGGTAAATTCATCGTGGCTGATGCCAAAAAAAGAACTGGCAATAATCATGTGGCCAGTGGAAGAAACAGGAAGAAATTCAGTAATTCCTTCTATAATTGCAAGGACAATTGCTTGTAAATAATCCATTATTTAGATTTGTTAGAAAGTTAGATTAGTAGACTTATTAGAAAATTAAATTTGTTAGCAAATAGGATTGTAAATCTAATTTGCTAAAAATCTATGAAGTCTAAATTATCTATTTAGATTTTTTAAAAATAGAATAAATAGTAATTCCAAAACCAATTAAAACGGTAGTTGGTGCTAATTTAATTCTTCTAAAACTAAACACATCCTCATTAAAAACCTTCGGGTCATCGCTACCTCCACCGGCCATCAAAATAAAGCCAACAGCAATAACTGCAATTCCAAATAGTAAAAATTTGTAATTCACTTTGTCAAAAAGGAAATCCGTGGTTTGTTCGTTATTTTTCATCATGTCTATTTATATTTAATTATTATTGGTTTTCGGCTTGGCGACTTAACGGGTTTTCTAGATTTTTTTTTAATAGGAAACCTAATGTTTCAAACAAGCTCTTTTTAGTCATTTTATCCAGCTGTTAGTGGTTAGGCATTATTCTCTTTTGTCTTATTTTTTCAATTTTTTTAGCTACGAATTCATTTAAAATAACAGAGAAGACTATAGTCGATAATGTTAAAGTTAAACCAACTCCTCCAATTATAGGGATTTTCAAAGCTTGTATAACAGTCAATACTAAAATATGCGAGATATAAATTGGATAAGATAATTCACCAATATACGAATCAATTTTCCATGTTTTTGTTAAAATAAAAACAAAAGGTAAGGAGATGAAAAATGTGATTAAGTAAAGATAGCTTTTGAAAGGAATTGGTAAAAAGCTATATACTAATGTGAAGACTAAAATTGCAATCCAAATTAATCTCATTAAACTGTTTTTTAGTTCTATTATTTGCAATTTTTTGTATATGTGATACGAAATAATTCCTAAGAGGAAAAAAACTAATTCGGTTGGGAAAAAGCGATAAGTCCATGGGTCATTCTTTAAGTCAAAATGGAAATATAATACGGCTCTTAATATTAAAGATAGTAGAATTATAGGAATTATAATTTTGATTTTTCTTTTTACAAGAAATGGGGCAATTAAATAAAAAGCTATTTCAACGCCAATAGTCCATGCCTGCGGTATTAATAAAAATGAGAAAAGGTGAGGGGTAGTTTCTCTGAAATTTGATGTAAAAAACAAATTCCCAGTTGTAGTATTTAATCCTAAAAACATAACTATGTCTTGAAGAAAGAGAAACAAATTTGTAAACACCAAAAAAACAAAACTCCCAAAATTCATATTCTCAAAATTGACAGAATAAACATTTAAGCTTCCAAAATAATTTCCTTTTGTATATATTAGTACAGCGATAGAGTATAAAATAGTTAATAATAGAACTGTCCAATAGATTGGATATAATCGTAAAAATCTATTGGTTATAAATAGTTTGTATGAATTATTTACGCCTATATATTTTTCGTTTAAAATTAATGTCATATAAAATCCAGAAATTATATAAAAAGCTTGGACCGCAATCTCTGCATTTACAAAACTAAACCCGAAAATCGAACCTGAATGAGCAATTAGAACCGATAAAGCTAAAAGAATTCTTAATATGCCCATGTCTATTATTTTTTTTGCTTATCGCAAACTATCTGTCTATTCTGGTCGTTAATATAAATCGTCCGTTCTTAAATTCAAAAACCGTTGTGTTGCGAAGTGGGTTCCAATCCAGGTGATTAAAACTCCTAATACTAAAACACCAAGCAATACCAAAACGGTAAGCAATTGGTCTTTAAAAATATCCAAAGCAGGGTAATTTGTAGAAACATAAATCAGAACTCCAGTTAATGCTAGTATTGCCAAAACCGATCCAATAACTCCCAAAATAATGCTTCGAGTTACAAACGGTTTTCTAATAAAAGCCTTCGTAGCTCCAACCATTTGCATCGTTTTAATAATAAATCGATTTGCATAAATCGATAGTCGCAACGAACTATTAATTAACAAAATAGATATAAATGCAAAAATTCCGCTGATGATTAACACCCACATGCTTATTCTCTTTACATTGTCGTTGACCAAAGTAATCAACTGTTTGTCATAAACCACATCGGCAACCATTGGGTTTTTTCGAATTTCACTTTCCATTCTAGAAAAACCAATATTCGTTACATAGTCTGCTTTCAAGTGAATATCATAGGAATTGTATAACGGATTAGCCCCTAAAAATTCAGTGAAATTTTCTCCAAGAGTTTTTTCATGCTCTTTAGCAGCTTTTTCTTTCGAAACAAAAGTAAAATCTTTAGCAAATTTACCCGATTTCATTTCCGTTTCAAATGCCTTAAAAATAGTATCGTTAGCTTCGTTTTTAAAGAAAACAGTCATTACAATATCTTCCTTAAAATTATCCGAAAGCCTTTTAGAATTGATAATAAAAAGACCTAATAAACCTAGTAAAAATAATACTAAGAACACGCTTAAAACTACTGAAAAATAAGAAGAAATCAATCTGCGTTTCTGAAACTTATCAAATGAGGATGCCATATCAAACTAAATTTAGCCGTAAAAATAATAAACAATTTCTTTATTCATACTTTATAACGTTTAAAGTTTTGACTTTAGTACAATAAATGTAAATTTGTAGCTTAAATTTTTAGTTTATTGTTTGGGGTTTGTTGTTTATAGTTTATCAGCAATCTCTTTAAAATATAAACCAAAAACTATAAACCACAAACATTTAGAATGAAATATTTCCACGAACAAATAGAAGCCAAATGGCGCAATTATTGGGCAGAAAACCAAACTTTTGCAGCAACCAACCATTCCGATAAACCAAAATATTATGTTTTGGACATGTTTCCTTATCCATCTGGAGCAGGTTTGCACGTTGGTCATCCGCTTGGATACATTGCCTCCGATATTGTAGCCCGATTCAAACGCCATAAAGGATTCAACGTTTTGCATCCACAAGGATACGATTCTTTCGGATTGCCGGCAGAGCAATATGCCATCCAAACCGGACAACATCCCGATACTACTACCAAAGAAAACATAGCACGCTACCGCGAGCAATTAGATAAAATAGGTTTTTCATTCGATTGGAGTCGCGAAGTGCGTACTTCCAATGCCGATTATTACAAGCATACTCAATGGATTTTCATCCAATTATTTAATTCTTGGTACAATAAAAATTCTGATATAGCGGAAGACATAATTACCCTAATCGCTACTTTCGAAAAAGAAGGGAATACTGCAGTTAATGCCGTTTGCGATGACAACATCGCTCCATTTACCGCTGCGCAATGGAATAGTTTTTCTTCTGAAGAACAACAAAAAATACTATTACAATACCGATTAACTTATTTGGCTGAAACCGAAGTCAACTGGTGTCCCGGACTTGGAACCGTTTTGGCAAACGACGAAATAATAAATGGCGTTTCCGAGCGTGGTGGTCATCCAGTAATGCGAAAAAAAATGACCCAATGGTCCATGCGAATTTCTGCTTACGCCGAAAGATTATTACAAGGTTTAAACGATATTGATTGGAGTGAATCCATCAAAGAATCCCAAAGAAATTGGATTGGGAAAAGTGTGGGAGCAATGGTTAAATTTAATGTCCTCCCCCCAGCCCCCTCCAAAGGAGGGGGAGCCGAAACAGAAATAAAATCGGATCCAAAATATCTAACAGGTGAGCCTGCTATTGCTAAAAATTTATTGCTTCATGCTAAAGAAATGCGCAAAGAACCTACTTTATCGGAAGCAATTCTTTGGGATAATTTACGCCGTGAAAAATTAGATGTTCGTTTTAGAAGACAACATTTAATAGGTAAATATATAGTAGATTTTGTGTGTTTAGAAAAAAGTTTAATTGTAGAGGTGGATGGCGATTACCACAATACTAAAGAACAATCTGAACTAGATGAAGAGAGGACTTTAGAATTAGAACAAAAGCATAATTTTAAAGTAATTCTTTTTTCAAATGAAGAAGTCAATAAATCTATAAGTACAGTTTTAAATAAAATTCAAGGAGAATTAAATTCAAGAGCATCTTTTCAGACTTCGTCTCCCTCCCCTTTGGGGAGGGTTGGGGAGGGGACTTTCATAGAAGTCTTCACCACGCGTCCCGACACGATTTTCGGAGTTACCTTCATGACCTTGGCGCCAGAACATGAATTAGTATCCCAAATCACAACCCCAGAACAAAAATCTGCGGTAAATGCCTATGTTGAAGCAACAGCAAAGCGTTCGGAACGAGAAAGAATGGCCGATGTAAAAACCATTTCTGGTGTTTTCACTGGTGCTTATGCGGAACATCCATTTACTAAAGAGCCAATTCCAGTTTGGATTGGTGATTACGTTTTGGCAGGTTACGGAACAGGTGCTGTAATGGCGGTTCCTTGTGGCGATGAAAGAGATTTTGCATTTACAAATTTCTTTAAAGGTCAAAACGGAATGCCAGCAATAAAAAATATTTTCAATAAAGATATTTCAGAAGCTGCTTACGGCGAAAAAAATGGTTTTGAATTAGTTAATTCCGATTTCTTAAACGGATTGGGTTACAAAGAAGGAACTAAAAAAAGCATCGAAGCATTAGAAGAGATTGAACAAGGAACAGGTAAAACTAATTACCGTTTGCGTGATGCTGTTTTCTCTCGTCAACGTTATTGGGGCGAACCATTTCCAGTTTACTATGTAAATGGATTGCCTCAAATGATTGACAAAAAACATTTGCCAATTGTACTTCCAGAAGTGGAGAAATACTTGCCAACTGAAGACGGGCAACCACCTTTAGGAAATGCCACGACTTGGGCTTGGAACAGTGTTCAGTGTTCGGTAGTCAGTAATCAGTTGATTGACAATGTGACTATTTTTCCTTTAGAATTGAATACCATGCCAGGCTGGGCAGGAAGTTCGTGGTATTGGATGCGTTATATGGATGCGCATAATGAAAATGAATTTGCTTCAGCAGAGGCTTTGAACTATTGGCAAAATGTAGATTTATACATTGGAGGAAGTGAACACGCAACTGGGCATTTATTGTATTCTCGTTTTTGGAATAAATTTTTAAAAGACAGGGGTTACGCACCAACCGAAGAACCATTCAAAAAATTAATCAATCAAGGAATGATTTTGGGGATGAGCGCTTTTGTATATAGAAGTGAAGATTCTAAAAAGTTATATTCCAAAGGCTTGATTTCGGGTGTAAATGTGCAGCCTATCCATGTGGATTTAGCAGTTATTAATGACATCACTAATGAATTAGACATTGAAGCATTTAAGAAACATCCATTATATACCGATTATGCGGCTGCCGAATTCCTATTAGAAAACGGAAAATATATTGTTGGACGTGAAGTAGAAAAAATGTCCAAATCCAAATACAATGTGGTAAATCCAGATGACATTTGTAACGATTATGGCGCCGATACCTTGCGTTTATATGAAATGTTCTTAGGGCCATTGGAACAATCAAAACCATGGAATACAGCAGGAATTACAGGTGTTTATGGTTTCTTAAAAAAAATATGGCGTTTGTATTTTGATGATAATGGTTCTATTGTAATTAATGATGAGCCAAGTCCAGAAATGTACAAATCCTTGCATAAAACCATCAAAAAAGTAACCGAAGACATTGAGAATTTTTCTTTCAATACGTCGGTTTCACAGTTTATGATTTGTGTAAACGAATTAGCAACTTTAAAATGCAACCACAGAAA
The DNA here is from genome assembly GCF_044357305.1 of Flavobacterium sp. Classification (GTDB taxonomy): domain Bacteria; phylum Bacteroidota; class Bacteroidia; order Flavobacteriales; family Flavobacteriaceae; genus Flavobacterium. The sequence continues at coordinate 10,690 of NZ_JBIKPS010000006.1, forward strand.
AATTCTAGAACCATTGGCAATTTTAATGTCTCCTTATGCACCTCATATTGCCGAAGAATTATGGAGTCAGTTGGGTCATAAAGAATCGGTTTCTACGGCAGAATTTCCTATATGTGAAGAAAAATATTTAGTAGAATCGGAAAAAGAATATCCAGTTTCGTTTAACGGAAAAATGCGTTTCACTATTAAATTACCTTTAGATTTAACTATTCCACAAATTCAAGAAATTGTAATGGCCGACGAAAGAACAATAAAACAATTGGAAGGAAGAACTCCAAATAAGGTAATCATCGTTCCGGGAAAAGTGATAAACTTGGTAGGATAATCGCATTGTTAAAGTTTTTTGCCAGGCCTTCTTCCTTAGAATTTGGAATAAAGGTAAACAAATTATGCAATTTAATTTGGATATGAATTTGCCTTAATTACAGGCAAATGCAATTCCGTTTATTTACCGTTGAAGAGATTCATGGTTTCACTAAGCCCAGCAAGTACAAAAGAAGTAATTATTTGTGAGCCAATTTCAAGCCTTTCGGGTAATTTTATTTTTTCTTCTTCATTCCAATCGCCAAGGACATAATCTATTTGTCGGCCTTTTTTAAAGGCATCACTAATCCCGAATCGGAAGCGTGGATAATCCGTCGTGTTTAGTAGTAATTGTATATTTTTAAGTCCATTGTGACCGCCATCACTTCCTTTAGTTTTTATCCTGATGGATCCAAAGGATAGGTTTAAATCGTCCGTAATTATTAAGATATTTTCTTTAGCAATATTTTCTTTTTCCATCCAATATTTTACTGCTTTACCGCTGAGGTTCATGTAAGTATTTGGTTTAAGCAAAATAAGGGTTCTTCCTTTTGTTTTGAATTCCGCCACTTCTCCAAACTTTGTAGTTTGAAAAGAAATACCTTCTTTTCTAGCAGAATAATCTAAAATTTTAAAACCAATATTATGACGTGTGTTTACATATTCTGCGCCAATATTGCCAAGGCCAACAATAAGGAATTTCTTCATTGTGTCTGTAATTTCTTTTTCTTTAGGAATAAATAATTTTAAAAACCAATTCATATGGTAAAAGTAAGATATTCTTTTGGGAACTGAAAATTTGATCAAGTAGAATCCAAGTTAACTCAGGTTAAACTGATATTTCTAGCGTTTTTTTGAAAAATATAAGTGCTATTATAAATTTATTTTCTTTTAATACGGTCTCTTAAATCAAACTATATTGAAATTTAATTCAATAAAAAAAACAGCACCAAAATGTATTTGATGCTGTTCAATTTAATTATTTAATCGAAATAATTCGGCAACTATTTTTTAAAACTAGTCATTTGCCTCTTTCATTTTGAAGGTATCCATAAATGCAGTGGTGTAATTTCCGGCGACATATTCTGGTTCTTCCATTAACTGACGATGGAATGGTATGGTAGTTTTTATTCCTTCAATATAAAACTCATCTAAAGCACGTTTCATTTTGCTGATGGCCTCTTCTCTTGTTTGCGCCGTGGTAATTAACTTAGCAATCATTGAGTCGTAATTTGGCGGAATAGTATATCCTGCATAAACGTGTGTATCTAATCGTACTCCGTGTCCTCCTGGAGCATGTAAAACCGTTATCTTTCCTGGGGAAGGACGAAAGTCGTTGTACGGATCTTCGGCGTTAATACGGCATTCTATAGCATGTAAATTTGGGAAGTAGTTTTTCCCTGAAATTGGCACTCCAGCAGCAACAAGAATTTGTTCGCGAATTAAATCGTAATCTACAACTTGCTCGGTAATTGGATGCTCTACCTGGATACGAGTATTCATTTCCATGAAGTAGAAATTTCGGTGTTTATCTACCAAAAATTCTACCGTACCAGCACCTTCGTATTTAATATATTCGGCAGCTTTAACAGCAGCTTCTCCCATTTTTTTACGCAACTCATCGGTCATGAATGGCGATGGTGTTTCTTCGGTAAGTTTTTGGTGACGACGTTGTACCGAACAATCTCTTTCGGATAAGTGACAGGCTTTTCCATAAGAATCTCCTACTACTTGAATTTCAATATGTCGTGGTTCTTCAATTAATTTTTCAAGATACATTCCGTCGTTTCCAAAAGCGGCTGCCGACTCTTGACGAGCGCCTTCCCAAGCTTTTAGCAAGTCTTCTTGTTTCCAAACGGCACGCATTCCTTTTCCTCCACCTCCAGCGGTTGCTTTTAGCATTACTGGATAACCAAATTCATTGGCTAATTGTTCTGCTTGTTCGTACGATTCTAAAATCCCAACAGAACCGGGAACACAAGGAACTCCTGCTTCAATCATGGTAGCTTTAGCCGAAGCTTTATCTCCCATTCTATCGATCATTTCTGGGGATGCCCCGATGAATTTAATTCCGTGTTCTTGACAAATTTTTGAAAATTTAGAATTTTCCGACAAGAAACCGTATCCTGGGTGAATTGCGTCTGCATTAGTTATTTCGGCAGCAGCAATAATATTCGACATCTTTAAGTAGGATAAATTACTTGGTGGTGGTCCAATACAAACTGCTTCGTCTGCAAATTTTACGTGTAAACTCTCTGCATCTGCAGTAGAATAAACCGCAACGGTTTTAATGCCCATTTCTTTGCAAGTTCTAATTACTCTTAAAGCAATTTCCCCTCTATTGGCTATTAATATTTTTTTAAACATCTTTTAAAAGTTAGAAGTTAGAAGTTAGAAGTTAGAAGTCAAGAAAGCAATTTATTTGAATCAAAATGTTAATCAAGATTCTAATCTGCAATCTAAAATCTGCAATCTTAAATCTTAAAATTATGATGGATCAACTAAGAATAATGGTTGGTCAAATTCTACTGGAGACATATCGTCCACAAGAATTTTTACAATTTTACCTGAAATTTCTGCTTCAATTTCATTGAATAATTTCATAGCCTCTACAACGCAAAGTACATCTCCTTTTCCGATAGTAGAACCAACTTCAATAAAAGAAGGCTTGTCTGGGGATGGTTTTCTGTAAAAAGTCCCAATCATAGGAGATTTAATAGTAACATACTTCGAACTCTCATCCGCAACTACAGGAGCAGCTTCCACGGGAGCAACTGGCGTTGTTGCTGCTACTGGTAATGCCTGTGGAATTGCTTGTTGAAGAGGCGCTTGTTGAACATAAGTAATGTCTGGAGCATTTCCTTCTAAAGTAGTTCGGATAGTGATTTTGATATCTCCTGTTTCTAATTTTACCTCTGCAACTCCAGAATTGGATACAAATTTGATTAGGTTTTGAATTTCTTTTAAATCCATAATTAATATTTTTTAGTTATAGTTTATTTTTTGTTATAAGCCCATTTAAGGTATATGGATCCCCATGTAAATCCACCACCAAAAGCAGCGAAAATGAGATTGTCTCCTTTTTTAAATTTATTTTCAAAATCACTTAACAACAACGGTAAAGTTGCTGAAGTGGTGTTGCCATATTTTTCAATATTAACCAATACTTTGTCTTCTTCAAGGTTCATTCTTGAAGCAGTTGCATCGATAATTCGTTTATTAGCTTGGTGTGCAATTAACCAATTTACATCGTCATTAGTAAGATTGTTGCGTTGCATGATTTTTTCACTCACATCGGCCATACCAGAAACGGCATATTTGTAAACCGTTTTTCCATCTTGAAAAACAAAATGTTGGCTGTTTTCTACTGTTTCTTTAGATGCTGGCAAAATAGATCCACCGGCATCAATTTTTAGATATTCTCTTCCTATTCCGTCGGAACGAAGGTATTCGTCTTGCAATCCTAATCCTTCATAATTTGGTTCAAATAAAGCTGCTCCTGCTCCGTCACCAAAGATGATGCAGGTTGCTCTATCGGTATAATCAATAATAGAAGACATTTTATCGGCACCTATTACTAAAACTTTTTTATATCTACCCGATTGAATATAAGCAGCTGCTGCAGACATTCCGTAAAGGAAACTGGAACAAGCAGCAGATAAATCGTAAGCAAAAGCATTAACGGCACCTATTTGAGTAGCTACATAAACTCCAGTGGTTGCCACGGGCATGTCTGGAGTGGCTGTTGCCATGATTACTAAATCAATTTCTTTTGGGTCAATATTTCCTCTTTCAAGTAAATCTTGTGCCGCTTTTATTGCTAAAAAAGAGGTTCCTTTTCCGGATTCTTTTAACAAACGTCTTTCTTTTATACCAGTTCTAGAAGTAATCCATTCATCATTTGTTTCCACAAGTGTTTCTAACACTTCATTAGATAAAACAAAATCCGGAACATAACCACCAACAGCGGTAATTGCGGCTGTAATTGAATTCATATTGCGATTTTAGGGGCCTCTTTAAAAATCATTTTAAAAGAGGTGGAATTTACAAAAAAATATTTAGTTATAATTAAAATTCACAAAAAACAAAAAACTCTCACAGAGTGAGAGTTTAAATGTAAATTTAAATATAAATTAAGCAGCTGCTACTGATTTATCAATAACTACTTGACCTCTGTAATACATTTTTCCTTCGTGCCAGTAAGCTCTGTGGTATAAATGTGCTTCTCCAGTTATTGGACAAGTTGCAATAGTTGCTACTGTTGCTTTGTAATGTGTTCTTCTCTTATCTCTTCTTGTTTTGGAGATTTTTCTCTTAGGATGTGCCATTTTACTATATTATTTATCCGTTAATAGTTGTTTTAATTTGTCCCATCGTGGGTCAATATTTTCTTCTTTTTTAATTTCTTTTTTTTGTTCTTTAATTGTTAGTTCCGAAAGTTTTTGCAAAGCTTCTGTTTGCAGAGTTCCATCTTTTATTCCTGGATGTACTCTTTTTAAAGGAACTGAGAGCACAATCATCTCATATATATATTGTGCAATATCAATTTGATGTTCCCCATGGGGCACAACTAACAATTCTTCATTGTCGTCATTATATTCTTCACCAAAAGTAACTACTAATTTTATTTTACCTTTTACTGGTAAAGGAAAAACTTCGTTAGTTACATCACATGGAACTGTTACAGTTCCTTTGTGCTGGAAAGAAAGCTCCAACAGGGTGCTTTTTTTTTCTAAAACTACATTTACTTTGATATCACAGTCTTCATATTCGTGATATTCAAAACTATCAAAGAACGCTTTACTTATTTGAAATTCAAATGGATGTTTGCCTAACTTTAATCCTATAAACGGAATTAAAAATTCATTTGTAACTTTCATCATTTCATCAATTTGTCCAATCCGAAGAATCGGGTTTGGGAGTGCAAAGATATAAATTAATTGTAAAACAAAAAGCCTTATCTCTATTTTTTTGTTTACAACTGTTTTTCTTTTGTTTTTAATGGGTTTTTTACCAATACTTCATACTCATTTCTAGAGTTATAGATATCAATTGCAAGATAAACTGCTTCTTTAAAAGAATTAAAATCGGCAATCCCTTTTCCTGCAATTTCATAAGCAGTTCCATGATCGGGAGAGGTTCTTATCTTGTTTAAACCCGCAGTATAGTTTACTCCGGCGCCAAAAGACAAGGTTTTAAACGGAATCAATCCTTGGTCGTGGTAGGAAGCAATTACAGCATCGTATTTTTCGTACTGTCCACTTCCAAAAAATCCATCGGCTGAATAAGGTCCGAAAGCGAAAATTCCTTTATCGAATAATTTTTTTATGGTTGGTCTAATTATTTTTTCTTCTTCATTGCCAATTACACCATTATCGCCTGCATGCGGATTTAATCCTAACACTGCAATTTTAGGTTTAGTAATATTAAAATCTTGTTTTAAAGATTTATTTATGGTTTCGATTTTTTGAATAATCAATTTTTCTGTCAAATGTTTTGCCACATCAGTAACCGGAATATGATCGGTTAACAATCCAACTCTTAAATTATCTTGAATCATAAACATCAAGGCGTTTCCTTCTAATTCTTGATCTAAATAATCAGTATGCCCTGGAAATTTAAAGTCTTCGGATTGGATATTGTATTTATTTATTGGAGCGGTAACTAGAACATCTACCAAACCTTCTTTCAAGGCAGCTGTTGCAGCAACGAAAGATTTGATTGCATATTTACCAACTACATCGTCATTTTGACCAAAATTAATATCTACTCCTTCTTTCCAAACGTTTAAAACATTTATCTTTCCTTTAACTAATTGGTCTATACGATCAATTCCGTGCAAAGCTGCTTCCGAATTTAAGTTCTTCTTAATAAAGGAGAGGATTTTGACATTAGCAAAAATAACTGGCGTACAAAACTCCAACATTCGAGTGTCCTCAAAAGTTTTTAAGATTACTTCGCTTCCAATACCGTTTAAATCTCCTATTGAAATTCCAACAATTATATTTTCTGCTTTTTTCATAGGGGTTATTTATTATTTATTGCTAATTTTGAAGTGCAAATTTAGTAAAATAAAACGACAATGTTTACAGGAATAATTGAAACCCTCGGAATTATAAAAGACCTTCAAAAACAAGATGGAAACCTACATATTACCGTGAGTTCTTCTTTAATAAACGAATTAAAAATAGACCAAAGTGTAGCGCACAATGGGGTATGCCTTACGGTTGTTGGGATGGAAAACGACACTTACACAGTTACTGCAATACAAGAAACTATTGATAAAACGAATGTTGGCGATTGGAAAATAAACGATGTTGTAAATTTAGAACGTGCCATGAAACTTGGCGATCGACTTGACGGACACTTAGTTCAAGGCCATGTAGATCAAACGGGTATTTGTAAATCGGTAGAAGAAACTAATGGAAGTTGGGCTTTTACTTTTGAATACGATGCTTCTTTGCACAATATCACTATCGAAAAAGGATCTATAACCGTTAATGGCGTTAGTTTGACTGTAGTAAATTCTAAAACCAACGAATTTAGCGTAGCGATAATTCCTTACACCTATGTACACACTAATTTTAATTCTTTTAAAGTTGGAACTAAAGTAAATCTTGAATTTGATGTTATTGGAAAATACGTTTCTAAACTACATTCTATTAGATAATAAACTTTAATTATTACTCCATCCCATCAATTTTCACATTCATTTTTCCGGTGGTGGTTATGAATGCTATAATGGCATCGTTCGTTAGTTCTACTTTTTCAAATTCAAAATCATTTAAGATGCCATTTACAAATACCCCTTTCATAGGCGAGAAATTGTTTAAATAGGGTGCTAACCTTTTCTTTCCTTCTTCCAGGTTTTCTTTAATAGAATACCTGCAATTCTCTTGGATTTTCTTTAAAATTACGCCTTGCAAAAGCCAGTTGGCGGTTTTGGTTAAGATGCCTTTGGTATTCAAAACGTAATCCATTTGCTCAAAATAAATTTCTTTGGTAATGGTGTTGTAATTTGGAATTCCGCTTAAATAAATCGTCCCGTTAAGGCTTCCGGTCATGTCTAACGCAATAATCATTCGGCCGTCTTTTGCCCATAAATCTACTTTTTGCACTACAATTTTTCGGCTACCCGATGCGAATTCTTTGCCTTGAAAATTCTTAGTAATAATTCGTGAAGCACTTTCATAAGTAGATATTGCAGCAATAGAAGCGGTTGTTTTTTCGGGGACTTTGGTAACGGGCTTAAACGACACTGCATCTTTATTGAAACTAGTGCTAGGCTGTTGTCCTACCATAGTTTGCATGCTACATTTTAAACCTAAATCCATTGAAATTTTACTTTTTTGCACTGCTGCATCCGTTACATAAACTTCTATCGGATTTAACTTAAACCACGTTTCATATTCCACACTAGTTTGAAAAGGCGTGCTCATTGTTTGTAAAACATTCAAAACATAAGGTTTGAAATCGCACGATTTTTCAATGGCATCATCTATTTTTTTAGCCATTTTCGATTTGAAAATAGATAACGTAGGATTGATAATATAAGTAATTGGCACTTTTCTTCCAGCAACCAATATTGTTGGACTCTCACTCCAATCAAAACTTTCAATGACAGAAGTGGTGTTCATTTTCCAATTGGATAATTTAACGTCACTTAATAAAGTAATGGTTCCGTTTAATTCAATTTCTCGGGTATCGTTAAGCCCCATGAAATCGGTGCCGTATTTAAATTTCGCCCAAATTTTTAAAGGCAAAACCGATTCTATTTTCCCGTCTTTTTCTATTAGTTTTATTGGAGCCGTTTTCCAAATTTTCATTTCTGTTTTGTCGTCTTCCAATACAGCATCTTCATAAATCAAGCCATTGAGCGATTTGTTCAGTTGGCTTTCTATTTCTTTTAACGAAATTTCCAAGGGCATACTCACAAAGGAGGTGGTTGTATTATAAGCCATAGCAACATTTTTAGAAGGTTCTGGTTTTAAAACCGCTATCCTACTAGTAGAAGAACAGCTGGACACTATTGAAAATAAAAAAATAGAGACTAAAGTGGTAAAAAGCTTTTTCATTTTGGTAATCGAAATTATTTTTGCTGCGAATGTAACAAAATTACCTAATTTACGTCAGATAGAGAAGTGTTTATTTGGTGGTTTTAATTATAAAACGATTAAATTTGCAAAAGTTTTTCACTTTTGAAAATAGGACTATGAAAAAAATAATGTTTAAACTGATTTTGGTGTCTTTGTTGTTTGTGGGAATTTCCGCTTCGGCACAGAACAAAAAATGGACATTGAAAGAGTGTGTGGATTATGCCGTAAAAAATAATATTTCCATTCAACAATCGGGATTGGATTTAGAAACTACAACTATTGGCAAAAAAGATGCGATAGGAAGTTTCTTGCCAAACATCAATGCTAATGCTTCCCATTCTTGGAATATTGGTTTGAATCAAAATATCACTACAGGTTTGTTACAAAACCAAACCACCCAATTTACATCTGCGGGATTGAATTCTAATATTACCATTTATAATGGTTTACAAAATCAAAACAAGTTGCGCAAAGCCAATTTGTCTATTATAGCCGCGCAATATCAGGTTTCTAAAATGAAAGACGATATTTCGCTAAATGTTGCTAATGCTTTTTTACAAATTTTATTTAACAAAGAGAATTTGAAAGTGCAAAAAGAGCAATTAATTTATGATGAAAAACAACAAAAAAGAAGCGAAGAATTAGTGGAATCAGGAGTTGTTGCTCGAGGGGATTTACTAGATGTAAAAGCTACCGTAGCTGCCGATAAACAGAAGGTAATTGCTGCCGAAAATAATTTGTTTTTATCTAATTTAAGTTTGGCACAATTGCTTCAAATAGAAGATTTTCAGACTTTTGATATTGCCGATGTAGATTATCAGGCTTCTTCTAGCGCAACCATGCTTGAAAAACCAGAATCTATTGTAGAAAAAGCGAAACAAGATAGAGTGGAACTTAAAATTGCAAAAGCCAATTTGGAAGTTGCGCAAAAAGATGTGCTAATTGCTAAAGGTGCCTTCCAGCCAAGTGTAACCGGATTTTATAGCTTTAGTTCCAGGTTGAGTTATTCGGATCGAATTCTTGGAGTGGATGGAAATGGAGCTCCTATATATTCTGGTCCACTTCCGTTTTTTGATCAGTTTAGTAATAATAAAGGGCATAATTTTGGGGTGCAATTAAACATTCCAATATTGAATGGGTTTTCTGCAAAAAACAATGTTGATCGTTTTAAAATTGCTTTAGACCGTTCTAAAATTAGTGAAAAACAAGCAGTTCTCGATTTAGAAAGAAATGTGTATACCGCCATAACCAATGCCAAAGGTGCTATGAATGCTTATGAAGCTGCCGTTGCCGCTTTGGATGCTAGAAGTGAAGCATTTAATTATGCTAAAGAAAAATACGCTGTTGGAATGATGAATAGTTTTGATTTTGCACAATCACAAACCTTATTCACCACTGCCCAATCGGAAGTTTTAAGAACTAAATACGATTACATCTTTAAAGTTAAAATAGTAGAATTTTATTTCGGAATCCCTATCACAGAAAAATTATAACACCATGTCAAAAAAGAAAGTTTATATTATTATTGGAATTATTGTAGCATTAATTATTGTTTTAATTGCGCTGTCTAAAGCGGGAGTTTTAGGTGATAATGACAAATCTATTGAAGTTGAAACAGCTAAAGCCAACGAAATTACTATTGTAGAAACGGTTTCTGCTACAGGTAAAATTCAACCAGAAATTGAAGTGAAAATATCCTCTCAGGTTTCAGGTGAAATTATTGAATTACCTGTAAAAGAAGGGCAAGTAGTTAAGAAAGGCGATTTGTTGGTTAAAATAAATCCCGATTTATATACTTCTGGATTGAACCGTTCGGTTTCTAATTATTCTGGAACTAAGTCAGGTTTGAACCAAGCCGATGCTTCATTTAAAGAAGCACAAGCTAGTTACCAAAGAAACAAAACCTTATTTGATAAAGGAATTATCTCTAAATCCGATTGGGATAAAGCAATTGCTGCTTTTGAAGTTGCTAAAGCCAATAAACAAACTGCTTATTATAATGTACAAAGTGCTTCGGCATCCGTAAAAGAAGCTAAAGACAACTTAGGTAGAACTACTATTTATTCTCCAAATGACGGAACTATTTCTAAATTAAGTGTAGAATTAGGAGAGAGAATTTTAGGTACCCAACAAATGGCGGGTACTGAATTGTTGCGTGTTGCGAATCTAAACAACATGGAAGTTGAAGTGGATGTAAATGAAAACGACATCGTTAAAATTAACATAGGCGACGAAACTAAAATTCAGGTGGATGCTTATTTGAAAAAAGAATTTAAAGGAATTGTAACTAGTATTTCCAACTCCGCTAGTTCTACAACCACTGCCGATCAGGTGACTAATTTTAAAGTTAAAGTTCGAATCCTTAAAGAATCGTATATGGATTTAATTGAAGGAAAGCCGGCTACTTATTCTCCGTTTCGACCAGGAATGACGGCAACGGTGGACATTATTACCACTAGAAAAGAAAATGTAATAGGAATTCCTATCAGTTCGGTGGTTATTAAATCAGACACTACTGCAACTACCAAATTAGAAGTGGTAGACGAAAAAGAAGGAGACAAAGTTAAAACCAAAAGTGATAAAAAACTAGAATGTGTTTTTGTAAAAGTTGGCGATAAAGCTAAAATTAGAATTGTAAAAACAGGAATTCAAGACGATACCAATATTGAAATTTTATCTGGGTTGAAAAAAGGAGATGAAGTTATTACAGGTCCTTATGTTACGGTTTCTAAAGACTTAAATTCTGGTGATAAAGTAAAAATTACTTCTCTAAAGGATAAAGAAAAAGTAAAAAAATAATTGCCTTTTCCATATTAAATTATGACTTATATTCTGAATTTAGAAACAGCTACCAAAAATTGTTCGGTATCTTTAGCCGCTGATGGGAAAACTATTAGCTGTAAAGAAATTGCCGAACTAGGCTATTCGCATGCTGAGAAATTGCATCTTTTTATTGAAGAAGTAATTAGTGAAGCAGGTATTTCTTTATCCGATTTAAAAGCCATAGCTGTTAGTCAAGGCCCAGGATCTTATACCGGATTGCGAATAGGAGTTTCGGCAGCCAAAGGGTTGAGTTATGCACTTCAAATTCCGTTACTAGCGGTAGATACTTTGGCGTCTTTAGCACAGCAAGTAGTTGCTGAGGATGGTTTAATCGTTCCAATGATTGATGCTCGTAGAATGGAAGTCTACAGCGCTATTTTTAATTCTAATAAAGAAAAGATTCGCGAAGTGCAGGCGCAAATTATTACGGAAGAAAGTTTTGCTGATATTTCGGAAACAGTTTATTTTATTGGTGATAGCAATGAAAAAGTGAAATCGGTTGTAACGAAATCCAACTTTGTTTTTCTAGACAACCATATCTATCCATCGGCTAACGAAATGAGTGGCATTTCATATAAAAAATTTCAAGAAAAGGATTTTGTTGATGTGGCTTATTTTGAGCCTTATTATTTAAAGGATTTCATGTTCGCCAAATAGATTTACTTAGAAATACCTCTTACAGAAGGCTGTATTGAAATTCCTTTTTCTTCAAAAGCAGCTTTGCAATTTTCTAAAATATCCGAAGAAACAGTTCCGAAATCTTCATTTTTTGTCCAAGGTCTTATAGATAAATGAATTGCGGTATCTGTTAAATCTTTTACCATTACCAGTGGCTCAGGATTTGTAAGAATTTTAGAATGGTTTTGCATTACTCCTAAAACAATTTCTTTTGCCAACTTAATGTCTGTTTCATAGGAAAGCGAAAATACCAAATCAACTCTTCGCATTCCTGCAACTGAAAAGTTTGTAATTATCCCGTTAGATAATATCCCGTTTGGAATGAAGATGGTTTGATTATTTGCAGAAAGTAATTTGGTTACAAATATTTGAATTTCGGAAACAGTTCCAATTACGCCTTGTGATTCAATGGTATCTCCAACTCGAAATGGTTTGAATAAGATGATTAACATTCCGCCAGCAAAATTGGAAAGCGAACCTTGTAAAGATAATCCTACAGCCAAGCCTGCAGCTCCAAGTATGGCAACGAAAGAAGAAGTTTCAATTCCTAATTTGGAAATAAAAGTTACAAAAAGTAAAACGCGTAAAACCCAAATTAATATATCGGCTAAGAATTTGGATAAAGTAGGGTCCAGATTTCGTTTCACCATTATTTTTTTCACCATTCTATTGATGAAACGAATAGCATATATTCCTACAATTAAAATTACAAAAGCAGAAATTAATTTAGGCGAATAATCCAAAAGAACTTTTACAAATCCTTCCGAATACTCTTTGATAGCATTGATGTATAGTAGTTTTCCCATAATAAAAAATCACACCTTAAGTGTGATTATTTTTTTACAAAGATAGTTGTTTTCTGATATTAATCAGCATCTTCTTCTACTCTGTTTGTTGGTGTAGGCGAAGAGGTTGTTGGAGCTTCTGCATTAGCATCTTCAGTAAAAGAACTTACTTTTTCTTTTAATGTTTCTATTGCATTTCCGGCTATTTCTCCTGCCTTTTCAGCATATTCCCCACCTTTTTCTTTAACGGTTTCCACAATATTTTCAATTGCGTCACTTGCAGCTGGAATGTATTCTGCTACCTTTTCTTTAGCAACATCTACATATTCTTCTGCTTTTTCCATTAAAGGTGCAGCTGCTTCTTTTGCTTTTTCAATAGCATTCTCAGCTAAATCTTCCGCCTTATCAGCTAAAGAACCTACATTTTCTTTGGCTGAACCAAACAAATTTTTAAAAAAACTTCCTAATCCCATAATTCTCTTTTTAATTAGTTGTTATTACTCAATTTCAAAACTCAATTTCAAATTTACTCGATATTCCACAATCTTTCCATCTTTAACAATAGCACTTTGCTCTTGTACGTATACAGAACGAATGTGTTTTAAGGATTTTGCAGCTTGATCTACTGCTTTTTGTGTTGCGTCTTCCCAGTTTTTATCTGAGCTTGCAAGTACTTCAATAACTTTTAATACTGCCATTTTTTTATTAATTTATACTAAAGTTACAAATTTTTTTTATTACAACAAAAAGTAAAACAGAGTTTTTTTTCAATTAACTATGGTAAACACGAGAAGCAACAATAACACCTTCTTTAATTTCTAATACTTCTGCAACCATCATGGATTCTTCATTGTCAACTAATCGAAGATATTCCATAAAGACACGATCGGAATTAGCGGTTAAAGAGGTTACTTTATATTTTAGGGATGGTAATCGGTTAAAGGATTCGCTCCACCATTCGCGCAAAGCATTTTTGCCAGTTACTAATCCGTTAGTTTCGGGATGTCTTAGTTTTAATTTCGGACTAAAATGTTCGGCTTCTTCATCGTAAAGTGATAATAGTTTTTCTAGATTGTGCGAATTAAATGCTTCAAACCAAGCATGTGCAATGGACAGATTTTTTTGTGTAACCATATTGGATAAAAAACCACGCGGGTGCGTGGTTATATGTTTTTGATATTAATAATTTCTTGCTCAGTTAGTGGCCTCCAATTCCCTCTTGGAAGGTTTTTCTTGGTTAATCCTGCAAAAGAAACGCGATCTACTTTAATAACGGTGTATTTGAAATTTTCAAAAATTGCTCGAACTACTTTTACATTTGGAGTTCTTAATTTAATACCAATTTCATTTTTTGGTTCGTTTTCAATGTAGCTGATATCGTCTACAAATAAACGATGTCCGTCCAAAGTGACACCAGTATTTATTTTTTCTAAATCTTCAAATTTTAGATTTTTATCTAAAGTAACTTGATAAATTTTAGGAGATTTTTGATTTGGCAAACCAAATTTTCTAATAATATCGGTATCATTAGTAAACATCAATAGGCCTGTTGTGTTTTTATCCATTCTTCCCACAGGAAATAAATTAGAAGTGGAAGCCCCTTTTATAAGCTCCAACACATTTCTATGTTCTAATTCTTCTAACGAAGTGGTGAAGTTTTTAGGTTTGTTTAATACAAAATATTCTTTTCTTTCGGGCATTAAGGTAGCGCCATCAAAGTTTACAACATCTCCAGGTTTAATTTTGTAACCCATTTCGGTAACTGGAATGCCATTTACTTTTACATTCCCCGATTGTATATAAATATCGGCATCACGACGCGAACAAGCACCTGAATTTGCAATGTATTTATTCAATCGAATTTCATCCGATTTTATTGGTTTTGGAGTATTTGGCGATTCTTTTTTAACGACAGGCTTTCTGTTTTGAGAACGTTTATCCATAGCTGGTTTAGATGCAGAAGTAGATTTTTTTCTATCTGCAGAAGGTTTGCTTGGTCCCGGTCGTTTTTTATTGGAATTATTCATGCTTTTTAATTTTTGCAAAGATACTCTTTTTGGGCGTAACTATGGTTAATATTATGAAGCACGGGTTTTTAGAAATCTTTGGCAATAATTGGATACTTGTTTTCAAGAATTCCCGATAGTACATCGGAATTTGAGTTGGTATAAAAAAGGCATTTACTCGGATTTGTGTTTTCTTTTAATCCAACGGATTCTTCAAGGATTTTTTTGGTTTGTTTTGCTACTGCTTCACCCGAATCAATAATAGAAATGTTTTCAGGCAGTATTTTTTTTATTTGAGGAATTAAATAGGGGTAATGACTACACCCAAGAACCAGATAATCAATATTGGACTGAATCATTGGCGTAAGATATTTATGCAATAATTGATTCATTTCTATCGAATTAATTTGCCCATTTTCAATCAATTCTACTAAGCCGTAGCCAATTTGTTCTATTATTTGAATGTCTTGATATTGTTCTACATTTTTGTAAAACAATTCACTATTTAGGGTTCCTTTTGTAGCAAGAATTCCTATTTTTTGGGTTTTAGAATGCAATGCAGCAGGTTTTATGGCAGGTTCAATGCCAATAAATGGAATTTTGTATTTAGTTCGCAATTCTTTAATGGCATTGGTTGTTGCCGTATTACAAGCAACTACAATTAGTTTGCAGTTCTGTTCCAATAAAAATTCGGTGTTCTTACAACTAAGATAAATAATCTCCTCTTTTGATTTTTGACCATAAGGAGCATTTTTACTATCTGCTAAATAAATTGTATCTTCATTTGGTAGCAATTGGTGAATTTCTTTCCAAATAGAAGTGCCCCCAATGCCTGAATCAAAAAGCCCGATAGGATTATTGTTTGTCATAAAACAAATGTAAAAAAAAACTGCTCAAATAAATGGAGCAGTTTAAGTTTTTTTGATTTTGAATTAGATTAAAATCCTAAATCTTTTTTAACGTCAGCAGTTAAGTCTGGACCATCAGCAAGCAAAAGGTCAGCAGCATTAATTACATATTGGTATCCTTTAGCTTTACCAACTTTTTGAATAGATGTTTTTACTTTATCTGTAATAGGTTTCATCAAGTCAGACTCTTTCTTTTGTAAATCTTTTTGAGCTGTTTCTTGATAATCGCCTATTCTTTTTTGCATGTCTTGAACTTCTTGTTGACGAGTTTGGTTCACGGCATCAGTTACTGTGCTAGCTTCAGCATCGTATTTTTTTAATTTTCCTTGGTATTCGTCTACCATTGTTTTGTATTCTACAGTATAGGTATCACTTAATTTTTTCAATTGCGCTTGGGCATCTATAACAGCAGGCATTTTCATCATTATTTCATTAACATCTACATGAGCAGTTTTAGCAGGTACCTGAGCGTTAATAGTTTGAAATCCAAGTAAAGCTATAGCAGCTATTAAAAAGGTTTTAATTTGTTTCATCTTCTTAGTTTTAATTTAATTATTGTTTTAATTTATTAGGGTTTATTGTTTTTAGCGTCTTCTTTTGCCTTTTTAGCAGCTTCTCTGTCGGTAATGGTTTTTAATCTTTTTTCTTCTGCTGCTTTTTTCCTATCTTCAATTACTTTTTGTCGTTCCTCTAAAGATATCCTTCTAGCTTCTGCTGCCGCAGCTTTCTTTTCCTCTGCAACAGTATTGGATGTAGTAGTGTTTTCTTTTGGAGTATCAGTACTAGTCTTGTTGGAGTCTGGAGTATTCTTATCAGAAACTTTTCCATTTCTTTTCGCCAAGTTATCTTCTAGTATTTGTTTACGCTTAGCTTCTGCTTCTGCTCTTTTTTCTTCTGCAGCAAGTTTTTTATCTTCCACCATTTTTAGTCGGGCTGCTTTTCTTTCTTCCGCAATTTTCATTTTTTCAGACATTTCTGGATTGTCATCTAACATGTCTTGTTTCTTTTCTCTTTCTTCTTCAAGCTTTTGTTGTTTTTTAGACATTTGCTCTCTTTTTTCAGAACGGGTAAGCACTAGAATAACACGCTCACTTAAATCGTGTTTTTTAGCTGCAAAAAGCATTGTTAAATCAGAAGATTTATCTAAAATAAAATCGTATTTTTTTGCCTCAGCAATATCTTGAACAGCATTAAAAACTTGATCTTGAATAGGTTTTACTAAAACCGCTTTCTGAACAATTAATTCACCATTTGGACCAAACTTTTTCTGTTGGTATTCGGTTAATTCATTTTCCTGAAAACTAATTTCAGATTCTCTTTCTTCAATTAGTTCTTTGGTTAATAATACTTTTTCGGTTTTTAAAGCTTCTTTCAGTTTAGAAATATCACTTTTTTTAACCTCCATTTCTTGTTTCCATTTTTCGGCTTTTTGTTCCAATTGGTTTTTTGCTTCCGCATAGTTTGGAACTTTTTCCAAAATATACTCCATATCAATATACCCAATTTTTATTCCGCGTGCTTGTCCTTTAACATTATTAGTAATTAATAATGTAGACACCAAAACTAATAAAATATATTTTTTCATAATGTAATATTTTATAAATGTTAAGCAAATATACTAAAATTGTTGACCAATAATAAAATGTGTTTGCCATCCACTTTTAACAGTTGATCCTGGAACTGGGTCAAAGCCGTGGGCAAAGTCAATTCCTAATAATCCGAAGGCAGGCATAAATATTCGAATACCAAATCCAGCAGACCTTTGTAATAAGAACGGATTATATTCCTGAAAATTGTTGTAGGCAGCTCCAGCTTCAACAAAAGTTAATCCATATATTGATGCAGCAGCTTTCAAGGTTAGTGGGTATCTTAGTTCTAAAGAGAATTTATTGTAGATAGTTCCTCCTGAAGTAGACGACAAAGATTGGTTAGGATATCCTCTTAATTGAATTACTTCTCTACCATCTAAAGCATAATTAGCTAAGCCATCTCCACCAAGGAAATATCTTTCAAATGGAACAACCCCTCTAGCAGAATTGTAAGCGCCAAGATATCCAAATTCTCCTAAAGTACGCAATACTAGTGCATGTTGATCACTACCAAATAATTTGCTATACCAATCTATTTTAAGTTTAACCTTATAATATTCTAGCCAGTTGAATCTTTTTTGATCCACTTTAGCTATGTTAACATCGGCTTCTGAAGGAATATCTGTTCTAACAATTCCGGTTACAGTTTGTCCTTGAGGGTTCACTACTGTTGCAGTTTTTATATAATCTCCTTCATGTATAAAAACACCATCAGCACCAAAGTTTTGATCGACAATTGAGGAAGATTCATAGGTTTTTTTGTACTCGTCTTGGTATTGTAAATTGCCATAATCTACTTTATTTAAAGAAGAATAAGGAAGTGTAAATTTAGTAGAAATACTAAATTCAGAACCTTTTGTAGGGAATACTGGGTTTATTCCTTTACTATTTCTAGTTAAACCAATGTTGAAAGCAAAGTTTTTAGAAGAACCATTTCCGAAAGTAAATAATCCGGTATTGTAATTGTGAAGATCATAATGTTGAAAACTTAGTGCTGTAGACAAAACAAAATAATCATCTGGCACCGTTAGTCTTTTTGCTATTCCAATAGAAAAGGAAGTAATATTAAAACTTTTGCTTTTGTCAATACTATTATAGGATCCAGAATATAAATATTGCTTACTTTGGGATATAGAAGTTGAGAAACTTACAGGTTTTTTTCCTCCAAACCACGGCTCAGAAAAGGATAAACTATAGGTTCTAAAAAAGGTACTTGCTTGTAATCTTAAAGAAACTTTTTGTCCGTCTCCCATAGGAAGTGGGTGATAAGATTCTTTTTTGAAGATGTTTTTCATCGAGAAATTATTGAAAGACAGACCTAAAGTTCCAATAAAACCACCGCCTCCATAACCTCCTTGAAGTTCTATTTGGCTAGATCCTTTTTCAACCAAATTGTATTCAATATCTACTGTTCCCGCAGTTGGATCCACATTTTTAAATTTCGGATCGATAGCTTCTGGATCAAAAAATCCTAATTGTCCAATTTCACGAATAGTTCTTACTAAATCTTCTTTGCTGTATTTTTCACCTGGTTTGGTTCTTAATTCTCTGTAAATAACTTTATCATTGGTCTTGTCGTTACCGACTACCGTAATTTTGTTAAAGTAAGCTATTGGACCTTCGTTTACACGAATTTCAAAATCAATTGAATCGTTAATAGTTTTAACTTCTACTGCATTGATAGTTGAAAATAAGTATCCATTATTTTGATATAAATTTGTAATGTCTTCACCATCCGGCTTCGATTTGTCAGCAATTCTTTTTTCTAACATAACCCCATTATAAACATCCCCTTTTTTGATACCAAGAATGTTGTTTAATAATTGATCAGAGTAAATTGAATTTCCTAAAAATTTGATATTCCCAAAATAGTATTTATGTCCTTCTTCTACTTTAATAGTAATATCAAGTTTATTTTTTTTGGGGTCTAACCATACGGAATCCGATACTATTCTTGCATCTCTATATCCTTTTTCTTTGTAGGAATCCGCTATTTTTACTAAATCTTCATCGTATTTCTTTTGGATGAATTTGGATGCTTTTAGTATTCGAATAGGGTTGATTTGCTTAGTGTTTTTCATCGCTTTTCGAAGTTTTTTATCTGAAAACTGTTCGTTTCCTTCAAAAGCTATTTGATGTATTTTTATTTTATCTCCCTTGTCAATGTTAACAAGCATATTAACTCCATTGTTAGTAGAATCGGCAATAGTTCTTATATTAACTTTGGTATTGAAATATCCGTCTTTTTTGTATTTATTTTCTAAGTATATTTTGGTAGTGGTAAGTAAATTTTCATTTACAATTTTTCCTTTGGTTAAAGAGTTTTCTTTTATTAATTCTTCAACTTTATTTTTCTTAACACCTGTAAATTTCACCTCTTTTAATTTAGGTAACTCTGTTATTTCTAAGTCTAAATAAATGCTATCTCCTTTAGTTTCATTTACGTAAAAGTCGATATCACTGAAAAGTCCAAGCTTTCCTAATTTTTTTATTGCATTACTAACTTCTTCTCCTGGAACTGTAATGTTTTGTCCTTTTTCTAAACCAGCAAAGGTCACTACAGTTTGTTGATTATAGCTTATTTTTCCAATAACATTAACGTTAGCCAAAATATACTTCTTTCCTTGGTCAAAAGGTACCTTGTCTTGTGCAAAAGAGGAAAAAACAACTCCTAAAAATAAAAGTGTTATAAATGTATTAGTATAATTTTTTAGCACTTTATGTTTGTTTAATTTGTTCACTTGTTTTTCCAAATCTTCGTTCTCTTTTTTGATAGCTAATAATGGCTTCATATAAATGTTCTTCTGTAAAATCAGGCCACAATACATCGGTAAAAAATAATTCTGCATAGGCTATTTGCCAAAGCAAAAAATTACTTATTCGGTGTTCGCCACTTGTTCTAATTAATAAATCTACATCCGGCAGATTGTGTGTGTAAAGATGCTGATTAATAATTGATTCATCAATAGTGTCTATCGAAATTATATTATTTTTAACTTTATCGCTAATGTTTTTAACAACATTTAATAATTCTTCACGAGAACCATAGCTTAAAGCTAATGTTAAGGTCATTCGGGTGTTGTTTTTTGTTTTTTCAATAACATCTTGAAGTTCCTTAAGTATGGCATTTGGTAATTTTGATAGATTTCCAATGGAATTTAATCGGATATTATTTTCTTGAAGTGTTATTAGTTCTTTCTTTAGAGAATTTACCAAAATTTTCATCAGGGTATCTACTTCTAATTTAGGTCTGTTCCAGTTTTCACTAGAAAAAGCATAAAGTGTTAAATTCTCTATTCCAAGTTTAGCACAAGTTTTGACTATTTTATTTACAGTTTTTGTACCTTTATTATGACCTAGTGTTCTTAATAAACCCTGTTTTTTTGCCCATCGACCATTCCCATCCATTATTATTGCTAGATGTTTAGGTAAGTTGTCGGTATTTATTGATTCTAGTAAGCTCATAATTTATTGTGCGCAATAGCAGGGTTTTTGTCCGAATGTATAGGTTAGGGTAAATCCACTAAAAACATACCAATCCTTGCTAGTAATATTCCCAAACTTTAAGGGCTCTAAATTTTTATTTTTTGGTAGACTTCCGTCTAAATTATCCGTCATCGTATATCTACTTCCCACCTCAAACCCTAAAATTAGAGATGGAGTGATGTTCGATTTTACTCCAACTATCATTGGTATTGCAAAGGTACCATGATTTATATCTTTTTTGGTCATTCCATTCAATACATATAATTCATCGTAATTTGTATAACACAATCCTGTAAATAGGTACGGTGTTACTTTTAGTCCGAATTCGTGCAAATTAAAGTCAAAATAATTAAACTCTAATCCTGCGGATATTTCTTTAATATTATTTTCAAAATTATAACCTCTTTTATACCGTCCAGGAACATCCGAATTTAAATCATTTGCTGTGATTTTAGATTGTGTATAGGAAATCCTCCAAGCATGTCTAGGGCTTTTATTCCATTTGTAAAGTATTCCAAAGGCAGCTTCGTTAGGCGCAACATAATTTGTTTTGCCTACATCACCAATATAATTGCTGCCACCAAGAAAAATTCCAACCTCATGAATTTGAGCTGTTAACTTTGATAAACCCAAAATAAAAACAATTAAAAAAAATCTTTTCATCAATCAAAAAAATAGCGTGCAAATATAACAATTATAGCAACTAATATTACATGATATTGGTATTTATAACAAATTAAATTTTACAGGATTAAACTTTTCTATACAATTCATTTATATAGGAATAGTTATTTAACGAAAAATTGAAAGGTGTAGTATAAAAAAGAACTTAATTTCTTTTGTCTTCCCCCCAAAGGAGTTTATTTCGCAATGTTTTCAAGAAAGTTTCCTCTGGAATTTCAACCATATTGATTTGAAACGGCGTTTTGGTAATCGTTAAAACTGAATTATTATCTAAAGTTGCAATTCTAGAATCCAACGATACTAAATATTGGTCTTCTCTCCCAGAAACCTGAAGTGTTATTTTAGTTTCATCCGAAATCACTAAGGGTCTAGCATTTAAATTATGGGGCGCTATTGGCGTAATAACAAGTACTTTTACTTCGGGTGTTAAGACAGGGCCACCACAACTCAAGGAATATCCAGTAGAACCTGTAGGTGTTGAAATAATTAATCCATCTGCCCAATAGGAATTCAAATGTTCGTCGTTTAGCGCTGTATCAATAGTAATCATTGAAGTGGTGTCTTTTCTGCTAACGCTTATTTCGTTCATCGCAAAATTGAGTTCTTCTATTTGTTCGTTTTTAGGGAAACACTCCAAACTTAAAAGTGTTCTTTTAGAAATAGTATATTTTTTTTCTAAAACCAATTGCAAGAAAGGTTCAATGTTTTCCTTTTGTACTTTCGCTAAAAAACCCAATCTCCCAGCATTTATTCCGATAATAGGAACTCCCGAATCTCTAACGTAAGTTGCTGCTCTCAATATAGTTCCGTCTCCCCCAATACTAACCATTATGTCAAAACTACTGTTTATACAATCGTGACTATTGAATGTTTTATACTCTCTTTTTAGAATTTCTTCTTTGTATAAAATATTTAAAAAGTTCTCTTCAATAACCAATTCCACATCATTTGCATTAAAAAAAACAAAGATGTCCCTAATAATAGGTCGGGTGTCGTTTTGATAGTATTGACCAAAGATGGCTATTTTCATTTTCTGAGGTTTTATGCTTCTTAAATATTCAAATATTTTTCTAAATATTCCGATCGTTCTCTTAAGTTGTTGATGTAATTATCTTCGTTGTGTTCTGAGACTATTTCGTAATTGTAGCGTCTAAAGGTTTGAATAATTTCATTCGTAGAACCCATTGCAATTTTAATAGTTACTTCTATTTTTTCTGCGGAAGCATCTGAAATAAATAATCCAAGTAGTTTACCATTATTACTTTCTACAATTTGCGTGATTTGCCCCATTGAATAATCAACGGCATTTTTCTCCACCACAATTACGGCTCCTTGTTCTTTTAAAAATGGCGTTTCATGAAAAAATTTCACGATATCTTCCAATTCATAATAGCCCAAATACGCATTATCCTCCCCTAAAACGGGAACAATATTCGAATGGTTTTTGGCAAAAACTTCTAAAACATCCAGCCAAATCATATTTTTTCTTGCAAAAAAACCTTCTAGAGTGTATTTATAATCGTCTACTTTTTTATCATCATCAAACGTTTCCACATCATCCGAAGCAATGCATCCTATATAAATACCTTCGTTTAAAACTGAAAAATGGGAGAAGGTAACTTCTTCAAAAAAATTCTGAACCTCGGCAATAGTTTCCTGACTATCAATAGCTTTGTAGTCGTTGGTGATATAATCGGAAATTTCAGTCATAACAAATATTCTATATTCGTTGCAAAATAATCAAATTTTTGAACATAAAACCTTATTTTAACTTTGTATTTTTGTAGAAAATTATTAATAGCCACAGATTCACAGATTTTTATAAGTCTTTTAAAATTTCAATCTGTGAATCGGAGGCTAAAAAACAAAAAAATGAGTACTACATTAAGCGTAAATATAAATAAAATAGCCACTTTGCGAAATGCTCGTGGCGGTAATGTTCCCGATTTATTGCAAGTAGCCAAAGACATCCAAAAATTTGGTGCACAAGGAATTACCATCCATCCGCGTCCTGATGAACGACATGTGCGTTACCAAGATGCTAGAGATTTAAAGTCTATTGTGTACACCGAATTTAATATTGAAGGAAATCCACAGCATAATTTCATCGATTTGGTTTTAGAATGTAAGCCAACGCAAGTGACATTAGTTCCTGATGCAATTGGTGCAATTACCTCTTCTGCAGGTTGGGATACCATTAAACATCAATCTTATTTAACCGAAGTTATTCAAGAATTTCAAAGAAACGGTATCCGAACTTCCATATTTGTGGATCCAATTTTAGAAATGATTGAAGGTGCAAAAGCCACCGGAGCCGATAGAATTGAATTGTATACTGAAGAATTTGCACACCAATACGGATTAGGAAATCTTAAAGGAATTGAACCTTACACCAAAGCGGCCATTTTAGCAAATGATTTGAATTTAGGAATCAACGCTGGGCACGATTTGAGTTTGGATAATATTAAATTTTTCAAAGAAAACATCCCAAGTTTATTAGAAGTTTCTATTGGACACGCATTAATTTCCGAGGCATTGTATCTTGGTTTAGATAATGTGGTGAATATGTATTTGCAAAAACTCAAATAAAAATAGACACGAATTTCACGAATTTGCACATATTCTAAGAAAAGGATATTTTCACAAATTAGTGAAATTTACCCACCAATTAGATTAGTGAAAATCAGTGAAATTCGTGTAAAAAAATTAATTATAATGTTACACTCCAGAATAGAAGGCCAAGGCAAACCTCTTTTAATACTTCACGGATTTTTAGGAATGTCCGACAACTGGAAAACTTTCGGAGCCCTTTATGCTGCAGAGGGTTTCCAAGTGCATATGCTCGATTTAAGAAACCACGGAAAAAGTTTCCATTCGGAGGATTTTTCCTATGACATCATGGCGCAAGATATTTTAGACTATTGTCAAGCAAATAACTTAGAAAAAGTTTCTATTATTGGACATTCCATGGGAGGGAAGATAGCCATGGTATTTGCAACCAACCATCCCGAAATGGTAGATAAATTAATTGTTGCCGATATTGGTCCTAAATATTATGCGCCGCACCACCAAGATATTTTGGCTGGATTGAATGCGGTAGATTTCTCTGCAAAACCAGATCGAACTTCTGTAGAAGAAACCTTATATCCTTATATTCCAGATTTTGGCACCCGCCAATTTTTAATGAAAAGTTTGTTTTGGAAAGAGCCTGGGCAACTCGCATTCCGATTTAATTTACCCGTTTTTAATGCTAAAATCGAAATTATCGGAATCGCTTTGCCCGAAGGAGCCGTGTTTGAAAAACCAACCTTATTCCTTCGGGGAGGAAATTCCAATTATATTTTAGACAGTGATGTGTCAGAAATTAAAAAACATTTTCCTAACTTTGAATTAGCAACAATTCCAAATGTAGGACATTGGCTACATGCCGAAAACCCAAAATTATTTTTTGAGGAAACGGCACGTTTTTTGAAATAAACATTCCATTTTTAATCTCAATTCATTATGAATTTACTTTTTAGAATACTAGTTACCTCAATATTGGTAATGGTGATTTCCTATTTTTTTCCGAGCATAGCGCATGTTGACGGCTTAAATTCAGCTATTATTGTTGCAATCGTTTTAGGATTATTAAATGTTTTTGTAAAACCCATATTTGTCTTATTTACCTTTCCTTTAACCGTTTTTACTTTAGGATTATTTCTTTTAGTAATCAATGCTGCAATTATAGCTTTATGCGCAAAACTTGTAGATGGGTTTAAAGTAGATGGTTTTTTCGGTGCGCTGTTCTTCAGTATTATCCTATCCTTATCCCAATCATTGGTATATAAACTTTCGGGCGAAAGCAAATAAAAATCAGCACAATAAAAACTTGGTTGGGTTGCAAAAATGTTATAATTTTGCAACCCAATTTTATTATGTAAATTATTACCAAGATGGATATTAAAAGAGTTGCATTAAATGCAGTAAATGAAGTAATTGTACTTACCGTTCCACACATGGATTACAAAGGGCAAGTAGCAAAAAGAATCAACGAAAAAATGCCATTGGCAACCGTAAAAGGATTCCGTAAAGGAGCAGTGCCTAAAGCATTAGTAGAAAAACAATACGGAGCAGCTATAAAAGTAGAAGAAGTAAATAAAGTAGTTACTTTAGCTTTGGAACGTTACTTACAATCTGAAAGATTGAACCTTCTTGGAACGCCACTTCCTAAAGAAAACGAAAACTTTTCTTGGGCAGACGAAGACTTAGTTTTCGAATACGAAATTGGTCTTGCTCCCGAATTTGAAATCGATTTAGATGCTAAAAGCAATGTAGTAAAATACCAAATTGTTGCTGATGACGCTATGTTAGACGCACAAATTGCAAGAATCCAAAAACAATACGGAAAAATCATTTCGCAACTAGAAGTAGCGAAAGGGAATGACGTTTCTGGAACTTTTGTAAACGAAGAAGCAGGAATTAACAACAGAACTACAATAGAACTAGAAGAATTGGCCGATCCTAAATTGGCTAAATCCTTCATCGGTAAAAAAGTTGGGGATATAGTGACTATGAATACCAAAGGTTTGTTTCACGACACTCATAAATTAATGGATTATTTAAACGTTTCTCATGACGATGTACATGATTTAGACGTTGAAGTAACATTCACTATTGACGAAGTTGTGGCTCATGAATTAGCAGAATTGAACCAAGAATTATTTGACAAACTTTTTGGAGCCGGAGTAGTAACTTCTGTGGAAGACCTTAAAGCAAAAATCAAAGAAGACGCTGAAAAACATTTTGGTACACAATCCGAGCAAAAATTAATGGCAGACGTTCAAGATTTCTTAATTGAAACCCATAAATTTGATTTGCCAAAAGAATTTCTTGTTAAATGGTTACAAACTGTTGGTGAGAAAAAACTTACTCCAGAAGAAGCCGAAGTTGAATACAATCGTTCTGAAAAAGGATTGCGTTTTCAATTAATCGAAGGAAAAGCATTGGCTCAAAGCAACATCCAAATCAATTTCGAAGATTTGAAACAATTTACATCTGCAACTATTCGTCAGCAAATGGCGCAATACGGTCAAGCTAACCCAACCGATGCCGAAGTAGAAAGCATCGTTGCTCGTGTACTTTCCAATCAAGACGAGGTTAAAAAACTTTCGGAGCAAGTTGTGGCTGAAAAAATGCTACAATTATTCAAAGAAAAAGCCAACCCAACGACTAAAGAGGTTACTTATGAGCAATTTGTTGCAGCAATGTACAACGAATAAATAGTATTTTCAAAATATAAATTTGCCCAAAAAACCAAAACTGTTTTTTGGGCTTTTTTTTTGGCACTTTTAAATTATAATTAATACCAAAAGTAATTATAAAATAATCCAATCTTTCTCCCTCTCCTTTGGAGAGGGTTGGGGTGAGGATAAAACAACTAAACTATTTTATAATTTGATTTGGTATAAAAAAACAATTATCTTTGGTTTTTTGCAAGTTTGCAAAGTGTTTTCAATCACAGAAATTTTATCAATGAAAGATTTATTATTATTTTTAAAGGATGAAAAGAGCACCAAGCGAAAGGGAGGTTTATATCATAAAACGCAAATTAATCTAGCATACAATTCCAACAGAATAGAAGGAAGCCGACTTACCGAAGAACAGACCCGATATATTTTTGAAACTCGAACTATTGGATTTAAAGAAGAAGAAGCGATATCAGTTGATGATATTATAGAAACATCCAATCACTTTATAGCATTTGATTATATTATAGATGTCGTTGAAGAACAATTATCGAATACCATAATAAAAAAAATCCATCAAATTCTTAAAACAGGCACGTCTGATGCTACTAAAGAATGGTTTCATGTTGGTGACTGGAAGAAACTACCTAATGAAGTTGGCGGAACCAGTACAACGCTTCCGCAAAATGTTGAATTGGAAATGAATAAACTCAACCAATGGTACAATGCAATTCCTCAAATACAATTTGAAAATATTGTAGAATACCATTATCGTTTTGAAAAAATCCATCCTTTTCAAGACGGAAATGGTAGAGTAGGAAGATTACTACTATTTCGAGAATGTTTAAGAAATAATTGTATTCCTTTTATTATCGATAACGAGCATAAACAATTTTATTATCGTGGATTACAAGAATTTGAAAAAACAAAAGAATATTTGATAGATACTTGTCTGTCGGCACAAGATACCTACCAAATTTGGGTAGATTACTTTTATGGAACTATATAGTTAGAAATTCAGTATCTTTATAAGCCAATCCAGCTATCCGTTACAAGTTTTTTTGTTTCAAACCATTTTTGTAAGTCGCAAAAAGAGCTTCCTGCGGTCGCTTTTTTGCAACAACAAAAATTGGTTTTCAACTGCAAAAAGCTTTCCACTTCTATCTGGGCTAAGGCTGTAGGCAATAATTGAAAGTTAGTAACAAAATAATAAATTTCATCAAGACAGTTTGTCACATAAAAATAAAAGGTACGACCTTTGCATTACAAATAAAAACACAATAGAAGCTAAACTTCTACACTTATAAACTCATAAACTTTTTAAAATGAACTACGGAAAAGACCCAAGAGCTATGCTCGAACAGGCGAAGCAATTTAAAAAATTTGCGACCAAACACCAAGGAGTAAACGCAATGTATTATGACAAAATTGTTGGCGCAATGACCCCAACAAACATGACTCCTTACATCATCGAAGAACGCCAATTGAATATTTCACAACTTGACGTTTTCTCTCGTTTAATGATGGACAGAATCATCTTTCTAGGAACCGGAATTGACGATCAAATTGCAAATATCGTGCAAGCACAATTATTGTTTTTAGAAAGTGCCGATGCTTCTAAAGACATTCAAATTTACCTAAACTCACCAGGCGGTAGCGTCTATGCAGGATTAGGAATTTACGACACCATGCAATACATCAAGCCAGACGTAGCAACTATTTGTACTGGAATGGCAGCCTCTATGGGTGCTGTTTTGTTATGTGCTGGAGCTCCAGGAAAACGTTCGGCTTTGCCACATTCTCGTGTAATGATTCACCAACCATCTGGTGGCGCACAAGGAGTTGCAACCGATATGGAAATCAACCTACGTGAAATGCTAAAACTAAAAGACGAATTATATAAAATAATCTCCCATCATTCTGGTCAAACATTCGATAAAGTCCACACCGACTCCGAACGTGATTATTGGATGATTGCCGACGAAGCAAAAGAATACGGAATGATTGATGAGGTATTGAGAAGATAATTAAGTTGGAAGTTGGAAGTTAGAAGCAGGGGAGTTCTCCTCTTCTAACTTCCAACTCCCATCTTCCAACTAAAAATAATGGCAAAAGAAAAATTAGAATGTTCCTTCTGTGGAAGAAAAAAACCAGAAACCAATTTATTGATTGCTGGTATTGACGCTCATATATGTGATAAATGTATTGAGCAAGCGCATGGCATTATTCTGGAAGAATTGAAAACCAATTCGAATGTAAAAATCCCGTCGGATTTAATTTTGCGTAAGCCAAAAGAAATCCGAGCATTTTTAGACCAGTATGTTATTGGGCAAGACCAAACCAAAAAAGTAATGTCGGTGGCGGTTTACAACCACTACAAACGATTAATGCAACAGCAACACCACGAAGAGGTAGAGATTGAAAAATCCAACATCATTATGGTAGGACAAACCGGAACCGGAAAAACTTTGGTTGCTAAAACTATTGCTCGAATGCTAGACGTTCCGTTGGCAATTGTAGATGCTACTGTTTTAACCGAAGCAGGATATGTAGGAGAAGATGTAGAAAGTATTTTAACCCGTTTACTTCAAGCCGCCGATTATGATGTGGCTAAAGCCGAACGCGGTATTGTATTTATTGACGAAATAGATAAAATTGCTCGTAAAAGCGACAATCCTTCTATAACTCGTGATGTTTCTGGCGAAGGAGTGCAACAAGCCTTGTTGAAATTACTGGAAGGAACCGTGGTGAATGTGCCGCCTAAAGGAGGTAGAAAACACCCCGACCAAAAATTTGTTGAGGTAAATACACAAAATATCCTTTTCATTGCAGGTGGCGCTTTTGACGGAATTGAAAGAATCATTTCCAAACGATTGAATAGAACCGCTGTTGGATATGCAACTTCTAGAAATGTAGATAATATTGATAAAGACAATTTGTTGCAATACATCATCCCAAAAGACATCAAAGATTTTGGATTGATTCCAGAAATTATAGGTCGTTTGCCCGTATTAACCCACATGGATCCGTTAGATAGAGAAACGTTACGTTCTATTTTAACCGAGCCTAAAAATGCGTTAATCAAGCAATACGAAAAGTTGTTTTTGATGGACGATGTAACGTTTACCATCACCAACGGTGCTTTGGATTATATCGTGGACAAAGCTTTAGAATATAAACTAGGCGCTCGTGGATTGCGTTCGTTATGCGAGGCCATCCTAACAGATGCTATGTATGAACTTCCAAGTTCCGACGAAACAACGCTAGAAATTGATAAAGACTATGCCGAGCATACGTTAAATAAAAATTTATTGAAACGATTGGAATTGGCTTCGTAGGTGTAATTTTTGGAATTGTTTTTGTGCAGTTGTAATTTAAAAAAATAGGAATATGGTAACTTTAAAAGTAAAAGAAAATAGCAAGCAAGCCAAAGCATTTTTGGAATTGGTTAAGACGTTTTCATTTGTAGAAGTTGTATCGGAAACTAAAATTAAAAAGGCAACAATTACAAAAAATAAAAGTCCCTACAATCCAGAATTTGTTTCTATGGTTAAAGAAGCAGAAGCAAGAGGAGATTATAAAACTATAGACCCAAGTAATTTATGGGAAAGTTTAGGATTAAAATAGAAAAATTGGCCGAATTACATATTGCCAAACATTTTAAATCGGGCAATAAATCTACTATAGTTAAGATTGAAAAAATTCTAGCGGAATTAGCCGAAACACCTTAAAGCGGAACAGGAAATCCTGAAGCGTTGAAAAGGGAGCTTTCTGGATATTGGTCTAGACGAATTAACCAAAAAGACCGATTGATTTATTAAGTAGAAGAAGATGTTGTAACGGTATTTGTAATTTCTGCTACGGGTCATTATGAATAATTACATATTTCAAACTCATTAAAAAACCAAATAAAGCTCAAAAACGCGTGTTTTTGAGCTTTTTTTTTTAAATATTTTATTCTAATTAAAACAACTTTTTTGGTTATTTCAGTCTTTTCATAGCACTGTTTTCAATCAAAGATTTCATTTGAGATATAGCCACTTTATTTAATTGCAACAATCGATCCGATTGAGATAATTTTTGCTGAATTAATAAAGCATTGATACTTTCAATATTGCTTAAAATCACCAATTGTTCTAAACTAGCGTCGTCTCGTATAGTTCCATTTTTATCTGGATTTGCTTCTCTCCATTCTTTGGCTGTTTTTCCAAATAATGCTACATTTAATAAATCGGCTTCATTGGCATAAATCCAACTTGCTTGTTGTTTGGTAATTTCTTTTGGAATCAAAGTCTCTTTGATGGCATCCGTATGAATTTGATAATTGATTTTTGAAATGGTTCGTTGCAAGTTCCATTCTAATTGAAGCCGACTGTTTTCTTCGGTTTTTAATCGTTGAAACTCTTTTATAATATATAATTTGAACTCAATTGAAATCCAAGAGGCAAACTCGAAAGCAATGTCTTTATGTGCAAATGTCCCGCCATACCTACCAGATTTAGAAACAATACCAATAGCATTTGTAGTTTCTATCCACTTTTTTGGAGTTAATACAAAACTATTTAGTCCAGCTTGCTTTCTAAACCCGTCGAATTCGACGGGTTTAAAATTAGGATTGTACATCATCTCCCAATAGCCAAGTAATTCGACCGTATTTCTATTCCTTAACCAGTTTTTGATTATGTCATCTGTATTGTTTGCATCTTTATAGCGTGCAATATCTGTAAGTGAAAGGAAATCTTCTTCATTGGTTTTATAAACTACGACCTCAATCCCTTGAACGTTTATTTTCTTGTTTATTGCCATGAGTTACAAATACTATTTGGTTTTAATTTTAACAACTTATAATAAAGTTACAAAAAAAAGCACCAATTTTAAATTTTTTGGGATGAAAAAAATTAAAAAATAGACAATTAAAAATTTATTGAAACGATTGGAATTGGCTTCGTAAATAATTCCATGAGCTCAAATATTTTTGAAGTTGCCATTTTAGGTTCCTTTTCAATTTTGTATTAAACACATAACTCGAGTTTGTAAATTCCTGCAAGGTCTTTTTTAGACCTTGTAGGTATAAAATAACATATCTACAAGGTCTAAAAAATACCTTGCAGGAAATATTGTTGATTTAAAAACAGTATTACACCATAAATTTCACCCAAGATAGTTTCACTTTTTTTCGGGCATTAGTAAGTAAGTTGGAAATCGTTTTTTCGGAAAGCCCCATTTGAATAGCTATTTCTTCTTTAGTAAAGCCCTCCATAACCGAGGTTAATACTATTTTTTCTTTCTTCGAAAGGCAATGGAGTAAACTATTAAAATTATCTTTAGAAAGAGTTTTTTTAGAATCGTTGGTTGCTACTTTTGGCAAATTAATTTTAATTCCCTCAAGAATTCGTAATCGGTTCTTTTTTAATTTTAGCACATCCAAACTTTGGTTTCTCACCATAATGAAAAGCAAGGCTTTTAGATTGATTTTATTGTCAATAAATTTTTGCCTTCTTATTTCGTTGGGCATTTTTAGCAACTTTTCAAAACAATCTGCTACAACATCTTCTGCTTCTGCCTCCGATTTTACATAGCGGTAGGCCACAAGAAATAATTCTGGCACCAATACGTTATAGAAATTTGCCAACACTTGGTTTTCTCCTTTGCAAAAAGGATTTAAAGAAGTAGTTGTTAAGGTTCGTGGATTATGCAAAATACTGCTATTAATAGGTTTGTTTTTTCTAGAGTTGGGACTCTTTTTTAAGATTATTTATCAAAAGTAAGTAACTTATTCGTACTAGTTTATCCCGATTAGTTAACGTTGGGTTTTGGCATTTAAACGTTAAAGCCACAAACGAATCTGTGGCTTTAAAGGAATGCTAACTAAAACTATTGCAATAGTATTTTCTTAGTATTTACTAAAGTGCCTTGGGCATCGTAGATTTTCACAAAATAAATGCCTTGACCCGTCCAGGTGTTTAGAGGAACAACATATTGTTGGGTATTCATAGGTTGATTAAATACCTCCTGACCAAGAATATTGGTGATTTTAAGGTTCCAACCACTTACATTAGCAAGCGTGCCACAATCTATAGTAATATGGTCGTTGGCGGGGTTTGGGTAAATTGAAATTTTATCTTGATTACTAAATATGTTATTAGATAAATTATCTTGGCTAAGTTTAATAATATAGATATCAAGGGGGGTTTGATATAGACTATGATAACCTATTATATCTCCGTCAGTTGAATTCGTACTTCCAGTTAATGCATAACCTCCGTCAATTGTTTGTATTATTGAGTTTGGGTCGTCAGTTCCAGTACCTCCAATTGTTTTCTGCCATATTATCATACCTGTTTGGTCTATTTTAACAAGCCAGGAATCTGATTTATTATTTCCATGATTGAATAGAACATCTCCATTATTAGACTTTGTACTTGAAGAAAAAACATAATTACCATCATTTGATTGAAATATGTCACTTATAGAATCATCATTAGTTCCCCCATAAGTTTTTTGCCATAGTATATCTCCAATTGAATTTATTTTTACTATCCAAATATCCATCCCACCATGATTATTACTTACATCTAAATTATTTGAATCTGTAGTTCCAGTTATTAAATATCCACCATCCAAAGTTTTTAACAATTTTCCTGGCCATTCAGTTCCTGAACCGCCATAGTTTTTTGACCAAATATAGTTTCCTAGTGAATCAACTTTTACAACCCAAATATCTTGTCCTCCTTTTGGAGTAAATACATAGTTTAAATAACCCCCATATTCAGGGTGAACATTAAATCCGCTTATTAAATATCCTCCATCAGGACATTGAATTACATCACTTGCTGTATCATATTGATAACTCCCTAAATTGTTGTTAAACCATACATTATTTCCATTTGAATCAAGTTTTATTAAAAAATATTGTCCATTATCAACGGTTCCATGTGAAGCCCGACCAGTTATAATATATCCTCCATCACTAGTATTTTTTATAGAACTGGCATTAAGTTCACAACCATTATATTCTACAGTACACATTTTTTTCCATATAATATTTCCATTTGAACTAATTTTTGCCAATGCAATTGCTGACCAATAACTACCCAATCCCCAGCCATTTGCATCGGAAGTCCCCATTACAATATAAGATCCATCATTAGTTGCTACCATAGATGTTAAAACACTTGTGGCAGGGCTACCATTGTGTGTGCCGTTTACATAGGTTTGCCATACTATATTCCCTGTAGCCCCTAATCTAAAAATACGAAAACCATTGCCGTTTTCTCCTGTAATATCCCCGTTTTCCCCATTAACAGGAGGGATAGATTGAGGTGAATAATAACCAGTTGTGCATGCAACAACGTAGCCTCCATCATTTGTTTGTAATATGCTAGTCCCAATATCATTACCTTGCGGAGAGCCTAGACATTTAGAAAGTTGAATAGATGGAGTTTGGCCATTCATTATTAATGGCAAATAAAAAACTAAAAGGAATATTTTTTTTTTCATTATTGATTATTTTTTGTTACTTGGTTTACTTTATTAATAATATCTATATGATTGGGATTTTTTTCATCTAATTCAATTATTTGAAAACGTTTGTTTTTTGGATTAATTGGAACTATATTCTCTAACCATTTTACCTCATTTATTTTAAATTTTACATTAAAAATAAACCGACAAGGCCCTAGATCAAAGTATTTTTCATTGTTTTGGCATTCTGTTCTCATTCTTGCAATTTTGTCTTTAAAAGCAGTATTAATTATAAATGCCTCTTCGCTACTTAATTTTATTAGATTGTTGATTTTAGCAATTAGAAAAGATGAACCAACTTTTGGATTTATTACACAATTTCTGGTATATAAATATACTTCTTGGTAAATTTTTTCTTCACCAAAATTCATTTTATTAAAACATTCTAAAAATCCATATTGATAATCATTTTTGCAATTCTCTTTATTGAAC
The DNA here is from genome assembly GCF_044357305.1 of Flavobacterium sp. GTDB lineage: Bacteria > Bacteroidota > Bacteroidia > Flavobacteriales > Flavobacteriaceae > Flavobacterium. Next base: position 45,232 of record NZ_JBIKPS010000006.1, read on the forward strand.
AACCATTCTTCCCAACCAAAACCTGCTTCATATTCATATAGCGGATACTTATTTGTGCCACAACATTTTCCATTAATCCCTGATGGCTTTTCCCAATTATTTTCATTTGGGGTTATCCTTGTTATGTATTTCCCTTTTTTATTCATCTTTTAAGAATATTTCTAATGATCTGTGTTGTTTCAGTTCGTTAATTGGAATCTTGTAATCTTTCAAATCATCCCAAAAAATCCTATCGGCATCACTGTGTTTTCTAATGTTTGAAAATACATGGGCCCAAGGGGCATTATAAAACTCCTGCAGTTCATAGTTTTTGTTAAAAACGATTATTACAACATGATCTATTTCTTTGGTTTCTATTTTCTTGATATTAGACCAACGAGCTGATGTTTTATCTCCTTTGGCGTGAGTTTTTACTTGTATTTTTCCTAAAGAACAACCTACATCCCAATATTTTTGAATGCCGTTTTCTGCTCTTTTACCTTGGTATATTTCTTCTACAATCCATTCTCCTAGTTGTGAGGTAAAATCTTTAGAGTTAGGTAAAACTCCTAAATTTCGTAGTTCTTGTAGTGCTATTAAATAATTGGCAAGAGCGTTGTTGATTTTATCTTTCATTTGTTTTTTTATTAAAAAAAATATTAATCTTTGATGCAGCGTACTGATAAACCACCCGTCTTATAGTAATTTACCCTTATAGCATTACTATTATTATAACTTAAGTAACGTTTCCAAGCGTCTAACCCAACATTCTGAGATGAACTCCACCAATAACCAATTACACCAAGGTTGCTGAAGGAGCCGCTATAAATATAGCGATAACCTCCTGGGAGCCCAGTAAAACCACTACTGTTTGTAGCGCCTGTGTTAGGGTTTTGCCAATGCGAAGATCCAGTTTCTTTCATCTTATCCCCAGCATTTACCCCGCCTAAACAATCCACTATTAATGTAGCCCATTCTGTATCAGTTGGTATATGAAAGCCAATTGGTGCTAATCCTCTAATATCATTAACTGCATACCAATTATAAAGTTTACCATAAACATTCCCATTGGCAGTGTCATTATTATAATAACACCAAGCACCAGTAGTTAGGTTAGCCCATTGTGTTGCGTCAGTAACTTGTGGAATTATATCACCATTTCTATAATGGGAAACATTTAAATTTGATTTCATCCAAGTTTGATTACAAATAGTTACTAATTGATAAATGTTCCCGTCAATATCTGTTGTACTTGTAATCAAAGTAACTTCATTAGAATACGTTGGTGAGTTTCCTGCGGCATTATATGAATAGATTCTATAAGTATAAGTGGTATTTGGCGTTAACCCTAAATCATTATAGGTTAATACGTCTGCATTAACAGTGCCTACTACTGCATAAGTACCTGATCCAGTTTTTCGCTCAATTTTAAATCCTGTTTCGTTGGTAGAATTGTCTGTCCAAGAAAGATTGATTTGAGTTGTGGAAATCACTGTGCCTGCTAAATTTGTTGGAGACACAGGAACTACTGTTGTGGTAGAATTTCCATTAGAATCATTACTTGTTGAGCATCCATAAAGCACTAGGAATGATAATAAATAAAGTAGTAATTTTTTGGTTTGCATTTTTTAAAGTTTTTAGTTACTATTTCAAAGTAACAAACTAACTTGTTTCTATTCCCGAAAAATCATTCCTAGAAATATATTCTAGTATTTCATTAAAATTTACGCATTGATTTTCAAGTATTTAATAAAAACAAAAAATGCCTCAAAAGAGGCATTTAAAAGTAAACTATGTTTGGTTTTTAATTATTTCAAAGTAAAATACATCGGATTTAACTTGATTTCTTTGATTCGTTTGTCCGATTCATTTTTTTGCATCAAGACTAATGATTTTTCTTCTTGGTTTAGTATGGCATTTAGTTTTACTACTAAGGAAGAAAATACCAAATCTCTTTTTTTAATTACATTGGTAAAATTATCAGGGCTTTCTTTTTCAAAGAAAAAATTCAGTTGGTTGAGTTGAATGTAATTTTTTTTATTTTGAAACAAATAGGCCAATATTTTTTCTTCCATAGGATCTAAGTTGGAAATAATTTTGGTTTTATAATAAAATTTATTTTTGCTTTGGTGGAATACAAAACATTTTCCTTTTTGGGATACTATCCATTTATAAACTCCAATAAAAAGGAGAAGCATCATAACGATTGATACTAAAGGGAGTGCATATTCTTGCCAAGAGGAATAATAGAGTTTTTCAGTTTTAACAGGGTTTTTTAATAAATCGGATAAAGAAATTGTTTCTAATTTTAATTTGCTAGATCCAGTTAATGATTGTAAATATACTAAGGAGTTGGAATTACTATCAAAATATGGTTTTGAATATGTAAATATATTATTATTTTCAAAGGAGCGAATCTTATTGTTTTTGAAATCAATTTCTATTAAAAAATTAACATTTTGTAGATATAATTTTTTATTTGTTTGAAACGTATTATAAATACTTGAAGATTTAGAAATTATTTTAAGAAGACTTTGGTTATAGTTGCCTAAACGGTTCCATTGCAAAGTATTGAAATTAAAATACCAAATACTTGAGTCCTTTTCGAAAGTTGAAGTTGAATATATCCAACCACCAAAAAGATAAAATCCATCCTTATCGTAATAATTTAGATTGTCAGTTCTTGCACTTGGAACATCTTCTCCTTTAGTTTCTAATAGAAACCATTCCTTAGGTTTAAAATCAAATCCGGTAATAATATTTTTATCCGTAAACAAACCATAGCCACCAAATAAACAAATTTGGTTGTTGTAAATAAAAGGAGATGCGCCATATTGGTTTTGTTGTAAAAAAGAATTGTCAATCCGTACAATCGAGTCGTTTCGGTATTCCAATACAGGTCCGCAACCTAAATGAACTAAATAAGTGTGTTTTTTAATGTTAAAATGATATAGGTAACCATTTAATGTGCTAGGATAATCGGTATGTTTTAAAATGCTAGGGTTTTTCAGTTCTCCTTTATAAACCAAAGAATCATTAACTATGGTAATGGGTTTCCCCGTTTTAGCATCTTGAAAAAAACAAATGTTTTCAGTTTTAGGTATGGTTTGCGCAAAAATAAAAGTTGCGGTTAGTAAGGTAAGAATGCAGAAAAAAAATCGAGACATGAGTAGTGTTTTACACAAATGTACTATTTTTCTTATTTTATTGTGAAATAAATTATTAGAATATACATATGGGTATATTTTATTGTGCGTTTTTGTAATAAATTGTTATTGCATTTTTTTAATAATTTAAATAATCCCGGTGGTGGATAGTCTTGAAGTCCTTCAATTATACTAAATCCAAAAAAATGGAATATTTATTATTTGTGAAATTCAAATAGATTACTTTGTAGTGTTTTTAGGTAATTTTGATTTTGAAGTAGTTGTTTTTTTATCATTAGTGTTACTTTTTTCTGATTAAAATAAACACTTAATGCTTTTTCTTCCTCAACAGTAAGAGAGCCTTGTCCTCCTAAAAAGTCAAAATCAATTAATTTTTCTTTACTTTTCATTATTTTAGTTTTTAAAGTATTTATTCTATAGATGTTTAAAAAACTTCAATTATTTTACCACATAGAAGCATAGCAAAAAGAGTTGGATAGGTTAATTCTTGCTTTGCTTCACTAGTTCGACCTTCGGTCTCGGGTCAAATAGCTATGCATTCCTTTAATAAAGTGAAACGTCTTTTACTATTTATTTAATCTATATTCCTATGTGGTTAAATAATAAATTATAACAATAAGCAGGTATAATAAACTTACATATTCTTCAACTGCTCCAAATAATCCCGTTGGTTGGATAATCTCGGGATTTTATGTTGTCCTCCCAATTTATCGTTTGCCGCCAACCAATCGTAAAATAAATTTTCGCGCGCTACATTTAGTTTGAGTTGGTTTAAAGTCATGCTGTTGTACCGTTTGGCTTCATAGTCGGAGTTGACGGTTTGCAGTGTTTCGTCCAGTACTTTTTCAAACAAGGCAAAATCTTCGGGCGGTTTTTTAAATTCCACCATCCATTCGTGGGATCCTTTTTCCTTATTTTTCATAAAAATAGGTGCCACGGTATAATCTTTTACTTCGCAGTGCAATGCCGAGCAGGTTTTGGCAATGGCTTGATCGGTATTTTCTACCATCAATTCTTCGCCAAAAACATTAATGTGGTGTTTGGTTCTTCCGGTTACTCGAATTCGAAACGGATTTAAAGAGGTAAACCGAACAGTATCCCCAATTAAATAACGCCACAAGCCCGAATTTGTGGTAATTACAATGGCATAATTTTTAAACAATTCTACTTCCGATAACGGAATTACTTTCTGGTTTGGCGTTCCAAAAGTATCCATCGGAATGAATTCATAAAAAATGCCATAATCCAACATCAACAATAAATCATTGGAATAATTCAAATCCTGAATAGCGAAAAATCCTTCGGAAGCATTGTAGATTTCGTAGTATTTGAAATTGGTGTTTGGCAGAATTTTTTGGTATTGTTCTCGGTAAGGTTCAAAATTCACCCCACCATGAAAATAGACTTCAAGGTTGGGCCAAAGTTCCATAAGATTGGAGTGGTTGCTTTCGGATAAAATCCGGTTAAGGAGCACTAACATCCAAGACGGAACGCCTGCAAAACTGGTAACATTTTCGGTTTTGGTTTCGTTAATAATGGCGGTTAGTTTGCTTTCCCATTCGCTCATTAACGAAACTTTATTGCTTGGTGTGCTACTAAATTCGGCCCACATGGGCATGTTTTCAATCAATATTGCCGATAAATCGCCAAACGACGAATTGTTGTTTTCATAAATTTGAGAACTTCCGCCCAGGCGTAAACTTTTGCCCAAAAACATTTCGGAGTTTTCGTTGTTATTCAAATACATGCATAACAAATCCTTGCTGCCTTTGTAATGGCAATCTTCCAGAGCACTTTCGCTAACCGGAATAAATTTGCTTTTGGCATTGGTAGTCCCGCTGGATTTGGCAAACCATTTTATGGGCTCGTGCCAAAAAACATTTTGTTCGCCTTTTCGGGTTCGCTCTATAAGAGGTTCCAATTCTTCATAAGTAGAAACCGGAACGCGTTCGGTAAAGGTTTGGTAATTTTTTATGGATTCAAAATCGTATTGCTTTCCAATAATGGTGTCTTCGGATAAACGAACGAGATTTAATAACAATTCGTCTTGTACTTCGTTAGGGTATTTCAAAAACAACTCAATCTGGTGGATGCGTTGTTTTAAAAACCAAGAAGCGATAGAATTGATTATTGGAAAAGGCATAACAAGGTACGATTTACGAAGTTTGAAATACGAAGTTTAGTTTTAGAATATTAACTTTACCAAAAATAACAAATTTTGTGGAACTTTAAACTTTAAACCTGAAACTTTACAAGGTACGATTTACGAAGTTTGAAATACGAAGTTTAGATTTAGAATATTAACTTTACCAAAAATAACAAATTTTGTGGAACTTTAAACTTTAAACCTGAAACTTTAAACAAATGATTTACGAAGGGGTACTAACCAAAATGCAAACCGAATATTCCAATCCAATTCAATATTATTTGGTTTTTGAAAATAGTTTTTTGAATTTGAATCAATTGCTAGATAAAACCCTAGAAATTAATTTTGTAGGATACCAATGTTTGCATTGCGGTAAACAGAAGAAAATTTTCCGTCAAGGATTTTGTTACGATTGCTTTATGAGCAGCCCATCGGCAGGTGATTGGATTATGAAACCCGAATTGAGCACCGCGCATTTAGATTTGGAAGACCGAGATTTAGATTATGAAAAGAAAGTACAACTTCAGCCGCATATTGTGTATTTGGCTTTAACAAGTGAGGTAAAAGTTGGAGTAACCCGAAAAACACAAGTGCCAACACGATGGATAGATCAAGGAGCGGTACAAGCCATTCCTATAGTGGAAGTACCTAATAGATATTTAGCCGGAATTACCGAAGTAGCGCTGAAAAGTCATTTTGCAGATAAAACCAATTGGCAAAAAATGCTCAAAAATGATTTTCCTGAAACCGATTTAATTAAAGAACGTGCTAGTTTGCATTACGTAATTCCGAAAGAAGTGCAAGAATATTTTCATCCCGAAAAGGAAGATTTATACGATTTACATTTCCCAGTTTTAGAATATCCAAAGAAAGTTACTAGTTTGAGTTTAGAAAAATCTCCTAATTTTACCGGAAAATTGATGGGAATTAAAGGACAATATTTAATCTTTCAAGACGGAACGGTTTTTAATGTTCGAACGTTTGAAGGGTATGTGGTGAAGATTGTCATTGCGAGGCACGAAGCAATCTCATAAAGCATGAAAACTGGATTTGTTTATATAGTTACCAATAAGTATAATAACACCTATTATGTTGGTGTTACTTCAAATTTGCCAAAAAGAATATTGGAGCACAAAGAAAAGAGATATGAAAATTCATTTTCTGCAAGATATAATCTCAATAAATTAGTTTATTACGAGCAATTTCAAATGATAGGTGATGCAATTGCTCGTGAAAAACAATTAAAAGCAGGTTCAAGAGCCCAAAAAATCAATTTGATTCAAGGCTTAAATCCAAATTGGAATGATTTATATGATGAAATAATAGACATAATGTCGATTTAGATTATGAGATTGCTTCGTGCCTCGCAATGACTGGATACTAAGGCGTTTTCTTTTTAAACAACCCATTCAACAAATCTTTGGCTTGGTTTACTACTTTTTTAGTTTTAGTAGTATCGCCAGATTTTGTGTTTTTATTGATTAAATCTTCTAAGGCGCTAGCGCCTTTAGTTACTAATTTTTGTTTTTGTTGTTTGGCTAGGCTAGTTGCTAAACTAGTAGTTGCCGATTTAATATCGGTACTTACTTTTGGTTTAGAGAAACTTCCGGTAACGTTTGCATTTACGGGGATATTATCCAATTTTGCAACATCGCTTGGCGATAATTTTGCCAATAAAGAGTTGGCTTCACTTCCTAAATATTTAGCGGGAACATCAAATTTCAAATTGTAATTCATTACTTGGTCAAAGCCATGTGTTCCGGCAACATTAACTTTCATGTCTTGGTATTTTATATCAAATGGTTTTACATTTACTTTACCGTCGTTAAAAGTCAAAGCCACTTTCACATCATTCAAATTCAATTTTTTCAAATCGATGAATTTTACGTTTTGGCTGATGGCAGAAAGTAAGGTAGAAGCGCTAGGATTGATAGAGGTGCCAACCATTTGACCCAATAAATCTCCTGAAAGAGTTTTTAAATTAGGGGTCATTTCTTTATCGTTTAAGTTTCCAGAAAGATTAATAGTAGAATTTAATTTTCCAGTTACTACTCCAGCAATTGGTGCAATTTTTTTGAACATTTCCAATTGGGTGAAGGTTTGCGTGATGTCCACTTTATCAAAACCTAAGTGCATGTTGTATTTAGGCGTTTTTTCTTTGGTAGAAACGGTTCCGTTCATTCCAATTTGACCTCCAAAAATATTGGTTTTTACATTTTCTAAAGTAACGGCTTGGTCTTTCACTAGTAATTTTCCCGAACAATCTTTCAAAATTAAATTGTCATAAAGTACGGTATTTGCTTTTGCGGTAAGCGAACAATTTAAAAAGGCAGGAATTTTCATAGCTGTTGCAGTTGCTTTTGCTTCCGTTTTTGCCTCGGTTGGTGCAGTTGTCATAAAATCGGAAACTGCAATTTGATTGGAAACCATATTGAAATTTCCTTTCAATTCTTGTTTTCTAAATAAAAAGCCATAAAAATTGTCTAATACTCCGGTGGCGCTAATGTCGCTTTTACCAGTTGTTGCTTTAAATTCTTGCAGATTTACACGGCTTGGGTTAAATTGTACCATGGCGCTGCTAATGGTCATTGCTTTGCCAGTTTCATCTACATATTTAAAACCAGTTATGCTCATAGATCCGGCATTATCAATTTTTTGATAATCGCTTTTTTCTACCGAGGCCATGTCAAATTTTGTAGTAACATCGGCTTTCAAAATCCCAGTAAGAGGCTTGTCTAATTTTATAGGATAGGCTTTAGAAAGATTTCCAAGGTTGATAGTTCCTTTAAGAGCGGCATCTACTAAAGCATTGGTCGCTACATTTTTCACCGTGGCTTTGGCATTAAAAACATCTTGGTCAATAGAGAAGGATAGTTTTTCTAGATTTACGTAAGTGTCGTTCATCACACCCGTTTCGTTGATTATTTTGGTATCGATAACAATATTTTTAACTGCTTTTGGCAAATTTGGATATTGAAACGAAGCATTATTAGAAGCAATTGCAATATTGAATTTAGGAACGGTGGTATCCGAAAGCAATCCTTTGGCAAAACCAACCACGGTAAAATCTCCCGATGTTTTTACGTTTTCCGTAGCGCTTCTGTAGGAAGCAGGAATTAATCCTAAGAAATTTTTGAAAGAAGAAGTGGGCGTTTTAAATTTCAAATCGTATTGCTGCCCCGTAGTCACCATTTGAAGAAAACCATCAAATTCTAGAGCCAAGTCGTTAATTTTTGCTTTGTTTTCTTTGAAGGTGTATTTGCTTTTGTCCATGTCGATACCCAAAATTGCATCTAGCGAAATGGCTACATTATTCATGTAGTTCATTTTGTCCATGCTCATCGAAATTTTGGCGGTGGTTTTAGTATCTAAATCTAAAATATTATTAGTAAAATCCCCCGAACCAGAATGGTTGATGCTGTCCAAAACCATTTTGATTTTAGTGGCTTCATTGGTAAATTTAAACTTGAAATTTTCTACTTCGTAGTTTTTTATTTTCAAGGCCAGCGGTTTGCTTTTACCGTTGTCTTTTTGCTCTTTATTTTTTAGGGCAATATCAAAATTTCCAACACCATCTTTATTGAAAATAATGTTGATTAATCCGTTTTTAGAAGATAGGCCTTCAATTTTCATTGGGTCGTTTTCACCATTAAAAAGTTCCATGACCGACATTTTTAAATTCAGTTCATCAAATGCCACCAAGGTGTCTCCAGCAAAAGGGGCTTTGTTAATGATCGATAATTTTTCTATAGAAATAGTGGCTTTTGGGAAACCTTTAAACAAACTCAAATCGGCATCTTTAAACGCTACTTTCGCATCAACACTTTCGTTAATTGCTTGGGTAATTTTCGCTTTTATTTGATCTTTAAAGAAATACGGAATTGCAAATGCGGCTACCAAAAGCACCAATAAAACGATTCCACTAATTTTCAAAATTTTCTTAACCATATTTTCTATTTTTTAAAACTTTCACGCAAAAACCTTGCCTTTTTCGGAATGTAAAATTAAATTTTTTAAACTAAATTTTAGTTAAGATTGTGTTATTTACCGGTTTGTAAAATTATTCTTACAATAAAAAATCCGTTTTACTTTTACATAAAACGGATTGGAAATTATTTGTAATGGGGTTATTTTATTTTCAATTCATAAGCCATTCGGGCTTGCACTCCTTTTTGAGAAGTCATTTGTTTTATGTGCTTCAAAATTTCAAAATTTTGTTCGCCAACCGCTTCTTTTATAATGCTTTCTTTACTTTGTGCTAAACCAAATTTGGATAAAATATCGCCAAATTCTTTTTCGTATTCTGGAAAATCTTGGGTGCGAAATTTGTTGGTTTTGCCTAATCGGGCTGCTTCTTGAATTGCTTCGTCCATGCCGCCAATTTTGTCTACTAAACCAATTTTAAGTGCATCTTGACCGCTCCAAACTCTTCCTTGCCCGATTGCATCCACTTGGGTAGTGGTTAATTTTCTTCCGTCGGCAACTCGTTTAACAAATACCCCATAAATTTTTTCTACTCCTTCTTGTGCAAACCCTCTATAGTTTGCATCCATTGGTTGGAACGGACTATATTCAGAAGCATTTGGATTTGTTTTAACTTGTTCTACATTAATTCCGAGTTTTTTAACGGCTTCGGTAAAGTTTGGCAAAATTCCAAATACCCCTATAGAACCCGTAATTGTATTGGCTTCGGCGTAAATTTTATTAGCATTACAAGCAATATAATAACCGCCTGATGCTGCATAATCTCCCATAGAAACTACTACTGGTTTCACTTTTTTAGTCAATTCAATTTCTCTCCAAATTAATTCGGAAGTCAAGGCATTTCCACCCGGACTATTAATTCGTAATACAATTGCTTTTACGTCTTTGTTTTTTCTTGCTTCTTGCAAAGAACGGCGCATCGATCCTTCGCCAATTTCATTTACATCACCTTCACCGCTCCCAATTTCGCCTTGGGCGTAAATTATCGCAATTACATCCTTGGAAGTTAAGTCGATATTGGAAGTAGCAACCTCCTCGGCGTAATCCTTAATATCTACTTTATTATAGTCCTCATCGGCAGTAACTTGTAAGGCTTTTCTAATGTCATTATGGTACACGTCTTCGTAGGCAATTTTATCAACAAGTCCTTCTGCTTTCGCCATTTCTGGAGTTCTAGCCAATAGGCCGTCGGCAATTTGATTCAATCGCACGGGAGTTATTTTTCTGCTTTTGGCAATGTCGGTCACTACCGATTCCCAAATGGAATTCAATAGTTGTGTAGTTTGTTCTTTGTTGGCATCGCTCATTTTATTTTCTAAAAATGGCTCTACGGCACTTTTGTATTTTCCGTGACGGATTACTTCCATTTTTAATCCCGATTTTTCTTCAAAATCTTTAAAGAACATGATTTCGGCAGACAATCCTTTGAAATCCAATTCTCCAATTGGATTGATGTAAATAGTATTTGCAACCGAATTCAAATAATACTCTTTTTGGGAATACACATCCGCATAGGAATACACGAATTTCCCTGATTTTTTAAAGTCTTCCAATTGATCGCGAAGTGCCTTAGTTTGTGCAATTCCCAATTCGGAAACATCGTTTAAAATCGAAATTCCTTTGATTTTATCGTCGGTTTTGGCATATTCAATTGCCTTTAAAACATCGGATAATCCATCGTGGTTTACATCGAAATAATCAAAATCCTTGAAGTTTGTTTTGCCGGCATAATCCTCTTTTATTTCGGATAAATCCAATTCAATTACCGAATTATTTTTTACCGTTACTGTTTCTTCTCCTCCGCCAAACAGGGCTCCAATGAGTATAATTCCGAAGAAAAAAATCATAAAAAACGCAAACAAACCAACAATGGTCGCTAAAACATTACCTAAAAATTTCATAGTTTTAAATTTCTTAATTAGTTGCAATAAAATAGGTTTTGTTACAATATCGCATTTTTTTCTTAAAACAAAATAGTTATTAACAGAACGCACAAATATACTTCAATTCTGAATTTCTTTTAGTTATTTTGCCAAATATGAACCAACAGCATCCCGTTATACTTTCTTTAGGCAGTAATCAAGGCAATCGCCTTGAAAACATAGAGCGTGCCATTGCTCTATTACATCAGGAAGTCGGCACGGTTGTTTCGGTTTCGTCTTTATACGAATCGGATTCTTGGGGTTTTGATAGCGATTCGTTTTACAATTGCATTCTGATTTTACATACCAACCTTAGTGCATTCAAACTTTTAAAAAAAATTCTTAAAGTTGAAAAAAAACTTGGAAGAATAAGAAACGATAGCGCTTTATACCAACCTAGAATTATTGATATTGATATTGTTTCGTTTGGGGATGAAGTTTTAGAAACAACTACACTTCAGGTGCCTCATAAGCATTTGCAAGACCGCCTTTTTGTGTTGTTGCCAATGGTAGAAGTAGTTTCTTATTGGATGCATCCAATATTTAAAAAATCTATCTCAGAATTAATAAAAGAGTGCACCGATGCAGGAGCCTGCAAAAAGATTGCAACTTTAACGGCTCCTTTATCCAAAATCAAATTAGAAAATTTTAATTATATAGCGGTGGAAGGTAACATTGGCGCCGGAAAAACCACTTTAGTTTCTAAAATTGCGGAAGATTTTAATGCCAAAACGGTTTTAGAACGTTTTGCAGATAATCCTTTTTTGCCAAAATTTTACAAAGATCAAAATCGGTTTGCGTTTCCCTTGGAAATGTCTTTCTTGGCGGATAGATACCAACAAATTTCGGATGATTTAGCGCAATTTGATTTGTTTAAAGACTTTATTGTTGCCGATTATCATATCTTCAAATCATTAATTTTTGCAAAAGTTACTCTTGCAGAAGACGAATACCGCTTGTATAAAACGCTTTTTGATATTATTTACAAAGAAATGCCTAAACCCGATTTGTATATTTATTTGTATCAAAACACCGAGCGACTTCTTCAAAACATCAAAAGAAGAGGCAGAAGTTACGAGCAGGAAATTCCTGCGGAGTATTTAGAAAAAATCAACAACGGTTATTTGGATTATATTAAAACACAAAAAGATTTGAACGTTTTAATTATAGATGTATCCGAAAGGGATTTTGTAAAAAACCAAGAGGATTACATTTTTGTATTGAACGAAATTCAGAATAAACTAAATTAACGTTTCATGGAAAAATGCCCTTTAGTTTCTGGTGCATTTTCGTCAATCTTAAATACATACCAATAGTCGTCCGAAGGCAAGGTTTTGCCATTTAAAGTCCCATCCCAAAAATATTTAGTGGAAGTTAATTTTGTAATTACTTTTCCGTAACGATCTACTATTTTTATTTCTGCTTTCGGATAATAGAAGAGTCCATTTATGGTCCAATAATCGTTATACCCATCGCTGTTTGGAGTAAAATACTCCGGAATGGTGATGATGATAAAAGGTCTGTAATCCAATCCGCAATTTTCTTTTTCTCTGACGAAAGCGGTGTAATAACCACCTTCAGTAACCATAAATACATTGGAGATCTGAAAAGTTATTCCGTCAATAGAATATTCAAAATCCCCAGGGTTAGTAACTAAAATTGTTGCGGTGGTATTTTCTATTACTACATTTTGAATATGAGGTTTTAAATGTTCTACTACGGTAATAGTTTTTATACTAGAGCAATTTTGTGGAGGCAAAGTAGTAACTTTTACCGTGTAAATTCCCGGAGAAGTAGTGGTAATTGTTTTGGTAGTTTGCAAAGTGGACCATAAATAAGTCACGTTGGTTAACCCAGCATCTAAAAGCAAAGTTTGATCCTCACAAAGAATTTTATTTTCGTCTATTACTATTGGAGAAGGAATAACTGTAACATTAACAGGAATTCGACTTGCAGATAGGCAGCCATTGTTATTTCCTTCAATATAATAAGTTGTATTTTGATTCAGAATTGGTGTGGTATAAGTTACTCCAGTTGCTATTGGCGTAGTGCTAGTTGAGGTAGAAAACCAATTGATAATTCCGGCACTAGTAGTTGCTGTTAAGGTCGCAGAAGTTCCACTGCAAGCATTTGCTGTGCTCGGAATAGAGATTACAGGAATAGCATTAATGGTAGCTGTAATTGCAGTTCGGGTTGCCGTTGTGCATCCTATAGCCGCTGCAGTAACATAATAAGTCATGGTACCAGTTAAAAAAGGTGTTATAAAACTTGTTCCAGTTGTAATTGGAATACCTCCCACGGGGCTGTCGTACCAATAAATTGTTGGAAGATTTGCAGTTGCTTCAAGGGTTACTATTCCAGGATCACAATTACTTGCTGCAACGGTATCAGTTATACTTGGGATGGTAATAATAGAACTTGTAGAAATTTGAAGAATAGGATCACCCGGCATTCCGCCATATTCCACGATATATCCTTTGGGTTGGTAATCTCCATTGGGCTCTCCAGTATTTGTCATATCGTTCCAAGAGCCAGTAATTCCAACACCAACCGCGGTAATGTGTGCATAGTCTTCATTCCCTCCATAACTATTTGGCTCACCAGTATTCCAAAAGGTAAAAGCCACATTGGTTCCTGCTTCTGGGCCTGTCATCCATTTCCATTGGCTTTCTTGTTGTTCATCGCTACCTCCAATCCAACCAGCTCCAGAGGATTGTCCTCCTGCTAATTGGGCTTCCTCTGCAGAGGTTAAAGTTGCTAAATAACCTTGCAATCCATAATAAGTGTTGGTTTGTGCGGCAATTTTTGAAGCGCTCCAAGTGATTCCAATGTTTGGAATAAATTCATAATAATGTCCGTTGGAAGGTAAATAATTGGCCTGACCAATAGTAATGGAAAATTTTTTTATCCCAGATGGCGAAGCGGAATTACTAGAATATTCAATGTCTTTTATAGCGCTTTCTAATGCAAGATAGGTGGGTTGTCCGGAAATTCCAGTTAGGGTTAATTTTGCACTTGTACTATCCCAATTGCTCGAAATGGTTGGGTGAACTCCTGTTAAAGTTAAGAGGTCTTGACCATAAACATACCCAGTAGAAATTTGAATATAAACTGCATCAATACCAGTGTCATCGGAATCTACGAAAGTCATGTTGGTAACAATTTTCATTGGAGATCCTGGGCAAAAAATCTGATTTCCTGTTGCGGTTAAAATGGGCGCAACATTAAATGCTTTTTTTGGGAATAAGGTGTCTTTTTTTGTTTCCAATAAAAATTTAGAGGCAGAACTATTCCATATATTTTTACCCTCAATATAATTACAGGTAAGTAGTGTAAAAAAAATAAAATAGAAGAGGGGCTTCATATGGTGAAATTAATGATTTAATAAAACTAAATTATTTCTTAGGGTCTAACTTTTGAAATAAATCCCAAACAACAATTCCGGCACTTACCGAAATATTTAAAGAATGTTTGGTTCCCAATTGCGGAATTTCAATACAACCATCGCATATTTTTATAGCTTCTTGCGAAACGCCATAAACTTCATTGCCAAAAACTAAGGCGTATTTGGCATCTTTAGTTGGTTGAAAATTATCCAAAAAAGTTGCGTTTTCTACTTGTTCAATAGCATAAACTTTAGTTTTGTTGCTTTTTAGATTTTCAATAACATCCAATACATTTTTGTTATATTCCCAAGCAACAGTATCAGTAGCGCCAAGAGCTGTCTTATGAATTTCTTTGTTGGGCGGAACGGCAGTAATTCCACATAAATATATTTTTTCTATCAAAAAGGCATCCGAGGTTCTAAATACAGATCCAATGTTGTGCAAACTTCTAATGTCATCCAAAATAATACTTATTGGAGTTTTAGTTGCTAATTTAAAATCGGATACTGATTTGCGTTCCAATTCACTATTTTCTAATTTTCGCATGTAATTAGGTGTAAAAAAAAAGCTTCCGTTTAATAGGAAGCTTTTTTATAGATTTAATAAAATATTAGCTTTTTGTTGGAGCAGCTGGAGTAGCTGGAGTTTCACGAGGTAAAACATTCCCTTTTATTGTTAATACTTTAGTCTCTTGACCTGCAGCGTTAGAGGTTACAGTAATTGTTTTCTGGAATGATTGTCCGGCTCTGTCAGTTGCATATTTTACACCAATAAAACCTTTAGCTCCTGGAGCAATTGGTTCTTTAGGAGTAGTTGGAACTGTACATCCACAAGATCCTTGAGCGTTACTGATTATTAACGGCTTATTTCCATTATTTGTAAATTCAAATTTTCTGTTACCATCAGAATCTGCTGGAATTGTTCCGTAATCAATAGTTTCGTTTTCAAAAACCATTCCTGCTCCTTCTATTCCAGGAGTTTTTTTAGTCTCAACTTTTGCAGCGGTAGCTTTTTTTGCTTTTTTTTGCGCATTTACTGCAGTTACACTAAATATAGCTATAGCAGCTAATAATACAATTTTTTTCATCTTTGTTTTAAATTTGAGAATTAACAAGCAAATCTAATAAAAAAACAAATCTAACGTCTTAAAAATAACTTAATTTTTTAATATTTATTTGCAAGGTGTTTATTTGAATAGAAATAATTAAATTCGTACACTCATTTTTAAATAAAATCAACTTGTCTTCCAAAGAAAAAAATCCAAAAGAAACGCCGTTAATGAAGCAGTACAACGAGATAAAGCGGAAATATCCCGATGCTTGTTTGTTGTTTCGAGTGGGCGATTTTTACGAAACTTTTGGTGAAGATGCCATCCGCGCATCAAAAATACTAGGAATTGTACTTACAAAACGTGGTGCAGGATCCGAAACCGAGACGGCTTTGGCGGGATTTCCACACCATTCCATAAATACCTATTTGCCTAAATTAGTGAAAGCCGGACTTCGGGTGGCAATTTGTGACCAATTAGAAGATCCTAAACTAACCAAAACCATCGTGAAACGTGGGGTTACCGAATTGATTACTCCTGGCGTTTCTATGAACGATGAGGTATTGCAGTCTAAATCTAATAATTTCTTGGCATCGGTTTACTTTGGGAAAAAGATTTTAGGTGTCTCATTTTTAGATGTTTCTACAGGGGAATTCCTTACGGCACAAGGAAATGAGGAGTATATTGACAAGTTACTTCAAAATTTTAGTCCGAGTGAAGTTTTAATTCAAAAGAGCAACCGAAATCAATTTAAGGAAGTTTTCGGAGAAGATTTCAATACATTTTATTTAGAAGATTGGGTATACAATGAAGATTATGCTCTCGAAACTTTAACCAATCATTTCCAAACCAATTCCTTAAAAGGTTTCGGAATTGAAGAATTGCAAGACGGAATTATTTCTGCCGGAGCAATTTTATATTATTTATCCGAAACCCAACACAACAGGGTGCAACATATTACCAGCATCCAACGTATTGCCGAAGATGCTTATGTTTGGATGGATCGGTTTACTATTCGAAATTTAGAATTATACCACAGTTATAATCCCAATGCAGTTACCTTATTAGATGTTATCGATAAAACGCTTTCGCCAATGGGTGGCAGGTTGCTTAAACGTTGGTTGGCGCTTCCGTTAAAGGATGCAATTAAAATAAGAAGTCGTCATGAGGTAGTTACTTATTTGATAGAAAATCCCGAAATTCTGCATAAAATCCAACACCAAATTAAGCAAATATCCGATTTGGAACGGTTGATTTCTAAAATTGCAACGGGTAAAGTTTCTCCAAGAGAAGTTATTTATTTAAAAGATTCTTTGGATGCTATTCTTCCAATAAAAACCTTGGCTTTAGAAAGTAAACAAGAAGCCGTGCGGGTTATTGGCGATAGTTTTCACAGTTGTGATTTGCTACGCGAAAAAATTAAAACTACTCTTAATCCAGATGCGCCTGTGGCTATTGCCAAAGGAAATGCTATTGCAACCGGAGTGCATGCCGAGTTGGATGAATTACGCGCCATTGCTTTTTCGGGGAAAGAATTTCTAGAAGGTATCGAGAAAAGAGAATCCGAATTAACCGGAATTTCCTCCTTAAAGATTTCGTTTAATAATGTTTTTGGCTATTATATTGAAGTTCGAAATACCCATAAAGACAAAGTTCCGCCAGAGTGGATTCGTAAGCAAACCCTTGTGAATGCTGAGCGTTACATTACTGAAGAACTGAAAGAATACGAAACTAAAATTCTTGGTGCCGAAGATAAAATACACCAAATTGAGGGACAATTATTTGAACAATTAGTGCAGTGGATTGCAACCTATATAAAACCAGTACAGCTGAATGCCAATTTGGTTGCGCAATTGGACTGCTTGACCTCTTTCACCCAATTGGCTATAGAAAATAAATACGTTTGTCCTATTATTGATGACACTTTCGAGTTGGAAATCACTAACGGAAGACATCCTGTAATTGAAAAACAATTGCCGGTTGGCGTTCCCTATATTGCCAATGATGTGTATTTAGATAGAGAAACCCAGCAGATGATAATGATTACGGGACCAAACATGTCGGGTAAGTCGGCTATTTTGCGTCAAACTGCTTTGATAGTTCTCTTGGCTCAAATGGGAAGTTTTGTTCCTGCAGAAGCCTTACGAATGGGAGTGGTAGATAAAATTTTCACTAGAGTAGGGGCAAGCGATAATATTTCGATGGGGGAATCTACTTTTATGGTAGAAATGAACGAAACGGCTTCCATTTTAAATAATATTTCCGAAAGAAGTTTGGTGCTTTTAGATGAAATAGGTCGCGGAACTAGTACCTACGACGGAATTTCCATTGCTTGGGCTATTGCCGAATTTTTGCACGAAAACCCAGCGCGACCTAAAACACTTTTTGCTACGCATTACCATGAATTGAATGAGATGAGTGAGCAGTTAACTCGAATTCACAACTACAATGTTTCGGTAAAAGAATTAAAAGACAATGTGCTTTTTATTCGGAAGTTAGTGCGAGGAGGAAGTGCACATAGTTTTGGTATCCATGTGGCTAAAATGGCTGGGATGCCTCAAATAGTAATTCAGAAAGCACAAAAATTACTAAAAAAATTAGAAAAAAATCATTCTAGCGATGCTTTGCATGGAATAAAATCCAATAAAGAAGAATTGCAATTGAGTATTTTTAATCTAGACGATCCCTTATTGGAAGAAATTAAAGAAGAAATTTTGGGATTAGACATTAATACTTTAACTCCTGTGGAAGCATTAATGAAATTAAACGAAATAAAAAGAATGCTTACAAAAAAGTAAAGTTTGGGTTTTCAAGACGTTATGTTTTTTGACTTATTTTTTTATCAAAAACGTTTGTATAATTCAATTTAAGTGTTACATTTGCATCCGCAATACGGTTCAAGTATTGTGAGTGTTCTTAAGAATTTGACAATGCGAAAATAGCTCAGTTGGTAGAGCGCGACCTTGCCAAGGTCGAGGTCGCGGGTTCGAGCCCCGTTTTTCGCTCTTTACCATAGAAATTAATTTTTTTTAATTTCAAATTGCTTGGGTGGTGAAATTGGTAGACACGCTGGACTTAAAATCCAGTGACTGTAATGGTCGTACGGGTTCAAGTCCCGTCCCGAGTACTAAAGGCTTCAAACTTATGTTTGGAGCTTTTTTGTTTTATAAAACTTTGTGTTTGGATTAAATATGGGAACTTTCGTTATTACTAAACGGCTTAATGGGTATTACAAATACGAATTTACTTCTCGAAAGGGGAAGGCTATATTGGTTAGTAATGATTTTGAATTGCGATTTGAATGCGAAGATGCTATTGAGTCGTTAAAAAAATCGGTAGAAGCCATTTTTTTTATGCGATTCAAATCTAAAAACGGTAAGATGTACTTTAAAGTTATTGTTAACGAAAAAGAAATTGCCGTTAGCCGAAAATACACCACCCAATTCTTAATGGAAAAAGGAATTTCTGAAGTAACTAGAACTTTGCACCTCTCCGAAGTATTGGATTTTTCTTTACCCCATGATGTATTTCCTCCCGCCGAAGATATTTTTGGGTAGAAAACTACTAGAAAAGTCTTAATTTTTTATGGGAATCTATATTTTTTTAGAAAAACCACCCCGCCTTTCAGGCACCCCTCCAAGGGAGGGGACTAGCAGCACTTCTTATTTTTTCTGAAAAATAGATGCATAAAAAAAGCTCCGCAATGCGGAGCTTGATTTAAATTAGAAACTAGTTCTAATTATTTTGTTGCAGGTGCAGCTGGTGCAGCAGCAGGAGCTTCAGCAGCAGCAGGAGCAGCAGCAGTTGTGTCAACAGCAGTTGTGTCAGCAGCAGGAGCTTCAGTAGCAGTTGTGTCAACAGCAGTTGTGTCAGCAGCAGGAGCTTCAGCGTTTTCTGATTGTTTACAAGATACTACAGTTAATGCAGCGATAACAGCTAAACTTAAAAATACTTTTTTCATCTTAATTTAATATAAAAGGTTAATTATTAATTCGGAGCAAAGATATAAATTTTTTTAATCGAAAAAACTTTTAGTTAATTTTTTTTTAAAATTTTCTCTTTGGATTCCGATTATATGTTTACAAATTTCGTGCCAAACTAAAATTTTAACAAAAATTTATTTTTTATTGGTAGAAGGTATGATTTTCAACTCGTTAATGATGTTTTGAGCCCCCGCAAATTTATCAATGATAAACAATACATAGCGCGCATCGACCATAATGTTTCTACAAATGTCTGGTGAATAGAAAATATCACTCATAGTTCCTTCCCAAACTCTGTCAAAATTAAGGCCAATTAAGTTTCCGTTAGCATCCAATGCTGGACTTCCGGAATTTCCACCCGTAGTATGGTTGGTTGCTATGAAACAAACAGGCATTTTGTCTTTTACTCCATAGTTTCCATAATCTTTGGTGTTGTATAAATCAATTAACTTTTGTGGCACATCAAATTCATAATCTCCCGGAACGTATTTTTCCATAACTCCATCTAAAGTAGTAAAGGGCTCATAATAAACGCCGTCATTCGGTTTATATCCTTTTACTTTTCCATAGGTTACTCGCAATGTACTGTTCGCATCTGGGAAAATACGAGCCGATTTTGGACTTAATTCTAAAATTGCTTTCATATAAGTTCGCTGTAACGCAATATTTTTCAAATTCAAATCGTCATATTTTGGAGCAACTTTTGTTGTATAGGCATCCGCCATCGATTTAATTAATTGGTATCCTTTATCAGCATTCAATTTTTCAATAACTATTTTAGAATCGCCTTCTAATAATTCTCTAAAACTAGTTAAAGAAATTAATTTGGAATTGGTAAAAATATCCGAAGTTAGTTTTGCAGCGTCTATATTTAGTAACGTTTCCGGCAAGAATTGTTTTGGAGATTTTGTAGTATACAAATTGATTAATTGCTCAAATACATTTTTATCTACTTCTACATTATAATCTTTATAGAAATCATCAATCCCTTTAGAAAGGGTGTTTTTTCTATCGGTAAACGATTGCTCTCCTTTAGTATTTAAAATTTGTTCTAATTGGTATAATTTATAACCAACCGAGAGAATTTCAGTATTTCGTAACGCTACTTCACTAAAATAATCTTTTGCTAAAGCATAATCTTTAATATCGGTATAATTCTTTTCAAAATCGGAAAGTAAGGTTCCGTATTCAGCTTGTTTTCCTGCTTTAATTACTTTTTCTTGAAATTCTTTTTCGAATTTTTGTTTGGCAGCAACAGCATTGGCTTTTTTCAAACCTTTAGTTTCTCCCATCCATTTTTTCCAATAGTTGGCAACTCCTGCATATTTTGAAGCATATTGAATTTTAATAGCTTGATCTTTTCGCATGAAACGATCTTGCACTTTTAAAGCCGCATCGCGCACTTCAATTTTAGCAGGATTTAAGGTTTCCACAATTTGATTTACGGCTACTGAAGGCAAATATTCGGTAGTTCTTCCTGGATAACCCAAAACCATTGTGAAATCATTTTCTTTTACTCCAGCAATTGAAATCGGGAAAAAATGTTTTGGTTTGTAGGGAACATTTTCAACAGAATAAGCTGCTGGACGATTGTTTTTATCGGCATAAATTCGGAACAAAGAAAAATCTCCAGTGTGACGTGGCCAAACCCAATTGTCGGTATCCGATCCAAATTTTCCAATAGAACTTGGAGGAGCCCCCACAAAACGAATGTCTTTAAAAGTTTCGGTTACAAATAAAAGGTACTGATTTCCGTCGTAAAAAGTTTTGATTTTATTTTCTTGCCAAGTTTCTTTAGGCAACGAATTACTTAAAGCAGTGATGTTTTCCTGAATTTTCTTTTGTTTTTCTGCTTCCGATGGTACTGCCGCAACGCCTTCTAAAACTTTGGTGGTAACATCTTCAATTCGCACCACAAACATAACCGTCATGTTAGGATTGGTCAATTCGTCTTCCATTTTATAAGCCCAAAAACCATCGCGTAAATAATCGTGTTCTACCGTTGAATGATCTTGAATTGCTCCAAATCCGCAGTGGTGGTTGGTTAAAATCAACCCTTTATCCGAAATAACTTCGGCAGTACAGCCACCATCAAATTGTGGAACGGCATCTTTTAAACTCGAATGATTTACAGAATAAATTTCTTCTGCAGAAATTTTCATTCCTAAGTTTTTCATTTCGGTTTCGTTCATACCTTTCAATAAGGAAGGAATCCACATTCCGCCTTGTTGTGCTTGGATTTGAAGAACGAATAATAAGAGGGCTAATTTTAAAAATTTCATATTTTGGGAGTTCTATTTGGGGGGATTATAATAAATTTAAGAAATAATTCTAACTTTTGTGTTTGTGACAACTATAAAATTGTTATCGATTTTTTGACTGTAATTATCTAGTAACTTGGATAAAACTTCTATTCTGGTTTGGAAATTATTAGGGGCACATCTAATAAGAATAATTCCTTTATGATGTTGATTTAACCTAAAAACCATTTCGTCAAAATCTTTATCCGAAGTTATTAAAATATAGTTTTCAGAAAAACATTTTTTTAGAAGAAAATCGTCTGTTGCGCCTCTAAAATCATCAAAAATAGAAATAACTTCATGATTATTTTGTTTTAAAAATTCTGCAACATTTGTTCCAGTGCATTCGTTAACAATAAAACGCATTAAGAAGCAATTTTATCTAAATCGAAAATAGTAGTTTTTTCTAAAATAGTTTCAGCATATTTCAAACAAGCCAATATCTCTTCTTTTTTTAATCCTTTATATTCTAATAAAATAGCGTCAATTGACAATCCTTGCCCGAGCATAGAAATAATATTTTCCACAGTTATTCTAGTGCCTTTTATTACTGGTTTTCCAACCATTATTTTCGGATTAATTTCTATATATTCCATAGCATTTGATTTTATTTACAAAAATAATCAAAATTATTATAATTTCAACTTCAGTAATTTGCGATTATGCACTTTAAAATTATTAGCAAGATACAATTTTTGTGCGATTTCATTATGATTTTCTAATTCAAGGTAAATCAATTTAACATTTAAAAGCAAGGCTTGTTCTTTTATAAAATCAAGCGTTTGTTTACCGATTCCTTTGCCACGAGAGGATTCTTTAATGTATAATTCATCTAAAAACGCAATACGACCTTGGTATTCAAAGCTAAAAATATAGGTTAGAATTGCATAACCAACAACTTCTGTGGTTCTTTCTCCGTGAGAATGATAAATTAGGTAGGCTTTTCCAAGTTTTTCATCGGCAATAAATTCTTTAAATAATTTTTTAGAAATTGCAACATCTATTGGATAATTATCAATAGCATAAAAATCTTGCATCATGGAGATGATGGTTTCGATGTTGGAAGAAGTTAAGAGCTGGAATGTTGTCAAATGATTAAAAAATAGTAGATATTAATTTTCAAGTTGTTTCAAAATAACTTCCGTTGCGCCTTTATTCATTTGTACAAATGTGGCGCAAATATGCCCTTTTTCGTGGCGGATGTCTTCGTTTGAAATTAAATTATCTAAGGCTTCGTATAATTCAGTTGAATTGGATACCGAAACGCAACCTTCTTGATGAACCAAAGCAATTGCCTCGGCAAAATTGGAATAATTAGGGCCAATAATAATAGGAACGCCAAAAGTTGCGGGTTCTAAAATATTATGAAGTCCTGCGGTTCCAAAGCCGCCACCAACATAAGCAATATCGGCATAACTGTATATTTTGGTTAAAATCCCGATGGTGTCGATGATGAAAACGTTGTATTCTCGTAGAGACGCGATTAATCGCGTCTCTGTTTTTGAGATTGATTGTTTATTGGCAGACGCGATTAATCGCGTCTCTACCTCCGAAAATAAAATTGTTTTTTTGGTGATGGATTTTTTTAATTCCTGAATTT
This sequence comes from Flavobacterium sp., assembly GCF_044357305.1. GTDB lineage: Bacteria > Bacteroidota > Bacteroidia > Flavobacteriales > Flavobacteriaceae > Flavobacterium. Next base: position 68,747 of record NZ_JBIKPS010000006.1, read on the forward strand.
GTTCCGATTTGATATTGTGTGGTGCAAGGATAAATTTCACATTTTCCGGTGCATTGTTGATGTAATTCACCAATAAATTTTCGTCTTTGGGCCACGAACTTCCAATTACAACCGTAATTGTCTTTCCGAGCTCAGGCGAGGAATCTCTGAATTGTTCTATAAAATCTAAAGAATTGTCTCGTTCTAAAATGGAAACTACTCGATCAAAACGGGTGTCTCCAGAAATTTTCACATTATGAAAACCAATGCTTTGTAATAGATTTTTAGAACTTTCGTTTTGCACAAAAAAGTAATTAAACGTTTTTAGGGCATTTCTATAAAAACCTCCGTATCCTTTAAAAAAGGCTTGATTTTCTCTGAAAATTCCAGAGATTAAATAGGTTTTTATATTTTGGTTTTTTAATTCCTTCAAATAGTTGGGCCAATATTCGTATTTGATAAAGAAAACAAGATCAGGATGTATTGCTTGTAGGAATTTTTTTGCATTTGCTTTGGTGTCTAACGGAAGGTACACCGTAGCATCGGCAACGGTGTTGTTTTTTCGAACTTCGTAACCCGATGGCGAAAAGAAGGAAACTACAATTTTGTGGTTGGGATATTTAATTTTGATTTTTTCAATCACGGGCAAACCTTGTTCGTATTCACCTAAAGAAGCAGCATGGAACCAAATGGTTTTGTCGTTTGCTGCTATTTTATTTTGTAAAATGGTAAAAACTTCTTTTCTGCCGTCCACAAAAAGTTTCATTTTCGGACTGAAAGGCGCAATTATTTTTAATAAAAATCCAGCAGTTTGAACGATAAGATTGTAGATGAAAAGCATTTAGGGGAATTTTTTATAGATATCTTTTCGATGTTGGAATTGAACCAATGTTACTGTTTTGTTTTCAATAACCAAACCAATTCGGTAATTGTCAACTTTTATTCGATAACAATTAGTGTAGCCAGTTAGTTTTTTCATGTTCAATATTGAACTAATTGAATCTGCTTTTTCGAGATTTTCTATAGTATTTTGTAGATTTAAAATTAATTCAGAATCCTTAATTTTTTTAATAGCCTTCAAATAAGAATTCATGTAAATTATTTCCATTTATTCATAACTTTTAAAACTTCTTCTTTAGATGCAATTCCAGATTTCAATCCAATTTCAATCATTTTGCCCAAATTTCTTTCCACCTTCAATTCGTATTCAGGCGAATTTTCATCAATATCCGTTTTTTTAGAAGGTATTTTTTGCACTTCAATTCCAATTTTTTTTGCAAGGCTTACTAATAGATTCATGTCCTTTTTAGAATTGCTTTTAAATACTACTGTTTCCATTTTGTTTTTATTTAATACAAATATAATAAATATGTATCTAAAAAATATTTCTTATTTATTGGTATGGCTAAATAAATTTTTTTACCAAAGATTTTACGAATTTTGTCCGATGATATTTTTGGTGCTTTTTGAAAATATAATTTCACAAAAGACCTTTACTCTCTAGCCCTGGGTGGAGTGGAAATCCTTTTTTCATCTAGCCCATGGTTTAAAACCATGGGCTAGATGAAAAAAGATTGGAACGGAAAACAGGAAACTGGTTTACAAAAAAGCCCGAACCATTCGCTCCAAATAAAAGAAATAGTATACTTTTGTGACTCCAATTTTTTATACCATGAAAAAACTACAAATGGTTGACTTGAAAAGTCAATACGAAAAAATAAAAGACGAAGTTAATGCGTCTATTCAGGAAGTTTTAGACACCAATACGTATATAAACGGACCTTTGGTTCATCAGTTTCAAGCCGATTTAGAAAAATATTTGGGCGTAAAACACGTTATTCCTTGTGCAAATGGAACCGATGCGTTGCAAATTGCGATGATGGGATTGGATTTGAAGCCAGGGGATGAGGTAATTACTGCCGATTTTACGTTTGCTGCAACTGTAGAAGTGATTGCGTTATTGCAATTGACTCCGGTTTTGGTGGATGTAGATTTGAATAATATGAATATTTCGTTAGAGGGAATCCGCAAAGCGATCACTCCAAAAACGAAAGCGATTGTTCCGGTACATTTGTTTGGTCGTGCTGCTAATATGGATGCGATTATGGAAATTGCAGCCGAGCACAATCTATATATTATTGAAGATAATGCCCAAGCAATTGGTGCCGATTATACTTCGAAAGATGGGTCTAAAAAGAAAGTAGGAACTATTGGACATGTTGGTGCAACTTCGTTTTTCCCTTCTAAAAATTTAGGTTGTTATGGCGATGGTGGAGCAATTTTCACCAACGATGATGCCTTGGCGCACAAGTTAAGAGGGATTGTAAATCACGGAATGTACGAGCGTTACCACCACGATGTTGTGGGCGTAAATTCGCGTTTGGATAGTATTCAAGCGGGAGTTTTGAAAGCCAAATTGCCGCATTTAGATACCTATAATAAAGCACGTCAAGATGCTGCTAGAAAATATTCTACTGCATTGAGTGTGAATCCAAATATTTGGGCACCATTTATTTGTGATACTTGTGATTGCCATGTTTTTCACCAATATGTAATCCGAATTACAAATGGTAAACGCGATGGTTTATTGGCACATTTGCAAGAAAAAGGAATTCCGTGTGCGATTTATTACCCAATTCCGTTGCACAGTCAAAAGGCGTATGCCGATGCTAAATACAAAGAAGAAGATTTTCCAGTTACCAATCAATTATGTAAAGAAGTAATTGCTCTGCCAATGCATACGGAACTGGAAGACGATCAAATAAAATTTATTACAGATAGTATATTAGAGTTTTTAAAATAGTTGTGCGTTGTAAGTTATAGGTTCATGACTTACAACTTACAACTCTTAACTTACAACAAATAAAGATGAAAATAGTAGTAACAGGAGGTTTAGGTTTTATAGGATCGCACACCGTTGTGGAATTGCAAAATGAGGGTTTTGAAGTGGTTGCGATTGACAACCTATCTAATTCCTCAGAAAGTGTTTTGGACGGAATATTTAATATTACGGGCAAAAAGCCAATTTTTGAAAAGATGGATTTACGCGATAAAGCATCGGTTCAAAATTTCTTTAAAAAAAACCAAGATGTGGCCGGAGTAATTCATTTTGCTGCTTCTAAAGCCGTTGGCGAAAGTGTGGAAAACCCGTTGTTGTATTATGAAAACAATATTAATGCATTAGTTTATGTATTGCAAGAATTGAAGGAATTGCCAAATGCAAATTTCATTTTTAGTTCTTCTTGTACTGTTTACGGTCAAGCCGAAAAAATGCCGATTACCGAAGACGCTTCTATTCAAACGGCAATGTCTCCTTATGGAAATACCAAGCAAATTGGCGAAGAAATAATTACGGATACTGCTAAAGTAACCAATATCAATTCGATTTTATTGCGTTATTTCAATCCGATTGGATCACATTCTAGTGCTGAAATTGGGGAATTGCCTCTTGGTGTTCCGCAAAATTTAGTCCCTTTTATTACCCAAACGGCTTATGGTTTGCGTGAAAAATTATCTGTTTTTGGAAGCGATTACCCTACTCCAGATGGTACCGCAGTTCGCGATTATATTCACGTAGTAGATTTGGCGAAAGCCCATGTAATTGCTTTGCAACGTTTAATCAACAAACAAAATTTATCCAAAGTAGAAACCTTCAATCTAGGAACCGGAACCGGAAGTTCTGTTTTGGAAGTAATTAATGCTTTTGAAAAAGTTTCTGGACAAAAATTAAATTATCAAATTGTAGGCAGAAGAGAAGGTGATATTACATCGGCTTATGCCAATACCGATAAAGCCAATACTGTTTTAGGTTGGAAATCGCAACTGAGTTTGGAAGAGGCTCTAGCGAGTGCCTGGAAATGGGAGAAGAAGATTAGAAGTTAGAGTTTAGAAAGCAGCTTTTAGAATCCAGAAATTCCAAATTATCCACTAGATAATTTGGGATTTTTTATTTTAAATAAATAGTTGTAAATTTGTTAGACAACCTAAAAGTTATGAATACCAATAAAGAAACTCCGAAAATTCTCAAAGCAGAAGAGCCTTCCGTGGCTTATGAATCCTCTATTCCTAAATTTAAAGGAATTGATAGAGAGACTTTAGATTTTGATGCAGAATTTAAAAAAGGCTTAACTCCAGAAGAATTTAAAGAAGCAATGCACAAACGAATTGATAATTATCCGTGGAAAAAGTAATCTTTGACGGGCAAGTATTAAATTATTTTGGCGAATTGGTTTTCACTCTTTTTAAAAAGGAATATTTTAGTTTTCCTGAAAATGCAAAAGAATATGTTGATAAAATTGTTGGTTTTGTTACTGCTGAAATTTTCACTTTTCCACACAAGAAAACCCCAAAATCTTTACAATATTTAGGCAGTAACTACATTTTTTTCAAGTCCAATTCACGAACTACCTGGTATATTTTCTTTGAAAAAAGGGAAAACAATTTTTTGATTACTGGGGTTATTAATAATCATTGCAATGAAGCAAAGGAGTTATAGAAATTTATTAAAAAATTAGTAGTAAATTTGTTTAACACCTAAAAGTTATGAATACCAATAAAGAAACTCCGAAAATTCTCAAAGTGGAAGAGCCTTCCGTGGCTTATGAATCCTCTATTCCTAAATTTAAAGGAATTGATTGAGAGACTTTTGATTTTGATGCAGAATTTAAAAAAGGATTGACTATTGAAGAAGCCAAAGCAGAATCTATTAGATTAATCATTCAGTGGTGGGGAAAATAGAAATTATTTTTTGATTACGGGTATTTTAAATAACCATTGAAAAGAAGCTATGGAGTTGTAACTATAAAAAAATCCTCATAATTTTTTTAAATTATGAGGATTTCCTTTTTAAATTACTTCTTAGCTGCTTCTTTCAATTTTTCTCCAGCTTCTTTAGTTTTTTCTCCAGCTTTTTCAAGAGCTTCACCAACTTTCGCTTTGGTAGTATCTACAACACCTTCTGCTTTTTCAGCTACAGTATCGATCTTTTGTTCCATTTCTGTGCCAACTGCTTCAGTTGCATCTTCTACTTTGTCTTTTGTTTTGTCTTGGCATGATACCATCGCAACAGCCATAAAGGCAACTGCTAAAATTGTTTTTTTCATTTTTTTTTAAAGATTAGATTAATAACAATTACCCTAATGCAAAACGAGTGCCAAAGTTTTTAAAAACAATAATAATTATTTTTTAGCGGCTTCTTTAACTTTCTTAGCGCCTTCTTCCACCTTTTCAGCACCTTTAACAATAAGTCCTTTTGCTTTTATTTTAGAAGAGTCAATAATTTTTTCAGCTTTCTCTGTAACCGAATCTAAAGATTGTTTTACGTCTGCACCAACGGCATTAGTAGCGTCTTTTACTTTTTCTTTAGTTTCTTCTTTACAAGAAAATAATAGTGTAGTTATTGCGAAGGATAGTAGTATCTTTTTCATAGTGTTAAATTTTAGTTTATATAATTAAGCAAGATTAATGCCAAAAACTATAATTTAAGCATTTATCGTCACCGCTTCTCTATCGATTTTATTAACCAATCCTGCTAATACTTTTCCTGGGCCAACTTCAGTAAAACTAGTCGCACCATCTATAATCATCTGTTGTACCGATTGGGTCCATCTTACAGGAGCAGTCAATTGAATGATTAGGTTTTTCTTAATTTCAGTAGCATCCGAAACAGCACTTGCAGTTACATTTTGATATACTGGACACATAGGAGTAGAGAACGTTGTTGCTTCTATTGCTGCTGCTAGTTCTTCTCTTGCTGGTTCCATCATTGGTGAGTGGAATGCTCCTCCTACTGGCAAAATAAGCGCTCTTTTTGCTCCGGCTTCTTTCATTTTTTCGCAAGCCAATTCTACCGCTTTATATTCTCCCGAAATCACTAATTGCCCCGGGCAGTTGTAATTGGCAGCAACCACAACACCATCTATAGAAGCACAAATATCTTCTACAATTTTATCGTCCAGGTTTAAAACCGCAGCCATTGTGGAGGGCTTAATTTCGCAGGCTTTTTGCATTGCAAGGGCGCGTTGGGAAACTAATTTCAATCCGTCTTCAAAACTTAATGCTCCATTAGCAACCAATGCCGAAAACTCACCAAGTGAATGTCCTGCAACCATTTCTGGATGAAAATTCTCTAGTGTTTTCGCCAAAATAACCGAATGCAAGAAAACTGCAGGTTGTGTAACTTTGGTTTCTTTCAATTCTTCAGGAGTTCCTTCAAACATGATGTCTGTAATTCGGAAACCTAAAATTTCGTTGGCTCTTTCAAATAATGATTTTGCTAATTCCGAATTCTCGTATAAGTCTTTACCCATTCCGGTAAATTGTGCTCCTTGACCAGGAAATATGTATGCTTTCATAATTAAATTTGTTTCAACTGTTTCTATATAGATGCAAAAATAGTAATTTTTTTAGGAGCGTAAACGTTTGGGCAGTATTTGGTTTCCATTTTCCCGCTATCCACTACAATCCGTCATTGCGAGGAACGAAGCAATCCAAATACTACAATTTGTTTATCGCAATGTCGGGATTTCCGTTTCTATCGGGGCTAAAGAGTAAGCAATTCGCTTCCTTGTTAACGTTTCAAAAGAACTTTTCAGTAATTATAACATAATCGAATTTATAAGTTCCATAAACGGTTTTTTAAATTCTTCATTGATAATTCCATTAGAAACATCAAAATTTTCATAAAAACTAGGAAGCGAAAAACTTCCTTTCACGTTGGCTCCTTGAAATGGGAATCTTCCTTTTGCAATTTCCAAAACACTACTTCCACCACGAGGACCCGGAGAAGTTGCTAACAATAGTGTTGGTTTCTCTTGAAAAGTTTTCCCGTTAATTCTTGAAATCCAATCCAATATATTTTTGAATGCTGCAGCATAGGCTCCGTTGTGTTCGGCAAACGAGATTACTATTAAATCGGCAGTTCCTAATTTGTTATAAAAAGCTTGAGCCAACTGTGGGATTCCGGTTTCGGCTTCTTTATCGGTAGAGAAAATAGGCATCTCATAATCATTCAAATCCAATATTTCCACTGAGGCATTTTCAAATTGATGCGCAGCATAAGTTGCCAATTGTTTATTTATGGATGTCTTACTAGAAGACGCTCCAAATGCAATGATTTTTTTCATTAGTTGTTTTCTATAAAAGTTTTAGTTTTTAATACGGCATTTTTCGCCATTTCAAAATTGTTAATTTCAGTTTTAGTCGTTTTATCCATCCAATTAATGGTGAAAGTCATTTCGGTTTCATTTTCTGAAATTGCTCGAATATCATTATCTACAAAGCCTTCTAAACTAGGATGTTCCAATAATAGAAAGCGCACTTTGTAAGGAATAAAAGTAATTTTTTCTTTTAAAATAGTAGTGCTCTCTGCTGTTGTAACGGTCATTTGTCTTGATACAAAATCCGTATTTTTATCAGAAATAACAACATCACTTACTCCAGGAACAAAATTTTCAGGCCTTTCAATTTTATAAAGTAGTTGCTCCCAAACCTTTTCTAAAGGAGCATTTACAATTGTTGTATACTGAACCATTTTTACTTTTTTATTTTTGAGTTTTTAGTCAAACCATTAAGTCTTAATTTCTATTTTCAAATACTGACCACTGACCACTGACCACTGACCACTGACCACTGACCACTATATATTACTGCTCCATCGGAATTTCCATCAATAAAAATTTGGCATCACTAGTTGCAACAAATTCCAATTCATTAAAATTCCAAATTCCAAGACCATCGCGAGTTTCCAAATCTTGTCCGTCAACGGTTATAGTTCCAGAAATCACAAAAACATACACTCCGTTTCCTTCTTTGTTAATCGAGTAAGTTTTTGAAAAGCCTTTGTCAAAATCAGCCAAATAAAACCAAGCATCTTGATAAATCCAAACTCCGGCATCGTCTGCTTTCGGAGAAAGTATTTGTGCAAAATTGTTTTTTTGTTCGGTAACGTCTAGAGTAATTTGTTGGTAACGCGGCGTTACATTTCGATATTTAGGAAACACCCAAATTTGAAATAATTTAGTGCGTTGGTCGGCATTAGGGTTGAACTCACTGTGTTGAATTCCGGTTCCGGCACTCATCACTTGAACATCGCCAGTTTTAATAACTTCGGTATTGCCCATGCTGTCTTTGTGCGCCAAATCACCTTCTAACGGAATGGTAATAATTTCCATATTGTCATGTGGGTGGGTTCCAAAACCCATTCCTGCTGCAACGGTATCGTCGTTTAAAACGCGCAACATTCCGAATTGCACACGATCTGGATTGTACCAACTAGCGAAACTAAAACTGTGGTAGGCGTTTAACCAACCATGGTCGGCATGACCTCTTGTATTGGCTTTATGTAAAACGGTATTTTTCATATATTAAAATTGAAGAACAAATTTACAACTACAAAATGGTTTTCTACTTATACATGTTTTTCTTTTTTATAAATTTTAATTCATTCAAAAATACAAGAAATGGTATATTTGACTCTTGAATATAGGATTATGAAAACCGAAAAAGAAAAAATGCTGGCTGGCGAAGATTATTTTGGAAACGATAAAGAATTAGTGGCTGAAAGAACCAAAGCCAAAAGACTCCTCCATAAATTAAACGTTACCGAATATGTAATGAATGGAACTTCGCGCAATATTTTGCAACAATTATTGCCAAATGCCCATAAACGATTGTACATCGAACCTCCATTTCATTGTGATTATGGGTATAATATTCATTCGGGAGAAAATGTATATTTCAATGTGAATTGTGTGGTTTTGGATACCATGAAAATAACCATTGGCAATAATGTTTTCTTTGGTCCTGGAGTTCATGTATATAGCGCAACCCATCCGCTAGATGCGGTGGAAAGACGTTCCGTTGAGTTTTCAAAACCGGTATCTATTGGTGATGATTGTTGGATAGGTGGGAACGCGGTAATTTGCCCTGGAGTGACTATTGGAAACGGTTGCACTATTGGAGCAGGTTCAGTAGTAACTAAAGACATTCCGGATAATTCGTTGGCAGTTGGAAATCCCGCTAAAGTAATTCGGAAATTAATTCCTTAATCTACTATTTATATATAATTATAAGATTGTAATCGCATATTTATATATAAATAATAGATTGTAATCATAAAATTTATATATTTGCTATGTAAATGAAGAAATTATGATTGATTTAGAAAGAGATTTAAAGATCAATTTACTGGATAAATGGAATTCAGGCAAAGTATTGATCGTTACAGGTCCTAGGCAAGTTGGGAAAACAACTTTAATTCGGTCCCTTTGTGAGAAAGAGGGAAATTTTCTTTTTATTAATGGTGATGATGGCCAAGATAGAATGCTATTAGAAAATGCAGGGGAAGTTACACTTCGATCTATTATAGGGAAATTCACTACTGTTTTTGTGGATGAAGCGCAACGAATTCCTAATATCGGAATCACTTTAAAAATAATTCACGACCAAATTAAAACTGTACGTTTAATAGTTAGTGGTTCGTCTGCTCTTGATATTTCTAATAATATGAATGAATCACTAACGGGCAGAAAGTGGGAATATCAATTGTTTCCATTTTCTTGGAATGAGTTAAAAAATCATTTTGGGTATTTTACTGCGATTAAAAATTTGCCAAATTACTTAATTTACGGATCCTATCCAGAAGTAATTACACATCCAAATGATGCTGAAAATATAGTAAAACAAATTGCGGGGAGTTATTTATATAAAGATTTATTGCAATACCAAGGCATTCGAAAGCCAGAAGTATTAGACAAATTATTGCTTGCCCTAGCCTTACAAATTGGTTCAGAGGTAAATTATAATGAACTTTCAAGAACTGTTGGGATAGATAGAGCAACGGTTGAACAATACATTTCGTTATTGGAAAAAGCATTTATAATTTTCAGAATTAAGCCATTAAGTAGAAATAGCAGAAATGAAATGAACACTTCCAGAAAAATTTATTTTTATGATAATGGCATTCGAAATGCAATTATTGGAAACTTTAATTTATTAGATTTCCGACAAGACGTTGGAGCTTTATGGGAGAATTTTATTATTTCTGAAAGGATTAAGGTAATGAATTACAATAATTTACATGGAAGGTCTTATTTTTGGAGAACCTATCAGCAACAAGAAATTGATTGGATAGAAGAACGAGATGGAGCCTTTTCCGCCTTTGAGTTCAAATGGAATGATAAGAAAAAAAATGTAAAATTTCCGAAAACTTTTCTAGATCTTTATGAAGTTAAAGAAACCCTAGTGGTTACGCCAAATAATATAGATGACTTTTTGAATATTAAATAAAAAAAACCTCAAAGTTGGAATTTTGAGGTTGGATATAAAAAATTGGAATTTATGTTTTTTTTTGGAATTTTACACCAATGCTTCTTTAATTCTTCTTAACGCTTCGGTTAATAATTCTTCGCTAGTAGCATACGAAAAACGAATACAATCCGGATTTCCAAAAGCATCTCCTGTTACTGTTGCAACATTAGCTTCCGATAATAAATACATCGAAAAATCATCCGCATTATTAATTAATTTGCCACGTAAGGTTTTACCAAAATAAGAAGAAACATCAGGAAATACATAAAACGCTCCTTCGGGAACATTTAATTTCAATCCAGGTATAGCATTGATTAATCCAACTACTAAATTTCTTCTGCTTTTAAAGGCAGCAACCATTTCGTTTAATACACTCGGGTCAGCATCTACAGCAGTAATGGTAGCTCTTTGAGCAATTGAATTTGCTCCTGAAGTTACTTGCCCTTGCATTTTAGTACAGGCTTTGGCTATGAATTCGGGTGCGCCAATGTATCCAATTCTCCATCCAGTCATGGCAAATGCTTTGGCAACGCCATTTACCGTTATTGTTCTTTCAAACATTCCTGGGATGGAAGCAATGCTGCAAAAAGTCCCTGAAAAGTTAATGTGTTCGTAGATTTCGTCAGAAACCACGTATATGTTTGGGTATTTTTCTAAAACTCTTGCTAAAGCGGTTAGTTCCTCTCTGTTGTATACCGAACCACTTGGGTTGCATGGTGAACTATACCAAATCATTTTTGTTTTTGGCGTAATAGCCGCTTCTAGTTGTTCTGGAGTGATTTTGAAATCCGTTTCTACAGAAGTAGGAACTTCTACTGGAATTCCTCCCGACATTTTGATGATTTCAAAATAAGAAACCCAATAGGGTGCTGGTAAAATAACCTCATCGCCATCATTCAGCATTACTTGAGCAATGTTGTATAAAGATTGTTTGGCTCCTGTGGAAACTACAACATTGGCTGGTTTGTACTCTAAATTATTGTCGCGTTTAAATTTTCTGCAAATGGCTTCTTTCAATTCCATATAACCATCTACAGGGGAATAAGTACTGTAGTTTTCATCAATTGCTTTTTTAGCGGCTTCTTTAATGAAATCAGGTGTATTAAAATCGGGTTCGCCCAAACTTAAACTGATAATATCTTTTCCTTGGGATTTTAATTCTCTTGCTAATGCTGCCATTGCAAGAGTTTGTGAAGTAGATAATTTATTTATTCTGTCTGAAAGTAGGTTGTTCATTGTTGTGTGTTTATATTTAATCGAAAAAATGAAGTATCTAATAAATCTTAATACTTAATACTTCAATATTAATTCTCTTTACGATAATTGAGGTTGTCTTCCTAAATCTCTTAAATGGGTAAAGTGCGAATAAATTGCAGCCCTTGTAGTTTTGAATTCGTTGTAAGGTAAGTTACATTCTTTGGCAGTTTCTTTTACAAATTCTGCTATTTTGTTATAATGAATGTGACTTATATTAGGGAAAATATGATGTTCAATTTGGTGGTTCAATCCGCCAGTATAGTAGTTCACCAACCAGTTTTTAGGAGCAAAATTAGCAGTAGTATACAATTGGTGTACTGCCCAAGTATTTTCTATTTCCCCATTTTCATCCGGAATTGGATTAGCAGTTTCATTCACCACGTGCGCCAATTGAAATACTACACTTAAGATAACTCCTGCAGTGTAGTGCATTACTAAAAATCCTAAAACTACTTTCCACCAAGTGATTCCCATAACCATCGGAATTACCAACCAAATTGAAAAATAAATCACTTTAGTAATGATTAAGGTAGTCCAACGAACAACAGGTTTTTTAAATTCCCCATAAGATAAATTTCGTTTCAAATAGCGTTTCATTTGGATGAAATCGGTAGTAATTGCCCAATTGAAAGTCAACAATCCGTAAAGGAAAACCGAATAATATTGTTGGAATTTGTGGTGTTTGAACCATTTAGCTTCTTTAGTAAAACGTAAAATTCTACCAGCTTCTAGGTCCTCGTCGTGACCAAGAATATTGGTGTAGGTATGGTGCAAAACATTGTGCTGTACTTGCCAATTGTAAACATTTCCAGCAAGAATATAAATGCTTCCGCCCATAAATTTGTTTACCCAAGATTTGTTGGAATAAGCGCCGTGATTACCATCGTGCATCACGTTCATACCAACGCCAGCCATTCCGATTCCGATTACAACGCTCAATAAAAGATACGTCCAAAAAGGCATTTCCATTGCAACAAGGAAGAAGTAAGGCGTTAAAAATATGGCAAACATTACTGCTGTTTTTAAATGCAGTTTCCAGTTTCCAGTTTTATCTATGTTATTTTCTTTAAAATAGTCGTTAACTCTTTTATTTAGGGTTCTAAAAAATTTTAGATTGTCGTTTTTAGAAAAGACAGGGGATGTGGTATTCATAATTTTGAAATTCAAAAGTTTACACAAAGATAATTATAATAATTTTTTATAGTCCAAAACAAATCATAATTATTAACTAATTATACTATTTTTGCTTAAAATCGATATTATGGAAGAAATTCTTAAACAATTTCCAAACTTAACTGATTTTCAGATACAACAATTTGAAAAACTGCAATCTTTGTACGAAGATTGGAATTCTAAAATAAACGTAATTTCCCGTAAGGATATTGACGAATTATATTCCCGTCACGTATTGCATTCGTTAGGAATTGCTAAAGTAATCGAATTTCAATCCGGTTCTAAAATTATGGATGTTGGCACTGGTGGAGGATTTCCTGCTATTCCTTTGGCAATATTGTTTCCAGAAACTCATTTCTATGCAATTGATATTATTGCAAAAAAAATTAAAGTGGTTACGGAAGTTATAAAAGCTTTAGAATTAAAAAACATAAAAGCCGAACAAATGCGTGCTGAAAATGTTAAGCATGAATTTGATTTTGTTATTAGTAGAGCCGTTACCAACATGCCTGATTTTGTTTCTTGGGTGCGAGGGAAGATTAAATCAAAATCAAAACACGAGTTGCCAAACGGAATTCTATATTTGAAAGGCGGTGATTTATCGGAAGAATTAGCAGATTTTCCAAAAGCAACCGAATATAATTTATCCGATTTTTTTAAAGATGAATTTTTCGAAACCAAAAAAGTGGTGAATGTGCCGTTGAAGTGATAATAAAAAAAGTCCCAATTTGGGACTTTTTTATTGAATATTAATTTTGGTTACCCTTTCACAATTTTCTTAGTAACACTTCCGTTTTCATTTTGGATAGTTATCAAATATACCCCATTAGATAAGGTAATAGGAATTTCTATATTTCCGGTTATGGTTTCGTTTGGAGCTGTAAAAATCGTTTTCCCTAAAATATCAGTGATTGTGATGGTTGCATTTTCAATAGCATACGAAGTGTTTATTTGAACTGAATTTGCCACCGGATTGGTTATCCACAAACTATTTAACGCTGTGTTTTGTTGCGTGGATAATGGTTGTAATATTTCGCTCAAGGCAAATGCTACATTAGTGTCCGTTAAGGTTACGTGGTTTTCGTTTGTTGTTGGAATAGACGATGCAAGAAATGGTGTAACCGAAGCACTGGTAACCGGTGAATACAAATTAGTAGTATTAGAAATAGCCATCGAACTCAAAACTGGAATAAAATCGAAATACATAATGTTTAGATTGTTCATGAACTCGGTTAATATTGCGTTTCCAGTTCCTATTGAGGATAAAGTATTCATATCAAATCTTCCGCCTGGTGCTGAATCCAATCCGTCGGTATAGGTTGGTGCTTTCGATTTTGCAAAACTTTCATATCCGGTAATCCAAAAAAGTATCAATTGCTGCCCTTTAAAGTGGCTAACTTCAATTGCGTTTTGAGCGATAGAAGGAGTGAAATTCAAATTTATAATGGCACGTTGTGAAGTAGTTATATTGAAAGTATGGTTCATTACTACCATTCCTGGGGTCCCTGTCATGGTGCTGTTTCCTGCTCCATTTGCAATAGCAACATTTCTAGTAGTTGCAGGGAATCCCATTGTGTTTAATTCTGTTTGGAAAGCCGTTCTATAATTAGGACATCCTACAGGCAATAATGCAGAAGTAGGGGTTGCTAAAAATTCATAGGTGTTAGATGGAGCACTTAGGGAAGTGTTTAAATGTCCTTCAAACTGATCAATCAACATTTCTCTGGCAGCAGGACTTTTCAACATGCCGTTTACTAAGGCCTGCATAGTAACATCTCCTACAGGACCAAAGCCCATGTAATTGAATAAATGTTGGAATCCTATTGGTACATTGGCTCCAAGATGCGGGGAATCGAATGAAATGTATAATCTTGTTTGGTGCGTTAAACTGTTTTGCTCCATGTAGCGCAAAGCATATCTAGAAATTAAGCCACCCATGCTTGGCCCGATAACAACGTTTTGAGCATTCCCAACTTTTTGTGCGTTAATTAGATTGATTAATTCCACCAAAACCATAGCATTTCTTTGTATGTAATCTACTCCGCCATCAACAACAGTAGTTGTTCCAGTTCTGGTGTAGGTTGGAAAGTTCAAGATCACAACATCATATCCTTGGGCACGAAGAATGTCGCCAAGATTTTGTCCTGTGGTTCCGTAGTTTAAAAGCGAATAAATACCCGGAATATTTCTAGCATCTCCTGGGTCAAAACCGTCTAAAAGGAAAATAGGTTTGTCTAAGATACCATTCACTGTGTCTGGAAAAATTTGATATTCTGCTTGACCTAAAAACCCTTGCGTTTCACCATATCCTTGGTAAGGAATTGTTGCTGTAATGGTGTTTATGACGTTTGGATTTAGGGCTTGTTCGTTTTTTTTTGTATCCGAAATAGTTGGACAATCTACCTCTAAAGCAATGGATTGTTCTATCGTTTCTCCTGTAGAAAGGGTAATTTTAAAATGAATTATTTGATTCCCATTTTTAGTAAAATTCAATTGGAATGCTTCGTCTGTAACTACTGTTTGCAATGTTTTAGAGTCGTTATTACTAACCAAAACGGAAGTAATGGTTTTGCTTGTAGTATTGAAAATCAAATTACTTTTCAGAATAAGATTAACTGAATTGTTTTTAGATTTTGGTAACAAAGCACCAAGAACTGTTATACTATGTTTGTCAAATGGTGCAGCAATTCCGGGTTTCAATTCCATTTGATTATTGGAATTTAAAAACACATTTTTATTTTCTATTTCTGATTTTTTAATGGTTTCAAAATCGGAAATTAAAATAGATAACGGAATTTGATTTTGTGTAAAACCACTATTTCCGGATTCTTTAAGGGTTTCTAGTTTTGGTAATCTTTGTTCAAAATCGGCACGTTGAATTTCGTGGTAAACTTGCAGAAAGTTGTTGGTAGTAACTCCTTCTAGTTTTAAATTGGTTGCATTGGAAACGTTATAAACCCTATCGTAAAGGATATTAGTTTTAGTTTTATTTTTCAATAAATCATACGTTTTGTCTTGGCTAAAGCCTAAAACAGAAAATAACGAAAATACAAGTAAGGTAATTTTTGATTTCATATGGGAACTTTATTTAAAAAACGAATATACAAAAATTTTGTAATTAGCAAAAAAAAAGCTCAAACATTTCTGAATGAGCTTATTGAAATAGTAAAAAACTTCGAACTTAGTACCTCGTATTTAGCACCTCGTACTTTGTAAATTGTACCTCGTACCTTAAATTATTCTCCCAAAAACGGGTATCTATAATCTTCTGGAGTAATAAAGGTTTCTTTTATAGTTCTTGGTGAAACCCAACGCAATAAATTTTGCATTGAACCTGCTTTATCGTTGGTTCCTGAAGCTCTTGCGCCACCAAATGGTTGCATTCCGACAACGGCTCCTGTTGGTTTATCGTTAATGTAGAAATTACCAGCAGCGTTTTGTAATGCATTAGCAGCTTCTACAATTGCATATCTATCTTGACTGAAAACAGCTCCTGTTAAGGCATATTCCGAAGTTTCGTCTACCAATTTTAATGTTTCGTTCCATTTAGAATCTTCATATACGTAAATAGTCATAACAGGTCCGAAAAGTTCGGTTTCCATAGTGGCGTATTTAGGATTGGTGGTAACAATAACGGTAGGTTCAATGAAGTACCCTTTCGATTTATCGTAATTTCCACCAAGGATAATTTCGGCATCGGAATCTTTTTTGGCTTGGTCAATAAAACCTGCTAATTTATTGAATGAACCTTCGTGAATAACAGCTGTTATGAAATTGCCAAAATCTTCTGGCGATCCCATTTTCATAGAATTCACGTCGGTAATTAATTGTGCTTTTACAGCTGGCCATAAACTTTGCGGAATATAGGCTCTTGATGCAGCGGAACATTTTTGTCCTTGAAATTCAAACGCTCCACGAGTAATTCCTGTAACGACTTGTTTTACATTGGCAGAAGGGTGGGCAACGATAAAATCTTTTCCTCCGGTTTCTCCAACAATTTTTGGATAGGTTTTATATGTGTGGATGTTGTTTCCAATTTTTTTCCAAATTTCTTTGAAGACAAATGTAGAACCGGTATAATGCACTCCAGCAAAATCGGGACTTGCTAAAACAGTATCGGTAATCATAACTGGGTCGCCAAAAACTACATTGATAACGCCATCTGGAACTCCTGCTTCTTTGAAAATATCAATAATTATTTTGGCAGAGAAAACTTGGCTGTCGCTTGGTTTCCAAACTACAGTATTCCCCATTAAGGCAGCACTTGCAGGTAAATTGGCAGCAATTGCAGTGAAGTTGAATGGCGTAATGGCGTAAATAAATCCTTCTAAAGGGCGGTATTCTACTTTATTCCAAACATCCGAAATGGATTTTGGTTGGTCGTTATAAATTTGAGTCATGAATTCAACGTTGTAACGTAGGAAGTCAATTAACTCGCAAGAAGCATCTATTTCGGCTTGAAAAATAGTTTTTGATTGGGCAATCATAGTAGCAGCATTAATGCGTGCTCTGTAAGGACCCGCGATTAATTCTGCTGCTTTTAAGAAGATCGCTGCGCGATGTTCCCAAGGCATTTGTGACCAAGTTTTTCTTGCTTCTAATGCTGCTGCTATGGCGCTTTCTATATGTTTTTTTTCAGCTATATGATAGGTTCCAACGATGTGTTGGTGGTCGTGTGGTGCCGACATGGTTTGGGTAGTTCCTGTGCGAACTTGTTCGGAGCCAATGTACATTGGCACATCGATAGTTTCGTTCCACATTTTTTTGTAAGCTGCTAAAACTGCTGCTTTTTCCGGCGAATTAGGAGCGTACGATTTTACGGGTTCGTTGACCGCATTTGGTACGTGATAGAATCCTTTTGACATGGTATAGATTGTTAGTATGTTAGACTTTTAGAATATTAGATTGTTAGAATATTAGATTGTTAGACTCTTTATTATTTATTTTTAGCAAAAAATCAATATGTAACAAAAGTACAAAGGTTTTTTTGAATTTTTGATAACAAATAGTATTAAACTTTGGAGTTGGCCCTTTTGTTTGGGATAGGCTTAGCCCAGATAGAAATGGAAAGCTTTGCGAAGGAAAAAGCTATTTTTTCTTGACTAAAAACAGCGACCCTAGGAGCTCGTTTTTAGGCTTAGAAAAAAAGGTTTTTACTAGCAAACTTGTAATGGATAGCTGGAGTAGCTTCTAATTTAAGGCATAAGGGGCACTCAATCGGAAGACGGGAACGATTACTCTAAAATTTTTGGTGGTGGTGAAATTGATCATGTTGAAGAACCCTTTCATGGCTCCGTGTGGGGAAGAAAGAAGGCAGCCTGAACTATAGGTGTGGGTTTCGCCAGGTTTTAAAACTGGTTTTTTGCCAATGACACCTTCGCCATCGACCATTTCTATTTCGTTTAGAGAGTCGAAAATTTCCCAATGGCGAGAAATTAATTGCACAGAGTCTTTGCTGTAATTTTCGATAGTTATCTCGTAAGAAAAGGCAAAATGTATCTTATAGTTTTTGAAGTAAGTGCCTTCAAAACTAGTGTTAACCGATATTTTTATGCCTCTTGTTATTTGTGTAACCATAAACTAACTTTTTGTAAAGTTACAAAATTATTGAATTGTCAATTATTTTATGTGTTAAAAAAGTATTAATTGATAATGTCTGTTGAGGTTGCAATTCCTTTTCCGATAACTCTATCGTAACGTTGGTTGTTTTCGCGGTAGTAAATGATGGCGTGGTAGTTGTTTTCGGTTTGCCAAAAGTTGCCGTCAATAGCATCTTCATTGTCGATTTTCCCTTTGCTATCTGCAACAGAGTAGGAATAATTGGTAAAGCCTTGTTTGACCATCATTGCTTTTTCGTAAATGCCCTTTTTTTCGTTGTAATCCATTTTGTTTTCATCGGTAAGGGCGTAGTTGTTGAACATACCAGTGATGTAAATGTTTTTGTTTTGATAAAAAGCAGGTGCCGAAAGGGAGAAGTAAATCCAAGCATAATCGGCTTCAATTTCGCTGTTTTCGGCATTTAAATTATTCACTAAAAAATTACCGTTAATGTCTGGCCAATAGGTGTATTGTTGGGATGCTCGTGCGTTATTAGTATAGAGATAGCAACTGTACAAACCACTTCCGGTATCTATACGTGCAATGCTGTTAGTGGCGGCACGGATGTTTTTGTTTTCAAAGAAAAGGTATTCGTTGCCTGCCCAAAATTGGGTTTCGGAATCGTATTTGTAAATTAAATCGTTGCCAATGGTATACATGGGTTTGATGTTGGTAATGGCATTGTCCAATCTTCCGTTTTGCAACAACATCACTTTGATGTTGGTAAGCGGACTTTGAAACGTAATTGCGCCAGATCGTACCGCAAAATCTAAATTGTGTTTGAAGGGCAAATCGGGATTGGTTCTGGCTCTTTTAACTTGTATAGGTACCGAAACCAAATCTTCGTAAACGATGAATTTTCTGGAAAAAATTACTTCTTTACTATCGTTTAGGATGCTAATAATATAGTTTCCGCTAACTTTTAACTGGGTTACTTTATTGGGAAAAGTTAGTTTGTAATGGGAGTAAATTTGAAGAGCATTAAATGAGTTGGAATATTCTTGAATTCTTTGTTCGTTAAAGCCACCTAAATATTCGTTTACCGATAACTGGGATTGCTTCCAATCGTAATCGCAATGGGTGATTTTGTAGTAGTAATTATCCTCCGATCCATGAAGGTCATCAAATTGCAGTTGGAAGGCATCTCCTAATAAAAACAATGGCACGGCATTTTGTCCGTTTTGAACAAACGAAATGGTTTTGATATAAAAAGGAGGGAGCACCTCTTTTTCTTGAGCGAAAGTAGTAGCTGCGGTAAAAACTAAAACTGCAAGCAGTAGATATTTTTTTAACATAAACATTTTATTATCAAATGTAAAGATAGTAAATTTTATTATGGTATGATTTGTATCTTTTTTTTAGATAGATTCAAAATGTTAAATTTAATTTTTTTGTTAAAACTATTATAATAAATAGTAGGTTTTTAGGTTATTATGATATCTTTATTAGAAACAAAAAATATATTTTTATGAAACAATTGCACACCACATTGTTATTGTTATTGGCATTTCCATTGTCAATAATTGCGCAAGATTTGAAAGGAACCGATGCGATTCCTTTAGATTCCAATGTAAAAATTGGGAAGCTATCGAATGGATTAACGTATTACATACGTAAAAATTCTAAACCCGAAAACAAGGTAGATTTACGATTAGTTGTAAATGCAGGTTCCATACTAGAGAGCGACGAACAGCTAGGCTTGGCGCACTTTATGGAACACATGAACTTTAACGGAACCAAGAGTTTTCCGAAGAATAAATTAGTAGATTATCTGCAAAGTATTGGGGTGAAATTTGGGCAGCATTTAAATGCCTATACTAGTTTTGATGAGACGGTTTATTTTTTGCCGATACCTTCGGATAGCCCCACAAAGTTAGAAAATGGTTTTAAGATTATTGAAGACTGGGCTTTTAATGCTAATTTGACTCCGGAGGAAATTGATAAAGAACGAGGGGTAGTTCTAGAAGAATACCGATTAGGACTAGGTGCAGATAAAAGAATGGAAGAAAGGTATCTTCCAAAAATGATGTACAATTCTCATTATGCAGATCGATTACCAATCGGAAAAAAAGAGATTTTAGAAAAATTCACATATGATAAATTAGTTAGTTTTTACAAAGATTGGTACCGCCCAAATTTAATGAGCGTAATTGTTGTTGGAGATATTGATGTGGCTCAAATGGAGCAAAAAATCAAGGACCATTTTGGAAGTTATAAAAATCCTAAAAACGAACGCCCTAGAACAGTTTATGAAGTACCTAATCATAATGAAACTTTTGTTTGTGTCGAGAGCGATAAAGAAGCATCGGATGTTCAGGTTCAATTACTTTATAAAGATGCTGGGATGCCTAAAAAAGCGGTTACCGTTGGAGATTATAGAAATGATCTAATTAAAGGGTTGTTTACAGGAATGTTGAACAATAGACTGGAGGAGTTAACCCATTCTCCAACTCCACCTTTTATATATGGTTTTTCTTATCATGGGGGAACTTGGGCAAGAACTAAAGAAGGATATCAATCTTTTGCAATGACACAAGAAGATAAACAATTAGAGGCTTTAAAAGTTTTAGTTACTGAAAACGAACGAGCAAAAAAATATGGTTTTACACAAAACGAATTGGACAGAGCTAAAGCAGATGTATTAGCTAATTACGAAAAAAGTTTTAATGAAAAAGACAAAACTAATTCGGATAGTTTTGTAGGAGAATACCAAAGAAATTTTTTAGAAAAAGAAGTTATCCCAGGAATTACTTGGGAGTTTGAAACCACCAAAAAAATGTTGCCTTCTATTCAACTTTTGGATGTAAATAGTTTGATAAAAAATTATGTAAAAAACGACAATAGAGTTGTTGTTTTTACCGGTCCAGAAAAGGAAGGCTTGAAAAAAGTTACAGAACAAGAAGTGTTAAAAGTTTTAAACATTACGGATGCAGATATTACTCCTTATAAAGAAGAAGCAACTGCAAAAAGTTTACTTAGAAACGAAGTAAAATCTGGTTCTATAGTAAAAAAAGAAGCCAATGATAAAATTGGAACTACGACTTTGTTTCTTTCTAATGGAGCTAAAGTAACGTACAAAAAAACCGATTTTAAAAATGATGAAATCTTAATGGAAGGCATCAGTTTTGGCGGAAGTAATTTGTATTCTAATGAGAATGCCAAAAAAGTGCAATTTGCCAATGGAGGTCTTACAGAAGCAGGATTTTCTGGATTAAAACAAACGGACATCGACAAATTCATGTCGGGTAAAATAGCAATGTCAAGACCTTATATTTCTAATATAACCGAAGGATTTAGAGGTAATGCAACTCCAAAAGATTTAGAATATTTATTTCAAATGACTTATGCCTATATGACGGATTTGAATTTTGACAAAGATGCTTTTGAAAGTTACAAACAAAAACAATCGGGGTTCTTTAAAAATCTTTCTTCGCAACCAAATGTTTATTTTCAACAAGAGTTTTACGGTTATTTAATGAAAGAAAATCCTAGATTTCTTGGTATTTTTCCAAATGATAAAACGTGGGCAGAAACCGATTATCTGTTAGCATATAATAAATATAAAGAACGATTTGCTAATGCTGGTGATTTTGAGTTTTTCTTTGTTGGAAATGTTGATGATAAAGTAATGGAAGAACTTTCAGCTAAATACCTAGCTTCTTTACCATCAACTACAACAAAAGAAAAAGCGGTAGATTTAGGTTACCGAATGCTTAAAGGAGATTTAAAGAAAACAGTAAATAAAGGATCGGATGCCAAAAGTAACGTAACCATTATGTATTATGGAGATGCCGAATATTCTCCCAAAGAGGCAATTACTATGCAAGCTTTAGGGGAAGTATTAACTATAAAATTAATAGAAGAATTAAGAGAAAACGAAAGTGGGGTTTACGGAATTTCTGCAAGAGGTAGCATGAGTAAAGTACCTAATGGTGGTTATAATTTTTCTATAGGTTTCCCATGTGGACCAGAAAATACCGATAAATTAGTGACATCAGCCTTAAACGAATTACAAAAAATAATTGATAAAGGTCCGGAGGATAAAGATGTAGCAAAATTTAAAGAAGCGGAATTATTAGAATTTAAGAAAAACAGCAAGGAAAATAAATTTTGGATGTCTAATTTCACCAAAGCTTATACCAACGGAATAAGTGCGGATGAGGTATTGAAAACAGAAGAAAACATCAATGCGGTTAGCGCTAAAGATATTCAGAATGTTGCTCAAAAGTATTTAACCAAAGATAAAGTAATCGGAATTTTATTGCCTGAGGCAAAATAGTTAGCAATTACTAAAAATGAAAAGCCCTGTTTGTATCTTACAAACAGGGCTTTATCTTTTATATAAATAATGATTATTTAAAACAAACCGGAATAATTTCTCCTTTTGCCAAACAATATTTTTCTACCAATTCTGGAGTAAGTTTGGCTGTGTAATCTTCTTCAATAACTTTGAAACCGATGCTTCTTAATTTGTCAAAATAGTCTCTTCCGTATACTCTAACATGATCGTATTGCCCGAAGATTTTAGCGCGTTCTTTTTGATCAACAATAGAATCGTCTGAAAAAGTAGTTGCTCGTGATAACTCTTGCGGAATTTGAAATATCCCCATACCACCGGGTTTTAATACCCGATATAATTCTTGCATCGCTTTGGTATCATCTGGAATGTGTTCTAAAACGTGGTTGCAAAAAATAATGTCGTAGGCATTGTCTTCAAAAGGCAAATTACATATGTCTGCTTTTACATCGGCCAAAGGCGAAAGCAAATCGGTTGTTGTATACTCGATATTTGTTTGCTTTTTAAAACGTTTGTAAAATTCTTGTTCGGGAGCAAAATGCAATACCTTTTTCTTTTCTTTTGAAGTAAAAAAATCGGTTTCATTTTGCAAATACAACCATAATAAACGGTGTCTTTCTAGTGAAAGTGTACTTGGTGAAAGCACGTTGTTGCGTTGGTTTCCGTAGCCATAAGGCAAAAACATACTAAAACTTTTCCCGTCAATTGGGTCGGTAAACCGACTTCCTTTTAAAAGAAATGCTAATATTGGTCGCACCACAATGCTCAATCGAATTAGTATTGGCCTCGGAATGGTATTTAAAATAAACTTGAATATTTTTTTCATGATTCTTTTTTACACGAATTTCACGAATTTGCACAAATTTTATTTCTGTATAATTTGCACAAATTTAAAAACTTCGTTTTTTTAATTACAAAATTATTCTTTTGTATTTCACACTATCTTCTCCAAAATTCACTAATAAACCTAATTTGTTTTTTGAAGATGCTAAATAATTTAGAGTCTGTTTAGTATCGCTTATGGTTAATTGCGATATTGCTTTAACTTCAAATATTATTTCTTCAAATACTACAAAATCGGCATTGTATTTTCTAGGAAGAATAATATCTTTATATTGTATTTTATATTCTTTTTCTCTTTCAAACGGAATAGCATTTATTTTGAATTAATACTCTAATGCGTCTTTATAAACAACTTCAGTATGCCCTTTACCAAGAACATTATGAACTTCCAGCATAAACCAATTATTTTATAGACTTCTTCTTTTAAATATAAATCCACCATTTTAAAATATTTTACTTTAACATAGTGAAATTATTAAAGCAAAACAATTCAAAAAATAAAACGAAGTTTTATTAGTGTAATAAACAAGTAAATAATTAGTGAAAATTAGTGAAATTCGTGTCTAACTCAACGGTTGTCTTCTAAACTCATCTTCTTCATTACTCACAATGCCCAAAGCATCATAAACATATTTAAAAGTAGATAAAATTTCTGGTTTTCCATCAATTAATGCTACATCGTGTTCAAAGTGCGCGCTGGGTTTACCATCGGCAGTTAGAATTGTCCAACCATCTTTTAGTTGCTTTACATTTTTAGTTCCCATGTTAATCATCGGTTCAATTGCAACTACCATTCCTTCAATAAACATTTTGCCACGACCACGTTTTCCGTAATTTGGCATTTCGGGATCTTCGTGCATTTTTCTTCCTAATCCGTGGCCCACAAGTTCACGAACAACTCCGTAACCATGGCTTTCACAATATTTTTGGATAGCACTTCCTACATCTTCTACGCGATTTCCAATTCGGAATTCCCGTATGCCCACATAAAGACTTTCTTTAGTAACTTGTAATAATTTTTTTACCTCTGGAGCCACCTCACCAATTTCAAAACTATAGGCATGATCACCATAAAATCCGTTTTTCAAAGCACCACAATCTACAGAAATAACATCGCCTTCTTCTAGCGGTTTGCTATTCGGAATCCCATGAACTACCTGTGTATTCGGACTCACACATAAAGTATTAGGAAAGCCATAAAGACCTAAAAATCCTGGGACAGCCCCGTGATCTCTTATGCATTCTTCGGCTAATTTATCTAAATATAAAGTAGTTACCCCTGGCTTAATAACTTTGGCTATTTCCCCTAAGGTTTTAGAAACAATAAGCGCACTTTCACGCATTAATTCAATTTCTTCTCTTGTTTTTGGAATAATCATTGTCTTGATTTGAGAGCGCAAAAATAGTGAAAAGTGTTCAGTATTTGATCTTCCTTTGTAGAAAATTTATAACTCTAGTTATTGTATTAGAGCAGTGTAATTGGAATTTGGAGTTTTAATTTTTGAAATTTTCTCTAAGTATGAGTTTTGTCATATTTTTTAGTTGCTTTAAATTTTAACTTTGTACAAAATTTATTAGGTATGAGTAAATATGTAACCGCAGCCGATGCTGTAAAAGTCGTAAAATCTGGAGATAGGGTTTATCTTCAGGCTGCCGCAGCAGCACCCACTATATTAGCCAATGCATTAACCGAAAGAGCCTCCGAATTGCGCAATGTGGAAATTTGCCACTTGCATGTAGAAGGAGAAGCACGCTACGCCAACCCCGCTTTGGCCGAAAGTTTCCATGTAAATTCTTTTTTCATTGGAGCCAATGTGCGCCATACTTTAAAAGCAGGAAATGGTTCGTATACTCCGGTTTTCTTAAGTGAATTACCACATTTATTTCGTAAAAATGTATTGCCAATTGATGTTGCTTTTATTCACGTTTCACCTCCCGATCGTCACGGATATTGTTCACTTGGAGTTTCTGTAGAAGCTACCGTTGCCGCTATAGAAAACGCCAAAATTGTAGTGGCACAAGTAAATCCGCAAATGCCAAGAACCTTTGGTGATGGAATTTTACACGTAGATGAAATTGATTATTTGGTGGATGTAAATATGCCAATTTATGGTCACGAACCCGAACCATTTACTTCCGAAGAAGAAAAAATAGGCGCCTACATCGCTTCCTTAATTGATGATAGAAGCACCCTTCAAATGGGGATAGGATCTATTCCAAATGCTGCTTTGAGCAAATTAACCAACCACAAAGATTTAGGCTTACACACTGAAATGTTTTCCGATGGGGTGATTGATTTAATAGAAAAAGATGTCATCAATTGCAATTATAAAGGCACTCTAAGAGGTAGAGTTTTAGCCACTTTTTTAATGGGTTCCAAACGTTTGTATGATTTTGTAAGCGACAATCCGTTTATAGAAATGAAAGAATCTTCAATGGTAAACGACACCGCTCGAATTCGTAAAAATCCTAAAATGATTGCTATAAATTCGGCTATAGAAGTGGATCTTACCGGACAAGTTTGTGCCGATTCTATAGGGCCACAAATGTATTCCGGCGTTGGTGGTCAAATGGATTTTATCCGAGGTGCATCACTAAGTCCAGGCGGAAAAGCCATTATTGCATTGCCATCCACTACCAAAAAAGGCGTTAGCCGTATCGTTCCTTTCTTGAAACAAGGAGCCGGAGTTGTTACTACAAGAGCCCATATTCATTACGTTATTACCGAGTACGGAATTGCCGATTTATACGGAAAAACCCTACGCCAACGTGCAGCCGAGTTGGTTCGGATTTCCCATCCCAACCATCGAGAAAGCATCGAAAAAGAATACTACGAATTATTTAATAAAATGTAGATTTTAAATAGATTATTTTTCATTTTTTTATATCCTAATAGGTTTTTTTAACCTGTTAGGTATTTTTTTTATCAGAAGTGAATGGTTTACCTATTTTAGGAAAAGGCAATTCCCGCTTTCATAGTATATTTTTTATTTTGAGTATCATTGTAAGCCCATATTTAAATTATATATTTAGAGAGTTGTCAAAAGGTAGGAATATAATTATATAATCAAGAAATAATTATTTTAACCCATTCATGCAACCATTTTACATCGACTCTCGTCTATGCTAATAGAAGTCTGTTTCTAAAGCGAATTACGGAACACTAATCGCTGAACAACGAACACTAATTATGAAAGTAATCCACTTACATACCGAAGAAAAAGAACTGATCGAACAGGCTGTCGAGAGTAACCGGCATGCACAACACCAGATTTATTCTAAATTTTCGCCTAAAATGTTAGGAGTTTGTAGGCAATACATTAAAGATTTGCATTTGGCAGAAGACGTAATGATTACCGCTTTCATGAAAGTCTTTACTAGTTTGAAAAACTTTAAACACGAAGGCAGTTTTGAAGGTTGGATACGACGAATAATGGTTAACGAATGTATCTCTTTTCTTAGGGTTCAAAAGAAAGTAAAATTTTTAGAAGACGAGAATTTCCGGGAAGAGAGTTCTAATAACATTGAAAGCCAGTTTTCTGTTGACGATATTCAATTTTTAATAGATAGTTTGCCCGATGGTTATAAAATGGTATTCAACCTTTATGCAATAGAAGGATATAAACATCAGGAAATTGCAGAAATATTGCAAATAAAAGAAGGAACTTCCAAATCACAATTATCGCATGCCAGAAAAATATTGCAAAATAATATTAGCAAATTAAAAAATTACACCAATGGAACCGAATAAATTAGAAACCCAAATAAAAGAGCAACTCAATGCTCGCGAAATCCAACCTAGCCCAATGGCTTGGGACCGATTGGACGCAATGTTGACGTTAGCCGAAGATAAAAAAACTAAACGTTTCGCTTTTCTATCCTATAAAGATATAGGTATAGCAGCAAGTATTTTACTTTTTATTTCACTTGGATTGTTTTACTTTTCTCCGAAAGAAAACGCCATTAAACCAGAAAATAACGTTGTTATTGGAAATGATAATGTCAATAGTAATAGCAATAACAATAGTAATAACAATACATCAGTAAGTAGCAAACAAGAAGAACAAGTTGTTGAAGCAACTAACAACAAACCAACAATAAACCAGGAACTACAACCTACAACCCACAACCCTCAACCTATAGTAAATCCATTAATTATTCAGGATAAAGAAATTGAGTTTCAAAGCAACGAAGTTATCGCGCAAAATCAACTTCCAAGAATAGAATTTTCTAAAGAAATTAGGGTTTCCAATTCTATAAAAGTAAATGCTATAGATTTGTTAGCAGCAGTAGATACACCAACAAAATCAAATACAAGTCCAAAAATTACAGTAAACGCCAACAGTCTTTTATCTCAAGTCGACGGAGAATTAGATGAAACTTTTAAAGAAAAAGCTTTAAAAAGAATAACCAAAAATTACAAGGAAATTAAAGTTGCTTTACAAACTAGAAACCAAGAATAAAAGCAATTACAATTTCAAAAATCAATTTCAATCCCAATTTTTAAAACCAAAAAAATGAGAAATTTTATAATTTACTTAACGTTATCCCTATGTCTTTTAGCAAGCAAATTAGTTGCCCAAGAAACTTTTGAAAGCAAAGCAAAAGCCATTGCCGAAAAAATAACTAGTATTACTAATGAAGAAAAAGCCAAATTAAGAACAGAAGTAGAAGGAGTAAACCTACAGCTTGAAAAAGGCAATATCACCAAAGAACAAGCCGATGATAAAAAGAAAAAATTAGCCGAAGCAAGAGCAGCAATTATTGAAAATAGAATTGCTTTTGTTCAACTTGAATTAAAAGATTTGGTGCAAAAACAAGTGGATGGGAAAATCAAAAGTTTTGATAATAAAGCAAATGTATACGATAGTGTTGTATATTACGGAAAAAAACATAAAATCAAATACACAGTAACTGATAGTACTTATATAGATGTAAAGGGTATTAGTAGAAGGTTGTTTGTCAATAAAAATATTGATTATGAAAAGAGAACTACCTCACAGATGGTCTTAGCAACTGGATTTAATAATCTTGTAACTAATGGAGCCGTGGCCAATTCCGATTTCAAATATAATAGATCTGTTTTCTTTGAATTGGGAATATCTTTCAATACACGAATTTTTAAAACCAACAATATTTTTCACTTTAAATATGGCTTAACAGGGGTTTATAATGGGTTGACAGCATCGGAAAATCGATATTTTGTAGATACTAACGGGCAAACAACTTTAGCAACTTATCCAACAGAGTTAAGACAAAGAGATACTTATTTTAAAAATGTTTTTGTAACTATTCCATTGTTTTTGGAGTTTGATTTTTCGAAAAAGAAGTTTGATAAAAATAATAATAGAATTTTCAAAATTGAAGAAGGATTTCGATTTGGTATTGGAGGTTTTGTTGGATATAACACGAATTCCAAACAATTCCTTTCTTACGAAGAAAATGGTTACAGAGTAAATGAAAGACAGAAGGGAAATTGGAATGTGCCAGATTGGAATTATGGTTTAAGTACCTATGTTGGATATAAACAAACTAGTTTATATTTAAAATACGATTTGAATCCAATGTTTAAAAATAATATTGTGAAGCAAAACAACATTTCTTTAGGAATTCGTTTCGATTGGAATTAATAATGATTTGTTAGATTAGTTATGCTTTTAAAATCCTTTCTAAGTTATTTAGGAAGGATTTTTTTGTTTTATAAAAATTAGTAACTTTGAAAAAAAATAATGCAATGATTACCAATATCAATCAGTTAGATTTAGATAAGATCTATTCGTATGCCGATTATCTTACTTGGAAATTTCAAGATAGGTTGGAACTCATTAAAGGAAAAATTTCTAAAATGAGCCCCGCTCCAAGTACATTCCATCAAAAAATATCCAGTAATTTAGTAGGTATTTTGTGGAATGAATTTAAAAATCATCCTTGCAAATTATTTTCTGCCCCTTTTGATGTTCGATTATTAGATAAAAAAAAATCAACACTAGACAAGGATGTTTTTACCGTAGTGCAACCCGATTTATGTGTCATTTGCGATGAAGATAAGTTGGATGCTCGTGGTGCTTTTGGTGCTCCCGATTTGGTAATTGAAATTCTTTCGCCAGGAAATTCCAATAAAGAAATGAAATATAAATTTGATTTATATCAAGAAGCAGGCGTTTTAGAATATTGGATTGTTAATCCACAAGATAAAACTCTTTTTATTTATATTTTAAAAGAAGATCAATTTATAGGCTTACATCCTTTAATTGAAGAAGATGTAATTGCTAGTCCACTGTTTCCAGAACTCAATTTTGTTTTAGAAGAAATTTTCCAATAGGTTTTATTGTTTAAAAACGTGTAACTTTGAAACCTTAGAACCTATAATCTTAGAACCTAAAATTGATTACCAAAGAAACCATAGATAAAGTTTATGATGCTGCTCGAGTGGAGGAGGTTATCGGCGATTTTGTACAATTAAAACGCGCCGGTAGTAACTACAAAGGGTTAAGTCCGTTTTCAGATGAGCGATCTCCTTCGTTCATGGTTTCTCCTGTGAAACAAATTTGGAAAGATTTTAGTTCTGGTAAAGGAGGAAATTCTGTGGCTTTCATCATGGAGCACGAACATTTTACCTATCCGGAAGCCATTCGCTATTTGGCAAAAAAATACAACATCGAAATTGAAGAAACCGAACTTTCTAACGAAGAAAAAGAAGTTGCCAACGAGAAAGAGAGTTTGTATTTGGTTTCTGAATTTGCAAGCAAATATTTTCAAGACGTTTTGCTTAATACCGAAGAAGGAAAAGCAATTGCCTATTCCTATTTCAAGGAAAGAGGATTTACCAACGATACCATCAAAAAATTTAATTTAGGATATTCTCCAGCCACTTGGGATGCTTTTACTAAAGAAGCACTCGGTAAGGGATATAATTTAGAATTTCTTGAAAAAACAGGTCTTACCATTGTTGGCGAAGGCAAACAGTTTGACCGATTTAAAGGTCGGGTGATGTTCCCTATTCAATCCATGTCGGGACGAGTTTTAGGTTTTGGAGGAAGAATTTTAACCAACGAAAAAAAAGCGGCTAAATATTTAAACTCCCCCGAAAGTGATTTGTACCATAAAAGTAAGGTTTTATATGGGATTTTTCATGCCAAACAAGCCATTGCCAAATTAGATAATTGTTTTTTGGTTGAAGGGTATACCGATGTTATTCAGATGCACCAAGCCGGAATTGAAAATGTAGTTGCCTCTTCTGGGACTGCTTTAACTCCAGATCAAATTCGGTTAATTAATAGACTTACCAAAAACATCACAGTTCTTTTTGATGGGGATGCTGCCGGATTAAGAGCTTCCATTCGAGGAATCGATTTGATTCTAGAAGAAGGTATGAATGTAAAAGTATGTACTTTTCCAGATGGTGATGATCCCGATAGTTTTGCAAAGAAAACACCGCTGCAGGACTTGACGAAGTACCTCGAAGACAATGCAATGGACTTTATTCAGTTCAAAGCTTCTCTTTTGATGAAGGATGCTAAGAACGATCCTATTAAAAAAGCCGATTTAATTCGGGATATGGTTGCTAGTATTTCTAAAATTCCAGATAGAATAAAACGGGAAGTTTATATTCAAGAAGTATCCCGAATTATGGATATTTCCGAGGAAGTGCTTTTTAATACCTTGGCACAACTGGTTAAAAAAGACATCAACGAATTAGGAAAAAAACAAAAAGAGGAGCAAAAATCATTTGAAGTTGTAAAAAATGAAAATGTTATTGCTGCTGTAAATGTGGATATCCAATTTGAATTGGAACATAAGATTATTGAGATACTTTTAATCTATGGCAATGTAGAAGATGAATTTGAAGAAGTGCTACTTAAAACCAACGCAAACGGCGATCTGGAAGAGGTTAAAGAAATGAATCGGTACAAAGTACACCAACGCATTTTTTTAAGTCTTCAAGAGGACGAAATAGAACTTGCTAATCCTTTGTTTAAAAGTATCTATAACGATTTGATTCATTATTTTAATCAAAATGAATCGTTCGAATTAGACCAATATTTTTCCCAACTACCTAGCGAATTGTCGCAAGAAGTTACCACTATCTTAATGAACGACGAGCGCGAAACCTTGCATAATTGGGAAGCTAAAAACATTTTCGTTAAAGGAAAAGATAAAACTATTAGCCAATACGTATCCGAAACGATAGTAACACTTCGTTGGTTTTTGGTTAACAAAATAATAGATGAATTAAAATCCTCTATCACTAAAGATTCAGAAATAGATAATACCGAAACACTTTCTATGGTGATGGATTATTTAGGGTTGACCAATATATTTTCTAAAAAACTAGGGAGAGTAATCTCAAGGCACAATTAATAAAAAAATTTAATCTCAATTGGTTTTGGGGCTTCCCAATTGAAATTTCTTAAACTATCTCTAAATTTTTGGCTTTATTTACCAAATCAACCAAATTAGATACGTTTAGCTTTTGTAATAGACGAAGCTTGTAGGTACTTATCGTCTTTTCGTTTAGTCCTAAAATTTTGGATATTTCATTATTCTTTTTACCATCGCTTAAATAGCGCAATACTTCAACTTCTCTGTTGGATAGCTTTCGGTAAATTTGTTCGGTTTTATTTTGCTTTGCAATAAGAACCAAATTTTTCCTTACTGTATCATTCATGATTACAATCCCTTGTGCAACTCTAAGTATTGTTTTTCCTAGAGTTTCCAGTTTGGAAGATTTATGGATAAATCCTGATGCGCCTGCTTTTATAGCATTAGAAGCATATATTTTTTCGTTTAAGTTGGTGAAAACTAAAACTTTCGTATTAGGAAAGCTCCTTATTATAGCTTTCAACTCATAAATGCTTTTCAACCCGTTCAATTCGAGATCGATTACCAAAACATTTATCATTTTATTTTTTAAAGCCTCGGGAATCATTAAGAAACTTCCTACATTAGAAGTGATATTAATTTCCGGATGGTCTTTAAAATAAGATTTTACGCCGTAATGAACCACAGGTAAATTATCAGCCAGACAAACACTTATCATAACTTTATATTTAATAGATAAAAAAATTCACATATTTATATAGTAAAGCTACAAAATAAAATTAAAAAAAGAAAGAAATTTTATTATTATTGTTGCAATTCAATTGGAATTTCACAAATTGGAATAGGTAACATCTTGTGTTTGTTGATTTTATTAAGTCTATTGTATATGGTAACAACTTCTTTTTCTCTTTCGGAATAATTAGCAGAATTTCTCCTTTTTTTCTCTTCTTCTAGCATAGCCCATTCTAACTCGTCGTAGCTTGCACCCAATTGATCTTCATCTGTTCGGTTGTCACCAAACAGTCCATCGGTGGGTTGAGCATTCTGAATCGAATCGGGGATTTGTAAATATTTACCAAGAGCAAAAACATCACTTTTCATTAAATCGGCTATCGGACTAACATCTACACCTCCATCACCGTATTTTGTGTAAAAACCTACACCAAAATCTTCCACTTTATTTCCAGTTCCAGCTACTAAAAAACCATGAATTCCAGCAAAATAATACAAGGTAGTCATTCGTAATCGGGCACGGGTATTCGCTAGTGCTAAGTGGTATTTTGTTTCATCCGTACTTTCAGGCATTTCTGTTTTAAAAGCTTCGTAAATAGGGGTTAAATTAGCTTCGGCGGCACTCACGTTTGAAAACCTTTTTTGCAGTTGACTGATGTGTTCTTTCCCTCGGCTCACTTGGTTAGCCGCTTGATGAATTGGCATTTCTATGCATAAAGTAGGTAAGCCAGTTTGAGCACAGAGGGTTGAGGTAACTGCAGAATCTACTCCGCCTGAAATTCCAACCACAAATCCGTTTACTTTTGCGTTAACAGCGTAGGTTTTTAACCAATTAACAATATGGTCATTAACCTTTTCCACTGCAATTGTACTTTTTTTACCCATAGTTTAAGAATGAATTAAGATTTGGTAATGTATATTTGCAAAAATATTAAAATTAAGTATGCAAAAATATATTTATCTCATCGCATTTGGACTATTATTTTTTTCTTGTGATAAGCAAAGCAAAATTGAAAGTGCCGTAGAAAAAATCCCAGTAACTATTAAGCTACATCGTTTTGAACAAGCATTTTTTGATGCTAAACCAAAAGATTTACCCAAAGTTAAAATGGCTTTTCCTGATTTTTTTCCTATTGAAACTCCAGATAACGTTTGGATTGAAAAAATGCAAAATCCGCAATGGAGAGAATTGTATGCGGAAGTAGAAAAGAAATATAAAAATTTTGGTACCGAACAAACCGAGATTGAAGATTTATTCAAACATATTAAATACTATTTTCCAACGGTAATTACTCCACAGATTTACACTGCTATTGGTGAAATGGATTATCTTAATAAAGCTATTTATGCTAATGATAAATTGGTTATTGCATTGGAATTATATTTAGGAAAAGACCATAAATTCTACTCGGAATTCCCCGCTTATTTAAGACAAAATTTTGAGCAAAGACAAATGCTTCCGGATATTGTTTCTAGTTTTTCCTATGGTATTTTACCTGCTCCAAAAGACAAAGAATTACTATCCCTAATGATAAGTTCAGGTAAGGAATTGTATTTAAAAGATATATTATTGCCTGATTATAGCGATGCAGAACGTATAGGATATACCGAGGATCAAATAAAATGGTGTGCCGAAAACGAAGATTATATGTGGCAATTTTTTGTGAGTAATAAATTGCTTTTCAGCACCGATTCAAGATTGCCTAACCGGTTTGTTAATTTAGCACCATTCTCTAAATTTTATTTAGAAATTGATAACGAAACTCCTGGTAGAGTAGGGCAATGGGTAGGTTGGCAAATAGTGCGCTCCTACATGCAAAACAATGAAGTTACGGTTACCCAATTACTTAAAATGGATGCCAAAGAAATATTTGAAAAATCAAAATACAAACCAAAAAAATAATGAGTAAAAGCGAAACCTCCGAAATAAAATTCACTATTGAATTAGACGAAAATAAAGTCCCAGAAAACTTAACATGGTCGGCACAAGATGGTGGAATTCAAGATGAAGCAGCCAAAGCAATTATGTTGTCTATTTGGAATAGCGAAAAGAAAGAATCCTTGCGAATTGATTTATGGACTAAGGATATGCCTGTAGATGAGATGAAAATCTTTATTTACCAATCGCTTTTAGCCATGGCAGATACTTATGAACGTGCAACTAACGATGAAAAAATGACGGAAACGATGCGTGATTTCACGGATTATTTTGCAGAGAAATTAGAGTTGAAAAAATAACATTTCAATTTTTAGATATAAAAAAAAGGAAAAAGCTGTTATGTTTTTTCCTTTTTTTTATTGTTGAATTTAAAACGAATTCATATCCTTAAAAACAGTTTCGTTGATGCTTTCAATGTAATCTAAAACAGCATCTTTACCGGTTCCTTCCGTTGCTGAGGTTACAAAGTAAGGCGGAATCTCCTCCCAATTGTTGGCGTGAAGTTGCTTTTTGTATGCGGCAATATGTGAATCAATTTTGGTTTTACTAATTTTATCTGCTTTCGTAAAAATAATACTAAACGGAATTTCAGTTTCGCCAAGGTATTCTATAAATTCTAAATCTATTTTTTGGGCTTCCAATCGAATGTCAATTAAAACGAAAGCACAAACTAATTGTTCTCTGCTTTCAAAATAATCGGTAATGAATTCCTGAAATACTTGCTTTGTTTTTTTAGAAACACGAGCATATCCATAGCCAGGTAAATCTACTAAAAACCAATTAGCATTAATTTTGAAGTGATTAATTAATTGGGTTTTTCCAGGTTTACCAGAAGTTTTCGCCAAGTTTTTATGATTGGTAAGCATGTTTATTAGTGACGATTTTCCAACATTGGATCGTCCAATAAAAGCATATTCTGGCAAGCGTTCTAAAGGACATTTAGTAACGTCAGAGTTGCTAATTATAAATTCGGCGGTGTTAATTTTCATTTTATTGTCATTGCGAGGCACGAAGCAATCTCTTTATTTTATAGTGGTTTTCATTAATAGGAATTCAGATAATTTATAGTAACTGAATTTTTGTTTCGTTAATACTTTCGATAAAAATATTATTTAGTTTCTTTTAAAGTTTCACTTTTTTCGTGCAACCACACTTCTAGTAATCTGTTAAATTCTTCTGGTTGTTCCATCATGGCTGCATGCCCACATTTATCTATCCAATAAAGGGTAGAATTGGGCAGTAATTTCTCAAATTCTAAAGCAACTTCTGGAGGCGTAACGGTATCATTTCTTCCCCAAATGATGCATGTAGGAATGTGCATTTTTGGCAAATCCTTAGCCATATTGTGGCGTATAGCACTTTTGGCAATGGTAAGTGTTTTTATAAGTTTTATGCGGTCGTTTGCCATAGCATAAACTTCATCCACTATTTCTTTTGTAGCAATTTTTGGGTCATAAAAAACCGCTTCGGCTTTTTTCTGAATATAGTCGTAATCTCCTCTTCTAGGGTAACTATCTCCCATAGCACTTTCATATAGTCCAGAACTTCCAGTAATTACAAGTCCTAGCATCTTTTCAGGATACATTTTGGCATGGTACAATGCTATGTGTCCACCAAGTGAATTGCCTAATAAAATTACTCTTTCATATCCTTTAAAAGTGATAAAGTCTTTAACGTATTTTGCAAATGCTTTTACGTTGGTTTTTAAGATGTTTTGGGTGTAAATAGGTAGTTCCGGAATAACAATTTTGTATCCTTTTTGCGAAAAATAATCTGCTACACCATCAAAATTGCTAAGCCCTCCCATTAAGCCATGAAGAATCACTATCGGAGTTCCTTCCCCAATTTCTAAATAGCTGTACCGTCCTTCTTTTTTAATGATTTTATCCATTTTAAAAACCCTTTTTTTCAATTGTTACAAATATAGACTTTTATCTCAACAATCATAGAATTCACTTAAATATTTAAGTAAAACCAGTAGTTTATAAACGTTTGTTAATATTAAAAACACCTTTTCTTAACCTGCAATATTTCAAGTAGTTATTAAGATTTTTTTATATTTTGTGTTTCAAATTTTATTGAATAATATTCAAAAATAAGATCTTTTTTTGTTATATTAATTTGAATTATTCAGTGATTATAAAATTTTGATAAGTTATTTCTAAAATAATAGAATATTAGAAAATTCTTCAAAAAGGTAAAGTGGTAAAACTTATTAACAAAGTGGTAGAATGTGGTAAAAGGTGGTAAAATATTTTATATTTTTGCTCAAATCATTTAATAATTACGTTTTTGAATTCAATAATTGGAACATACGAGTGTAAGGTAGATGCTAAAGGAAGGTTGCTCTTGCCAGCGCCTTTTAAAAAGCAATTGGCTGCTTCTCTTCAAGACGGGTTTGTCATGAAGCGCTCTGTTTTTCAGCCTTGTTTGGAGTTGTATCCAATGAAGGAATGGGAGGTTATGATGCAGAAAATTAATAAGTTAAATCGATTTGTAAAAAAGAACAACGATTTTATTCGTCGTTTTACGGCAGGAGTAAAAGTGGTAGATATTGATACTTTAGGACGTTTATTGGTTCCTAAAGATTTAACCAGTTTTGCGCAAATAAATAAAGATGTGGTGCTGTCATCGGCAGTAAATATTATAGAAATCTGGGATAAAGATTTATACGAGAAAGCAATAGACGATTCGGTAGTAGATTTTGCCGATTTAGCAGAAGAGGTAATGGGAAATGTAAATGACGATGACAATGGAATATCATAATCCTGTTTTATTGCAAGAAACCGTAAATGGTTTAAATATAGACCCCAATGGCATTTATGTAGATGTCACTTTTGGGGGTGGGGGACATTCGAAAGAAATTTTGAGTCGACTTGGGTCTAACGGAAAATTGTTTGGTTTTGATCAAGACGAAGATGCTTGGGTAAATGCTTTACCAGATGAACGTTTTACTTTAATTCAGGAAAATTTTAGATATATCAAACGTTTTTTAAGGTTTCACGGCGTAAAACAAGTAGATGGAATTCTTGCCGATTTAGGCGTTTCTTCCCATCAATTTGATGTTCCCGAAAGAGGTTTTTCTACCCGTTTTGATGCCGATTTGGACATGCGAATGAGTAAAAGAAACGAATTGGATGCTAGTAAAGTGATTAACGAATACGATGAAGCCAACTTAAAACGTGTCTTTTTGGATTATGGCGAATTGAAAGCGGCACCTGCATTAGCAAAGACCATTTTTGAGGCAAGAGAAATAAAACCAATTCATACCACTGACGAATTGAAATTGGTATTAGGTCGTTTTTTACCAGAACAATTTAAAAATAAAGTGCTTGCGCAAATCTACCAAGCAGTTCGAATTGAAGTCAACCAAGAAATGGAAGTTTTGAAAGAATTTTTAGAGCAATCTTTAGAAATTCTTAAGCCAGAAGGACGATTAAGTGTTATATCCTATCACTCTCTTGAAGACCGATTAGTGAAACGATTTATGAAAAACGGCTTATTTGAAGGAGAACCAGAACGCGATTTCTTCGGAAATTTCTCGGTTCCGTTTAAAAGCATAGGAAAACTAATTGTTCCAAACGAAGCAGAAATAAAACTTAATAATAGAGCACGAAGCGCTAAGTTACGAATAGCAGAAAAGAAACAGTAAACAGTATTCACTGTTCAGTTTTCAGTTTTTTCTAACTGAATACTGAGCACCGAACACTGAGCACTGAATACTGACCACTGACCACTAATAAAATGAAAGGCGGAATAATCAACATATTAAAAGCGAGATTTCTAGTAAATGAAGATGCTACCAAAACTTGGAGATTCATTCTTTTTATTGTAGTTCTAGCTATAATTATGATTGCAAATTCGCACCAATACGATCAAAAAATATTTCAAATTGCCGATTTGACTAATGAGGTAAAAGAATTGCGATCGGAATTTGTAGACAGACGTTCGGAGTTAATGAAATTACGAATGGAGTCTACAGTTTCCGAAAAAATGAAAGAAAGAGGAATACTTCCATCGCAAGTGCCTCCACAAAAAATAAAAGTTAAAAAAACAGAAGAAAAAAGTTTCTTTAAAAGATTATGGCAGTAGAAGATAAATATATCTCTTACCGAATTTATTTGGTTGCATTCGTTGTCTTTTTGATGGCGATTGCAATTACTATTAAATTAACTAATATCCAATGGGTTCATGGGGATAAATATAGAAAATTAGCAAAAGATCTTACCGTAAAAACATTTGTGATTCATGCTAATAAAGGAAATATTTATTCCTCGGATGGTAGTCTTTTAGCAACTTCTATTCCTAATTACACCATTCGTTTTGATGCTGTGGTTCCTAAAGAAGAAGTTTTTGAAAAAAATGTAAAACCACTTTCGGATGATTTAGCAAGATTATTGGGAAAGCCAAGTTCTTATTTTCAAGCACTATTGCGAAAAGCAAGAAACAGTAAAAGTCGTTACACTTTAATTGCTGATAAATTAAGTTATACCGAATATGCTAAAATAAAAACCTTTCCATTATTTGAAAAAGGAGCTAACAAGGGAGGGATAATTGTAGAACAAAAAACAGTTCGAGTGCATCCAATTGGTCAAATTGCTGAAAGAACTATTGGATACGATAAATTAAACGAAGAAGGAATTCAAAAACAAGTTGGAATTGAAGGTGCCTTCGGAAAATATTTAAACGGGAAAGATGGCAAAATTTTAAAACAAAAAATTGCCAAAGGTCAATGGAAACCAATTAGAGATGTTAACGAAGTGGATCCCCAAGATGGTTATGATGTCATTTCTAGTATTGATGTTTTCATTCAAGATATTGCGCACCATGCCTTACTAAAACAATTACAAGATTACAAAGCAGAACACGGTTGTGTGGTAGTCATGGAAACTAAAACAGGGCAAATAAAAGCCATTTCCAATTTAGGAAAAGATGCTATTAGTGGCAACTATTACGAAACCGAAAACTATGCTATAAAGGAATCGCACGAACCAGGCTCCACGTTCAAACTGGTAGACATGATAGCATTGCTAGACGATCAAAAAGTAGATACTAGCAAAGTATACGATAGAAAAGGGGGATTGATTACTTATTATGGGAAAAAGGTTGAAGATTCTCATAGAGGCGGGGAACAAAAAATTTCATTAGCGCGCGGTTTTGAAATTTCTTCTAATACGGTAATGGTGCAAGCTGTATATGAAAATTACAGAAAGAACCCTAAACAATTCTTAGATCGAATAGACCGTATGGGCATGAATAAACCCCTCGGATTACCAATTCAAGGAGAGGGGAAGCCTATTATCCCTCATCCTTCGGATAAAAGATGGAGCGCTTTGGCTTTACCTTGGATGGCCTTTGGGTATGGTGTTGCGGTTACTCCTTTGCAAACTTTGACTTTGTATAATGCTGTTGCAAATAATGGAGAAATGGTTAAACCACAATTTGTTTCAGAAATAAAAGAATGGAATAAAACAATAAAAAAATACAATAAAGAAGTTATTAATCCGAAAATATGTTCGGATGAAACCATAAAAAAATTAAAAGAGGTTTTGCATAATGTAGTAAAGAAAGGAACCGGAAAAACGTTGTATTCTAAAGATTTTTCAATGGCCGGAAAAACTGGAACTGCACAAGCGAATTACGGTAAGAATGGGGGTAATGAAAAACATTATATTTCTTCTTTTGTTGGTTATTTCCCAGCAGAAAAACCCAAATATTCTTGCATTGTAGTGGTTCATAAGCCAGATGCTTCTAAAAATAATTACTACGGTGCCGATGTTGCAGGACCTGTATTTAAAAGAATTGCACAAAAAATATTTACAGATGCACCTTCAACAAATGAAATTAGAAACTTAGAAAAGAAGATTGCAATCCAAGAAAACAATTATAAAGAACACGATCCTAAAGCGCGAGAGGTTAAAAATACCATTCCAAATTTAAAAGGAATGTCGGGTATGGATGCGGTAGCTATATTAGGAAATCTTGGAATTAAAGTAAAAGTGAAAGGTATCGGAAAAGTAAAAAATCAATCCGTTCCTGCTGGAGGACCAATAAATAAAAACACCACTATAGTTTTAGAATTATCGTAGCATTTACCCTTAACTGGAAAAAGCAAAAAGAGAAAAAATGAAGTTATTGTTAAAAGACATATTGTACAAAGTGGGTATCGAAGCGGTAAAAGGTTCGACAGATATTTCTGTGAACAAAATCGAATTCGATTCTAGAAAAGTGCATGACAACGATATTTTTGTAGCAATAAGAGGCACGGTTTCCAACGGACATGATTTCATCGAAAAAGCAATAAGTCTAGGTGCAGTTGTGGTAGTTTGCGATACTTTTCCGGAGACTATTTCACAAGGAATTACTTACATTCAAGTGAAAGACACCAATTCGGCTTTGGCTTTTATGGCTTCTAATTATTTCGACAATCCTTCTGCTAAACTACGATTAGTAGGGGTTACGGGAACTAACGGCAAAACTACAATAGCTTCGTTATTGTACCAATTATATAAAAAAGCGGGCTATAAAGTAGGCTTGCTTTCAACTGTTAAAATACTAGTGGATGAGTTGGAATATCCTGCAACCCATACCACGCCCGATTCATTGACTATCAATTATTATTTAAATGAGATGATTGAAGTGGGTTGCGAGTATTGTTTTATGGAAGTGAGTTCTCATGGAATACACCAAAAACGTACCGAAGGATTGCATTTTGAAGGTGGCGTTTTCACTAATTTATCCCACGATCATTTAGATTACCACCCAACATTTGCAGAATATAGAGACGTTAAAAAATCCTTTTTTGATCATTTGCCAAATACCGCTTTTGCATTAACCAATGTAGATGATAAAAATGGTTCTGTAATGTTGCAAAATACGGCTGCCAGAAAACTAACCTATGCTTTAAAATCGTATGCCGATTACAAAGCACAGATTTTAGAAAATCAATTATCGGGCTTGTTATTGAAGATCAATGATAATGAAGTTTGGGTAAAATTAATAGGAACTTTCAATGCGTATAATTTACTAGCAATCTACGGAACTGCAGTTGAATTAGGTATGGATAGTTTGGAAGCCTTGCGATTATTATCCGAATTAGAAAGTGTTTCTGGACGTTTCCAGTTTATAGTTTCTAAAGATAAAATCACCGCAATTGTAGATTATGCGCACACGCCAGATGCTTTAGAAAACGTATTGAAAACCATCAATGACATTCGCACCAATAACGAACAATTAATTGCCGTTGTAGGTTGTGGTGGCGATAGAGATAAAGCCAAAAGACCTATCATGGCAAACATCGCTTCGCAAAGGAGTGACAAAGTGATTTTTACTTCCGATAATCCTAGAACCGAAAATCCGGCTACGATTATTACCGAAATGGAAGCAGGAGTAGAGCCTCAAAATTATAAAAAAACGCTTTCTATTGAAGATAGAAAACAAGCAATAAAAACCGCCTGTCAATTGGCAAATGCAAATGATATTATACTAATTGCAGGAAAAGGACATGAAACGTATCAGGAGGTTAATGGCGTAAAACACCATTTTGATGACATGGAAACCGTAAAAGAACTATTAGAACAATTAAACAAATAGTAAAAACACGAATAAATAATATCCCAATTAGTTGGAAAGAAACTTAAGGTAACTCAAGTTTGGAATTTGGAATTTTTCAATTGGAATTTAAAAAATTAAAATATGCTATACTACTTATTTGAATATTTAGACAAAACTTTAGACGTTCCAGGAACTGGGGTGTTTCAGTACATCACCTTCCGTTCAGCGTTGGCATTGATGCTATCGTTGTTGATTTCAACAGTTTATGGAAAAAAAATCATTACGATTTTAAAAAACAAACAAGTAGGAGAAACCGTTCGCGAACTTGGTTTAACTGGTCAAAACCAAAAAGCAGGAACGCCAACCATGGGGGGATTGATTATTATTATTGCTACCCTAATTCCGGTTTTGTTATTAACAAAATTAAATAATATTTATATCATTTTATTGATTATCACTACCATTTGGATGGGAACTATTGGGTTTATTGATGATTACATTAAAATTTTCAAAAAAGATAAAGAAGGTTTAAAAGGCATCTTCAAAGTTATTGGTCAAGTAGGATTAGGACTTATTGTAGGCTCGGTATTATATTTTCACCCGGGAGTTTTGGTTAGAGAAAAATCTTTAAAACCAGTAACCTTTAACCAAACAGAGAGTTCCATTAGTTCTCCTGCGAAAGAGATGAAATCAACCATAACTACCATTCCGTTCATGAAAAACAACGAATTGGATTATGCTAAAATATTAGAACCATTTACAGAGGATTATCAAAAATGGGCTTGGTTAATATTCATTCCAATTGTGATTTTTATCATCACAGCGGTATCCAACGGAGCCAATCTTACCGATGGTATTGATGGATTAGCAGCAGGAACTTCGGCAATATCAGTGCTCGCTTTGGGGATATTTACCTTCATCTCTGGAAATATTATTTTGTCGAGTTACCTCAATGTGATGTACATTCCTAATTCGGGAGAAATGACCGTTTTTGTTTCGGCATTTGCAGGAGCATTGGTTGGATTTCTTTGGTATAATTCGTATCCAGCATCTGTTTTTATGGGAGATACTGGTAGTTTAACCATTGGCGGAATCATTGCAGTATTAGCAATTTCCGTAAGAAAAGAAATGCTATTGCCTATTTTATGTGCGATTTTCTTTGCCGAAAGTGCTTCGGTAATTATTCAAGTATTCTATTTTAAATATACAAAAAAACGATTTGGCGAAGGAAGAAGAATTTTCTTAATGGCGCCTTTGCACCATCATTATCAGAAAAAAGGCTACCACGAAAGCAAAATTGTAACCCGCTTTTGGATTGTAACCATTTTACTAGCAATTGTTGCTATTGTAACTTTAAAATTGAGATAATGCCAAGGTTAGTAATTCTGGGGGGAGGAGAAAGTGGCGTTGGAACAGCCATCTTAGGAAAGAAAAAAGGATACGATGTTTTTGTGTCCGATTTCGGAAAAATAAAAGAAAATTATAAAGAAGTTCTTACAAATTACAGTATTAAATGGGAAGACGAACAGCATACAGAAGCATTAATTCTGAATGCCGATGTGGTTATGAAAAGTCCCGGAATTCCGGATAAAGCGCCAATCGTGAAAAAATTGGTAGAAAAAGGAATTGCAGTGATTTCCGAAATTGAATTTGCAGCACCATTCACCACTGCAACCACAATCGGAATTACCGGAAGCAACGGAAAAACTACCACCACCATGCTTACCTATCATTTGCTAAAAGAAGCAGGATTGAATGTTGGGCTAGGAGGTAACATCGGAAAGAGTTTTGCTTGGCAAGTTGCCGAAGCCAATTTTGATTACTATGTTTTAGAATTAAGTAGTTTTCAGTTGGATGGCATTATCAATTACAAGCCACACATAGCAATAATTACCAACATAAGCCCAGATCATTTAGACCGTTACGATTACAAATATGAAAATTATATAGAATCCAAATTTAGAATAACCAAAAACCAAACCAATGAAGATTACCTCATTTATGACGCAGACGACGAGGCAATCAACAACTGGTTTCAAAGCAATAAAGTAAACGCCCAATTAGTCCCATTTTCAATCACCAAAAACCTTGAAAAAGGTGCATTTTTAAAAAACAATACTATGGAAATCAACATCAACGAAGAAGAGTTCGCAATGGAAACCACTCAAATCGCTTTGGAAGGAAAACATAATTTAAAAAATGCAATGGCAGCAACATCGGTTGCTAATATTTTGCGTATCCGAAAACAAACCATTCGCGAAAGCTTATCTAATTTTCAAGGCGTAGAACATAGATTGGAAAAAGTGCTTAAAATTCAAAATGTACAATACATTAATGATAGTAAAGCGACTAATGTAAACGCAACTTTCTTTGCTTTAGACAGCATGACTTCGCCAACTGTTTGGATTGTTGGTGGTGTAGATAAAGGAAACGATTACAGTGAATTGATGGCGTTAGTGCATGAAAAAGTAAAAGCTATTATTTGCCTTGGAGTAGATAATAAAAAAATAATTGATGCCTTTGGTAATGTAGTGGATCTTATGGTGGAAGTAGATAATATGCACGATGCAGTAAATACCGCCCGTCATATTGCCGAAAAAGGAGATGCTGTTTTGCTTTCGCCAGCCTGCGCTAGTTTTGACTTGTTTGAAAACTACGAAGACCGTGGTAATCAATTTAAAATAGAAGTAAGAAATTTATAATATTAAATTTTAGATTTTAAATATTAAATATGACTAATGACGAATTAAAATATCGCACCAAACAATTTTCTTTAGCAATTCTAAAGTTGATTGAAAAAATGCCAAATTCTTTGTCAACTAGAGTGGTTATAAATCAAATTGTAAAAAGTGGCACCTCTGTTGGAGCCAATTATTGAGCAGTATGCAGAGCGAGAAGTGATAAGGAGTTT
This sequence comes from Flavobacterium sp., assembly GCF_044357305.1. Lineage (GTDB taxonomy): Bacteria > Bacteroidota > Bacteroidia > Flavobacteriales > Flavobacteriaceae > Flavobacterium. The sequence continues at coordinate 113,660 of NZ_JBIKPS010000006.1, forward strand.
GTTGCAAAATTAAATATAGTTTTAGAAGAAGCAGACGAGTCACAGTTTTGGCTAGAGGTTATAAGTGAAATGAATTGGCTTAGCGCTTCTGAATTAGAATTTCTTTTAAAAGAATCAAGTGAATTAGTAGCAATATTTGTTTCAACATTAAAAACAGTGAATAATCGATTAAACGGTAATAAATAAATTTTAGGATTTTTAAAATATCTAATATTTAAAATTTGACATCTAATATTTAAAATGAAAGAACTAATAAACAGTTTAAAAGGAGATAAAGTCATCTGGGCATTCGTGGCTCTATTGGCATTATTTTCGTTTATGCCTGTTTTTAGTGCGAGTAGTAACTTGGCCTACATGCGCCATGGATCGGGAAATGCAATAACCTATTTGCTAAAACACGCGGTTCATATTTTTATTGGATTTATCATTATTTACCAAATACATAAAGTCCCGTACCATTATTTTAGGGGAATTTCGCGTATAGCTTTGCCTATTATTTGGGGACTCTTATTTTACACCTTAGTAAGGGGAACCGTTATTGATGGCGCTAACGCAAGTCGTTGGATGGTGATTCCGTTAATAGGAATCTCCTTTCAAACTTCTACACTTGCGGCCATTGTTTTGTATGTGTATGTAGCTCGATATTTATCTAAAACAAGAGAAGAAAAAGTAAGTTTTCAATCGTCATTGATAGAGTTGTGGCTTCCGGTTTTTATTACGTTAGCATTTATATTACCCGCCAATTTTTCTACCGCAGCATTAATTTTTGCAATGATAATTATGTTGGCGTTTATTGGACGATATCCAATAAAATACATTGCCATAATTATTGGAACTGGTTTTGCGGCATTAGCACTATTTATTTTAGTGGTTATTGCATTTCCAGATGCTTTTAAAAACAGAGTAGATACCTGGAAAAACCGAATCGAAAATTTCACTAGCGATAAACCGGGTGAGGATGATTATCAAATAGAAAAAGCAAAAATTGCAATTGCAACAGGAGGAGTTTATGGTCTAGGACCTGGGAAAAGCGTTCAGAAAAATTTCCTTCCGCAATCTTCTTCCGATTTTATATTTGCAATTATTGTGGAAGAATATGGTCTTCTTGGAGCATTATCTATATTAGGATTGTACTTATTGTTGTTGTTCCGATTTGTCATAGCGGCACACAAGGCCAATTCCCTTTTCGGAAAATTAGTCGTCGTCGGACTCGGATTTCCAATAGTCTTTCAGGCAATAATTAACATGGCGGTTGCAGTAGAATTATTGCCAGTAACAGGGCAAACGTTACCGCTAATTAGTTCCGGAGGAAGTTCTATCTGGATGACTTGTATTGCAATCGGAATTATTCTTAGTGTAACCAAGAAAGAGGAAGAAATAGCACAAGAATTGGAAGACAAACAAAAACGTGATGATGCACTACAAAAAGTCATTGACAAACAATTGCAAGAAGACGAAGACGAAGAAGTAGATGAAAATCAAGACAAAGTAAATCAGATGAAGGCCTCTATTAAAAATAAAATTATGGAAGAAGATCAAGACGATTATTCAATTACTGAAAATCCGATGAAAGCAGTTTTACGCAAGAAATAATAGAAACTAAAGAAAACGAAGTTTTCAAATTCGTGAAATAATTGGCAGCATTGAATTAGTGTAAATTAGTGCAATTCGTGTTTGAAATTAATTAAGTACAATGAAAAAATATAAATTCATATTAAGTGGTGGTGGAACTGGAGGACATATTTATCCTGCGGTTGCAATTGCCAATGAATTAAAAACGCGTTTCCCGGATGCCGAAATTCTTTTTGTTGGAGCACAAGACAAAATGGAAATGCAAAAAGTACCTCAAGCAGGCTATAAAATAGAAGGTCTTTGGATTGCTGGTTTACAACGAAAACTAACTCTTCAAAACCTAATGTTTCCATTTAAGTTGCTAAGCAGTTTGTGGAAATCAAGAAAAATAATAAAAAGATTCCAACCCGATGCCGTTATTGGAACAGGTGGTTTCGCAAGTGGACCTTTGTTGCAAGTTGCAAATAGTTGTAAGATTCCAACGGTAATTCAAGAGCAAAATTCTTATCCCGGAATTACCAATAAACTATTGAGTAAAAAAGCAAATGCAATTTGTGTTGCTTATGAAAATTTAGAACGATTTTTCCCAAAAGAAAAGATTGTGTTTACTGGAAATCCGGTACGTCAAGATTTGTTGGATATCGATTCGAAAAGAGAAGAAGGTATTGCTTATTTTAAATTAGATGCTTCTAAAAAAACACTTTTGGTTCTTGGCGGAAGCCTTGGCGCACGAAGAGTGAATCAATTAATTGAGAAAGAATTGGATTTTTTTATTGCAAATGATATTCAAGTTTTATGGCAATGTGGCAAGTTATATTATGAGGATTATAAAAAATACGATGGAAATTTTCATCAACCTACCACCTTTAAAAACGTTCAAGTAGTTGCTTTTATTGACAGAATGGATTTGATTTATGCTGCTGCCGATTTCGTCATTTCACGCGCTGGAGCATCCTCGGTTTCGGAATTGTGTTTGGTAGGAAAACCAACCATTTTTATTCCGTCTCCTAATGTTGCCGAAGACCATCAAACCAAAAATGCTAAAGCAATTGTAGATAAAAATGGAGCACTGCTTCTCAAAGAAAATGAATTAGAAGAAAAGTTCGAAACAACATTTACCGATTTAATTTCAAATGAAAATTTACAAAATGAATTAAGTCAAAACATAAAGAAGTTAGGCAAGCCAAATGCCACAAAAGATATCGTCGAGCAAATAATAAAACTAATACAATAGCAATGACAATAGCAATATCAAAAATCAAAAAGTAAAAAAAATGAATTTTGAAATTGACATTGAAATTGAAATTTGAAATTGACATTGAAAATGAACCTAAACCAAATACAAAACGTCTATTTTATCGGAATTGGAGGCATCGGAATGAGTGCTCTGGCTCGCTATTTCCAAAACATAGGAAAGAAGGTTTCGGGTTACGATAAAACCCCAACCATGCTTACCGACGAGTTGGTTGCTGGCGGTATGGATATTCATTTTGAAGATACTATTAGTGCAATTCCAACGGATTTTTATGTTGAAAATACTCTAGTAATTGTTACCCCTGCGGTGCTAGTTTCGCACTCGGAATGGAATTATTTTATCGAACGGGATTATGTAATAAAAAAACGTGCCGAAGTACTTGGTTTGATTACCAAAGACACCTTTTGCTTTGCTGTTGCAGGTACACACGGAAAAACTACAACGTCTAGTATTCTCGGACATATTCTATACGAAAGTGGCGCTGATGTTACGGCCTTCCTTGGTGGCATTGTAGAGAACTACCATTCTAATTTAATTGGAAGTGGCAAAACCGTTACTGTGGTTGAAGCCGATGAATTTGATCGTTCTTTCTTGCATTTGCATCCCAATATTGCATGTGTAACCTCAATGGATGCTGATCATTTGGATATTTATGGAGATAAAGAAGCTATAGAAGATTCCTTCAGAGAATTTGCAGATAAAGTGCAAGATAAAACAAAACTATTCGTTCCCAAAGGGTTGGATTTAGAGGGTGTAGAAATTGAAATTTTAGAGAGTCAAATTCCCCCTTCGGGGGTTAGGGGGCTTTTCAAGGCATTTAATATTCGAATAGAAAATAGTAGTTATGTTTTTGATGTGCAAACGCCATCAGAAACCATACAAAACATAGCCTTCGGTTTGCCTGGCCATCATAATTTGATGAACGCATTAATGGCTTTGGCAATGGCTAAAACTTACGGCACTTCTTCGGATGCCATAGTAAAAGCATTGGCTTCTTTTAAAGGAGTACAACGACGGTTTTCCTATCAAATAAAATCCGATAAATTAGTTTATATTGATGATTATGCTCACCATCCTACCGAAATAAATGCAGTGCATCAAGCGGTTAGAGAATTGTATCCGAATCAAAAAGTGTTGGCAGTTTTTCAACCCCATTTATTCAGTAGAACTAAAGATTTTGGGGATGATTTTGCAAAAAGTTTGTCGCAATTTGACGAAGTGTTATTGTTAGATATTTATCCAGCAAGAGAATTACCAATGGAAGGAATTACCTCTTCTTGGTTGCTTGCAAAAATGACTAACGAGAATAAAAAATTAGTTTCCAAAGCCGATTTAATTCCGTCTCTATTAGCATCCGATGCTACAGTGATTGTTACTATTGGGGCGGGCGATATAGGCGAATTAGTACCATCCATTAAAATAGCATTATCATGAAATTTTTAAATTGGATAAACCTACGATTAGCACTAATGTTGGCTTTAGTGGTTTTTTTATATTCGTTCACTTCCGCTAGAAATTCGCATCGGAAATTACTAAAAACCGAAGTGACTTTTGTTGGAAATCAAGACAATTTTATCAGTTTCAAAACGGTTAATAAATTGTTAATAGAAAATAAAAAAGATGTGCAAAGTATTGCAAAATCGGACTTAAATTTGAAAAGATTGGAAAATCTTATCAACAAGAATCCTATGGTTGAAAAAGCACAGGTTTTTGTTACTATTGATGGCGTTCTAAAAGCAGTAGTAAAACAGAGGGTGCCTATTGCAAGAGTGTTTGATGGTGAGACTACTTATTATATAGATTATGAGGGTAATAAAATGCCGTTGTCAAATTTAAATACGGCAAGAGTCTTGTTGTTTTTAGGTGAAATAAATACCAAAAATAAGAAGCAATTAACCGAGGTTTTGAAGTTTGTTTATGATGATGATTTTTTGAAAAAAAATATTGTCGGAATGGAGTTGGATGCAAATAATGACTTGCAAATGACCAATAGAAATTTTGATTACCAAATTGAGTTTGGCAAAATGATTTATGTGGAGAAGAAATTTAAAAATTACAAAGCTTTTTTTCAGAAAGCAGTTTTAGATAGTTCGCTTTATAAATACAAGAAAATAAATTTGAGATTCAACCATCAAGTTGTTTGTACCAAATAACAAAATAGGAATCTTAAGTAAAAGGAAATAGAATAGATAGTGCATCAGGCAAATTAGTTGACGACATGGAGAATAGAGAAAACATTGCGGTAGGCTTAGATATTGGAACTACGAAAATCGTAGCGATGATTGGCAAGAAAAACGAATATGGCAAACTTGAAATTTTAGGCATTGGAAAAGCTAAAAGTTTAGGTGTTGCAAGAGGAGTTGTGAATAACATCACGCAAACTATCCAGTCCATACAACAAGCAGTAATTGAAGCCGAAGAAAATTCGGGTTATAAAATTAATGATGTGGTAGTGGGAATTGCCGGTCAGCACATTCGCAGTATTCAGCACACCGATTATATTAGTAGAAGCAATCACGACGAAGTTATAACACAACAGGATATCCAATTGCTAATAGACCAAGTACATAAATTGGCAATGTTGCCAGGGGAAGAAATTATTCATGTCTTGCCACAAGAATATAAAATAGATGGGCAATCGGAAATAAAAGAACCTATTGGAATGTATGGTGCACGACTAGAAGCAACTTTTCATGTAGTAGTTGGGCAAGCGTCTTCTATTAGAAATATTATAAAATGTGTTCAAAGCACAGGTATTGAATTATCTGGATTGACACTAGAGCCATTAGCTTCGGCAGAGGCTGTTTTAAGTCAAGAAGAAAAAGAGGCTGGTGTAGCCTTAATTGATATAGGAGGTGGAACAACCGATTTAGCTATTTTTAAAGATGGCATTATTCGCCACACCGCAGTCGTTCCATTTGGAGGAAATGTAATTACTGAGGATATAAAACAAGGATGTTCTATAATTGAAACCCAAGCGGAATTATTAAAAGTGAAATTCGGATCGGCTTGGCCAGGAGAAAACAGAGACAATGAAATAGTTTCCATTCCAGGATTACGAGGAAGAGAACCAAAAGAAATATCCTTGAAAAACTTATCCAAAATAATCCATGCTCGCGTAGTGGAAATTATTGAACAAGTTTTTGCAGAAATAAAAGCATACGGACACGACGATCCAAGAAAGAAATTAATTGCTGGAATTGTGTTAACCGGTGGTGGTGCACAACTCTTACACATAAAGCAGTTGGTAGAATACATTACCGGTATGGATACTAGAATTGGATATCCAAACGAACATCTAGCTGGAAATTCAGGTGAAACCGTATCTAGTCCATTATTTGCAACGGCAGTTGGATTAGTGATGAAAAGTGATGCCAATAACACGCAAAGCGCTACCATTGCTCAGGCAATAAAGGCTGAGGAAATAGCAAAGCCAATCGTGGTAGCTAAAACTTCGCAACCTCTACCAGAACATGTAGAAGAGGTAATGGAGGTTGAAGCAGAAGATACACCTATTAAAACACCACCTAAGAAAAAACCTAAGGACCCTAGAGATCCAGATATTGAAGATTCTTTTATGGATAAGATTTTAGGGAAATTCAAAGAATTTTTAGACAAAGCAGAGTAACCTATATATAAGGTATAAAAAAGAATAAAAAAATAAAACCCAAACTAGTATGATGAGCAACTCAGAATTTGGAAGCATCTCATTTGATTTACCAAAGAATCAATCAAATGTAATTAAAGTAATAGGAGTTGGTGGCGGAGGAAGTAACGCTATCAATCACATGTTTAAACAAGGAATCAAAGGAGTTGATTTTATTGTTTGTAACACCGATTCGCAAGCACTGCAAAATAGCCCCGTGCCTAATAAAATTCAGTTAGGGGTAAACCTAACCGAAGGATTAGGAGCAGGAGCAAACCCAGACGTTGGACAACAATCGGCAATAGAAAGTGTTGGCGATATCGAAAAAATGCTTGACAGCAATACCAAAATGGTTTTCATCACCGCAGGAATGGGTGGAGGAACCGGAACCGGTGCTGCGCCAGTAATTGCTCAATTAGCGAAAGAAAGAGATATCCTTACGGTAGGAATTGTAACCTTGCCTTTTTCTTTTGAAGGAAAAGTACGTCAAGACCAAGCTAGATTAGGAATAGAAAAATTGCGCAAGCAAGTCGATTCTTTAATTGTAATTAATAATAATAAACTGAGAGAAGTTTATGGAAATCTTGGTTTCAAAGCCGGATTCTCTAAAGCCGACGAAGTTTTAGCCACAGCATCAAGAGGAATTGCAGAAGTAATTACCCACCATTATACTCAAAATATCGATTTAAGAGATGTTAAAACAGTGTTGTTTGATAGCGGAACTGCAATTATGGGGTCTTCCAATTCTTCTGGAGACAACAGAGCCAAAGAAGCTATTATTGCAGCATTAGATTCTCCATTGTTAGATGATAATAAAATCACAGGTGCCAAAAACGTATTGTTGCTTATCGTTTCAGGTACTAATGAGATTACTATGGATGAAATTGCAGAGATTAATGAACACATTCAAGCAGAAGCCGGAAACAATGCCAATATTATTATGGGGGTTGGTGAAGACGAAAGTTTGGGAGATTCTATTGCAGTTACAATCATCGCTACAGGTTTTAATGTAGAACAACAAGATGGCATCATAAATAACGAACCAAAAAAAATCATCCTTCAACTTGAGGAAGATCAAAAAATGGTTCATGACTTAACTCAAAAAACCATTGCTAATTTTCAATCGGTTACTGAAGGTCCTATAGAAAGAAAAGAAGAAAAAATAATTTTCGAATTATTAGAAGAAGAAGAAATTATAGTTGCCCCAGTTGTTGCTAAATTAGTTATGGAAGAGCAATTTTTTGCTGAGCCAATTGTTGCAAAAGCAGAAAGTGATTTAGTGGCAATGAACGAATTCATTCGCAATTTGGATGTGACTTTTGAAATTGTTTCTCCTATTAAAGATATTGAATTTCATTTTACCAACCCTGTCGTTAATGAAATTAAAGTAAACGAGCCTAAAGTAATAGCAAGAGAAGAAGAGCAAATCACCTTTTCGTTTGATTTGCCAATTGCAAAACCAGTTGAAAATGTACAAGAAGAAAAAACAATTTTCGACTTCTCTTTAGAAGCAAATAACATTAAAGTTAACGAACCAATTGAATTTGTTTCCGTTACCGAGTTGAATGAAAATGGGGTAATTAAATATTCTTTGGAAGAATATATGGAAGTCGAAAACGATTTATTAACTTCTAAGCCAGTTGTAACTAATCCGGAACCAGTTGAAGAATCGTTAAATTTCACGATGAAAGTTTCCGATGTTGCTAAACCAACTTATGCTACACACACAGAAGATATTTCTCCGATGGAAATGACCATCGAAGAAACGTTAAAAATCCGTGCAGATGAAAGAAGAAGAAAGTTGAAAGATTTCAATTATAAGTTTCACAACAACCCATCTCGTATTGAAGAATTAGAAAAAGAACCAGCTTATAAAAGAGTAGGACTTGATTTGACCGAGAATAATAACTATAATAATAATTCTAGAATGTCTCTAGGAATGGATAGTAATGACGATCTACAATTGCGATCTAATAATTCTTTTCTTCATGACAACGTAGATTAAATTGTAGTTTTAAAATTAAATAATTCAAGCTTTTTAACTTGGTTTTCGATTGAGTTTCGATAGGGAAAATGAAAAAAGGGAGGCGTTAAAAATGCGATCATCAAGATATTAAAAAGTTTTTTCAAAAAAATTCGAGTTAGAAATAACCACTAAATAGATAAAGAATGAGTTTAGCTGTAAAAATCATGGACGAAATTAAAAACGCCATGAGAGCCAAAGATACTATTGCGCTGGAAGCCTTACGTGCCATTAAGTCGGAATTGCTTTTAGCCCAAACATCCACTGGCACCAAAGAAGAAATCACGGAAGAGGAAGAAATCAAAATTCTTCAACGGTTAGTGAAAATGCGTAAAGACAGTGCGTCCATCTTTGCTACCCAAAACCGTCCCGATTTAGTGGAACCCGAATTAGCACAAATTGCAGTAATCGAAAAATTTCTTCCGGCACAATTGTCAGAAGGAGAAGTAGAAGTAATTGTTGCTAAAATCATTTCGGAAACTGGTGCAGTCGGAATTGCTTCTATGGGAAAAGTTATGGGATTAGCAAGTGCTCAAATAGGTGGTCAAGCCGAAGGTAAAACCATATCCGCTATCGTTAAGAAGTTGTTGGGGTAGGCGACATGGGTTTTGGATTTTGGGTTTTGGGTTTTGGATTTTGGATTTTGGATTTTCAAATCCTCGTACCTCGTACCTCCCACCTCGTACCTTTTACCTTGTACCTCGTACCTCATACCTCGTACCTAAATTTGGCTGCGTAGTTCAACTGGATAGAATATCAGATTTCGGCTCTGATGGTTGCAGGTTCGAACCCTGCCGCGGTCACTAAATTAAATAAAAAGAAAGGGTTTAAATTACTATTAAATTAATAATGTTTTTTGTTAACATTAAATTAATTTTAAGTTTAAATCTTTAAAATAAATTGGGAGTTACTATTTTAATCTGTGGATTAAAAAATATAACATAGTAATAATAAAGGCATTAAAATATAGAAATTAGCACTTAGTAGTGTTATTTATCTCGATTAAATTTTTTCAAAAAGCACTGTTTTTTGGAACAATTTTCTGTCTCTGGTCTTTTCATTGCTGGCATTACAAGCAATAGTTTGTTGTTTTTTAGCTTTTTTTACTTCTTAAATTATCAGCAATTATGCAATATTTATCATAATAATACGATAATTCTATCGTTTTTTTAATTTCATATTAAAAAATAAGGAATCCTCCAAATACTTTTTTATATTTTTTCTACATCCTTTCACTTAATCGACTAAACGCTCTCTTCTGTAGATTAGTCCTCTCATTCCATTTTTTTAACAAAATTTTAACATAAATAAATGTTATAATTTGTCCCTACTCCTCTATTTTTGAAATCCCAAGTATACTGTAAAACCTATATTTTTATGAGATTAATACTACGAAATTTGTTGACTCGATGGTCTAAAAAAACCCCTCAAGTCAATAACACGGCTTCAACAACAGCAATTGAGAACTCTCATAATGCTGTTAAAACAGTTAATAATAATCCCTATTTATTTGTTTCAAGTACTGATTTAATGGCTTCTTTTATTAGAAGCATCCAAAAAAAGAATAACTCTATATTTTTGTTTATCGGCTTAAACCGCAAACAAAGTTATTTTAATGTTACCTCTAATGTTTTAGGTTTATGGCTATTCTTTTTAGTCGTCATCCAGGAACGAGTCACGGGAGCTGACGCAATCGTTCAACCCTTACCAGTTCTGAGGATTTAAAATTTTACAATCCCATTTATAATACAAATTTTTTAAAAACATTATTATCCCGCTAATTGCTTATTAATTACAGATAATATAATATTTACAATAACCAAATTTTTTAATTATGATGAATGACTACAATTCTTTGAGTTCCGGCATATTTGCCAGTCTCAAACGAACGATTCAGAAGAAAGCGACCTGGTTGCTATTTTTTGTTTTGTTCAGTTTCATTAGCGTTCAAGGTCAAGTTACGGTTGCCGGTGCTGTCACAGGTAATGGTACGTATCCGACTTTGTCTGCTGCATTTGCCGCAATTCCGGTTGCTCAAGTAGGTGCAAACATTACGGTCACTATAACAGGTAATACCTCAGAGCCCGCCACAGGAGCAACATTAGTTGCTGGTACCTGGACGTCTTTGACGATTGCCCCTGATGGTGGATCTTGGACGGTGAGTGGTGCAGCAACAGCTGGTACACCTTTAATAAACTTTCTTGGGTCGGATAACGTGACTGTAAATGGTGGAGGTAATTTAACCTTTGCTAACACCACCGTTGCATCAACAACTGGAACTTCTACTTTGAAGTTGGTTGGAGATGCTACCTACAACACCTTTAACAACCTTACTATTTTAGGTTCGGCTAATGGTGCTACTGGTTCAAATACAGCTAACGTATGGATTAGTACTGGGGCGACTTCAGGATCTGGTAATGATTTCAACTCGTTCCAATCGTGTAAGTTTGGTCCTGCTGGAACAAATTTACCAGGTCAATTGATTGTTGCAAATGGTTCAACTACAAATACTACAATTCAAAATAGTAATATTACTATCAACAATTGTGAATTCTCTGATTATTTTCAAGCGGCAACAGCAAGTGCTGCTATTTACATGTCTACAGGTAATACTGCTTGGACGGTTTCCAATAATAAAATTTTCCAAACTGCTGCTAGAACAATTACTACATTACAAACGGATTATGGAATTTATATGGTAAATGCTGGAGCTACAGCTTTAGGGGAAAGTTTTGTAATTACGGGAAATACCATTGGGTATGCTAGTAATTCAGGAACTGGAACCATGACGTATGCTGCTGCTGCAACTTCTGGTGGTTTTGTAGGAATTAACTTTTCTGCTTCTGCTGCCTCAACTTCTACTAATAGTATTACTAATAATATTATTTCGGATATTCAATGGACTTCAACAGCTGGATCTATTTTTACAGGTATTGCTAGTTCTGGATTAGCAAATATAACTGCAGGTGCTGTTTATAATGTAACCGGAAATACCGTAAGAAATATAGCTTCTGTTACTGCAACAGGAACTATGATTGGTATTTATGCAGGTTATGCGCCTACAACTTCTATTAGTAATAATACAGTTAACAATATTACTAGAACTGGTTCTGGAACTATGTATGGTATTCAATATAACGGAGGTGCTACTACAACAACTACCTTAAATGCGAATACGGTATCTAACTTAGCTAATAATAATGCTTCAAGTGCAAGTGCTTTATATGCTATTTACTCAGGTTCTAATACTGCTAATGAAATATGGACGAATAATACTATAGAAGGATTATCTTCTCTATCAACTGGAGGTGTTACAATTTATGGTATTTATAATCTTACTTCTACTGCTGGAAATAAAACATGTCAAAACAATACTATAAGAAACTTCTCCTTATCTGCGTCAAGCACAGGTACTATGATGGGTATTAGATTGGGATATTTAGGTGCTGCCAATATTATTTCTGGTAACACTATATATAACTTTTCTGGAGCTACAACTATACACGGTTTGTATGTTGGTGGTTCAAGTGCCGCTTTAGCTTCTGTTGAAAATGTTTTTAACAATAAAATATATGGTTTAAGTTCTTCTGCTGCTGCAGCAGGAGTTTATGGTATTACTATAGCTGGTGGAATTACTAATAATGTTTACAACAATATTATTGGTAACTTATCTTCCCCTGCTGCAAATAGTACAATATCTTTAGTTGGTATCTTTTTAAGTGGTGGAACTACGGCTAATGTTTACTATAATACAGTGAATATTTCAGGATCTAGTTCTGGTGTGAACTTTGGTTCCGCTGCGGTTTTTGCTTCTGCAACACCTACTTCAATTGATTTGCGTAATAACATTTTTGTTAATAATGCATCCGCAAACGGAACTGGAAGAGCAGTTGCTTTTCAAAGATCTGCTGCTGCTTTAACAAACTATGCTGCTACTTCTAATAACAACTTGTTTTATGGAACAACAGCAACTTATTTTGATGGTACAACGGCGTATGCTTTTGGAGCTTTCCAAGCTCTTGTAACACCAATTGAAAATGCTTCTAAATTCCAAAACCCTGCCTTTGCAAGTACTACTGGTGCAGATGCATCTTTCTTGCATTTTGCAGATGGCGCTATTAACTTAGCGGGTGGTTTTGCAGCTACAATAGCTGGATATACTTCTGATTTTGATGGAAATACTAGAGATGCTAGTACTCCAGACATGGGTGCTCACGAATGGAATAATGGTGTAATTATTGCACCAACTATAACTGGTTATTCAACTACTTATAGCCCATTTGCTCCGTTCTATCTTTGTTCTAATGGTGGTTCTGTAGTGACAATCACAGGAACTAGCTTAGATGTAGTAACGTCTGTGTTATTTAATGGTAGTGCTGGAGTTACTTTAGCAGGAACCATTACAGCACAATCGGCTACTTCAATAACCGTTACTGCTCCTGCAGATGTGGTAGATGGAGTTATACGAGTTGTTAACCCAGGTGGTTTTGCAGATTCTGTTGCAACATTTACTACTGCGCTTCCTCCTACAATTGGAGTAAGTTCTGCAGCAACTATTTGTTCAGGAACAAGCACTTCATTAGTAGCAACTGGTGCTAATACGTACACATGGACACCTTCATTAGGTTTAAATGGTACAACTTTAGATACAGTAAATGCTTCTCCAAATACATCTACTACGTATACAGTAACTGGTATTTCAACCGCAGGTTGTAAGGCTAACAATACAGTATCGGTAACAGTTAACCCAACTCCATCAGCAATAACCATTGCTAAAAATCCTGCATTAGTTTGTTTAGGAGGAGTTAGTACTTTAACTGCAACTGGTGGATTAGTAGGCGGAACAATGCAAGGAGTAATAGGAACAGGTACTACTACATCTACTTCATCTGGTAGTTATTCTGCTTTTAATGGATACAGAGCTAGTGCATGGAGTCAAACTATTTTTACAGCTGCTGAATTAACTGCTGCAGGTCTTACTGCTGGTAATATTGGTTCTATAGCTTATAATATTAATAGTCAAGGTTCTTCAACCACTAATAATGTTACTATTAAAATAGGAACTACTGAAACTTCTGCTTTTGCTAATACTTCGTTCTATGCTACAACAGCTTTTACTACAGTATTTGGACCTACTTCATATGCACACACTGCTGCGGGTTGGCAAACAATTAATTTTGCAACTCCATATGTATGGAATGGAACTTCTAATATTGTTGTTGATGTTTGGCAAGATGGACCAGATGCATCTGCAGACCCGTTAACTTATCTTACGGCTGCTTCAGATAACAAAGCAAATTTTGCTTATAATATAGCTCCAAGTGCTGGAGCAGTAGGAACATTAACTCCAAACAGATTTAATGTTACTTTTACTGGTACTAATTCAACTCCAACAACTTTAGCTTGGACTCCAACAACTGATTTATATTCTAATGTTGGTGCTACAACTGCTTATGCTGGTGAAAATATTGCTACAGTATATACTAATTCATTAACACCTCAAACGTATACAGTTACTGCAACTTTAGGTGCTTGTTCAAGCACTGCTAATGTTACTGTAACTCCAACTGCTTTGCCAACTATAGCGGCTACAGGTACTACTAATTGTGGTACTGCTGGTTCTGCTATTACTGCAACTGGTGGTGTAAGTTACGTTTGGTCTCCTGCTTTAGGTTTAAATGGTACTTCAGGTGAAAGCGTTATTGCTTCTCCAGCTGCTACTACTACGTATACGGTTACGGGTACCGATGCTAATGGTTGTGTTAATACAACTACTGCATTAGTAACGGTTAATAACCCAGTTACTATTGCTGCTGCAGGTCAACCTGCAAATGCCGTAGTTTTAGTAGGTGAAGCTACTTCATTTACGGTTACTGCTACCGGTACAGGTTTAACCTACCAATGGCAAATAAACGATTCTACAGGATGGATGGATATTGCAGGAGCAACTGCTGCTACTTATTCTTTGTCTACAACAACTCTAGCTCAAAATAACTACCAATTCCGTTGTGTGGTTTCAGGTACTGCACCTTGTACGCCGGTTACTTCTAATGCGGCTAACTTAGGGGTAGGTACTGTGAGTATTGTTTCACAACCTGCTGCTCAAACTATTTGTAGTAATAATACTGCTACCTTTTCTGTAGAAGCCGGTGGAGATATATTATCTTACCAATGGCAATACAGTACTAATGGTACTGTTTGGACGGATTTACTGTCTGCCGATGCAACTACTGCATCTATTACATTAAGTGGTTTAACTGCTGCTAATTCTCTTGCGCAATACCACTGTGTATTGAATGCGGGTCAAATTACTTCAAACCCTGCTTTATTAACGGTAAGTGATGCTATTGTTATAGGTACACAACCAACTAGTCAATCTGTTTGTTCTACTGCTACTTCGGTAACATTTACAGCAGCTGCAACTGGTACTGGTTTAGCGTACCAATGGCAAATGAGTACTAATGGTGCTTCTTGGACAAATGTTTCAGGAGCTACTGCTACTACTTATACTATTGCTAATCCAACTATTGCTCTTAACGGAAATCAATACAAAGTTATCGTAACTGGAGTTTCTCCTTGTAGTACGGTAACTTCGGATGTTGCTACTTTAACAGTTACTGGTGTAACGGTTTCTACTAGTGCATCTACTATTTGTGTTGGCGCTTCAATAACACTTTCTGCAGTGTACACAGGTGCTCCTGGTACTACAACTTCTTCTTGGGCTTGCGCTTTAAATGGAAGTGGTGCTACAACGGCGGTATCTGGTGATTCTGCTACGGTAACGCCTACTGCTGCTGGAACGTATGTGTATACATTTACAACTAACGGATCATGTTCGTTTGCTCCAACCGTTTCGGTAACAGTTAATCCTTTACCAATTATTACTGCTGTAACGGCTACACCTGCTGCATTATGTAGTGATGCTACTATCAATTTAGCTGCTGCAAGTATTGCTAATGCTAATGGTACAGCTGCTCTTGGTGCAGGTGCTTTAAGTTCATCTGGTACAGCTGCTTCTTTATTGCCTGGTGCATGGGGAGGAGCAAAAACACAATATTTAGTGAAAGCTTCCGAGTTAACTGCTTTAGGTTTTGCTGCTGGTAATATTACTTCAGTTGCATTTGAACCAACTACTTCAGGACAAACCTACCAAGGTTTCTTTTTAAGCGTTGGATCTACTACTGCTACAGCTTTAACTTCAACTTTCCTTGCTAATGGTACTCAAGTATATGCTGGAACTTTAACCGATAACGGTTTCACTCCTGCTGCTAATACTCTTAATACTTTATCATTTGGAACAGGTACAGGTTCTGCAAGCAGTTTTGCTTGGGACGGAACTTCTAATCTTGTACTTACATTTTCATGGAGTAGATTGCCTTTGGCTTCAACTGCTACAGGTTCTACTATGAAATACGATACAGCTAGTTATACTTGTACTACTTACAAACAAGCGGATAATCAATCTGCTGCGGCAATGTTGGCTCAAGCTACTGGTACAACATCTAGTAGTCGTCCAAAATTCACTTTTGGTGGTGTTTTAGCTACAAATTTTGCTTCTGGTTATGTTTGGTCTTGGAATTCAACTCCTGCAGTAACAACTGCTTTGGGTTCTACAACAATTACTAACACTAGTAGTGCAATAGTTACGCAAGCATTTACTGCTACAGCAACAATTGCTGCAACAGGATGTACGAATTCTGCAACTACTTCTTTAGTATCTATTAATTCTACAATTCCTGCACCAACTGGTACAGATAGTACACAATGTGGTTCTCAAACGCCAACTTGTTCGGTTACGGGTACAGGTATTGTTGGAAATACTTTCAAATGGTACACAGTTGCTTTAAATGGTACTGCTTTATCTGGTCAATCAGCTAGTACGCTAGTAAGTTACCCAGTTGCTGCTACCACAACTTTTTATGTTGCCGAAGCAAGTGCGGATGGTTTATGTGAAAGTCCTAGAACTGCTGTTACGGTAACGGCTAATACCCCTTACCCTTTTACACTATCTGCAACTGCAACTACTAACTGTAATGGTTCTGCAAGTTTAACTCCAGTAACTATTGCTACTAATGGTGATACTACAGGTACATATACTAGTTATTCTTGGACTAATGCAGCTACTGTTACAGGTGATGCAACTACTGGTTGGATATTTAGCCCAACTGCAACTACTACGTATACAGTAACTGCTACGGATGGTTTATGTTCTGCTACAGCTAATGTAGTAGTAACGCCTACTGCTTTACCAGCAATTACAATTACTCCAACTCCTCAAGCTGTTTGTATTGGATCTCCATCAACTTTGACCGCTTTAACTCCAGTAATTGGTGCAGGTGTAGGTCCTATTGGTGCTGGTGCTTTAACTTCAAGTGGTACAGGTGCTTCATTGCTTCCTGGATTTTGGGGTGGTGCAAAATCACAATATTTAATAAAAGCTTCTGAGTTAACTGCACAAGGATTTGTTGCTGGTAATCTTACTTCATTAGCTTTTGAACCAACAACTTCAGGTCAATCTTATCAAGGATTCTCACTTAGTTTAAATTCTACAACAGACTCGGTATTAACATCTACTTTCTTAGCTAATGGTACTCAGGTTTATGCTGGTACAGAAACAGATTCTGGTTTCACTCCAGTAGCTAATGCTGTAAATACTTTATCTTTTGGAACAGGGACTGGTTCTTCTACTAGTTTTGCTTGGAATGGAACTTCTAATCTAGTTGTTACTTTCTCTTGGAGTAGAGTACCTTCTGCATCTACTTCAACAGCTTCTACTATGAAGTATGATGCGCCTGGATTTAATTGTGCTGTTTATAAACAAGCGGATGGTCAAGCACCAGCTGCAATGTTGGCACAGACTTCAGGTACGGTATCTAGTAGTCGTCCTAAATTTACTTTAGGAGGTCAAAAAACTGTTCAAGGTGTAGGTTCTTTAGTATATACTTGGAACGACCCAGCAGCTTCAACAGGAAACATTTTAACTGTTACTCCAACGGAAACTACTTCTTATAATGTTTATGGTTATAACGGTACTACAGGTTGTACAGGTTCTGCTACAACTACAGTTACTGTGTATCCTTTCCCACTAGCTCCTACAGCAACTAATGCATCACAATGTGGTACAAGAGTTCCTACAATTGCTGTTGCAGATGCTAATGGTTATACTTTGCCTACTATCAAATGGTATGCAGATGCAACTACTACAACTGCTTTACAAACTAGTACTTCTACAACGTATACTGAAAGTGTAAGTGCAACTACTACTTTCTACGTTTCTGTAGTTAGTCCTGGTGGTTGTGAAAGCCCTAGAACAGAAGTAACAACTACGGTTATTGCTCCTGCTGTGTTAACTGTATCTCCTGCCGTTACTGTTTGTACTGGTGGAAGCACTACATTAACTGCTTCTGGTGCGGTTTCTTATGTATGGACTCCTGCTTTAGGTTTAAATGGTACTACTAGTGCAAGCGTTATCGCTACTCCTGGTGCAACCACTACTTATAGCGTTACAGGTGTAGATTCTAACGAATGTACTACTGCTGCTGCTACTGTTACAGTAACTGTAGCTGCTTACCCAAGTGCTTTAAGTATTACACAAGGTGCAACTTCGGTTTGTACTAATGCAGTAATGTCTTTAACTGCTAATGGTGGTACAATTGGAGGTGCTGGTAATGCTACTATCGGTGCAGGTACAGCATTAACATCTTCATTTTCTTACCCAACAGCATTTGCTAATTATTGGTACCAAAACTGGCAACAATATTTGTTCACAGCTGCTGAGTTAAATGCTGCTGGTATTACTACTGCAGGAAGTATTTCTTCATTGCAATTTAATATTTCAGGTTTACAAGATACTTCTGCACCAATTACAGATTATAATGTAAAAATTGGTTCTACTTCAAGTGCTGCTTTAACAGCCTTTTCAACTAATGGTTTAACTAATGTATATGGTCCAGCAGCGGTTACGCCAGCTGTAGGTTTAAATACTATTACATTTAGTACACCTTACGTATGGGATGGTGTTTCTAACATTGTTATCGATATCCGTCAATCGGAAGCTTTCGGTAATGGTAATGCAACAACTTATTATACTACTACTACAAATAATTCGGTACTGTATGCTTATTCTAGTTCTAATAACGCAGGTTTTTGGGCTTCAGCTCCAACACCTACTACAAGTACTACTAGACCAAATATTACTTTTGGATATTCTACAGTAAATCCTACAGCAGTAACTTGGTCACCTACAACAGATTTATATACTAATGCTGCGGCTACAACTGCTTACAGTGGTGCTAATACTAGTGTTGTTTATACTAAACCAACTACTGAAATAGTTTATACTGCTACTGCTGCTAATGGCGCTTGTACTACAACTGCTACTACAACAGTATCTCCAATTGCTTTACCTGTTTTCACAGTGTCTAGTGATGTTACTATCTGTAGTGGAACTTCTACTACACTAGAAGCTTTAGGTTCAGGATATACTTATGTATGGTCTCCTGCATTAGGTTTAAATGGAACTACTTCTGCTTCGGTTATAGCGACTCCAAATGTTACTACAACGTACACAGTGGAAGCTACAGATTTGGTTACTGGATGTAAAGCAACTAGATTAGTTACGGTTACAGTAATTAACTCAGGTGCTATTCTTTCAATAGGTACTACAACTACACAAACGGTTGTTGCTAGTCAATCTACTACTTTTACAGTTGCTACTGCTTCTGGTGCTACTTATACGTACCAATGGCAATTAAACAACGGTTCTGGATGGGTTAACTTATCTAATGCTGGAAACTACGCTGGTGTTACTACTGCAACTCTTGCAGTAAATAACATTGAAGCTACATTTGATGGTTATCAATACCAATGTTTAGTTACAGGAGCTGCTCCTTGTACTACATTAACTCCAGTTGTTGCTGTTTTAAATATTAGTAACACAGGTTTTGCTTCGCAACCATTAGATGTTACTATGTGTAACTCTGGCGCTACTACTTTTAGTATTGCTACTAGTGGTGACGAACCTTTTTCTATTCAATGGCAAATGAGTACCGATAACGGACTTAACTATGCAGATATTGCAAATGGTTTAAACGCTAATGGACTTACTTTTGCTGGAACAGATCAATTAACTTTAAACGTTTCAGGTATTACACTTGCAAACAATGGAGTTAAATTTACTTGTATTGTAAATTCTTACATAACAAGTAACTCTGGTACCTTAACAGTTAAAGATCCAGTAGTTATTACTACTCAACCTACAGATCAAGCGGTTTGTATTGGTGGTGGTATAGCTACATTTACTGCAGTTGCTACAGGGGATGAATTATCTTACCAATGGCAATACAGTACTAATGGAACTACTTGGTCTAACTATACTGGAACAGATGCTACAACAGCTTCTATTTCTATAGTGAATCCTGCACCTACTGCAGAGGGAACACAATATCAAGTTGTTGTTTCTGGTAATGCAGTATGTTCAAGTGTACCTTCTGCAATCGCTACTTTACATATCAATAATCCTACTATTACTGCTGCGCCAACTGCTGTATCGGTTATTAGAGGAACTACTGCTATATTTACAGTTACTGCTAGTGCTGCAACTTCGTACCAATGGCAAAGTTCTGCTACTATGAATGGAACGTATGCAGATGTAATAGATGCTACTCCTATAGGAAATTCTTATTTAGGTAATACTACAGCTTCTTTATCTGTTACTACTTCTGGAGCTACTGTTCTTGGAGCAGGAAACTACTACCGTAGTATAGCAAATAATAATGGATGTTATGTTACTTCAACAGGTGCTCTATTAACAGTTACCGATTATTGTGCTTCTAATGCTACATCTGATGATGATGAAGAAATTACTAATGTAACTATTGGTTCATTAAACAATTCTTCTTCTTGTGGCGATGTTGCTCCAGGTTCAGGTTCTGTTCCTTTCAGATATTCTAATTATACTAATGGTAATGGTGCGCCACAACCGGCTGATTTAACAAGATCTGCAGTTGTTCCTTTCTCAGTAACACAAACATCTTGTGGAGGAAATTACAACAATAAATTTGCAATCTTTATTGACTGGAACCAAAATGGTGACTTTACAGATGCTGGAGAAAATGTTTTCCAACAAGCAACTGCTGCTGTAGGAAATAATACCCAAACAGGTACAATTACTATTCCTGCTTCTGCAGCTTTAGGAATCACTCGTATGCGTGTAATAAATATTGAAACAACTGGTGCGATTACTGCATGTGCTACCTATTCTTGGGGTGAAACCGAAGATTATTTAGTTAATGTAATGCCTACACCTCCTTGTGATGGAACACCAGCAGCTGGAATAGCTTCTGTTGCTTCTACTTCAATGTGTTATGGTAATGGTACTAATGTGGTATTAAATGGTTCTACTACTGGTGTTACTGGTATAGCTTACCAATGGTATTATTCTGCTAACGGAACTAGTTTTGCTCCAATTGCGGATGCTACTACAACTACTTTAGCTACAGGAAACTTAACAGCAGATGCTTACTACTATTGTACAGTAACTTGTACTAATAGTACTCTAAGTGCTAACTCTAATACAATTGCTATTACGGTTGCTAATCCACTTGTTATAGAGTCAACTCCTGGAGGAAGATGTGCAACAGGTACGGTTGTTTTAGGTGCTGCTGGAAATGCAGGAGCAACTATTAATTGGTTTGCTGCTCTTAACGGAGGTTCTCCAATTGGTACAGGTACTAGTTTTACTACGCCTAGTATTTCAGCTACTACTACTTATTATGCTCAGGCATCTGCAGGTGGTACAGCGCAAGTTTCTAATAATGGTACTCCAACATTTACTACAACAACCATTAATACTGGTTTAGTTTTAGATATTACTACTGCTTCTGTATTAACCTCTTTGGATGTTTATTCTACCAATGCAGGTACAGTTACTATGCAATTAGTAAATAGCGCAGGTACTGTTGTTGCTGGTCCTACTTCAGGAGCTGTAATTGCAGGAACTATAGCTACGCCTCAAACTATTAATTTAGGTTGGTCACTTCCTGTTGGAACTGGATATAAAATTTTAGTAACATCTCAAACAGGTGCTTTAGGCTACTCTTCTGGTAGTTTCCCATCTCCATTAGGAAATGGTGTTGGTACTATTGTTAACGGTGCTACAAGTACTGGTACTACTACTTTGAATTACTTCTTATATAACTTAAGAACAATTTCAGCTTGTCAATCAGCAAGAACTGCAGTAATTGCTACTGTAGATCCTACACCAACAGCTACTATTAGTTATGCTGGTGCACCTTTCTGTAACAATGCAGCAGTAGGTTCTGTTACTTTAAATGGAACTAATGCTTACACAGGTGGTACGTATACTTCAACTTCTGGTTTAAGTCTTGATGGTACTTCTGGGGATATTAATCCTGCTACTAGTACTCCTGGTACTTATGTAGTTACTTATACTACTAATCCAACAACGTATTGTACGCCACAAACGGCTACAACAACAGTGGTGATTAATGAGTCGGTATTATTCTCTGGCTTTACTTATGCAGCTGCTACGTATTGCAACAACAGTGGTATAGTTACTCCTACAATAACTGGAACACCAGGTGCATTTACAGTTTCTCCTGCTACAGGATTAACAGTTAATGCTACCACAGGAGCAATTGACTTTGCAACTGCTGCTCCAGGTACATATACAGTAACCAATACAGTTACAGCTTGTAACAATAACAGTGTTACAGATGTTACAATTACAGTTTATTCTACAGTTGTAGTTACAACGCAACCTACTTCAGCAACAGTTTGTGCTGGTGCTAATTCAAGTATGACAGTTGCTGCTACAGGAACCAATGTGGTGTACCAATGGCAAATGAGTTCTAACGGAACTACATGGTCTAATGTTACGGATGGTGGTGCTTATTCTGGTGCTACTACAGCTACTTTAGCTTTAACTGCGGTTACAGCAACTATGACAGGTACGCAATTCCGTGCTTTAGTATCGGATGCTAATCCTTGTGTTGGTGTTACTTCTAGTGTTGCTACATTGACAGTTAGTCAACCAGTAGCTCCAGTATTTTCTCCAGCAGCTCCTTCAGTTTGTATTGGTGGTGTTAATGCCTTATCGGTATCTACAACATCTTTTGCTCAAAATGGAGTAATTGGAACAGGTTCAGTTACTAATACTACATCTACACCATTTAAAGGGTACTGGGGAGGTAATAAATCGCAATATATATATACTGCTGCTGAATTATCAGCTTTAGGATATGTTAATGGAACTGTTATTACTTCGTTAGGTTTAGATATTACGGCTTATTCTAGTCCGTTTACATTTAACGGTTTTAACATTGCAATGAAGAATTCAACTGCAACGGTTTCAGCTGCTGCTTTTGAAACAGGTATGACAACGGTTAAAGCACCTACTAATTATGTATTAACCGGTGCAGCACCATTTACTGCTACGTTACCG
The DNA here is from genome assembly GCF_044357305.1 of Flavobacterium sp. Lineage (GTDB taxonomy): Bacteria > Bacteroidota > Bacteroidia > Flavobacteriales > Flavobacteriaceae > Flavobacterium. The sequence goes on from NZ_JBIKPS010000006.1 coordinate 136,620, forward strand.
TTAGATACTAACTTTACTTGGGATGGTACTTCTAATTTAGTGATACAATTCTGTTTTGATAACAATAATGGTGGTGGGTCTAGTACAAATTCAGCAAACGTAAAATCAACTACGAATGCTACTGCCCTTACTACTTATTATTCTGCAGATAACAGTGGTTCGGTATGTTCAAATGCTTCTGGAACTACTTCAACAACAAGACCAAACATGCGCTTCGGTGTAATTAGCGGTTCTTTAACTTGGAGTCCAACAACAGATTTATATACTAATGCAGCTGCTACAACAGCTTACACAGGTGGAATGGCTACTACAGTTTATACTAAGCCAACTGCTAATATTACGTATACTGTTACAGCAACCAATTTACTTGGATGTTCTAATACTGCTTCTGTTGATGTAACTATTTTAGCGCCTTCTACTTTAGGTTCTATTGTACAACCAGCTGTTACTTGTTCTGGATCTCCAACAACATTTAATTTAACAGGTTTAGTTGCTAACAGTACTTCTACTCTTAGTTATACTATTAACGGTGTTGCTCAAACAGCAATTACTGGTGTAGTTGCTGATGCTTCTGGAAACGCTATGTTTACAGTTTCTTTACCAGCGATTAACAATGGTAAAACTTTAGTAATTACAACTATAACAAGAACCGATTTAACTCCAAATTGTCCTACAGCTATTACAGCTAACAACACGTTAGTTATTGCAGTTAATCCATTAGTTACTTATTATGCTGATGCAGATGGTGACGGTTTTGGTAACAATGCACTTACACAAGTAGGTTGTGGTGTTGCACCTGCTGGTTTTGTATTAAACAATGCAGATTGTGACGATACTAATCCTGCAATTAATGCAATAGTTCCTTACTATGTAGATGCTGACGGTGATGGTTTTGGATCTGTAATAACAACAAGTTATTGTACTGCTACAACCCCAGCGGGTTATTCAGTAAACAATTTAGATTGTAATGATACTGTTTACAGTACCACTAACATTTGTCCTTCTGTTGTTAATTTGAAATTTAACATTGAGGGTTACTATAGTGCAGCTACACAATCTATGGTTCCAGCTAAATTCAATCAATATGTTGTTGGTGCAACTAACACAGACGTGGATGATGTAACTGTAGAACTAAGAACTGTTGCAAATGGTACTTTAGTAGATACAGCAATTGCTGCATTAAAAACAGATGGAACAGCTGTAGCTACTTTTGCTACTGGACCTGCAGGATCTTTCTATGTAGTTGTTAAATACAAAAACGCTGTTGAAACATGGAGTGCATTACCACAAACTATTGGTCTTACTCCTTTAACTTACAATTTCACTAATGCTGCTAATAAAGCTTTTGGTGCAAATATGGTTCAAGTTTCACCAGGTGTATTCGCAATCTACTCAGGAGATATTAATCAAGATACCAATATTGATAACTTAGATTATTCTGTATGGGAAGAAGATGTAAACAACTTTATGTCTGGTTATTATCCTACAGACTTAAATGGAGATGGTAATGTGGATAATTTAGATTATTCAATTTGGGAAACCAATTCAAATAACTTTATTTATTCAGTGAACCCTTTCAATTAGTCTATAAAATAAATAACATTAATAATAAATAATATGAAATCAAAAATCAAGAATAAGAGTTTGTTTACTGGTTTGATAATGATGTTCTTAATGATGTTTACAGTTACTAGTTATTCCCAGTCTTGTACTGGGAATCAGGTAACGGTAACACTTCAAAACATTAGTAATCCTACCACTACAACTCTAGAGTTCGATGTTTATGTATCCAATACAGGGAGTACATCTTTAAAGCTTGGTGCCATACAAGGATCAGTGGTTTATAACGTTGGAATGCTACCTACCGGAGCTACAGGTACTTTTACCTGTATTACCCAACCATCACAAACAGGTAATTTTCCAAACTTTAATAATCTATCTGCAACTCAAGTTATACATACTGTTGCATCGCGACAGTTAAAATGGACAAATACAGCTGTTACTTTATCAAGCGGTAATACCGTTAATTTACCAGCTAATACGCCAATGAAGTTCGCACGTTTTAGATTTACTAGTGATATTCCATGGACGCAAAGTTTTGCAGCTACACTAACCGAGCAGTATGCTGTTCGATCAGGTTATACTCAGTTTGCTGCAACAGTTTATTGTAATACCAATTTTAGTTCTACGCCTTTATCTTCATCTGCTGCAGGCACATTAGTTTGTAATGATGCAAATAATACGCCTTATACTATTTTGTTGAACCCACAAATTTGCGGTACTATAGCAAGTCAAACGGCATCTAGTGCTGTAACTTGTTTTGGAGGAAGTAATGGTAGTTCTACTATTACTTTGTCACCTGTATCTTCAGCTACAGATATTATATCTTACACTGTGGATGGTGGCGTTTCTCAAGGTGCTAATGTATCCAACGGAGTATTTACTATTACTGGCTTAACAGCCGGTGCACATACTGTTGTTGTTTCTAACGTAGGATGTTCAGATGTTACTGCAACAGGAGTAACGGTGGATGGTCCAAGTCAATTGACTACTGAAACTACTATTGCCGAATGTGATAGTTATGTTTGGGCAATAAATGGGGTAACCTATAATGCTAGTGGTAATTTTTTAGTAACTACTACAAATGACAATGGATGTTCAGTAAACAATACCTTAAACTTAACCATTAACAACAGTACAACTACAGAAGAAACTCAAGTTGCTTGTGATAGTTACTCTTGGAATGGAACGGTATATACTACTAGTGGAGACAAAACCTTTACAGGTACAAATGCTTCAGGATGTACTTATGTAGCAACCTTACATTTAACTATTAACAACAACTCAGTTTCAGAAGAAACTCATGTTGCTTGTGGTAGTTATGAATGGAATGGTACTACTTATTCAGAAAGTGGCGATTATACTTTTAGTACTACAAATGCTTCAGGATGTACTAATGTAGCAACCTTACATTTAACTATTAATAATAGTACTATTATTTCTCAGCCAGCTAGCGCAAGTATTTGTAAAGTTATAGGAGGAACAGCTTCCCTAACTGTAGTAGCAGATAATGAATTAGCAACCTATAGTTGGTATTCTCAAGCTGCAACAGCTACTACTTGGACATTAGTTTCAAACAATTCTAATTATTCAGGGGCGAATACTGCAACTTTAAATATTACAAAAAGTACTTTAGTACTTCCTGCATCAGGAACAAAGTATAGAGTAGCTATTACAAGCTCATGTGGAATTACAACCTCTGCGGTTGCTACCATTACAGACTTAATTACGGTTTCAAAAGCTACTGCAATAACTGTTGTAGGAACTTTGTCCCCACTTTTAACAACTTGTGAAGGATCTAGTGTGAATTTGTCTTTAGCAACAGGTAGTATTGGAGATATCCAATGGGAATCTTCTACAGATGGAACTTGGTATTCTCCTGTAGGTAGTTTAATTGAACAATCTGCAATTTCAGCTACTAATTTAGCACTTACATTAAGTACTGGACCTTTATCTCAAGACACTTGGTTTAGAGTAAAAGCTACTAATGGAGTATGTTCTTCAGCTACATCAACACCTATTAAAATCACAGTGAGTCCTGCAACTTCTGTAGGAGAATTAACAACTGCTACTGCAAATGTTTGTACTGCAACAGGAACTAATCTTACTTTAGGTGATTCAAATGGAACTGTTTCTTGGTTTAAATCTACAAATTATGTAGCCGCAACTGGAGCTGCAACATGGACATTGGTTCCATTATCTACTACAGTAACAAGTTCTGCATTGGCTACAGGAAACTTAACTTATGCTGCAGCTACGCCAACAACTTGGTATAAAGCGGTAGTTACTAGTGGCGCATGTCATTCAACTTCAAATGTTGTTTCAGTGACAGTTAGTCCTGCAGCAGTTGCTAAAGCTATTACTGCAAGTGCAGCAACAATTTGTGCAGGATCAAGTACTAATTTAAGTTTAGCTACAGGATCAATCGGAAGTGTACAATGGCAAAAATCAACTATATCTGCAACTGATGGATTTGAGGATTTTGATACAGTTATAGCTGCAACAACAGCTTCAAACTTAGTTTTGACTAAGTCAACTGGAACTTTAGCAGAAGATACATGGTTTAGAATTATATTCACAAACGGAGCATGTTATGCAATTTCTACCCCAGTGAAAGTTACTGTAAGCACACCAGCTTTTGCAGGAGATTTAACTACTGCATCAGATGCAGTTTGTACTGCAACAGGAACGAATCTTACCTTAGTTGATGCAACAGGAATTGTTTCTTGGTATAAATCTACAAATTATGTAAATGCAACTTCAGCTGCAGCAGTATGGACATTAGTTCCTTTATCTGCAACAGTAACAAGTTCTGCATTGGCTACAGGAAACTTAACTTATGCAGCAGCTACACCAACAACTTGGTATAAAGCGGTAGTTACTAATGGTGCTTGTAATGCAACTTCAAATGTTGTTTCAGTAACAGTTAGTCCTGCAGCAGTTGCGAAAGCTATTACTGCAAGTGCAGCAACAATTTGTACTGGAGCAAGTACTAATTTAAGTTTAGCTACAGGATCAGTGGGAAGTATCCAATGGCAAAAATCAATCACATCTGCAACAGATGGATTTGAAGATCTTGGAACTCTTATTGCCTCTACAACAGCTTTAAACTCAGTAGTGACTATGTCAACTGGAGCTTTAGATCAAGATACTTGGTATAGAATTATATTCACAAACGGAGCATGTTATGCAATTTCTACCCCAGTGAAAGTTACTGTAAGCACACCAGCTTCTGCAGGAGAATTAACTACTGCATCAGATGCAGTTTGTACTGCAACAGGAACAAATCTTACCTTAATAGATGCAACAGGAACTGTTTCTTGGTATAAATCTACAAATTATGTAAATGCAACTTCAGCTACAGCAGTATGGACATTAATTCCATCATCTGCAACAGTAACAAGTTCTTCATTAGCTACAGGAAACTTAACTTATGCAGCAGCTACACCAACAACATGGTACAAAGCTGTAGCAACAAGTGGTGCTTGTAATGCAACTTCAAATGTTGTTTCAGTGACAGTTAGTCCTGCAGCAGTTGCGAAAGTAATTACTGCAACTTCAGCAACAATTTGTACTGGAGCAAGCACTAATTTAAATTTAGCTACAGGATCAGTGGGAAGTATCCAATGGCAAAAATCAATCACATCTGCAACAGATGGATTTGAAGATCTTGGAACTCTTATTGCCTCTACAACAGCTTTAAACTCAGTAGTGACTATGTCAACTGGAGCTTTAGATCAAGATACTTGGTATAGAATTATATTCACAAACGGAGCATGTTATGCAATTTCTACCCCAGTGAAAGTTACTGTAAGCACACCAGCTTCTATAGGAGATTTAACTACTGCAGCAGATACAATTTGTACTGCAACAGGAACTAATCTTACATTAAGTGATGCAAATGGAACTGTTTCTTGGTTTAAATCTACAAATTATGTAAATGCAACTTCAGCTGCAGCAGCATGGACATTAGTTCCATTATCTGCTACAGTAACAAGTTCTGGTTTAGCTACAGGATCTATTGTTTATGCAGCAGCTACTCCAACAATATGGTACAAAGCGGTGGCAACAAGTGGTGCTTGTATTACAACTTCCAATGTGGTTTCAGTGACTATTAGTCCTGCAGCAGTTGCGAAAGTTATTACTGCAGCTCCAGCAACAATTTGTACTGGTTCAACTACTAATTTAAGTTTAGCTACAGGATCCGTTGGAAGTATGCAATGGCAAAGTTCAACTGTTTCTGCATCAGAAGGATTTGAAAATGTTGGAGATGCTATTGCTGCAACTTCAGCTATTAATCCAGTTAGAACCTTAACAACAGATGCTTTAACGCAAGATACATGGTTTAGAATTGTATTCACTAATGGAGCATGTTCTGTAAATTCAGTAGCGGTTAAAGTTACTGTAAGTACAGCTTCTTCTGTAGGAGAATTAACAACTGCTTCTGAAAATGTTTGTACTGCTACAGGAACTACTCTTACATTGGGAGATTCAACAGGAACTGTTTCTTGGTATAAATCTACAAATTATGTAAATGAAACTTCAGCTACAGCAGTATGGACATTAATTCCATTATCTGCTACAGTAACAAGTTCTACTTTAGCTACAGGAAACTTAACTTATGCAGCAGCTACACCAACAATATGGTATAAAGCGGTAGCAAAAAGTGGTGCATGTAGTGCAACTTCCAATATTGTTTCAGTGACTATTAGTCCTGCAGCAGTTGCGAAAGTTATTACTGCAGCTCCAGCAACAATTTGTACTGGTTCAACTACTAATTTAAGTTTAGCTACAGGATCCGTTGGAAGTATGCAATGGCAAAGTTCAACTGTTTCTGCATCAGAAGGATTTGAAAATGTTGGAGATGCTATTGCTGCAACTTCAGCTATTAATCCAGTTAGAACCTTAACAACAGATGCTTTAACGCAAGATACATGGTTTAGAATTGTATTCACTAATGGAGCATGTTCTGTAAATTCAGTAGCGGTTAAAGTTACTGTAAGTACAGCTTCTTCTGTAGGAGAATTAACAACTGCTTCTGAAAATGTTTGTACTGCTACAGGAACTACTCTTACTTTAGGAGATTCAGTAGGAACTGTTTTTTGGTATAAATCTACAAATTATGTAAATGAAACTTCAGATACACCAGTATGGACATTAATTCCATTATCTGCTACAGTAACAAGTTCTACTTTAGCTACAGGAAACTTAACTTATGCAGCAGCTAAACCAACAATATGGTATAAAGCGGTAGCAAAAAGTGGTGCATGTAGTGAAACTTCCAATATTGTTTCAGTGACAGTTAGTCCTGCAGCAGTTAAGAAAGTTATTACTGCAAGTCCAGCAACAATTTGTACTGGTGCAACTACTAATTTAAGTTTAGCTACAGGTTCCGTTGGAAGTATGCAATGGCAAAGTTCAACTATTTCTGCATCAGAAGGATTTGAAAATGTTGGGGATGCTATTGCTGCAACTTCAGCTATTAATCCAGTTAGTACTTTAGCAACAGCTGCTTTAACACAAGATACATGGTTTAGAATTGTATTCACCAACGGAGCTTGTTCTGTAAATTCACTAGCGGTTAAAGTTACTGTAAGTACAGCTTCTTCTGCAGGAGTTTTAACAACTGCTTCAACAAATGTTTGTACAGCTACAGGAACTACTCTTACTTTAGGAGATTCAGTAGGAACTGTTTCTTGGTATAAATCTACAAATTATGTAAATGCAACTTCAGCTACAGCAGTATGGACATTAATTCCATCATCTGCAACAGTAACAAGTTCTTCATTAGCTACAGGAAACTTAACTTATGCAGCAGCTACACCAACAATATGGTATAAAGCGGTAGCAAAAAGTGGTGCATGTAGTGAAACTTCCAATATTGTTTCAGTGACAGTTAGTCCTGCAGCAGTTGCGAAAGTTATTACAGCAGCTCCAGCAACAATTTGTACTGGTGCAACTACTAATTTAAGTTTAGCTACAGGTTCCGTTGGAAGTATCCAATGGCAAAGTTCAACAACTTCTGCAACAGAAGGATTTGAAAATGTTGGGGATGCTATTGCTGCAACTTCAGCTATTAATCCAGTTCGTACTTTAACAACAGCTGCTTTAACAGAAAGTACTTGGTTTAGAATTGTATTCACCAATGGAGCATGTTCTGTGAATTCACTAGCGGTTAAAGTTACTGTAAGTGTACCTTCATCTGCAGGAACATTAACAACTGCTTCAACAAATGTTTGTACTGCTACTGGAACTACTCTTACATTAGGAGAATCAGTAGGAATTGTTTCTTGGTATAAAGCTACAAATTATGTAGCCGCAACTGGAGCTGCAACATGGACATTAGTTCCATTATCTGCAACAGTTACAAGTACTTCATTAGCTACAGGAAGTTTAGTTTATGCAGCTACTACACCAATTATTTATTATAAAGCGGTAGCAACAAGTGGTGCTTGTATTACAACTTCCAATATTGTTTCAGTAATGGTAAGTCCTGCAGCGAAAGCTACGGCAGCTTCTGGTCATACAGGAGCTACTACTTTAGCAACAGCTGTTTGTAGTGGAGTAAGAACATTAACTCTTGCTGCGGGTTCTATAGGTTCTATCCAATGGCAATACTATAATGCTGGTACAAGTGCAACAGCTGTTACTAATACAACTGCTACAGCTACTTGGACAGATATTTCTGGAGCTACTTCTTCTAGTTTTATTGCAACCAGTTTAACTACTGGTAATGTTTGGTTCCGAGCTAAGTTTACAAGCGGTCCATGTGCTACATTAGCATATAGCGTTCCAGTAAACGTTTGGATCAAAGAGTGTACTACTACAGTTAGAGAAGAAGCGGTTACTACTATAGAGTTTAAAGCTACAGCGTATCCAAACCCATTTGCAGAGAACTTTAAACTAGATATTAAAACTAGTAGTGAGGAAGCTTTACAAATTAAAGTTTACGATATGTTAGGAAAATTAATTGATAACCAAATCCTACAAACTACAGAAGTAGAAGGATTTGAAGTAGGTGCTAACTTCCCTTCTGGAGTTTACAACGTGATTGTAAGCCAAGGAGATACTGTTAAAACACTACGTGTAATTAAGAGATAATCTTTAAAACATCTAAATAATTTAAAGCCCCCTCAAGAAATTGAGGGGGCTTTTTTAATGAAATTAAGCACCCGCATTGGTAGTTGGAGCATCTTACCGAAACTCTATTTTGACTTACCGAAGCTCTATAAGGTCTTACCGAAACTCTATACTGACCTACCGAAACTCTATTAGGTCTTACCGAAACTCTATACTGACCTACCGAAACTCTATTAGGTCTTACCGAAAACCTATACTGACCTACCGAAGCTCAATAAGGTCTTACCGAAACTCTATACTGACCTACCGTAACTCTATAAGGTCTTACCGAAACGGCGGATTCAAGACCTTAATGCAACAAGGTCAGTTATTATTTTAATAATCAAATTTAGTTTTTTATTTCAATTCAGCATAATTTCAGAATAACTTTTTTGGCTTTTTTAATTAGCCAAAAGTTATTT
>NZ_JBIKPS010000039.1:0-15375 GCF_044357305.1 Flavobacterium sp.
CCAATGCTAAAAACACCTGTCTTTGGGGTAGTTCCCTTGGCGGATTGGTTTCTTTTTATGGCGCTTTAAAATATCCAGAAGTATTCGGGAAAATTGGTTGCTTCTCCCCTTCTTTTTGGTTCAACCGAAAAGAAATTTTTGAACTCATGAATTCTACTAAATCCTTCAAAACCAAAGTCTATTTTCTTTGTGGCGATAACGAAGGAGATGCCGATATGGTGCAAGATTTAAATAAAATGGAATACCAAATCAACACCAAACGCTGCGAATGCCAAATGCTTAATAAAAAAACCATTGTAACAGGTGGGCAACACAACGAAAAATTATGGCGGGAAGGTTTCAAAAAAGCGTACCTTTGGCTTTTCTAATGGGTAGGTTGTTTGTTATTTACAGTTTATTGTTTAGGGTTACCAAAACTACAAACAACAAACAACAAACAATAAACCCTAAACTAAAAACAACAAAAAATGACAAATAACGATATTTTCAAAAAACTACGTGTTGCCTTAATGCTTCGCGACGATCAAATAGAAGAAATTTTAACTTTGGTAGATTTCCGAATGTCTAAAGGCGAAATAGGAAACTTTTTCAGAAGCGAAGACCATCCAAAGTATATGGAATGTGGTGATCAAGTATTGCGTAATTTCCTTAACGGACTGGTAATTCACTTACGCGGAACCAAAGAAAATCCAAAAATTCCTATGGATGTAATTGCGGTTCATAAAACGGAAGCGCGACCAAAAGAATTTACAAAATCGGAAGGAGCCCCTAAAAAAGACTTCCAACCAAAAACCGATTTCAAGAAAAAACCAGGTACTAATCCAAAATTCAAGGATAAAAAACCAACCAAGAAAATTGAAATTGTAGAAAAAGTGCAGTACAAGAATGGTAAAAACACTAAAGGTTAAATCATTAATCTAAATTGTAAAGTCACAAATTGAAAACATTTTTCTTTGCACCTTCGTTTCTTGGCGAAAACAAAATAAAAAAAACGGTCTGAAATAATTTTCAGACCGTTTTCTATTTTTATTGCACTGGACCCGCTTTTTTCTTTTCCAGCAAATTCACTTCCGGTTTCACAATCACTTCGCCCTTAATTTTCAAGGCAACCATCCCTCCTTCAACATTCACCGCATTCGTTTCCACGGTAATCGTTTTCCGAATCGGACCCGGATTCATATTGTATTTCACTGTTATAAAGTCCGATTTTCCAGGTAAAATTTCCCCAGATGGTTTACTCGGAACCGTACAACCACAAGTCGACTGCACATTTTTTATCACCAAAGGCTGATCGCCCGTATTTGTAAACTCAAATTTTCTAACTCCATCGTCCGAATCCTTAGAAACAGTACCATAATCAATCGTATTATCCTTATCTTTAAAGACAATCTTTGCCCCGCTTTGAGCAAAAACAAAACTATTTGCTATCATAAAAGCAACAACGAATACATTTTTCATAAGTCTAAATTTTAATTATTTACTTTAGTAAAAATAGTACTTTAAATTAAAAAATAAAATTTTAATTCTTAATTTTTTATAAAAGTACTAATTCCCTACTTTTGCAGATAGATACACAAAAAATATACCAAATTTTATTTTAGTAGTTTCGATAAATTCAGGAGCGAATGGCTCGGGCTTTACCAGTAAACCATTTTCCTGCTATCCGCTACAATACTTGCAGAAAAAGCAAGTATTTTCGCTACTATCAGGGCTAATAAGTTAAAGGTATTGAATTTTTGTACAATATAAAAAACACTTTCAGTATATAACTGAAATCTAATATCTGAAATCTAAAATTATATGATTCCTGCACAATTTAATTCCAAAGAAGTAGAACAAAAATGGTACGACTACTGGATGAAAAACGATTACTTTTCTTCCACACCCGACCACAGAACCCCTTACACCATTGTAATTCCGCCACCCAATGTGACTGGAGTATTACACATGGGACACATGCTTAACAATACCATCCAAGATGTGTTAATTCGTCGTGCGCGTTTAAAAGGATTCAATGCTTGTTGGGTACCAGGAACCGACCATGCCTCTATTGCTACCGAAGCCAAAGTAGTTGCAAAACTTAAAAGCGAAGGCATCAACAAAAACGATTTAACTCGTGAAGAATTTCTAAAACACGCTTGGGATTGGACCAATAAATACGGAGGAACCATCTTAGAACAACTAAAGCAATTAGGTTGTTCATGCGATTGGAAACGAACCAAATTCACTATGGATCCTGATATGTCAGCCTCTGTAATCCATTCGTTTGTAGACCTATTCAACAAAGGATTAATCTACCGTGGCTATAGAATGGTAAACTGGGATCCAGAAGCCAAAACCACCCTATCCGACGAAGAAGTAATCTTTGAAGAACGCCAAGGAAAATTATATTTCCTAAAATATAAAATCCTCTCCCCAGCCCTCTCCAAAGGAGAGGGAGCAAACACCCTGACCTCCCCTCCTTTGGAGGAGTCGGGGGAGGAATACCTTATTGTAGCAACTACACGTCCCGAAACTATATTTGGGGATTCTGCTATTTGCATCAATCCCAATGATGAACGTTTTACTCATTTGAAAGGAAAGAAAGCAATCGTGCCTATTTGCGGACGCGTAATTCCTATTATTGAAGACGAATATGTAGATATCGAATTCGGAACAGGATGTTTAAAAGTGACTCCTGCTCACGATATGAACGATAAAACTTTAGGAGAAAAGCACCAATTGGAAATCATTGATATTTTCAACGAAGATGCTTCCCTAAATTCTTTTGGAATGCACTACCAAGGGAAAGATCGTTTTGTAGTTCGTGACGAAATTGCAATCGAACTAGAAACTATTGGAGCGTTAGCCAAAACCGAAATCCACCTAAATAAAGTAGGAACTTCCGAAAGAACCAAAGCAGTTATTGAACCACGCTTATCCGACCAATGGTTTTTAAGCATGGAAGAATTGGTAAAACCAGCCATCAAAGCCGTGCTAGAAACTCAGGAAGTAAAATTATACCCAAGCCGATTCAACAATACCTACAAACATTGGTTAGAAAACATTCGCGATTGGAACATCTCGCGTCAATTATGGTGGGGACAACAAATTCCGGCTTATTTTTATGGCGATGGAAAAGAAGATTTTGTAGTTGCCGAAAATATTGAAAAAGCATTAGAACTTGCTAAAGAAAAAACTTCCAACTCCCAACTTCAAACTTCCGACTTAAAACAAGATGTTGACGCTTTAGATACTTGGTTTTCTTCTTGGCTTTGGCCAATGGCTGTTTTTGGAGGAATTACCAATCCAGAAAATGAAGATTTTAAATACTATTATCCAACCAACGATTTAGTAACAGGCCCAGATATTTTATTCTTTTGGGTAGCCCGAATGATTATTGCTGGATACGAATATGCAGGTGAAAAACCATTTACCAATGTATATTTAACTGGTTTAGTTCGCGATAAACAACGTCGTAAGATGTCTAAATCTTTAGGAAATTCTCCAGAACCATTAGAATTAATTGAAAAATTTGGTGCCGACGGTGTTCGTGTAGGTTTGCTTTTAAGTGCTTCTGCTGGAAACGACATCATGTTTGACGAAGAATTGTGCAACCAAGGAAAAGCCTTTACCAATAAGATTTGGAATGCCTTCAAATTAATTAAAGGCTGGGAAGTTTCAGATGCTATTCCGCAACCAGAATCTTCTAAAGTAGCCATCGAATGGTACGAAACTAAATTACAAAGAACCTTAACTGAGATCGAAGAAAATTTTGATAAATATAGAATTTCCGACGCGTTAATGGCAATTTACAAACTCGTTTGGGATGATTTCTGTTCGTGGTTTTTAGAAATGATCAAACCGGCTTACCAACAACCAATTGACAAAGTAACCTTTGAAAAAGCAATTGAAATGTTGGAAAATAATTTAAAATTATTACATCCGTTCATGCCTTTCTTAACCGAAGAAATTTGGCAACATATTGCCGAAAGATCTCCAGAAGAAGCCTTAATTGTTTCCGAATGGCCGAAAGCTAAGGCTTACGATGAAAAATTAATTGCCGATTTTGATTTTACTATTGAAGTAATTTCAGGAATTAGAACCATCCGAAAAGACAAAAACATTCCGTTTAAAGATACTATGGAATTGCGAGTGGTTAACAATGAAAATACAAGTACCTATTTTGATTCGGTTATTTCCAAATTAGGGAACATCACTTCATTAGAATATGTATCCGATAAAGTAGATGGGGCTTTATCGTATAGAGTAAAATCGAACGAATATTTTATTCCAATTACTGGAAATATTGATGTAGAAGCCGAAATTGCAAAATTAACCGAAGAGTTAATTTATACCAAAGGATTCTTGAAATCGGTAGAAGCAAAATTATCTAATGAGAAATTTGTTGCAGGTGCTCCAGAAAAAGTATTAGAAATGGAACGAAAAAAACAAGCCGACTCCTTAGCTAAAATAGCAACTATTGAGCAAAGCATTGCAGGATTGCAATAAAATTATAACACATATTAAGAAAAAAAGCATTGAGAAATCAATGCTTTTTGCGTTATAATTATTGGAGAAAACCTCCTTATAAATAGATAATAATTTCAGTCTTAATTAATCTTCATCTTCACTAGGTTGTGTTGCAGTAGGATTAATAGTACTAGTTGCTCTAATTTCGGTATGTCGAATTTCTCCTCCAGTTGTGCCAGTTTGTTGTGCAAAAAATACTCCAACAATTGCAATTGTAATTGCTATTATAGAAATTAAAGTTGCTTTAGAATGTTTTTTGAAATTTAAATATAATCCAACAAGAGAGACAACTCCTAAAACGTATAATACCAAAGCTAATTTTTCAGCTATTTCTTCATGTTCGTGGATAATATTTTTGCCAATGTTAGGAAAATCTTCTACAATTTCTTCAGCTCCTTCACCAGTACTCATACTTACAGCGGCAAAAATTGCACCAACAATAAACAATCCGTAAGCAACATTTTTTACAACATTATTCTTGAGAAAAAATCCAATAATTAAAATTCCCAAACCAAAAATAATTCCAATAATAGGAAAGTGGTTTACCACCATGTGTAAGTGTGCATCGTTCATAATTTCTATAATTTAAGTTACAATTTTTAAATATTGATAATGTATAAAGTTACAACTTTAAAAATTATTAAAGTTACATAATTCACTTATTATCCAGCTAATGAAACTCCAATTAAGGCTCCTATTCCATATGTAATTGCTGCTGCTGTCAATCCGAAAAACACTTGGCGTGAACCAGAAAACAAAATGGTTTTTCCTGTAAATAATGTTATTGCAGAACCGATACAAAACAAACCAACAACGCTGCTGCCCACGCTTAAATAAATAGCATTTTGGCCATGCAAGAACATAAAAGGGTATAGTGGAATAATTGCTCCTATTGCAAATAAAACAAAGGATGTAATTGCTGCTTCCCAAGCAGAACCATCCAATTCTTCTTTATTTATTCCTAATTCTTCTGTGATTAAAGTTTCAATAGCAGATTCATTGGTTTCAAATGCTTTATTGGCTAGTTTTGTAGCTTCATCAATTGTCATACCCTTTGCTTGGTATAATAAAATAAGTTCCTTTTTTTCTTCTTCTGGAGATGCTTCAAGTTCTGCAGTTTCCAGAGCAATTTGATTCTCGTATAATTCTTTGGAGCTTTGCACAGACAACCATTCTCCTAATGCCATAGAAATTGCACCTGCTAATAAACCCGCACAACCGGTCAACAATATTGTATTGTTTGAAACAGCTGCTCCTGCAACTCCCATAACTAAACTCATGTTAGAAACTAATCCATCGTTGGCACCTAAAACTGCTGCTCGTAACGCATTACCACCAACAGATTTATGTCTGCTTTCAAATTTAGATAGAAAGCCCCCAGATACATTTAGTGCCGAATTACTATTTATAGCTTCTATAATTTTTAAATGGTTGTGTTCATAACCAGTTAATTTTTCGCCAGCCTCAATTTTATTTTTCACTGTATTTATTGCAAACTGTTTTTCAATTCCCGATAAACTACTGATGATAGAACCATATCCAAATACCTTACCTAATTTCAATTGTAATTTTGCTCTCGAAGAAGGAGTTGGAAAATTACAATTTACATTTTGAGTTCTAATTTCATCAAGCATGTGTTGGGCATGACCATCTTCAATTTGTGCTAAGGCTAAAAGAACTTTTTTTAAATTATCATCGGATTGAATAGCTGCAATACTTTTATATAAAAAAGCAGTATCAATCTCGGTTTGCAATTGTGTTTTTAATTTGTTTAAATCCATGTTAAAAACATTTTGGTTAATATGAAACTTATAAAAGAAAGGATAAACAAAGTTAGCATAAATTATTTATAATTAAATTAGGGTATGCTTAAAGTTAAGGTAGTTCCAACATTTTCTTGGCTTGAAATAGAAATCGAAATGGAAAGTAAATCGCACAATCGTTTTACTATAGACAATCCCAATCCAGTACCTTTAATTTCGGAATGATTAACTACATCCGATCGGTAAAAAGAATTAAATATTTTATCTAAATCTTTGGCTTGAATTCCAATGCCATTATCCGTTATAGTACAAGTAGTTATGTTATTTTTTTTGGAAAGCGAAATCTTTATTTCACCCGATTCTTTAGAATATTTAATTGCATTTGAAATGACATTATTCAGTATTATAGAGAGTAAATAGGTATCCGATTTAGCATAAAATTCTTCCTCAAACTGGGAATCAATTTTTAATTTATTGGCATTAATTTTTTCAGAAAAACGGGTTATTGTATCTAAAATCATCGCATTCAAAAAGATAGTTTCATTTTGAATATTTTGATTTTGATTTTCAAATCGAGCTAAAAGCAGCAATTGATCTACTAGTTTATTTACCCGATTTACTTCATTGATGCAAAAATTTATTTTTTCTTCATATTCTTTTTGCTCCCTAGGTTTACGAATCAAAACTTCCAAAGTTCCTTTAATGACGGCTAATGGCGTTCTTAATTCGTGAGAGGCATCGGATGTAAATTCTTTTTCACGTTCGATAGCATTTTCGATTTGGTCTAATAAATTATTAATTGTTTCGGAAAGGGTAAATAATTCATCTTTATTGGTTGGTAATTCAATTCGTGATTTAAGATTATCTTTAGTAATTCTGCTGGCGGTATCGGTAATTGCAGTTACGGGTTTGATACTTCTTCCTGCAATAAATCGAGCAATTAAAAACAATACTACTAAAATTAATGGGTAAGCAATAATCAATATTTTAGATAAATTGGTGATTACCATAAGTGAATCTTCTAAAGACATTGCCACAAGTAGAAATCCCACTTTAGTTCCATCCACCACAAGCGGTACTTGAATTTGTCGTATCGCATTATCAGATAGTTTAGTATCAAATTGTTCGTTGTTGGCAATTTTAGAATTTAAAACTAACAAATGATTTTTAAGATTGGGAGATTTCCCTACCGATTTTCCTTTGGTATCAACAAATTGAACAAAAACTGGATTTACATCTACGGTTTTATGCTCCCGTTCGTCCCATTCGTCTTGATGGGTAAGAATTATTTTGTTGTTTTTAAATTCAATTTCAGATAAATGTTTATTTACTTCCAATGAAATATCACTATTAACGTGATGGTAAACACTTAATTTTACAATAGAATGAATAACAAAAAACACAACAAATACAAGCATTGCTGTACTAATAATGTAATTGAAGGCAATTCTATTTTTAAAAGAAAATGGAGTCATATTAGTCGATATCGTTAGCAATATAGCCAACACCACGAATGGTTTTTATACAATCTTCGTCTTTAGAAAGATTTAGTTTTTTTCGAATAGCATTCATAAAAACGTCAATTACGTCGGTGTCGTATTCAAAATGAATATTCCAAACGTCTTCTATAATTTGTGTTCTTGTGCAAACTTTGCCTTTATTTTTGATTAAATACAACAGCAATTCAAATTCTCTGTGAGTAAAAAGTATTTCTTTAGTATCCGAAAACACTTGATGGGTATTAATGTCAATTTTGATAGTACCCAAAGTTAGCTGCTTATTGTCTTCTAAGGTTCTAAAATGAATCTTAATTCGTTCTAAAAGTTCTTCAAAACTAAAGGGCTTTTTTATATAATCGTTCGCGCCAGCTTTCAACCCTTCTATAGTTTCTTGGATAGTATCTCGTGCCGTTAAAAACAAAATTGGAACTTGTTTGTTTTTTTCTCTAATTTTCTTGCAAACTTCAATACCCGACATTTTTGGTAACATCCAATCAAGTAAAATCAAATCTACTACAGGATTCAGTGCTAATTCTAAACCCATAAGTCCATTATTGGCCACAACAATTTCATAGCCTTCTTCTTCTAACCCTTGTGTTAAAAAATTGGAGATTCCTATTTCATCTTCTATAATTAGTATTTTTGACATAACTTATTTATTTCAACACAAATATAAAGGATATAATATGATTTTTAAACCTTTAAATAAATGTAAACATAGGAATAATCTATATTTATCTGATAAATGGGAACTTAATTATCCGATTTTAAGTCAATCTTAATTTATAGGTTCCTTATCTTAAGAACGCTATTTTTTATACATTTGTAAAAAATAAAAACAATGCAATTATTCCAAAAAAAATCTCCCTTTTATAATCTGGCTTTATTTTATATACTAATAAGTCTTATCACTAGAATAGTTCTTCTTTTTCACCCTATTACCCAAACTAGTTTTACTATAATTGACAGCGTAAAAATATTTGTACTAGGATTAGTATCCGATGCATTTGTATTTCTGGTTGCCAGTGTTTTACTATGGATCTATTTATTGTTTTTATCCAATTCTAAATTCGATAAACCATGGGGATATATCTTCTTTGGAGGATTGGTTTTACTTTTGCTTTATGCTATTTCTGGAAAATCTATATTACATGAATACGGTGGCTCCTTACCTGAAATTGGAATTTCATTTATTGCACTAAAAACCATTTTATTCGGACTATTATTATTTTTACCTAAATACAGAAGCAAAATCCGATTTGCATTGTATTCTATTACTATATTTATTTTTGTTTTAGTAATTGTTCAAAATGCGGTAAGTGAATTCTTTTTTTGGAATGAATTTGGAGTGCGTTACAACTTTATTGCAGTAGATTATTTGGTTTACACCAATACGGTAATTGGAAATATAATGGAATCGTATCCTGTAGTTCCTTTATTTATTGGTGTTGGGCTAGTTTCTTTAATTGCCACCGTTATCATTATAAAAAAATCTTACTATTATTTAAATCATCTGCCAAATGTCTTGGAAAAGATTAAGAATTTCGGACTTTACGGTATCTTATTTGTAATTTCCTTATTTGTAATTCCTAGTGTTGCTAAACTACAAAATTCGACTAATGTATTTGCAAATGAATTACAGGCAAATGGGCTTTACCGTTTCTACTTGGCCTTTATGAATAGTGAATTGGATTATGATAAATTCTACAAAACCCTTCCCAAAAACGAAGCTTTTGCATTACTACAAAAACAAATTCCAGGAATTGGCAAGAATAGTTCCCTTAAACAAATTACTAGTACTGCTGCAGAAAATCATAAAAATGTAGTGCTAATAACTATTGAAAGTTACAGTGCCGATTTCTTAAAGGCTTATGGGAACGATCAGAAAATCACTCCTTTTATTGATTCTTTGGCTACACAAAGTTTGTTATTTACCAATTTGTATGCCGTTGGAAACCGCACCGTTCGTGGTTTAGAAGCCGTAACCTTGTGCTTTCCTCCTACTGCTGGTGAAAGTGTGGTGAAACGAGTGGATAATAAAAACAAATTTTCAACCGGAAGTCTTTTCAAACAAAGAGGTTATGCTACCAAATTCTTATATGGTGGGGATGCTTATTTTGATAATATGGGCGATTTCTTTTCTGGAAATGGGTACGATATTGTAGACAAAAAAGCATTCCAACCCAATGAAATTTCTTTTGCAAATATTTGGGGTGTATGCGATGAAGATATGGCTAAAAAAGCAATTCAGGTGATGAACCAAGAAGCAAGTTCGGGCAAACCCTTCTTTAACCATTGGATGACTGTGAGTAACCACCGACCATTTACTTATCCTGATGGAAAAATTGATATTGATGCGCATGCAAAATCTCGTGAAGGTGGCGTAAAATATACCGATTATGCACTGAGAAAATTCTTTGCTATGGCAGAAAAACAACCTTGGTTTAAAAATACGGTATTCGTAATTCTAGCAGACCATTGTGCTTCTAGTTCTGGTAAAACCGAACTTCCGGCAGATAAATATAGAATTCCAGCTATGATTTATGCACCAGGATTTATAGCGCCAAAACGATATACGAATTTGATGTCGCAAATTGATGTAATGCCTACTGTGTTTGGATTATTGAATTTTAAATACACTAGTAAATTTTATGGACAAGATGTTCTTAAACCCGATTATAAACCGCGTGCTTTAATTGCAACTTACCAAGATTTAGGTTTAATAAAAGATAATGTATTGACAATTATTTCACCGGTTAAAAAAGCAAAACAGTTCCAATTGACTTTGCAGCCAAAAGAAGGAATAGAATCGGATTTTCAATTGTATTACGACCAAAAACCTTTGACAAAAGAACGAACCGATTTGATTAATGAAACTATTTCCTATTATCAAACAGCATCTTATTTGCTAAAGAAAAAGAAATACCAGAAATAGAATTATTGAACTATTTAGGAATTATTAAGCACAAAAAATCCGGATTTACATATTGTAATCCGGATTTTTTAATTTTATTATTTTGGTAATTTATCTATAGTTTTATATCTGTATGACTAACAAAAATCATTTTACCATCGGTATATCGTTTAGCAAACAACATTGTATTTCTATCTGGAAAATAGGTGAAAAGTTGGTTGATATATTCACCATATTGATAATCTCTATACTCCGAATTATAATCTAAAGATACTTTAGTTTCTCTAGTATCTAAGTTAGGAGCATTCAATTTAAAGAAACCACCGTGGTAACCTAAATTGATATAATAATCGCCACGGTTTTTAAGCAAACCGAAAGAATCATTATATAAATTAGTTGCATCACCTAAACCAATTTTTTTCTTGAATTTGCCATCCATTCCAAGTACAATAATACTTGAATAACCAAATCTATAAACAGGAACTGTAAAGCTAGAATTAGGAAATGTAGGATCTGGCATGGTACCCGATTTGTATTTACAATCTGCAAATAACTGAATTTCGTTATTTTGAATAGTAACATTTCTAAAGACTACTTCATTAATATCTTTGATACTATTAAATCCTTCAATATCATTATTTTGTAGCATTTTACCTAATTGAATATCATACAACATTAAATAACCAAAATCTCCTCTGCGGATTCCTTTAGCAGGATAATTAAAGGCTACTAAATAATCTTGGGTTCCAATGGAAATTGCTAATGGTTTTTGAAGTTTGACAACTGCACCAAAATCTTTGTTTTCAATTCCGCTAGCATCTACCATTGCTAAAACATGGTTGCTACCAACTTCTTTAACGGTTCTTACAAATGCAAATTTACCCGAATTGGTAAGCACTCTTTCGTTAGTATTGGATTCTATTGGAAACGAAATAGTTTTTTTCCAAACTTCGTTCAAAGTAGTTCCGTCTAACACTAAACAATCGCTTTCTTCTGGATCTTTCTTAGTACCGTATTTTTGAAATACAATTCCAATATATTTTCCGTTTTCCGAACGCATAGTGAAGATATCTCCTGATTTAGATAACGATAAAATAGGATATTCAAAAACAGTAGTGGTAGTAAAAGTACCCGTAGTTTTATCAAAAACAATTTTGTCTAACTGTGCTTTTTTAGTTTTATTGGAATACGAATGCGTGAAAACTACAAATTTGGTATCTCCCAATTGGAAACTACCTTTGTAGAAATGCAAAGTAAACATATCTACCAAAGGAAAATTTTGTGTAAAGGTATTCACCAATTGATTTTTTTGGTCAAATTTTCTAATAATGACTTGGTTTTGAGCCAACATTCCATCACGATTAACCACAGAAGCCATGTAGTAATTGTAGTTATCTTTCATAACTAATTGCAGGTCCAATTCTGATTTGGTATCCACATCAAATTTGGTACCCCACTCCACTTTACTTTGACCAATCATGCTTGTTACTACTAACAACGCGGTACTTATAAATAGTTTTAATTTCATATATTTTTTATAAAAAAATGGGCAAAATAGCTATGCTATATTGCCCATGGTTATTATTTTTTATTTGTAAATTCCAGTTTCTAAACGTTTCAATTCATTTTCATCATCGTAAGACAATTTCATATAAATTTGATTTTCTTGAAACTCGTTTAAGTATTTTTCAGCTTCTGTTTTATTACCTAAAGCAATATTTAAACGAATCAAATTGAAATACACAAACTCAGCAATTTTAGCATTAAAATCGGCATTTTTATCCTTATAAACTACTTTAGTTAACGTTTCTTTCCAAATTTCAATACCTTTTTGCATGTTGGTCATGGCACTAGCACTAATTTGAGGATTTTGAGGATTTAACTTTCTTAAATTAGTAGTAACATAAATATCTGCTTTTTCTAGATCGTCAAATTTTCCTTTATTTTTTACACTTTGAATTTTCACAGATCCTTTAACGCTTTGGTATCCAAAATTATCATTCAAATATTGGTTGATAAAAGCCATTACTTTATTTAAGTGGTTTTTTTCTTCCAATGGTTTGTTGATATTGTTTGTTGGAGACGAAGAAATAAACTTAAATTCTTGAAAAAATGTAGTATTTGTTTTTTCAACACCATTCACTTTTACAACAAGTTTAGTAGGTTGATTGGCATACGTTTGTCCGGCATTATCTTGGAAATTTAGTTTTTGAACATCAAGACTTACCTCTACATAATTTCCTTCACGCGTAAAACCATCAATTGTAACTTGAGATGCCAATACATTGTTATCTACAATAATGTAATCGTTCAAATTTGGTTCTCTATATACTGGAGGTTGTGGTTTGTAATAAACTGGTTTTGATGGATTAACAAGTTTTGGATTTTTACCTTGATCGGTCATTGTTAATCGCTCCAACAAGGATAATTTTTTGAACTCTGCTGATTCCATAGCAAATTTTTCCTTTGCTTTAAGAACGTCAGAATCATAATCTTTTTCCTTAGTTTGAAATTCTTTTACACTTTCTGCTACAACATTGTCATAGTTTTTTAATGCACTTTGAAAATCAACTTTAGATTGTGCAATCACATCTTCTGCTTTAAGATTGTAAGGAGAAGTAACGGTAACTTTTAGTTGTCTAGAAGCTGCATCAATAGGAGTTTTAGGTGCTTTTAGCATTTGAAACTCTATAAGCTCTGAAGAAACGCTTTGTGCATTTACTGAAGAAATTGCAGCGAATACAAATAAAGAAAGTAGTAATTTGGGGAATTTCATTATTTATTTATTTAAAATTTGATGCAAATATAATCAATTAATCAATATCAAAAAGTATCGTATTTATTGGATTTAACAACTTAATAGAATAAAATATTAAAATTGAATATCTCCAAGATCGTCGGAATCTCTTACAATTGGCACTCCATCTGGATTTAAAATAAGTACTTCTTGAATTGCTACTTTACTTTGTAATTTCGATATTTAGGAGGAATCGCATCCTTAAATCAATTAGTAAAATGTGATTTCTACTTGCTAATACTAATAAAAAAAAGTAGGCTTTCACCTACTTTTTTTACTTTACAATTATTTTTAACCTAAACTAGATAAACTACCTGAACAATATCACTAGGCAATCCAACCTCATTATCATTTACCACTCCAAAGGCGCGGTATTGCCAAGTTTCTATTTGCCCGGGGGCATCCAAGACAAAGCTTTGGTCGAACGGACTTTTGTTAGCTCTAGCCAAAAAAGACCATTCAGTAGCATCTATTTTTTTGCGATAAATGTTTACGCCGTCTGTTTCCATTTTTTTAAATTTAATACGCACCTTACCTCCAAACATTCCAATAGTTAATGTTGGTTTAAATGTTGCATAATCTTTACTAGATGGGATACTAATAATACCCAACGCATTACCTATTCCTGCATTATAGCCTGGTAATGTTTTAATATTACTAATATCTGCTCGCAATGAGCCTCCATTAGTAGCAATTATTTCATCTCTTATTCCGATAGCCTCTTTTAAATCGGCTCTTTTTGCAGCCACATTACTGATACTACTCATAATTGTGTCGCATTTTGATTTTTGATTATCTGCTTGCTCTTGTGTTAAACCAAGAGTTGAAGCAACTTCTGCAATTTTAGCTTTGTAATTGCTTGCCCAAGCGGTTTGTGCTGCATCCGCTGTTGGAAAATAAGATCTTCCCATTTTTACATAAATTTTAATTAAACAAATATTGAAATTCTTACTTAAATTTATTAAATATTACTAACTACATTGCAGCCTAGCATGTTAAAAATTTCTAAATATTATCTTAAAATTCACAAATCCTTAATTTTATTGAGTTCCTCCAACTATTTAATTACTAAAATAGTAGATTTAAGTAATCGTGTTCTAGATTTAAGTAATCGTGTTCTAGCTCCTGTCTATATAAATCTGTATTTAAATAGGCAAGTTCTCTATTGGATGCATCATGTTCTGGATATAAATCGTCTTGTTCTATATTATTTTAAAAAAAATAGATCTTGAAATCGTCCTGTGCAAGATTAAAATAATGCTGTTCTAGTTTAAAAGTACCAGAAGCTGGATTGGAATAATCACGAGCTAGAACATGCCGACATAAATACAGAACAGAATAACATAAATACAGATTTAAGTTGTTTTGTTTTGGATTTATTTGGATAAAAATTGGATGTATCGTTATATTTAATGGATTTATTTTAACCTAGGAAGGATTTTTGGAAGTAGTCCTTAGTTTGTGTAAACAAAAAAGTCCCACCGAAGAAGGGATTGTTAATGTATTAAATTTGAATAATTTTGCTAGATATACTGATATTAAATGGAATTTAATTTTTTTCTATGAGGTCTGGATACCATCGCAATGCATCTCGCACCAATAGAACACTTCGCGGAGCGGGTAAAATAGAGAGTCCTTTGGATAAATTGGTAAACCAAGTAAATA
Organism: Flavobacterium sp.; assembly: GCF_044357305.1. Classification (GTDB taxonomy): domain Bacteria; phylum Bacteroidota; class Bacteroidia; order Flavobacteriales; family Flavobacteriaceae; genus Flavobacterium. The sequence continues at coordinate 15,151 of NZ_JBIKPS010000039.1, forward strand.
AAAACAAATGAAATTTGCATAAAGTTTTTATTAGTTGTAGTATTGTTTTAGAAATAAGAATGATTTAATAAGTTACATATACATTCTTATATCTACTAGTTAGTGGTAATCGTAGAAAAAAATCGCGGAAATGAAACTTAAACATAATAAAATCAGATGTATAATGAGTAATAAAATATCAATTTCATTTTTGTTTTTTTCTATATTTTTAATCTTATCTTGTAA
>NZ_JBIKPS010000024.1:0-45728 GCF_044357305.1 Flavobacterium sp.
GTTTTCAATGTTTTTTTGGATAATTTGATTACTAATTAGTAATTGAAATAATTATTACAAATTACTGCATTAAATTATTATTATTTTGGTTCAACTTGGTTCAAGTTTAAAATTTTAACAATTGTTTACTATTTCAATCGCCAAAGATACGATGTTTACATAAACAAACGAGGGTTTAAATTATAAATGACCTAATTTGTAATTTAAAAATAAATAAGAAATCATTATTGTCCGATTAAAATATTTATTGCTAAAAACATTATATGTTTTTTCTCGCAAAGGCGCGAAGTCGCAGTTTATATCTGAGTTCTTTGCGACTTTGTATCTTAGCGAGAATATATAAAAATTAAGTTGAGTCTAAAATTTCGTACTATTTGTAAGACTTAACAAAGCAAATAGTTAGTTTTATCGGACAACAATGATAAGAAATCTATTAACAAAGGTGCATGTAGAAAATGCAAAACAATTTTTAAGGATAGTATTGGTGTTAATTATTGAAAAATAGTACATTTACAATAAACAAATTACAATGCAACTAAGTTATTGGGAAATAAAAAATTGGTTTACTTCTGTCGATTTTACCATTGTTGGCAGTGGTATTGTTGGATTGCATTGTGCTTTGCAATTGCGAGCACGATTTCCAGAAAGTAAGATATTAATCCTAGAAAAAGGAATTTTACCTCAAGGAGCAAGCACCAAAAATGCGGGATTTGCTTGTTTTGGAAGTTTGTCTGAAATTATTGATGATTTAAAATCCCATTCTGAAGAAGAAGTAATTCAATTGGTTCAAAAACGTTGGGATGGACTCCAATTACTACGAAAAAGGCTTGGTGATGCCACTTTAGATTTCAAACCTTACGGTGGATATGAATTATTTTTAAAAGAAGACGATGCTACTTACAACGAATGTTTGCAAAAACTTCCATTATTAAATGACATTTTAAGACCGCTTTTTAGGTCGGATGTTTTTTCTAAAGAAATAGATCGTTTTGCATTTGCAAACATAAAAGAATACACTATTTTCAATCCGTTTGAAGCACAAATTGACACTGGAACTATGATGCAAGCCTTACTAAAAGAAGCTATTTCGAAAGATATATTGATTTTAAATCAAGCGAAAGTTACGTCTTTTACAGACAAGAATAATTCGGTAGAATTGGTTGTAAATGATTTTGCATTTTCTACCAATAAACTACTTTTTGCTACCAATGGTTTTGCCAGTTCTTTAACAAATAATGCGGTGAAACCCGCGCGCGCTCAAGTATTAATTACCGAGCCCATTCCTAATTTAGATATTAAAGGAACCTTTCATTTAGATAAAGGCTATTATTATTTTAGAAATTTTGAAGATCGGATTCTACTTGGTGGAGGAAGAAATTTAGATTTTGAAGGAGAAACCACCACCGATTTATCGCAAACAGAAAAAATTCAGAATAAATTGGAAGACTTGTTAAAAAATGTAATTTTACCAAATCAAGAATACAAAATTGCTCATAGATGGAGTGGCATTATGGGAATAGGTTCCCATAAAAATCCAATAGTATCCCAACTATCTGAAAATGTTTATTGCGGAGTACGCTTGGGCGGAATGGGTGTAGCAATAGGAAGTTTAATAGGTAAAGAATTAGCAGATTTAATATAAATGGCAGCAACAAAAAACAAATCCAACCGGACTTTTTTTCAAAAATTAAAAACCTTTCTCTGGAAAGCTTTTCTTTGGTTTTTAGGAATTTCCTTCTTTTTTGTATTATTATTCAAATGGGTTCCAGTTCCATTCACACCTTTGATGGTAACACGAGCAATAGAACAAAAATTTGCAGGAAAAGAAATGACTTGCAGCCACAATTGGGTGCCTTTAGAAGAAATAGCTACTAACATGCAAAAGGCGGTTATTGCTAGTGAAGACGGCACTTTTTTAACCCACCATGGTTTTGATTTTACGGCAATGCAAAAAGCATTTAAGAATAATGAAAGAGGCAAAAAAATTAAAGGCGGCAGCACTATTTCGCAACAAACGGCAAAAAATGTTTTTCTGTGGCAAGGGCGAAGTTATATCCGAAAAGGACTGGAAGCTTATTTCACTATTCTAATCGAAATTGTTTGGGGAAAAGAACGTATTATGGAAGTGTACTTAAATTCCATTGAAATGGGAGAAGGGGTTTACGGCGTTCAAGCGGCAGCGAATTATTGGTATAAAACCGAGGCAAATAGTTTGACTAAAAAACAAGCGGCAGGTATAGCAGCAATTTTACCGAATCCTAGAAAATTTAAAGCTTCCAATTCTTCTGCATATATAGAAAAAAGAAAAGGGAAAATTTTGCAAACCATGCGCCACATTGGTAAAATTAAATACTAACCTCTAGTTTTATAAAGGATTGCTAATTTATTTGTCCTCTATTACTATAGTACATTGAAGTCGTTTTAACTTTTCTATTAATTTAACTGTTGTTTCCATGATTAGCACCTTACTAATCATTGTATGTTACAAAGTAATTAACTACTTTTGAAGCATTAAAATTTGCATCTTATGAGCACTATCAAACATAACTGGACCAAAGAAGAAATTATAGCAATTTACAACAAACCCTTAATGGATTTGATGTATGAAGCAGCAACAATACATAGACAACAACACGATCCTAATGTTGTTCAAGTATCTACCTTATTGTCTATAAAGACTGGTGGATGTCCTGAAGATTGTGGCTATTGCCCACAAGCAGCTCGTTACCATACCGATATTGAAGGAAACGATTTAATGAGTGTTAGTCAAGTTAAAGCACAAGCTTTACGAGCAAAATCTAGTGGGTCTTCTCGTGTTTGTATGGGTGCCGCTTGGCGAAATGTGAAAGATGGCCCAGAGTTTGACCAAGTTCTTGAAATGGTTCGTACCATCAATAAATTGGAAATGGAAGTGTGTTGCACCCTTGGAATGCTTACCGAAAACCAAGCACATCGTTTAGCAGAAGCTGGCTTGTATGCTTACAACCACAACTTAGATACCTCAGAAGAATATTATAAAGAAGTTATTTCTACCCGTGGATTTGAAGACCGTTTGCAAACAATAGATAATGTTCGAAAAACGAACGTTACCGTTTGTAGTGGTGGAATTATCGGAATGGGGGAGAGTATAGAAGACCGTGCAGGAATGCTAGTTGCACTTTCTACCTTAAATCCACAGCCCGAATCGGTGCCTATCAATGCTTTAGTAGCTGTAGAAGGGACTCCGATGGAAAATGAAAAACCCGTTGAAATTTGGGAAATGATTCGAATGGTTGCAACTGCCAGAATTGTAATGCCAGAAACGCAAGTACGCCTTTCGGCAGGTAGAAATGAAATGAGCCGTGAAGGACAAGCAATGTGTTTCTTTGCTGGAGCAAATTCTATTTTTGCTGGCGATAAATTATTGACTACTCCAAACCCAGATGTTAATGACGACATGAAAATGTTTGAAACTTTAGGGTTAAAGGCACAAAAACCATTCATTAAACTAATGCAACCAAAAACGGTTGAAGCAGAAGATTCCCAATTTCAATCTTTAGGAGAAAAACCAAAATGGTCTCGACCAGAACATAAAATTGAAAAAAATCTAGAAGCTTCAGTAAAAGGAAAATAAAATCTCTTTTAATATTGAATTCAAAATCCACCAGTTCGGTTTCTGAAGTTATTCAAAAGTTGGAAAGTTATTGCTCTTACCAAGAACGATGTCATGCAGAAGTACAAGAAAAACTGCGCGGTTTTGCTATTGCATCCATAGATAAAGAACGAGTTATTGTTCATTTAATTGATACTAATTTTTTAAATGAAGAACGATTTGCATCCCTTTTCGCAATTAGTAAATTCCACCAAAAAAAATGGGGAAAGATTCGAATTAAAAACGAATTAAAAGCCCGAAGAATTTCCGACTATTTAATCATTAAAGGATTAAAAGAAATTCCGATGGAAGAATACGAAACAACATTCGAAACTTTATCAGAAAAACATTGGGAGACACTACCCGAAAGAGATTCGTCTAAAAAAAGAAAGAAATTTTGTGATTATCTACTCCGAAAAGGTTGGGAAAGCGATATGATTTATGCAAAGCTAAAGCAATTAGAAAAATCTATTTAGACAATAAAATACTCACTGCATTTCCTCCAAATCCAACTGCATTTATCAAAACTTTACGGATGTTTTTTCTAGGGATTTGCTTTTCAGCAAATGGTACTCCTATGAATTGATTGTGCTGCATCATTAGGATGGCTAATTCCACATTCAACATTCCGGATGCACCAAAAGTGTGGCCAACTTTCCATTTATTGGTAGTAAGCATCGGAGGATTTTCTCCAAATACTTTTTGAATCGCTTTATATTCGGAAGTATCGCCTTTTAAGGTTCCTGGAGCGTGCATAACAATGGCATCTACTTCTTCTAAATTGGTATTCTGCAATGCCATTTTCATGGATTTTTGAAAACAATTGGCTTCGTCTGAAATAGAGATATTGTGTTCGATGTCATCCGTGGCATAACCAATTCCTTCAATATAAGCTAAGGCATTTTCCTGTTCTCCAAGTTCTAAACAAGCCACTGCAGCAGCTTCGCCAAGAACCATAGAATTTTTGGTTTTATTCAAATCGAATGCTCTACACGGAAATTCCGACGCTTCTTTGGCATATATTTTCAAGGCCTGCATTTGTGCTAAAGTAAAAGCCGTTAATGGCGCTTCACTTCCTCCAACCAAAAACTTAGTTGCCATACCCGATTGTAACCAAGCTACAGCGTTTAAAATGGCGTGTAAGGCGGTGGAACAGGTTATAGAATGGGAAATTTCGGGACCGTTGTTTTTTAAATCGTGGGCTACCCAAGAAGATATATTTCCTAAAGTAGTAGTTGGCGATGCAAGTGTTGCGGTTCGCCCAGTTTCTAGAAATTCTTGGTGGTATTTTTCAAATAATTGCGTGGCACCTCTAGAGGAACCAATATTGATTCCGAAGTCGTCTCCAGCTTCCCAACCTGCATTTTGTATGGCTTCTCGGGATACAAAAATGGCTAGTAAAACGGTTTCGTCTAATGCTTTATATTTAGTATCGGATAATCTTAACGTTTCCAGTTCTATTCTTAATTCCTTTGGGATAGTGGCAATATATTGGGATTGTCCGTTAAAATCTTTTTGGGAAATTAAGGATTGGTTGGTTAGATAATTTTGCCAAATTGCTTCAGAAGTTTTTCCTAAAGGGGAAATGGATGCTAATGCTGTTATGGCTATTTTTTGTTTCATGGAATTGGAACGCGGATGAAACCGATTTTCAAACGCAGATTTTGACGGATTTTTATGGCTACAAAATTACACTATTTCTAATGCGTTTTCAATAGTTTGATATACTTTTTGCAATTGATTATTGGGCGTGATGTAGGGCGGTAAAACATAAACAATATTGCCTACGGGCCTAAGAATAACGCCGTTTTCAATAAAGAAATTATAGAGCTTATTTCGAAGGGTACCGTAATAACTTTCTTCCGAACTGGTTTTTATTTCTAATGCAAATATCACTCCGAGAACTCGCGTGGTTTTTACTTTGGGATGGGATTTAATTTTATTTTCAAATTCCAAATGGCTTTGGTTCACGCGCTTTAGGTTTGCTTGCATTTCGGGTGTTTGCAACAATTCCAAACTTGCTAAAGCAGCTGCACAACCGGTTGGGTTAGCCGTAAATGTATGTCCGTGAAATAACGCTTTGTTGACATCGTCATCGTAAAATCCGTCGTAAATTTCTTGCGTAAAAGTGGTAATTGCCATTGGGATGGTGCCACCTGTTAAGGCTTTAGACAAGCACATCATGTCAGGATTATTTATTAAATAATCGGTTGCAAATGTTTTTCCAGTTTTGCCAAATCCCGTCATGACTTCATCGGCAATGGTAAAAACAGAATGGTCTTTACATAACGCAATCATTTTATCTAAAACTTCTGGCGAATACATTACCATTCCGGCTGCACCTAAAACTAAGGGTTCAAAAATAAAAGCTGCATATTCATTTGTCGCCAATAAGTCTTGTAATACTTGTAATGCTTTTTCTTCGTTTCCAGCTGTGGGAATAGGCACTCGAACCACTTCCAAAAGTGATCCTTGAAATGCTTGGGTATAAAAGGAAATTCCGCTGGCAGCCATAGCTCCGAAGGTGTCTCCATGAAAAGCATCCTCAAATGCAATGATTTTGGTTTTAGTAATTCCTTTATTATAATTAAATTGTAATGCTACTTTTATTGCAACTTCTACAGCGGTAGAGCCATTATCGGAATAGAAGATTTTCTTTTGATTGGAAGGTAAAATTTCCATTAATTTTTCGGACAGTACTACGGCAGGTTCGTGTGTGAATCCGCCAAACAGAACGTGTTCTAAAGAAGTAAGCTGCTTGTAAATTGCATCGGCAATAAACTTATTGGAATGCCCGTACGGATTTACCCACCACGATGCAATGGCATCAATGTATTCTTTGCCGTTTTCATCCCATAATAAGGCGTCTTTTCCTTTTACGATTGCAGGAAAATTAGCTGCGGTTTTGTGTTGCGTGTAGGGATGCCAGTTGTGTATTTTGTCTCTTTGGGATAAGTTCATTGGGATTGTTGATTTCAGATTAACGAATTTTGATTTCAGAATCTACAGTATTAGTAAGTTTTCTCGAAAATCATCTGCATATTGTTGAATTACATTGGCATCAAAATAAGGTTCTTCTGCAATTCTTCCAATAAATTTGGCTTTGGTTTTGGCTAATATAATTTCTTCGGAAGCCTTGTTCTCCTCTCCTGAAAATATAATTCCGGCTAAAGTAATATTTCTGTTTTTTAAGGCTTCAAAAGTCAATAAGGTATGGTTGATACTGCCTAAATAATGGCGAGAAACCAAGATTACTTTGTAGTCTTTTTGAATTAAATCAATAATACAATCCTGATCGTTTAGTGGAACAAAAACACCTCCAGCCCCTTCAATAACTAAGTGATTGGTAGTTGCGGGTTCTTGAATTTGCTTTACATCGATGGTGATTCCATCTATTGCGGCTGCCACATGCGGACTTGCAGGGGTGTTGAGTTTATAGCTGTTTGGGTGAATTATAGTTTTATCGTTGGATATATATCTTTGAATTTTGTTACTATCGGAATTATCCAAATCTCCGGCTTGGATAGGTTTCCAATAATCAGCTTCTAGTGCTTGCGTAATTATTGCAGAAGTAATGGTTTTACCAACGTCGGTACCGATTCCTGTGATGAATAGTTTCATAGTTTTTATTTAACCGCAAAGTTCGCAAAGAAATCGCAAAGTTCACAAGGTAATTGTATTTAATAGCAATTAGAATACAAAAGCTGAAAGTAGTTTTAGCACGTCCGAGATTTCTTCATCAGAATTATAGGAATGCAAACAAAACCGCAAACGCTCTTGCCCTTCAGGAACGGTTGGCGATAGTATGGCTTTGACATCAAATCCATTTTCTTGTAATTGATTTGCAATAGATTTTACTTTTTCATTACCTGGAATTATAGCGCATTGAATGGCCGATTTGCTATAGACAAATAGTGGCTTCAAACCGCGTTGCATTTTCTCTTGATTAAAAAATTGAATGTTGCGTTTTAGGTTTTCCATTGCCACTTTTTCTGTTTCCAAATGCTGGTAGGCAACTAATATTGTAGCAACCGAATGTGGCGACAAACCCGTGGTATATATAAAACTTCGGGCAAAGTTTACTAAATAACTTTTTAATTCTGCACTGCCTAAAATAGCAGCACCATGACAACCTAATCCTTTGCCAAAGGTCATTATTCTTGCGAATACTTTGTCTTGCAAGTCTAAACTTTGGACTAATCCTTGTCCGGAATCTCCAAAAACGCCTAAGGCATGGGCTTCATCCACCACTAAATTGCAATGGTATTTTTTGGATATTTTTACTAATTCTTCTAGATTAGGACAATCGCCATCCATAGAAAAAACACTTTCGGTGACTAGGTATAGGGTTCTGGGTTCTGGGTTCTGGGTTTTGGGTTCTGGGTTTTGGGTACTGAGTTTTAAAAGTATTCGTTCTAAATCGTCTGGGTTATTATGTTGGAATTTGAAGGATTTGGCATTGCTCATCGTAATTCCGTCACGGATGGAGGCATGGCATAATTCATCATACAAAATAACATCAGAGCGTTGAGGCACGGAACTAAAAAATCCAACGTTGGCATCGTATCCCGAATTAAAAATCAATGCTGTTTCGGATTGATGAAAATTGGCAATGAAATCTTCGGTAATAGCATATAAATTATGGTTGCCCGAAATTAATCTGGATCCAGTTGCACCATTCGCTTTTATATTATTTTGCAAAAGATACTCGTGCGTTTCATTAAAAATTTCTTCAGAATGAGCAAAACCTAAATAATCATTGGAAGCAAAATCGATTAACCCTTTAGAAACTGGCAACTTCCGTAAGGCGTTGCTTGCTTCACGTTTTTGGAGTTTTTGGGTAAGTGCTGTTGGGGAAAGTTTCATGATGTACAAATATAGAAAATCTGAGGGAGATAATTATTTTAATAAAATAGTTGTTTTTTAATGTTTAATTATTGTTTATCAATAATTTTTATATATTTGTAATGAACTTAATTAATTTAATTATGAAAATAAAATATAAATTAGCGAGTAGGTTGTATGGTATTTCAATTATTTCTTTTGTTTTTGTATCATTATTTTCTTTAAATTTTTTAATTTTTGATTTATTTACAAAGAATGGGAAAATTGGAAATTTAGGAACTACAGCACATCATTCAAAAGGCTATCCTATTGCAGCACGAATTCAATTTAGAATTCCTGACACAACTATTATATACAAAGGGTATAATATCAGTGGGTCTACTTCAAATTCTGATGTTAAAGGGTGGAATAATAATTTTAAAAAAATAAAATTAGATAAAAAGCTTAAAAAGGTTTATCAAATAAATAAAACTACCATCTATAATGATTTTGAAGATACTCAAAAAAAATTCAATAAGATAAGAATTCAGGATCTGGATTCAGAAATAGAAATTGTATTAAATCCTAAAGATTATTTTTTTAAAGCTATTTTAACAATTAAAAGCTATTTATCAATAATTCTTTTATTGTTTGTTTTATATCAATTAAAAGAAATATTTAAACGATTAAAAGACAATTTCATTTTTAACAAACTATTAAATAAACGAATTAAAATCATTGGATACTCATTAATAGCTTATCAAGTTGCAAGAATGATTATAAGCATAATTATAAAACAATTTATAACAAGAATTGAATTTGAACATTATATTCCATCATTTGTAAATTCAAATTTTAGTTTTATGACATTGTATACTGAAGTTGAATATAATTTAGAAATCTTATTTTTAGGATTATGTTTAATTGTATTAGCCAAACTTATAACTTATGGATATAACATTCAACAAGAAAACGAATTAACAATTTAGATTATGCCAATTATTTTAAACCTAGATGTGATGTTGGCTAAACGCAAAATGCGATCCAACGAATTAGCAGAAAAAATTGGTATTACTACGGCAAATCTTTCCATTTTAAAAACCGGAAAAGCCAAGGCAGTACGATTTTCCACTCTGGAAGCTATCTGTGACATATTAGAATGCCAACCTGGAGATATATTAGAATTTGTAAACGAAATAAAATAAGCACCTATGAAGAAACATTTAATCCTATTGATAGTAGGAATGGTACTAGTTGTTATTGGGGCCCTACTAAAGATTAACGGTAATAATTTATCCCAATACGTAATGATTACCGGCTTAACTATTGAAGTGTATGTATTAGCTACAATGGTTATCCAATCTCTTAAAAAATAAATATAAAACCTTAAAAAGAGAAAGGTTCTTTGGTTTGCTGTTCTTATAAATAGCATTCGAAAAAACCACCCCGCCCTCTGGGCACCCCTCCAAAGGAGGGGAATAAAAAAAGCCAAACATTACTGCTTGGCTTTATAGTTTTATGTTGCATTGACTTAGTCGGCTAATACAATTACTTTATTGTCTTTCATTTCAATAGTTCCAGATGCAATTTCTAGATTGAAGTTTTGATCGTTTACTTTGGTGAATTTATCTGCTACTTCTTTTTGGAAATTAAAACTTGCTGCTGTAATTTTTACAGTTCCTTGTTTTAAAATGGATACTATTGGTGCGTGGTTATTCAATATTTGAAAAGAACCATCTACACCTGGTAAAGAAACCGATGTTACTTCGCCTTTAAATAATGTAGCTTCTGGTGATACTATTTCTAAAATCATAATTTTTTATAGTTAGAAGATGGAAGTTGGAAGTTGGAAGATGAAGTTTTAACTTCTAGCTTCTGACTTCTGACTCCAAACTCAATTATACTTCGGCTAACATTTTTTCTCCTGCTTCGATAGCTTCTTCAATAGTTCCTTTAAGGTTGAAAGCTGCTTCTGGCAAGTGGTCTAATTCACCGTCAATGATCATATTGAATCCTTTGATGGTATCTTTAATGTCAACTAAAACCCCTTTCAATCCGGTAAATTGTTCTGCTACGTGGAATGGTTGTGATAAGAATCTTTGAACTCTACGAGCTCTAGATACAGATAATTTATCTTCTTCCGACAACTCTTCCATACCAAGGATAGCGATGATATCTTGAAGTTGTTTGTATTTTTGAAGGATTTCTTTTACTCTTTGTGCACAGTCGTAATGCTCATCTCCTAAGATTTGAGGCGTTAAGATTCTAGAAGTAGAATCTAACGGGTCAACCGCTGGATAGATACCTAATTCGGCAATTTTACGAGACAATACAGTTGTTGCATCTAAGTGAGCAAAAGTGGTTGCTGGTGCTGGATCGGTTAAATCATCCGCAGGTACGTAAACCGCTTGTACTGATGTAATAGAACCTTTTTTAGTAGAAGTAATACGTTCTTGCATCGCTCCCATTTCGGTTGCTAATGTTGGTTGGTATCCTACTGCAGATGGCATACGACCTAAAAGAGCTGAAACCTCAGAACCTGCTTGTGTAAAACGGAAGATATTATCTACGAAGAAAAGAACGTCTTTTCCTTGGTCAGAACCTGCTCCATCACGGAAGTATTCTGCAATAGATAATCCTGATAAAGCCACACGTGCTCTAGCTCCAGGAGGCTCATTCATTTGTCCGAAAACGAAAGTAGCTTTAGACTCTCTCATTCCTGGTTTGTCTACTTTAGATAAATCCCATCCTCCATTTTCCATAGAGTGCATGAATTCGTCCCCGTATTTTATAATTCCTGACTCTAACATCTCACGAAGTAAGTCATTTCCTTCACGTGTTCTTTCTCCTACTCCTGCGAATACAGAAAGACCCCCGTGACCTTTTGCGATATTGTTAATTAACTCTTGAATCAATACTGTTTTACCTACTCCAGCACCACCAAACAATCCAATTTTACCCCCTTTAGAGTAAGGCTCAATTAAATCGATTACTTTGATACCAGTGAATAAAACTTCGGAAGAGGTAGATAAATCTTCAAATCTTGGAGCAGTACGGTGAATAGACATTCCGTTTTCTCCAGTTTTTGGTAAATTTCCTAAACCATCAATTGCATCTCCAATTACGTTAAACAAACGTCCGTAAACATCTGCGCCGATTGGCATTTGAATTGGATTTCCAGTAGAAACTACATCTGTACCTCTGCTTAATCCGTCTGTAGAATCCATAGAGATGGTACGAACCGTATCTTCACCAATGTGTGATTGTACTTCTAATATTAATAGAGTACCGTCTTTTTTAGTGATTTCTAATGAATCGTAAATTTTTGGTAATTCAGCGTCTTTAGTATTGAATACTACGTCAACTACTGGCCCGATGATTTGAGAAACTTTTCCTATTGCTTTTGACATTGCTTATGTATTTATTTAATAGCGTATTAGAAATGAAAAAATGATGTCTTTTTTCAGAGTGCAAAGATAATTTTTATAAATAGAAAATCAATAGCAAAAAGCTATTTTTTTATGAATTTTTTGACTTTTTTTCGATGGCACTTGTTAATCATCCATAAATCTATACACTATATACTAAAAAACCACCAACAGAAGTTGATGGTTTTTTAGTATATAATGTAAGTTATTATAAAACTGATGGAAATAATATTCTATAATCTCCAAAACTAACGGGTGCCATATTAGAGCCATATTTTGAATTAATTGCTGCTGTAAAGCTATTTGCAATTAAGGCATATCCTCTAGGAGAAGGATGAACACCATCTAAAGAAAATGCTCCGCCAAAAATAAATTGTGATTTTAAAGTAAATCCATTTGCTGTAATACCTGATGGGGTAATTAACTCATTCATTACAGATTTTAAATTAGCAAATGCTAAACCTTTTGTAGTGGCCGTAGCTTCAATAGTAGCGTTATAAGCATCGGTTGCTACTTTAATTTCGTTGGCCTCACCAGCACTTAAAACCCATTTATCCGCTAACGGAGTAGATGTGCCGCCACCTGCTTGAAGATGTGCTTGAGTTGAAGCTCCACCTGCACTTAATAATAAATAATCTGCTGCGGTAGCTTGACGCATTTTAACTAAAGCCGGATTTATAACTGTTAAATCTGTTGCTAAAAACTCATCAATAATAACTGGTGTATTTTGTCCTACTACAAATGTGATTGTTCTTGCCGTTTTTTCTGCTTGACTAATTACACCAGCTGTAGCTAATCCTGCCAAAGCCGTATTATACGATGAATATCCGCTATTTAAAGCCGATACTTGACCCGCATTTAATGTAATTGCATTAACCGGAACGGTAGTGAAAAACGGTAGTGTATTTACATAAGGTAAATTCCCTACTACACCTTTTCTTCCACCAGCTGTTAATTTATTAATCAATCCAGCATATTTAGTATCAAAAACTGCTGGTGCTGTTGGTCCTGCTCCAGTTCCTCCTGCTGTTGCATATCCTAAAACATCATTTCCACCAATATACAAAGAGAAGAATGTTGGAATTTGTGCAACTGCATCATCAACAATTGTTGCCATAGGTGTTGATGCAAATCTTGTGAAATATGGATTTCCTAACGAACTTCCATATCCTGGCATATCTAAATCGCCAACTTTTGCTCCAGGAATACCCATATTATTGTACAAACCTGTAAGTTTTGCAGTTATTGAAGTTGAAGAAGAACCTGCAACTAATGCTAAAGGAGACGCCGAATCACCTGTAAAATATAATCTTGGACCATAAATTGTACTTCCTGCAAATCCACCAATATTATCCGCCATGAATGGGTTTGTAAATACACCCCCACCAACAGTTGCAAATTGTTGGGCCATTATATTTGGATAAGAAGTTTTTTGCCCTTCGATAAAAAGTGCGTTATCGCTAAATCCTGCTGCAAAAGAATCGCCTAAAGCAACATACTTTGAAAAATCTGCACTACCTGCAGTAAGTGGCAATCCGTCTGATGAATTTGGTTTTGTTGTAACTTCATCATCATTATTACAAGCTACAAAGGTTAATGAAACCAGTAATAGCCATTTGAAATTTTTTATCATAATAGTTTAATTATATATTATTATTGAAAATTATGGGTTGATAGTTAAAGAAGCAAAGTATTGTTGACCAATTAACCCAGCACCAAGAACTTGTTGGTATTCTTTTCCTCCAAGATTGGTAGCTCCTAATTTAAGTACCGATTTTAATTTTGGTAAAGAATAGTTTATTTGTGCATCTATTACTGTAGCTGCATCAATCATACCATCAGCAAAAGTAGATTGCCATAAGTATTCCTGATTCCATCTTCCGCTAACATTAAAACCAAAGTTTTTAAATAATTTTTCGTTTCCAATAGAAGCTTTTACTCTGTGTTTAGGTGTATTAAATCCTGCTTCAAAACTAGGGTCTTTTGCTTGATCAAAATCAAATTGTGCATAGTTGTAATTAGCTCCGATTTCGAAATTTTTAGGTAGTTTATAAGAAAGACCTAAACCAAAACCTAACGAATTGATTTTTATATCGGTATTAGTGTATAATTGGTACGCTCTAGTATCTCCATTTGTAATTGCTAATAAAGATTGAACTGCTGGGTTAGAAATATAGTTAGGTGCACCTTGAGCAAAATCAAAAGTTTCACTTGTTTTTCCATAATAAGGCGAAAGAACTGTTAAATTTCCAATGAAGTTGGTATAAATATTATAGTATCCATTAATATCATAAGATAATTTACCTATTTGTCCTCTGTACCCTAATTCAATTGCTCTAACTTCTTCTGGTTTAACATAACTAGCTGTAGATTTTTTTAACTTAGCTGCTGCTCCAGGTAAATCTGTTGGATTTGCTTTAGCGTATGCTGCAAACTCTTTTACAGAAGCAACAGTGTAGGAATTAAAATAAGCATCATTCCCGGTTAATCGTACCGTTGATGTTGGAGTTCCGTTTAAAGCAGTTAATATTGCTTGACCTGTAGATGAAATGCTTCCGAAGAAACCTCCGCCTCCTCTAATTTCAGAAAATCTATCTAAATTATCAGGAGCTGAACCAACTAATACAGCACTTCCTACATTAAATCCAATATATTGATCTTGGGTAGAAGGGTTACGGAAACCAGTTTGAAATGATCCTCTAAACGTGTGATTTTTTTGAGATCCTGCAGAGTAAACCGCAGATAATCTAGGAGAATAATTACCATCAAAGTTTTTTGCTTTGTCATAACGAATAGACCCAGTTAATTTTAATCTATCCTCCATTAATTTCTTTTGAATTTGAGTATATGCTCCATACTCATTGTAGTTAATTTGACTATTTAAATCGGTATAAATTCTTCCTTGTGAGTTTAGTTCAAATAATCGGAAAGATCCACCAACTTGAATATCTGCAAATTTTACTATGTCTTTAAAATTATAATTTGCATCCGAATGGTACATGTGAGAATTATCAACAAGTTTAGAACCTACCAATACATCTGGATCTGAAATTACTTTATTAAAAGCAGCTTTAAAAGCATCTGTTCCAGGAATCAATCTTCCTGTATCTGCTACATTTCTAGCAAATGCGTGCGCTTGATCAGGAGTTGCTCCGTTTAATAGAGTAGATTGAATATAAGCTCCAGCATATTGACCAAACCAAACATTATCTGCTTTCCATTGTCTGTTAACATTAAGCCCTGTAAACAACATGTCGTAAGAATTTCCACCATCTTCAGTTGTAAAATATCCTCTAACGAAGAAGTTTTTACCTTTAACTTCTAATTTATGTTGTTGCATAAAGAATCCATTTAAGTAATATCTATTTGCACCTTGATAAACGGTATTTCCGAATCCAAATTTACTTTGCCAAATAATTTCTGTATCGTTTGCCCATGGTTTAAAATGAAGTGAAAAATCAATCTTTGCATTTTTTACTTTATTATCTGTCAAATCAACCTCGTTATATCCAGTTCTACTAACATTGTAATTTGGTAAAACAGATGCTTGAGCTGGGGAAATAGCTCCCAATAAAACTAAGGCATTTCCAACCTCCTTGATATTAGTAGTCGCTTCATCACCGTAAACATTAATACCATCGTAATTGTAATATTTTCTATCTAATCCTACATTATTTGTTAGATCTTTATCTCTATAATCGGTAGCAAACCAGTCGGTACCTTTCATGAATGTAAAGTTTGCTTTAGCTGCAAAGTTTTTATTAAATGCATGTGCAACTCTAACACCATAATCAACATAATCATTTACACCAGCGGCTTTTTGATTCGTTTGACCATACTTTACATAAGCAGAAACTCCTTGACTTGTAAAAGGACTTTTACTGTTCATGAATAATATTCCATTAAAAGCATTGGCGCCATATAAAGCAGAAGACGCTCCTGGGAGTAATTCCACATTTTGAACATCAATTTCAGAAATACCAATCATGTTTCCGATAACGAAATTTAACAATGGTGAAGAATTATCCATTCCATCTACCAATTGCATAAAACGAGTATTAGAAACTGTTGCAAAACCACGAGTGTTGATGGATTTAAATGACATACTACTAGTATTCATTTGTACCTCTTTAAGATTCTCTAAACCATCGTAAAAAGAAGGTGAAGCTGATTTCTTAATGTCTTTAATTGTCATTCTCTCGATGGTTACAGGAGATTCTTTAATTCGCTCTGGAGTTCTAGAAGCCGAAAATACGATATCATCCAGTTTAGTGTCTTCACTTTGTAAAACTACATTTACTTTGTTAGAAAGTGAAGTTACTTGTACTTTTTGTGATGTAAAACCAATACTAGAAACTTCAATTGTAAACGGAAGTTTAGCAGGTGCTTTTAACACAAATTTTCCGGTTGCATCCGAAATAGCCCCTAAAGACTCTCCTGCAATTTTAATATTTACACCGGGAATTGGTTCGTTTTTAGTGTCTTTTACCGAACCTGAAATTGAAGTTTGCGCAAAGGATATGCCACAAAAAAACAACGTCAAAATAAAATAATAAATCTTCATTAGGTTTAATTTTGTTGGTTATAAGTAGCCAAAGTACAAATAATTTTTATATTACTAAAAAAACAGCGAGAAATTTTAATAATTGTCAGTTTTATTGCCTCAATACTACTAATTCGCATTTCAAGTTTTATTAAGTTTTTCTTAACTAAATGGAGAAATAATTAATTTTAATAGGTTATTGCTTACAAAATATTAAAAAAAATAGGATAAAAACAAAAAAAGCGAAACAGGAGTTTCGCTTTAATTTATTTTAAATAAAAATGGAAATTACTCCACCGTAACCGATTTTGCTAAATTTCTTGGTTGGTCTACATTACAACCACGCATTACAGCAATATGGTAGGATAATAATTGTAACGGAATTGTAGTTAACAATGGAGACAAAGCATCCGAAGTTTCTGGAATTTCAATAACGTGATCCGCTAATTCTTTCACTTGACTATCTCCTTTGGTAACAATAGCAATTATTTTTCCGCTTCTGGATTTTATTTCTTGAATATTACTAACTACTTTGTCATAATGTCCTTGTTTTGGAGCAATAACAATAACTGGCATTTTTTCATCTATCAAAGCTATTGGTCCGTGTTTCATTTCGGCAGCCGGATAACCTTCCGCATGAATATAAGAAATTTCTTTAAGTTTTAATGCTCCTTCTAAGGCTACTGGAAAATTATAACCTCTTCCTAAATAAAGACAATTGGGAGCGTCTTTATATATGGTAGCAATTTGTTTAGCAACTTCATTAGTTTCTAAGGTTTCGGCAACTTTCTCCGGAATTAATTCTAGTTCTTGTAAATATCTAAAATAATCAGAGGTGGTAAGGGTTCCTTTGGCTTTAGCCAAACGCAACGCTATCATAGTTAAAACCGTAATTTGAGTTGTAAATGCTTTAGTAGAAGCTACTCCAATTTCTGGACCTGCATGGGTATATGCCCCTGCATGGGTTTCACGAGAAATAGAGGATCCTACCACATTACAAACACCAAATACAAAAGCACCTCTTTCTTTAGCTAACTTTATTGCTGCCAAAGTATCGGCAGTTTCCCCCGATTGGGAAATTGCAATGACAATATCTTTACTGGTTATAATTGGATTTCGGTATCTAAATTCCGATGCGTATTCAACCTCAACGGGTATTCTTGCAAATTCTTCAATTACATATTCGGCAACTAAACCTGCATGCCATGAAGTACCGCAGGCAATAATTAATATTCTATCTGCGTTTAAGAATTTTTCTAGATTATCCTCAATACCTGACATTTGGATAATTCCAGTATTGGCGTGAAGCCTACCTCTGTAGGTATCCTTAATAACATTAGGTTGTTCGTAAATTTCTTTAAGCATAAAGTGGTCGTAACCGCCTTTTTCTATTTGCTCTAAGTTCATTTGCAATTCCTGAATATAAGGATCTACTAACGTA
Source organism: Flavobacterium sp. (assembly GCF_044357305.1). Taxonomy (GTDB): domain Bacteria; phylum Bacteroidota; class Bacteroidia; order Flavobacteriales; family Flavobacteriaceae; genus Flavobacterium. The sequence goes on from NZ_JBIKPS010000024.1 coordinate 17,868, forward strand.
TCGTCTTTAATTTTTCGGATTTTCAATGGCTTATCCATACGAACAATTGCCATTTCTTCATCTTCCAAATAAATAGCATTGGAGGTATATTCAATAAACGGGGTGGCATCGGAAGCAATGAAAAATTCATTTTCGCCAACACCTATTGCTAGTGGGCTACCTAAACGGGCTACCACAATTTCATTGGGTTTTTTCTTGTCAAAAACACATATAGCATACGCGCCAACCACTTGATTCAAGGCGATTTGAACTGCTTTACCAAGTTTTAATTTTTCTTTTTTCTGAACTTCCTCAATAAGATTTACCAAAACTTCCGTATCGGTATCCGAAGAAAAAATGTAACCTCTTTTTATTAATTCTTTTTTTAATGGCTCGTAATTTTCGATGATGCCATTATGAACAATACAAAGATCTCCAGAATTGGAAACATGTGGATGGGAATTAACATCATTGGGAACTCCATGGGTAGCCCACCTAGTGTGACCTATACCTATTGTTCCATTAGTTGTAATATCTAAAGCTGATTTTTCTTCTAGATCCGAAACTTTACCTTTTGTTTTAGAGATCTTTAAATTTTCTCCATCATAAAGCATTAATCCGGCACTATCGTATCCTCTATATTCTAAACGCTTTAACCCTTTAATTACTATAGGGTAAGCCTCGCGGTGTCCAATATATCCTACAATTCCACACATAAATTTACAGTTTATTTAGTCAGGTTTAGTATAAAATATTTCCAATTTAATTCTTTTATTGTAATCTGGATCTCCCAATGGAATATTACTTCCATATAATACAGTCCCTAATGGGTTAGCAACAGACATCACTGGGATATATTTAGATTGGACAGAATTAGTACCACTTCCGGTATTAAAAGGGGAGCTTAAAGAGGCGTTAAAGGGATTTCCAATATTTTCAGTAACTACTAGTCCTAATCGAACGTTGGTAGAATCTTTAGTAACTCCAACGCCGCCAAATTTTATTAGATTTCTTATGTGATTAGTGATATTAACCTTATAAGTAGTTCCTTTTTCTCCAATCTTAGCGTTTACAATTTTTCCGTTTTGGTCTGTTACTATTCCTCCATGAATAAATTTATTAAATTTTGAAATAGTCCCTGTAGAATAATCGGTATAATAATCAATAAGAGGTCTCTTATTATTTAAATCGTATAAGAAAATTCTGTTCGGTTCAGGGGTAGATGCCATTGTTGATTTAGCAATAAAAAAAGTTAGATTAGCCTCATTAATTAACCATTTTTGTTTTCCCCCTGCTGGATTTCTTAAATCGTCCAATTCATCGGAAACATTATTTGGTGTATTTACTAAATTTCCATTAATATCATAACCTTTCACGTCTGTTTTATTAAACAAATCAATTACCGCCATGGATCCATCCCCTCCTTTTAGGAATAGATTTCGGTCTCCTGTGTTTGGATTAGGAGTAACGTATCCAGGAAACGTGTTTTCATTGTTTAATAAATTAACTGTATTTCCTGAAAGATTTAACTTCATTGTTTTTCGGATAATGGTAGCATCTGTAAGAGATGTCTTTTCTTTATAAACAATTGTAATATATCCATTAGAAAAATTCATCATAGCCAATGTTCCTTGATCTGGTGAACTAGCAGCATTTTCTACTTTAAAATACAACCCTCTAAAATAATCTTTAAATACATTATTATTATATAATTTTCCGGTTGGGGCTTGAAATATTTTAGTTTTGAAAAAATCTTTATCTAAATTAAGAAACATTCCTGGCGCTATTCTTTCAGCAACATCTGTATATCCGGGAGTATTTGCATCAATTTTTTTATAAAACTTAATTTGTTTTTCACTAAATACAAACCCGTCATTTTGACTATTATCTGCTAACGCGGTATGGTCAAATATGTTTTTATCATCATTATTCAATTTAATCGCACCATGATTTGCATCAAAATCGGGTTGTTGGTTAGAATAATATTTTTGTTGTTGTTGAAGCCCGGTTGCAGGATCTAAAGTTTCTAAAAACTTAGTAGATTCGTAAACGCTCAACTTAATTTTACCCGAACCTTTAATCGAATCTAAAGTATAGGAACTATCACCAGTATCCGTATTTGTGCTACTAAAAGTTGAAAAATAGGGAACGTATAGATAAACTGAATCTATTTTAATATAATTAGGACTAGCTATATTGGTTTCGTTAGGATCACCATAAAACTTAGGGTTTTCTGAAGCCAGTGCTAATTGACTAACAAAACTTGCTTTGGTTTTTCCGAAAACAGGATTATTGTAAAATCCAATTTGGTTTACCTGTAGATTGTTACTTTGAACTGGACCTAAGTTTTGGTTGTAGGCGACTACTTCCGAATAGGCTACGTCCATCCCGAAATGCTCATTACCGACTATTCCAGTGCCAATTTCGTTAACATCTTTGTCACAAGAAGCAATAAAAACAATTATAAATAGGGCAATAAATGTTTTAAGGAAGAAATTCAATTTCATGTTTGGTTGTAATTATATTATAACATCTTTTTATAAAAAGTAGTGTAAGCCTCCGCAAACCCTTCTTTCGATGCGAAAGGTAAAAAAGGTTTTTCGGAAGATTCTATAAATTTTGTTAAACTTGGGGAAAGATTTTCGGAAGCAATAATCACTGCATCCGAATGACTTATGGATGTTTTTATTAAATTCTCATAATTAGGAACTTCCAAATCTGAAATAGCAGCAACTGGAATTCCGTCAAACTTGATTTTATTAATCATTTCAACGTCTAAAGCTCCATCAAACGACTGTCCGTAAACCGAAGTGACTATTTTAGTTTGCGAGAATAACGCTTCGTCTTTATAAAAATGTTTCATATACACTGGAAGCATTGAAGCCATCCATCCGTGTACGTGAATAATATCGGGTACCCAATTTAATTTTTTTACTGTTTCTACTACTCCTTTTGCAAAGAAAATAGCACGCTCATCATTATCTGGATACAAAACACCATCTTCATCAGAAAAAGTTGCCTTTCTCTTGAAATATTCATCATTGTCAATAAAATATACTTGAATCCTCTCTTTTGGGATGGAAGCAACCTTTATAATTAAAGGCATATCTACATCATTTACCACTAAATTCATTCCCGATAAGCGAATAACTTCGTGCAATTGATGTCTTCTCTCATTAATATTTCCATACCTAGGCATAAAAATTCTAATCTGTCCTCCCTGGTCATTAATCATTTTTGGCACGTCATAAGACATTAGAGAAACTTCATTCTCAGCCAGATACGGCACCACCTCGGATGATACATACAATATCCTCTTGTCTTCCATAAAAACTTTTATTTACTTATTGGCAATAAAAAACATGCAAAACTACAAAAATTTATGCAGATATTTACTAAATTAGTAAGTTTGTACCCTATTTTAATCCGAAAGACATGCTCATTTTCAATAACAAAGGTGAATTAAACAAGCACTTACAAGGTATATCCAACACTAATTCTACTATTGGATTTGTACCAACCATGGGGGCATTGCATTTTGGGCACTTATCTCTATTGGATAAATCTATAGAAAATAACACCCATACGGTAATTAGTATTTTTGTAAATCCCACACAATTCAACAATCCTGAGGATCTTGAAAAATACCCAAGAACCATAGAAAATGATATAGAAAAAATAAAAACAGTTTCCAATAAAATCCTAGTTTATGCTCCAACGGTGGAAGATATTTATGAAGGAAATACTGCTTCACAACACTACGGTTTTGATGGTTTAGAAAATCAAATGGAAGGTAAATTCCGTCCTGGTCATTTTGATGGAGTGGGTACAGTAGTAAAACGCCTTTTAGAAATTGTAAAACCAACGAATGCCTATTTTGGCGAGAAAGATTTCCAACAATTGCAAATTGTAAAAAAACTAGTTGCCAAAGAAAAAATTCCAGTTACTATTATCGGATGTCCCATTTATAGAGAAAGTAATGGTTTAGCTATGAGCTCTAGAAACGAACGCCTTTCTGTAAAAGAACGAGAAAATGCTTCCATTATTTTTGAAATATTAAATCAGGCAAAAACACTTTTTGGCACAGAATCTGCTGCAATTGTGACCGATTTTGTTGCGAAAGCCTTTGAAAAATATCCGGATTTTGAATTAGAATATTTTGAAATTGCCGACGAAGAAACGCTATTACCTTGTGTAACCAAAAGTGAAAACAAGGATTACCGTGCTTTTATTGCTGTTTTTTTGAACAAAATAAGATTGATTGATACTATTTCACTAAAATAATTTAACTTTGCCCCATGCAAATTCAAGTTGTAAAATCAAAAATTCATCGCGTTAAAGTAACTGGCGCAGATTTAAACTATATCGGTAGTATCACTATCGACGAAGCTTTAATGGATGCCTCCAACCTAATTGAGGGCGAAAAAGTTTCTATTGTAAACATCAATAATGGCGAACGTTTTGAAACGTATGCTATAAAAGGTGCTGCAAATTCTGGTGAAATCACCCTTAACGGACCCGCAGCACGAAAAGTGCATGCAGGCGACATTATTATCATTATTTCTTATGCTACTTTAGATTTTGAAGAAGCAAAAACATTCAAACCTTGGCTCGTTTTTCCTAATGAAAACGACAATTCCTTGAAATAAATTTTGAAAAATCACCTTAGTAAATGGTTGTCTATTATAATTCCTATTGCTTTGGGTATAGGTATAATTGCCTACCAATACAACAAATTTACCGAGGCGCAAATAAGCGAAATTGAAGGGTACTTTAAAAACGCCAATTACTACTATGTTATTTTAGCTGTTTTTATTGGCTTTATTGGTAATTCAATCAGGGCATACCGATGGAAATATATGTTAGACCATTTGGGTTATGAATCTACTTTTGCAAATAATTTCATGGCTGTCAATATTGGTTATTTATTGAATTTAACGGTTCCAAAATCAGGAGAAATTTCAAGGGCTGTTATCGTAAAAAAATACAACAACATTCCGTTTGATAAAGGTTTCGGAACCATAGTTGCCGAAAGAATTATCGATATGTTTTTCTTGTTATTCTTCATGTTGCTAGCAGTAGTTTTGCAATTTAAAATTGTGAAAGCATTCATTTTAGACAAAATGCCCCTACATTTAATAGCACTTCTTTTAGCAGGCGGAACCCTAGCTTTTATTGCCTTTATTTTAATCTATAAATATTCCAAACTAAAAATTGTTGCTATTTTTAAAGAAAAAATTACTGGATTAAAAGAAGGTTTATTGAGTGTGGTTCACATGAAAGAAAAGTGGAACTATTTTTTTCAAACGTTATTAATTTGGGGTTCGTACATTCTTACTTATTATGTAGCTACCAAAGCGCTTCCGGAAACTTCTGTACTTACTATTGGGGCTATCATAACCTCATTTGTAGTAGGTAGTATTGCCATAGCCTTCACCAACAGCGGTTTTGGCGCTTACCCTTTTCTTACTTCCAAAGTCTTGCTTTTTTACGCAATTGCAGAACCTATAGGAACCGCTTTTGGCTGGATTATTTGGACATCCCAAATGCTTTTAGTTTTGATTTTAGGATTGCTTTCCTTCTTATTTCTTCCTATTTTAAATAGAAAATAATTCTTATCTTGCTAGACTTTAAACTCTTTTATTAGAACTTTAATTTCTAAATTTATATGAAAAAAATTCTCCTTGTATTGGTAGTTGTTTTAAGCTACAGCGGATACTCTCAAAAAGTGAAAGATAGCGTTATGTTTAAGAAACAAAAAGTCTATCGGGAATTAACCATTTCTCTTCCTCCTTCCTATTCTAAAGAAACAAAAAAATCCTATCCTCTATTATTTTTATTGGATGGCGATTATCTTTTTGACCCGTTTCAAGGTGCTTTAAGTTATGGAAATTATTGGGACGACTTGCCCGAAGTAATCATTGTTGGAATTAAACAAGAAAGAGAAAGAGATGATGATTGCGCTATTGATGCAACCACAGGATTACCAGACGAAAAAGGCGAAGATTTTTTTGAGTTTATTGGAGGCGAATTAATGCCATACATTCAAAATAAATACCGTGTTTCTCCTTTCAAAATCATTGCAGGTCATGATCTAACTGCAAGTTTTATGAATTTTTATTTATATAAAGATACCCCGTTATTTAACGCTTATATTTCTTTAAGCCCTCAATTAGCTTTAGATATGGAAACACGAATTCCTGAAAGACTGGCTACTTTTAAGCAAAATATTTTTTACTACCAGTCTTCTTCGGATGGAGACATAAGAAAATTGAAAGGCAAAATAACTTCTTTGGATGAAAATATGAAAGCCGTTGTAAATGCAAATTTAAATTACAAATACGACGAATTTAAAGGTGCATCCCATTATTCTTTGGTATTATATTCTATTCCGAATGCGTTATATCAATTTTTTGCTACTTACCAACCTATATCTGATACCGAATTTCAAGAAAAGATTATCAAATTGGAGTCGGGTTATGTGACTTATTTAAAAAATAAATACGATCTTTTAGAAAAAGCGTTGAGCATTAAAATGAACATCCGAATTAACGATTTTAAAGCAATTGAAGCGGCAATATTAAAAAATAAAGCCTATGCCGAATTGGAACAATTAGCACAACTTTCGCGTAAAATGTATCCTAAATCCATGCTTGGTGATTACCAAATGGCACAGCTTTATGAAAACACAGGAGATATAAAAAATGCAGTAAAATACTATCAAAATGCTTTTCAAATGCAGCCTATAGGAAATTTAACCAAAGACATGATGTTGGATAAAGCAACAGAACTACGTGCTCAAATAAAAAAATAATGGCTAAAATTAAAACTTCCTTTTTTTGTCAAAATTGCGGAACCCAATATTCCAAATGGCAAGGGCAATGCAATGCCTGTAAAGAATGGAATACTATTGTTGAAGAAGTAATTCAAAAAGAAGAAAAAACCAGTTGGAAGACTTCTTCCGAACTTAAAAAAGCGCCCAAACCACTAAAAATTGCCGAGATAGATTCCTCGCAAGAAGTGCGCATGGATACTTTGGATGGCGAATTAAACCGAGTACTTGGTGGCGGAATAGTCCCTGGTTCTTTAATCCTTCTTGGCGGTGAACCTGGCATTGGAAAAAGTACTTTATTACTTCAAATATCTTTAAAATTACCTTACAAAACTCTATACGTTTCGGGAGAGGAAAGTCAGAAACAAATAAAAATGCGCGCCGAAAGAATTACTCCCGAAGGCGATAATTGTTATATTCTTACCGAAACTAAAACCCAAAATATCTTTCGACAAATTCAAGAAATGGAACCCGAAATTGTAATTATCGATTCCATTCAAACATTGCATACCGATTATATTGAATCTACTGCAGGGAGCATTTCTCAGATTAGAGAATGTACCGCCGAGTTGATAAAATTTGCAAAGGAAACCAACGTCCCCGTTATATTAATTGGACACATTACCAAAGACGGAACCATTGCAGGACCAAAGATTTTAGAACACATGGTAGACACCGTTTTGCAATTTGAAGGCGATAGAAATCACGTGTACCGAATTTTACGAAGTTTAAAAAACCGATTTGGTTCTACAGCCGAATTGGGAATTTACGAAATGCTAGGTTCGGGTTTGAGAGAAGTTTCTAATCCTTCCGAAATATTACTTTCGCACCGGGAAGAAGAACTTTCTGGTACTGCTATTGCTTCTACTTTAGAAGGTATGCGCCCGTTAATGATTGAAATTCAAGCATTAGTTTCTACCGCGGTTTATGGAACTCCGCAACGTAGCACCACAGGTTATAATGCCAAAAGACTGAACATGCTCTTGGCGGTTTTAGAAAAACGTGCCGGATTTAGGTTGGGCACTAAAGATGTTTTCTTAAACGTTACCGGTGGGATTTCTGTAGACGACCCTGCTATTGATTTAGCGGTTGTAGCGGCAATTCTTTCTTCTAATGAGGATATTCCTGTTGGAAAAGATGTTTGTTTTGCTGGAGAAGTAGGGCTTTCGGGAGAAATCCGACCGGTGAACAGAGTAGAACAACGCATTCAAGAAGCTGAAAAATTAGGATTTGCAACGATTTTCGTATCCAAATACAATAAAATTTCCACAAAATTTCCAGGTATAAAAGTAGTTTTAGTCTCCAAAATTGAAGAAGTAGTAGAGCATTTGTTTGGATAAAAATACTATTTATAAAATTAGTTCGTTACTAATTAATTGACATTAAAATCATATGAAAAAATTACTTCTTATCACAGTACTGGTTTCGGCAATTAGTTTTGCTCAAAAACCAATTTTTGCTTCCGCAAAAGTAAAAGCCGCCACAGTATATTTTAATGCTGCCGAGTTGCAACAAACAACTTCGATAAATCTTCCGGTAGGAACGAGCGAAATTGTCATTAAAAATGTAGCCGATTATTTGAATGAAAATACAGTTCAAATTGGAGCACCCAATTCGGTGACGGTTTTGTCGGTACAGTTTACCCAAAATTACATCTCCGAATACGAAATTGACGAAAGCAATCCTGCCATTAAAAAAGTGCGCGATAGTATTACTATTGTAAACAAGGAAATTGCTAAAATTCAAATTGAGAAAGTTTCCAATTCTAAAACTGTTGATTTATTAGATAAAAATCAAATGGTTGCTGGCGCTAATACAGGCTTGAATATTGCCGAACTGATGAAGTTGGTAGATTTTTACAAAGCCAAACGCAGCGAGTTGAACAACACTATAACCATGTTACAAGAAAGAGAAACCAAGTGGAATATTCAATTGCAAAATTTGAACAAAAAGCTAGAAATCAACACCCAAAAAGAAGACAAATCCTCCGACGGAAAATTAATTCTTCAGGTGATGAATGAAGTTGCCGGAAATGTGAATTTTGATATTAATTACATCACCAACAATGCCAATTGGAAACCGTTTTATGACTTGCGTGCCGATAGCGTGAAAGACCCAATTAACATGATGTATAAAGCACAAGTGACTCAAAACACAGGCATCGATTGGAAAAAAGTGAAATTGACTTTGTCTAGCGGCAATCCAAATCAGAATAATCAAGCACCTATTTTAGGATCTTGGTTTTTGAGATATGGATACCAAGATGATTATCGTAATGGGGATGTTCTTAGTAATAAACTTCAAGGTAGAGCATCTGGCGTTCAATTAAATGAAGTTGTGGTGGCAGGATACGAAATGAAAAAAGACAAACAAGTCCGTTCTATAAATGCAACCGATGTGGAAACCCAACTCAACGTTTCCTTTGATATTGACATTCCGTATGATATTTTATCCAATGGGAAAGCCCATTCGGTGGCTTTGAAAGAAATTAAATTGCCTGCTACTTACAAATATTATGCAGCACCACGTGTGGATAAAGAAGCGTTTTTATTGGCAGAAATTAATGATTATTCCAAATACAATTTGTTGCCTGGTGAGGCCAATATTATTTTTGAAGGACTGTATGTAGGCAAAACGACTATCAATCCAAATCAAACCACCGATACCTTAAATTTAAGCATGGGACGCGATAAAAAAATCTCAATCAAACGGGAGAAAGTGGTGGATAAATCGGGTACCAAATTCTTGTCTTCTTATAAAGAGCAAATGTTTACCTACGATTTAACCATTCGAAACAATAAAAAAGAAGATATTCAAATGCTATTGAAAGACCAATATCCATTGAGTTCCGATAATGAAATCACCATTGAATTATTGGAAGATGGCAAAGCAAAAGTAAACACCGAAACTGGAATTCTTACTTGGGAATTGAAATTGGCTCCCAACGAAACTAAGAAAATCAGAATTAGTTATAAAGTGAAGTATCCAAAGGATAAGGTGATTGATAACTTGTAGGTTTTATACCCATTTTTAGTTGAAACATCTGCATTTGTAATTAGAGCGTTCGAATTTGTAGTTGGAGCGCCCACATTTGTAATTGTAGAAGGTGGGAGTAGACATTAGATTGCGTAAACTCTACGGAAGCTCAATAAAGCTAAACGGAAGCTCAATAGTGACTTACCAAAACTCCAATAATTGTCAGGTAATAGTCATGGAATTATTAATTGAAAATACCGTAAAGATTTGTTTTACAAATCTATTACGGACTTTTAATGTACGGTATTCAGTTAATAAGTCTAACTTTTTTTTGGAATTAGATGAAATAATTTCATTTTTTGAATAAATAATAACCCCTAAATTTCCTAAGAGGTTATTTCGACTTGGTAGACTAGCCATATTAAATCTCTAACAAATTGATCCAAGATTTTGAAGATTTTCGACGCATTTTAATGGTCCAAAATAACCTTAAAATTTTTAAGGACTGCCATATTAATTTTTTTAAAAGTAATAAAAAGTATTTTATTTTAGTTTTTTGCTTTTCAATACCAATATTTGACAATCACAAATTCCTTTAGATAAGGCTTGTTGTAGGATATTTTGCATTTGTAGTAAAATTATTGTTAATTTTTTTTGAACTTGAACCAACTTGCACCTTAATTGTATTAAAATATTGTTTAAATTGCAGAAATTTAGGGTTATACTAAAAATAACAGTATTATAATTAAATTTTTTTCCTCTCTTTTGAGAGGGTAAACGTTTAGGACAAATTAATTAAACTAATTTATAATTTGATTTATCTTCAAATAGTAACAGCCAATTTTTTTGGTTTTTAAATAATTGATTTATGAAAACCAAAAAAATACTTATGGTAGTTATAGCAATTCTAGCATTTGCAGTAACAAAAAGTTATTCTCAAAATTTACCTTCTTATATACCCACCAATGGCATTGGTGGGTATTGGGGTTTTAATAGTAATGCCAATGACGAAAGTTCCAATGCTAATAATGGAACTATAATAAATGGGGCTTCATTGTGTGACGGCAGAAGCGGAGTTTTAAATAATGCATTTGATTTTGATGGTATTAATGGCCAGATAAATGTAAATCATTCCAGTTCTATATCTCCTCTGAACTATTTAACCGTTTCAGCATGGATATTTCCTAGAGTCTATGAAGATAATAAATATTGTGTATCCAAAGGATCCCATATAAATTTAGATTATAGAAGTTATTCAATCATTGGACCTCAATCAAATGGAAAATGGATGTTTACTCTTAACGCAGGAGGTTCAGAAACACAACTTGAAAGCAATAGTAATGCAACTCTCAATCAATGGAGTTTAATAACGGTGGTTTATGATGGTAATCAAATGTATTTATATATAAATGGTACACTTGATAATCAAACAATAAAAACAGGAACAATAAACCAAACTACTGAAGGATTAACGTTTGGAAGTCATATCTTTTATTCTTATTCTGATTATTGGTTTAATGGAAAAATAGATGACATCGCCATCTATAATCGAGCCCTATCCCAACCCGAAATTATACAATTATTTACAGCAAATCAAGCTACCGATGCCTTTATTACCACATGGGTAACAGACGTTAATAATGAAACACTTACTTTACCAACTCAACCAGACGCCTCTAATTATACAATAGATTGGGGAGATGGTTCGGCTACAAATACTTATACGGCAACTCAATCACCATCTCACACTTACAACAATATCGGCGAACATACGGTAAGTATTACGGGTACTTTTCCTCATTTAAAATTTGTCGAACAAATTAAACTAAAAGCCGTGCAACAATGGGGTACACAAAAATGGACGAGTATGGCTAATATGTTTCAGTCCTGTGCGCTTCTTAATAGTTTTCCTTCCCAAGCACCAGACCTTTCGTTATGCACCAATATGTATCAGATGTTTTACAATACACCCTTCAATCAACCTATTGGTAGTTGGAATGTAAGTCAGGTAACAAATATGCAACAAATGTTTATGCTAACTCCATTTAATCAGTCTATTGAAGATTGGGATGTTAGTCAGGTAACCAATATGTACCAGATGTTCTACGGTACACCCTTCAATCAACCTATCGGTAATTGGAATGTTGGTAACGTAAGTAATATGTTTCAAATATTTATGCAAACTCCTTTTAATCAGCCAATCGGAGATTGGGATGTGAGTAAAATAACAAGTATGTATCAAATGTTTTATGGCACTCCGTTCAACCAACTTATTAGTAATTGGGATGTGAGTCATGTTACAGATATGCAACAAATGTTTATGTACACTCCTTTTAATCAGCCTATCGGTGATTGGGATGTGAGTCAGGTAACTAACATGTATCAGATGTTTTACGCAGCCCCCTTCAATAAACCTATCGGTAATTGGAATGTAAGTCAGGCAACCAATATGGAACAAATGTTTATGCTAACTCCATTTAATCAGTCAATTGGCAATTGGGATATTAGTCAGGTAACTAATATGTATCAAATGCTCTATGGTACTAATCTCTCTACCGTCAATTATGATGCTACACTTATTGGCTGGGCAGCAAGAGCTGCAAATAGTGGTGTAAAACAAATGGTGACTTTTTCCGCAGGAAATTCTAATTATTGTAATGGTGTAGTGGCTCGAGATTATTTAACAAATAACTTTGGTTGGAATATAACAGACGGCGGAGTTGATTGTATTTCTTTCTCAACAGAATCAATCCAATCATTTTGTGGCTCAGCTACGGTGGGAAGCCTAGCAGCAACTGGCTCCGAATTAAACTGGTTCTCTACAGCAATAGAGGGATTAGCATTGGCTTCAGATACACCATTGGTTACAGGAAATTATTTTGTATCGCAAACTATAAATTCCATTGAAAGTGCAAGAACCGAAGTAGCAGTAACTATTTCACCACAAGTTACCCCAACGTTTGCGCCAATTGCCTCTACTTGTTCCGGTTTTAATATAAACGCTTTACCAACTACTTCCAATAATGGAATTACAGGAACTTGGTCACCAGCAATTAACAATAATGTTACAACCACCTATACCTTTACTCCAAATGCAGGGCAATGCGCTGTTACTACAACACAAACAATTTCAATTACAAACCCGTTTATAACCTCTGAGATTTCATTTGAAGCGCCACAAGTTACTGCTGCTTCTTTATTAAATGTTACTGTAGGAACCCAAATTTGGACGAATAAAAATTTAGATATTGCTACTTATCGAGACGGTACCCCAATACCACAAGTAACCGATCCAAATCAATGGGCTAACCTAACTACTGGGGCTTGGTGTTATTATAATAACGACCCAGCCAATGGTGAAGTTTATGGCAAACTATACAATTGGTATGCCGTGGCTGGCATTTATGATGCAGCATCATTAAACGACACAACTCTAAGAAAACAATTTGCGCCAACGGGTTACCACGTTCCAACAGATGCCGAATGGACTAGTTTAACTACGTTTTTAGGTAGCGAAAGTGTTGCAGGCGGCATGATGAAAGAAACGAGCACAGAGCTTTGGAATAGTCCTAATCAGGATGCTAACAATAGCAGTGGTTTTACAGGTCTTCCAGGAGGTTATCGCGTCTACGATGGGGCATTCGGCACCATTGGCGGCTACGGCAGTTGGTGGAGTTCGTCAGAGTACGATACGACGGTCGCCTGGGCCCGCAGCCTGGGTTACTGGTACGGCAGTGCCGGCAGAAACCTCAACGTTAAGACGTACGGTTTCTCAGTTCGCCTTATTAAAGATTAAATATACCCCATTACCCAATATAACTTTTCCTATTAAAAGAATACAATTATGAAAACAAGAAAATTACTTACCCTAGTTATAGCAATTTTAGCCGTTGCAATAACCAATATCCAAGCTCAAACTTTACCATCGTATGTACCTACTAATGGCCTTGTGGGCTTTTGGGGTTTTAATGGTACTGCCAACGACCAAAGTGGTAATGGCAATAATGGTACAGTAAATGGTGCTACCTTAACCACCGATAGATTTGGGAATGCAAATAGCGCATACAGTTTTGATGCTTCCCAAAACGCTAAAATTAGTTTGCCGTTGCAACAAAACGAAATTATTACTTATTCAATATCTGCATGGTTTAAAACTACATCTGAATATAGTGCAATATTAGCTGGTAGAATTACTTTAGATCAAGTTGGTTTAACTTTATTAATTCATGGCGGTAAGGTATTTTATATTGCAGATGGTGGAAATATTCAAACTGGGAAGTTGACAAACACTAACTATAATGATAATCAATGGCATCATGTAGTAGGTGTTTATAATGGCACTCCTGGAATAATAGATCCAAATCAGTTTGCTATATATGTTGACAGTGTATTAGTTAGTCAAATAAATGTGGTTAATGGTTATGTAACAGCATATGCTCCAATAAATAATGGAACCGATTTATTATTAGGAGTATGGGGGTCGGGTTATAATTTTAATGGACAAATAGACGACATCGCCATCTACAACCGTGCATTAACCCAAACTGAAATCACTCCATTATATAATGCAGCTAAAGTCACTCAAAATCTTTGTACTAAAACCATTCAACCGTATAATGTAAATGTTGGCGATATCGCGCACGAGGCTTCTACTTACATATGGAGTATATTTCCTGCAGCACCAACTGCTGTTATTACAGGAAATGGTACCAATTCAATAACTATAGATTGGACCAACGTTACTAATGGTTCCTATAGATTACAAGCAATAGAAACAAATGTGCTAGGCTGTGAAAGTACTGCCGTTGCAGCAACCATTAATTTATTGGCAACCCCAGCTCCGGCTGCACAATCCCAAACTTTTTGTGCCAATGCAACTGTAGCGAATTTAGTTGCGACAGGCACCAGCTTGAATTGGTATGCTGCTGCAACTGGCGCAACCGCTTTAGATAGTACAGCAATTTTAACCACAGGAACTTATTACGTGTCGCAAACCATTGGCACTTGCGAAAGTATAAAAACGGCAGTAGAAATAACAATTACACCACAAGTTACCCCAACGTTTACGCCAATTGCCTCTACTTGTTCCGGTTTTAATATAACCGCTTTACCAACTACTTCCAACAATGGAATTATAGGAACTTGGTCACCAGCAATTAACAATAATGTTACAACCACCTACACCTTTACACCTAATGAAGGTCAATGTGCTGCTGCTACCACGCAAACAATTATTATTACAACGCCGTTAATAACTTCTGAAATATCATTTTTGCCAATTCCACCTTTTGTTAATATTGGAACCCAAATATGGACAAGTAAAAATTTAGATATTGCTACTTATCGAGACGGTACTCCAATACCACAAGTAACCGATCCAAATCAATGGGCTAACCTAACTACTGGGGCTTGGTGTTATTATGACAACGACCCAGCCAATGGCGAAGTTTATGGCAAACTATACAATTGGTATGCCGTGGCTGGCATTTATGATGCAGCATCATTAAACGACACAACTTTAAGAAAACAATTTGCGCCAACGGGTTGGCATGTTCCAAGTGACACGGAATGGAGTACATTAAATACCTTTTTAGGTGGTGATTCAGTTGCAGGTGGCAAAATGAAAGAAACAGATGTTACACATTGGTTAAGTCCTAATGCAGATGCTACAAACAGTAGTAATTTTACAGCACTTCCGGGAGGTTGTCGCTATAGCAATGGGTCGTTTGACTTCTTTGGTAGCAACGGTTACTGGTGGAGTACTTCCGAGGACGGAATTGCAAATGCTTGGAGTCGTGTCCTGAGATATTATAATGGAAATGCCGATGGTTACAACTATGAAAAATTGCACGGTTTCTCAGTTCGCTTTATTAAAGATTAAATATACCCCATTACCCAATATAACTTTTCCTATTAAAAGAATACAATTATGAAAACAAGAAAATTACTTACCCTAGTTATAGCAATTTTAGCCGTTGCAATAACCAACATCCAGGCTCAAACTCTACCATCGTATGTACCTACTAATGGCCTTGTTGGCTATTGGGGTTTTAATGGTACTGCCAACGACCAAAGTGGTAATGGCAATAATGGTACAGTAAATGGTGCTACCCTAACTACCGATAGATTTGGGAATTCAAATAGCGCCTATAGTTTTGATGGTAATGATTTTATTGAAATAGCGGATAATCCAACATTGAATTTTACAACACAATTTAGCTTGTCGTTTTATTTGAAAAACAACGAATTAACAGGTGGATGGTTTTGGTGTATTAGTAAAGAAACATCTAATAATATAGGAATTGGTACTTTTATAGCTCAAAATGTTCTATTTTACACTAAACCACAAAGTTTTGGAAGTATTACTGATTTATCAAATCAAAGTTGGGATTTAATCACAATAACAAATGATAATGGTCAATCGAATATGTATAAAAATGGAGTTTTAATTAAGTCCGATATAATTCCCATTTCCAATAATACTCAATCTTTAATTTTTGGCGGTAATGGCGGTAATGATGCTGTAGGAACTTTAAATGGATTTTTGGATGATATTGGCATTTGGAATAGAGTATTAACCCAATCGGAGATTACCCAGTTATATAATTCTTCATTAAGCACTCAAAATCTTTGTACTAAAACCATTCAACCGTATAATGTAAATGTTGGCGATATCGCGCACGAGGCTTCTACTTACATATGGAGTATATTTCCTGCAGCAACAAATGCTGTTATTACAGGAAATGGTACCAATTCAATAACTATAGATTGGACCAACGTTACTAATGGTTCCTATAGATTACAAGCAATAGAAACAAATATGCTAGGCTGTGAAAGTACTGCCGTTGCAGCAACCATTAATTTATTGGCAACCCCAGCTCCGGCTGCACAATCCCAAACTTTTTGTGCCAATGCAACTGTAGCGAATTTAGTTGCGACAGGCACCAGCTTGAATTGGTATGCTGCTGCAACTGGCGCAACCGCTTTAGATAGTACAGCAATTTTAACCACAGGAACTTATTACGTGTCGCAAACCATTGGCACTTGCGAAAGTATAAAAACGGCAGTAGAAATAACAATTACACCACAAGTTACCCCAACGTTTACGCCAATTGCCTCTACTTGTTCCGGTTTTAATATAACCGCTTTACCAACTACTTCCAACAATGGAATTATAGGAACTTGGTCACCAGCAATTAACAATAATGTTACAACCACCTACACCTTTACACCTAATGAAGGTCAATGTGCTGCTGCTACCACGCAAACAATTATTATTACAACGCCGTTAATAACTTCTGAAATATCATTTGTTGCGCCACCTATTACGGTAGTTCCTTCACCAAGTGTTCCAACTGGCAACCAAAACTACAGTAACCGAAAATTTATGATTTTCAACGTGTCCGAATTAAATAGCATTGATTTTTCAACCGTATTAGAAACATCGGCACAAACAGTCAGAATATCTGTTGATGGCACAAAAACATTTGTTAAATGGGATGGCGAAATGCCTCAATGTGTAATTAACTTAACAACAAAGGAAGGCCCTTATTCATATGAAGAAATATTAACCATTTTATCAACACCAGCATGGTCAGCTCCAATGCAATATTGATAATGGTTTAACAGTTCGCCTACACAAAGATTAAATATACCCAAATACCCAATATAACTTTTCCTATTAAAAGAAAACAATTATGAAAACAAGAAAAAAATTAATAACAGTAGTTGCAATTTTTACATTTGCATTTAGTTTTTCACAAACAGTTCCTTCGTATGTACCTAGCAATGGGTTGATAGGTTGGTGGCCCTTTAATAATAGTTTTAATGAACAATCAGGCGCTCATGAAACTGTTTCTAATTTCAATGTTCAACTTTCTACAGACAGATTTAATCAAGAAAATTCAAGTGCATATTTTAACCAAGATGGAACTTGTAGTACAAGATTAGAAACAACAATAAATGGTAATCTAGTTAGTACAGGAATTAGTTTTGATTTTTGGGTAAAAAGAGATGGAAATGGATGTGATAATCCTCGTGTTTTATGTATTGGGAGTGTTCAATGTATGTGGGATAATAATTCCTCTGGTCCAACTTTAGGACAAGCCGACGGTACTAATTCAGTAGGCGCTACATATAACTCAATTCCGAATAATGAATGGGCAATGATAACATATACAAATGATGGGGAAACAGCCAAGTTTTATCAAAATGGAATATTAATATATAGTATGCAAAATTTAATGCACCCAATACCGTCATTAGGCACTGGTGGATCAATTGGAATGTATTGGTTTGGCGCGCCACTTCATGGTGGTTTTCAAGGAAATATTGATGACCTTGCCATCTATAACCGTGCTTTAACCCAACAAGAAATCACCCAATTATATACTTCATCAACAAGCACTCAAAATCTTTGTACCAAAACCGTACAGCCTTATAATGTTAATGTTGGCGATGCCACTCACGAGGGCTCTACTTATGCTTGGAGCATAACTCCTGCAGCACCAAATGCTGTTATTACAGGAAATGGCACTAATGCAATAACCATTGATTGGACTAACGTTCCCGATGGTTCTTATAGATTACAAGCGATTGAAACTAGTATTGAGGGCTGTGTAAGTACTGCCGTTGCAGCAACCATAAATTTATCGGCAACTCCAGCACCAATAGCACAACCGCAAAATTTTTGTAACAATGCAACCGTTGCTAATTTAGTAGCAACCGGCACCAACTTGCAATGGTATGCAACTGCAACTGGCGGCACCACTTTAGATGCCACCACAGCTTTAACTACGGGAACTTATTACGTATCGCAAACCATTGGCACTTGTGAAAGCGAAAGAACGGCTGTAGCACTAACCATTTCGCCACAAGTTACCCCAACGTTTACGCCAATTGCCTCTACTTGTTCCGGTTCTAATCTAACTGCTTTACCAGTTACTTCCAACAATGGAATAACAGGAACCTGGTCGCCAGCAATTAATAATAATGTTACAACCACCTACACTTTTACTCCAGATGCAGGGCAATGTGCTGCTACTACCACACAAACTATAACTATTACTACACCTAAAGTAACCTCGGCAATTTCATTTGTAGCGCCAACAGCTACAGTTGCTGCTTTGCCAAATGTTACTATAGGAACCCAAATTTGGACGAGTAAAAATTTGGATGTATCTACCTACCGTGATGGCACCCCGATACCTCAAGTAACTGACCCAACGCAATGGGAAAATTTAACTACAGGCGCATGGTGTTATTATGACAACAACCCAGCAAATGGAGAAGTTTATGGAAAATTGTATAATTGGTATGCGGTAGCAGGAATTTATGATGTATCATCCTTTAACGATACAACTTTAAGAAAACAATTTGCGCCTGTAGGTTGGCATGTGCCAAGTGATAATGAATGGAATACTTTATCTGCCTTTTTAGGAGGTGAAAGTGTGGCATCAGGAAAAATGAAAGTAACTGGCACAGAATTTTGGGCAAGTCCAAATTCAGATGCTACGAATAGTAGTGGTTTTTCAGGTCTTCCAGGAGGTTACCGCTTCAACCAAGGACCATTCAATTTTATTAATGAGTTCGGTATCTGGTGGAGTTCGTCGGAGACAAGCACTACGGACGCTTGGGGTCGTAGCCTGAATTACGGCGGTAGTGGTAACGACAATGCTGGCAGCGGTAGCGCCAATAAGGCATTCGGAGGATCAGTCCGCCTAATAAAAGATTAAATATACCCAAATACCCAATATAACTTTTCCTATTAAAAGAAAATAATTATGAAAACAAGAAAATTACTTACCCTAGTTATAGCAATTGTAACATTTGCAGTAACCAATATGCAGGCACAAACTTTACCATCGTACGTGCCAACCAATGGCCTTGTGGGCTATTGGGGTTTTAATGGTAATGCCAACGACCTAAGCGGTAATGGCAATAACGGCACCGTAAATGGCGCTACCTTAACTACCGATAGAAATGGAAATGCGGATAGCGCGTATCTTTTTTCTAATAATTATATCACTATTCCAAATAGCACTGTATTTAATTCTAATGATTTAAGTATAAGTTTTTGGATAAATAGCTCAAATGTTGCACGACAGTGCGCACTAATAAGATTGAGATATACTGATGCTGAAAACGAACATTTTGGAATTTTGTTTAGCGATCTAACGCAATATGGTGTGGAACTTGCAGCAAAATATAATAATATAAGTTGTATTCCAGGAGAAGGCTGGGAAAAAAATGAAAAAAGTCAAAACATTATGGATTCTAATTTCCACCATGTTGTGGGAACCATTAGTGGAAATTCAATGAATTTATATATAGATGAAGTACTAGTAAAAACGATGACAACTTTATTTCCTCAGACTTCGAGTTGTTGGGATGGTGACATACAAATAGGAAGGAATTGGGCTGGTGACATTGCTTATTTTCAAGGAAAAATAGACGACATCGCCATCTACAACCGTGCCCTAACTCAAGCCGAAATAACCCAATTGTATACTTCATCAACAAGCACTCAAAATCTTTGCACTAAAACCATTCAACCTTATAATGTAAATGTTGGCGATGCCACGCACGATGGTTCTACTTATGCTTGGAATATTTTACCTGCAGCACCAAATGCTGTTATTACTGGAAATGGTACAAATGAAATAACCATAGATTGGACCACTGTTCCCGATGGCTCTTACACGCTTCAAGCTGTAGAAACTAGTATTGAGGGTTGTGTAAGTACTGCGGTTACAGCCACCATTAATTTATCGGCAACTCCAGCCCCAATCGCACAACCGCAAACTTTTTGCAACAATGCAACCGTTGCCAATTTAGTAGCAACTGGAACGGATATTAAATGGTATGCTTCCGCAAATGACGGAGCCGCTTTAGCAACTACAACCCCGTTAACAGCTGGAACTTACTTTGCTTCTCAAACTATAAACAGCTGCGAAAGCACCAGAACTACAGTAAATGTTTCTATTACACCGCAAGTTATTCCATCGTTTACGCAAATAGATCCTTATTTTTTGGGAGCCAGTATTCAAAATTTACCTACAACTTCATCAAATGGAATTATTGGAGCATGGACACCACCAATAAATAATCAACTAACAACAACATATGTTTTTAGTCCAAATATTGGGCAATGTGCTTCAAATAGTATAATGACAATAACTATTTTGAAACATTTATCCCATTCAGTTATAACAAATAACTCAAGTATTTGTCCAGAAGATCAAGCAACACTTACAGTTATAATTGATGAAAACAAGGTTGTAGATATCGAAGGTAATATATATCAAACGGTTAAAATAGGAAGTCAATTATGGATGGCTGAAGACCTTCGTGTAAGTACTTTAAATGATGGTACATTAATTCCACAATTACAATCTTCAATCGAATGGAATAATGCAAATGATTCTGCTTGGTGTTATAATTCAGCAAACTTAAGCGATTGTGCAAATATTGGTAAACTATATAATTTTTATACAGTTAGTACAAATAAAATGTGTCCGATTGGTTGGCATGTACCAACTTTTGATGAGTGGTTTGGTGAAAGTGGATTAAAAACATGGGTAATAAATTCGTTTCCTAATCAAACTTCAAATTCAGGAGGTATGTTGAAAATTACAGGTACAAACGAATGGAATGAACCAAATGAAGGTGCAATTAACTTATTAAATTTCAATGCCCGTCCTTCTGGCGGTAGAGATTTAGACGGTAATTTTTTAACTTGTGGAACAAAAGCTCTATATCATATTAATAACACTTTTGGAGACGGAGAATCACATTATGTTCAATTGTCTAATATGTCTGGTGATTTATCAAGAATATCTCCATGGCGTGGTAATGCTCCTGAGACCAAAAAAATGGGAGTGTCAGTTAGATGTTTGAAAAATTAAATTGAATTTAGAAATTTCCCTAATTAGACTAAAACAAAAACTAAAATACTTATTATGAAAAATTTAGCTGCTTTTATTATTGTTGTTTTTTCATTTTTTTCTTATGAAATTAACGCTCAAACCACTTACCTATGGAGTAATGGGGAAACAACACCATCTATTAATGTTAATCCTAGTGTTACTACTACTTATTTAGTCACTATTACAAATAATGGTGTTAATTATTATGATAGTTTGGTCATTACCGTGAATAGTAACTCTGTCATCACGGGTTCTAATTTCGTATGCATCAACGGAACTAGTCAACTATCTGCAACATATACCCCTGCAAGTTCAAACCCTTGGAGTTCTTCAAATACTGATGTTGCAACAGTATCTGATACAGGCTTAGTGGCAGGAATATCATCGGGTACATCAACAATAACATATACTAATGTTGACAATTGTCAGGTAACTAAAGTTATCACAGTAGCACCTCAAACTACCCCAACATTTAATGCAATTGAGTCAATTTGCTCAGGAGTCGTTATAGATGCTTTACCAAACATTTCAACTAACGGATTTACAGGAAACTGGTCACCTGAGGTAAATAATTTGGTAACCACCGAGTATACCTTTACACCAGATGCTGGACAATGTGCTACTACTGCTACCCAAACAATTACAGTAAATCCAGCAGCTAGTACTACCACTACTATCCTAACAATGGATAATTATACATGGCCAGTAACGGGAGCTATTTACACCACTTCAGGTACTTATACGTATGTAAACGAGTGCCATACTGAAATTCTGAATTTAACTATTGCACCAGCAATAACTTCCGAAGTTAGTGTTTTGGTGTGTGGAGATTCTTATACATGGGCTGTAAATGGCACTGTATATACAGAATCCGGAGATTACACTTATGTTTTAGATAATACAATTTCTATTTTACATTTAACACTTACTCCCGCAACACAAACACAAGTTACTATCGCCACTTGTGGTGCTTATTATACTTGGGATGCCAACGGAACTGAATATACCCAATCTGGTGATTATACTAATAGCGTAGACTGTACTACTAATATTTTGCATTTAACACTAACACCACCAACCGAAACAGAAGTAACTGTTGCAGCTTGTGGTGTATCGTATACTTGGGATGCCAATGGAACGGAATATACCCAATCTGGCGATTATACCAATAGTGTAAATTGTACTACTGATATTCTGCATTTAACACTTACGCCAGTAGTTCAAACAGAAGTAACTCTTGCAGCTTGTGGCGCCTCTTATGTTTGGGAAGCCAATGGAACGGAATATACCCAATCAGGAGATTATACTAATAGTGAAGATTGTACAACAGAAACCCTACATTTAACCCTTACCCCAGCCACACAATCTGAAGTTACCGTTGCCTACTGTGGAGCTACCTATGTTTGGGATGTTAACGATACACAATACACCCAATCGGGCGACTACACCAATAGTTTAGATTGTACTACAAATATTCTACATTTAACAATCACCCCAACTACCCAAACAGAAGTTAGTGTTACTGCATGTGGAGATACTTATTTTTGGAATATTGATAATTCTGAATATCCTAAGTCTGGCGATTATGCTTATAGTGTAGATTGCCATACCGATATTTTACATTTAACCCTTACTCCAGAAACACAATCCGAAGTTACCATTGCCGCTTGCGGGGATACGTATGTTTGGGATACTAATGCAATCCAATATACCCAATCGGGCGACTATACCAATACGGTAAATTGCCATACGGACATTTTGCATTTAACCCTTACCCCAGCTACTCAAGAAGAAGTTAGTATTGCTGCTTGTGGAGATTCCTTCACTTGGGAGTCCAACCAAACGCAATACACCCAGTCTGGTGATTATACCAATAGTGTAAATTGTATTACCGAAACCCTACATTTAACGCTTACTCCAGCTACACAATCGGAAGATACTGTTGCAGCTTGCGGGGATTCTTATGTATGGGAGGTAAACGGAGCGCAATACACCCAATCGGGTCAGTACATTAATACGGTAAATTGCCATACGGATATCTTGCATTTAACTCTTACTCCAGCTACGCAAACAGAAGTTAGCGTTGCAGCTTGTGGCGATTCTTATACTTGGATTGCAAATGATACGCAATACACCCAATCGGGAGATTACACCCTTGAGGTAAATTGCCATACGGACATTCTGCACTTAACACTTACTCCAAGAGTAAATAATACTACTACCATTGCCGCTTGTGATAGTTATTTCTGGACGGTAGATGGTACTACTTATACCACATCTGGAAATTATACTTTTGAAACAGAGTGTACTATTGAAAATTTAGTTTTAACCATCAACAGCAATGCTATTACCGCCCAACCAACTAGTACAAGCATTTGTAAAGCAACAGGAGCCACAGCAACATTTTCTGTTGCAACACCTGCCGATGCTGCTACCTATAAATGGTATATGCAAGCTGCTACAGGAACCACTTGGACGTTAATTTCTAACAACGCCAATTATTCTGGAGTAACTACGGCTAACTTGACTATTACCAAAACCAATACCGTACTTCCAGCTTCTGGAACAAAATACAAAGTAGAAATCACTAGTATATGTGGTGTTAAAACCTCCGAGGTGGTTACCATTACCGATTTAATTACACTCTCCAAAGCAACTGCAATAAGTGTTGTAGGCACTTTATCACCACTATTAACTACCTGTCAAGGTACTAGCGTAAATGTAGCATTAGCAGCAGGAAGCATTGGGAACATCCAATGGCAAGCTTCTGCCGATGGAATTACGTATGCTAATGTTGGCGATATATTTGAACAAACAGCACTATCGGCAAGCAATCCATTAATTGTATTTAATACAGGAGTCTTAACCCAAACCACATGGTTTAGAGCCGTAGCATCCAATGGTGTTTGTAGCGCAGCAAAGGCAACGGCAATCAAAATTACAGTAAGCCAACCCGCTTCTGTTGGAACACTTTCCCAACTTGCGA
Source organism: Flavobacterium sp. (assembly GCF_044357305.1). Lineage (GTDB taxonomy): Bacteria > Bacteroidota > Bacteroidia > Flavobacteriales > Flavobacteriaceae > Flavobacterium. The sequence continues at coordinate 42,568 of NZ_JBIKPS010000024.1, forward strand.
GCACTGTGTGCACCGGATCGGGAACTACATTAAATTTATCCAGCACCACAGGAAGTATTGCCTGGTATAAATCTACCAATTACACCGCTGCAACGCCAACATGGAGTGCAGTGGCAGGTGCTACCACAGCAACTTTAAACACAGGAACATTAACCTATTCGGCATCCGTGCCAATGGTTTGGTACAAAGCAATTGCAACCAATGGCGCTTGTAAAGACTATTCAGCCGTTACATCGGTTAGCATTTCTGCTGCAGCAAAAGCTACTAAGCTAAGCGTTGTAGGAACTTTGTCTCCAGCTTTAACCACCTGTCAAGGAAATAGCGTGAACTTAGCTCTAGCAGCAGGAAGCATCGGAAACCTACAATGGCGTTCTTCTACGGACGGCGTGAACTATGAAAATGTAGGTTCTATAATTGCAGCAACTTCTGCAGCAGCAAATCCAAGCATGGCATTCAACACCGGAGTTTTATCGCAAACTACTTGGTTCCAAGCAGTGCTAACAAACAATAGTTGTACAGCAATGGCAACACCAATAAAAATCACTGTGAGTGCACCAGCAAATGCAGGAAGTATAGTAGGAGGAGACGTTACGGTATGTGCTTATGCAACCACAGGTCTTGATCTAAACGGAAATCCAACTGCATTTAGCAACAGCACCCTACTTTCTGTAGAGGGAGCAACAGGAACTATTAAATGGCAAAAATCATTAAATTATATAAACGCTACAGGTGCCACTCCTGTTTGGATTAATGAAACTAGCACTACCGACCAATTGACGGTAAACAATCTAACTGTTGCAACTTGGTACCGAGTGTTAGTAACCAACGGCGCATGTGTTGCCACAGCAATCCCAGTAAAAATATCGGTAAGTAAAGCGGCTGTAGCAGGAAGCATTAGTGCGACTGCCAATGGCGCAACGACAACTTCGGTTTGTACTGCTGGCGATATTACATTTACCTCTGCTGCTTTTGTAGGAACTGCTATCCAATGGGAAGTATCTACCGTTTCCGCTACAACTGGATTCCAAGCAATTGCTGGAGCGAACCAACTTACATTTACTATGACTAGCGTTGCATATGCTCCGTTATCTGCTTTTTATGTACGAAGTGTGGTTACTAGCGGAAATTGTAGCACTGCACGAAGTGCCGTTAAAACCATCAAGGTAAACCCACAATCGGTTGCAGGAATTGCTAGTGGAGCAAGAGCAATCTGTTCTGGTTCTAATGCAAAAGTACTAGTTGTAGGCGCTACAGGAAGTATCCAATGGCAATCTTCTGCCGACGGAGTTAACTTTACAAATGTTCCTACAGGTTTAGCCACAGCGGGTACTAATTACGTTTCTGGTTCTTCTACAGCAACCACAGCAACTTATCTAGTAACCAATGTTACTGCTGACACCTATTTTAGAGCAAAAGTCACTAGTGGCGTTTGTTCGGTAGTTTATACCAATGCTGTTGCATTAAATATAACAACTGCTGCAGTATCTGGAACCATAACTAGGTTAAGCCCAATGGTATGTTCTGGAACTGGAACCACACTAACATTAACCGGAGCATTAGGAAGCATCCAATGGCAAAAATCGACTAGCTTAACTGGAGTTTATGTAAATATTAATGGAGCTACAGCCAACACGTTGGCAACTGGAAACATAACCGTAGCAACTGCTTACAGAGCGGTAGTTACCATAGGATCTTGTTCTACAGTAATCGCCGACCCAGTTTTAGTATCGGTATACAGCGCACCATTGGCAAAAACAATTACTGCCAATACAACCACGCCAAGTGGGGCTACAGCAGTATTAGCACTATGTGCCTCTACCAATAAAATGTTAACAATAGCAGCGGGTTCTAATGGAGCAATCCAATGGCAACATTCTACTACTTCTACTACCACAGGATTTATGGATATAGCAGGAGAAACAGCAACAACCTACACGGTAACCAACCCAGCAATTGGAGTAAATTACTACAGAGCGAAGTTCACTAATGTGTGTGGAGTGTCTGTAAACGGAGTAGCATTTACACTGCACTACAAAGATTGTGCAATTGCAAAAGAGGTTGAATCAACAGAGGTAAACCTGCCGTTTGCGGTAATTGCCTCCCCGAATCCATTCACGACTTCTTGCAACTTAAATATAACTACATCGAGCACCGAAATAGTACAAGTTCGCATTTACGACATGATAGGAAAGTTAATCGATAAAACCGAAGTAACTCCAAGTGCAATAAACGATTTACAATTAGGTACAAACTACCCAACAGGAGTGTACAATGTGATTGTAAGCCAAGGCGATAATGTGAAAACGTTACGGGTGATTAAGAGATAATCTATCATGAATTCTAAATAATTCAAAGCCTCCTCAAAAAATTGAGGAGGCTTTTTTATTGGTATTCATAGTCCTGCATTATGCTTTTTTAAAACAACTTTGTAGTTGAAGTAGGCGATTTAAGAGAGTAGTCATTAGATTGTTTAAACTTTAGGACACAATCCTTTGTGCCTTTTGTGGTAAAAGAATCCGCCCCAATCTGCGTTCCATTAATCACACGGAAGCTTTATATTGATATCCCATAATTTTAGGAGGGGTCAGTAATAAAAAACAATGGTAAAGTAATTTTAGTAATAACAAAATAACTGTAAAAATGATTAGAAATAAAGCCTCAACTTGACAAGATAAAACAGGATTAAAAATTGTAAAAAAATAATTTTTGCAATTAATAAAAAACGATGTAATATTACATAAGAAATAAAAAATTAGTTGACATAAAAAATTAGTAATTAACAACAAAAAGTGTCAAGTAATTTTAGGAGGGGTCAACCGAAACTCAATAATGACCTACCGAAACTCAATAATGACTTACCGAAACTCTATAATGACCTATCGAAACTCAACAATGACTTACGGAAACTCTATAATGACCTACCGAAACTCTATAATGACCTACCGAAACTCAATAATGACTTACCGAAACTCTATAATGACCTACCGAAACTCAATAATGATGTGCGGAAGCTCTATAATGTTAGAGGGAAGATGAATAATAATTGTTTGGTAATAGTCGGGAAATTATAATAGAAAAAGCCCGTAATATATTGATTAACAATACAATTACGGACTTTTAATGTACCCGAAGCCGGAGTCGAACCGGCACGGTTTCCCACA